>JASJPG010000016.1:0-102105 GCA_031426815.1 Hydrogenophilaceae bacterium
GGCTGGAGGGGCTTGGGCGGTGCGGAATGGGGTTTTTCTACAGCGTCGTTATGCGTCGTGGCGCCACTCGTCTAGCTAATACCCATACTCGAACGCAATGGCTAAGAAAAAGACTCTCAAGCAACCGGTCCAGTACTCGGGTTTCGTTCTTACCTTTGAGCCGGAGAGAACCGAGTGGCTTGCTGCAAAGCTCTACTCTGGCAACGACTTAGCGGAATCATTCTCTGCTCTCGACTGGGAATTTGAGCGAAGAGAACTTGTGTTGTTAGTGCTTAGCAAGGAACCCCTTGCCATCTCCGCCATGGCCATGATGGAACGAATGCATGGTAGTGGTGGGTCGGGCAAGCTAAAGATGCGTATGTCAAACATCGTCACCTTCGATCCACCAATCGAGAACGGTGAACTGATCACTTCCGACTTGGGCACTGTCGTATGCACTCCTGAGACTCTTAGTCGAACCGACAACTCCACTTGGGATGGTCTGGTCGCAGAACTTCGTCAGTTGCGTCCAGAAGCATCAGATGCGATTGATCATCTAATAGCCCTGAGAGTTGAGGAGCGCCGTCTACTTGGCGAGTCCAATCGTGTCGAACGGCTAAATGAGCAGCGCGACGGAGTTGGCCTTAGCCTTGATATCGCTGAAATGGACCGGCCCAAAGTGCTCAAGAGCTTAAATATCGAGCATGTCGATACTGCCTCTTCAATACTTGATCTTCTCGATGGACTACCAATTCAAGAAAGAACACTCCTAGAACACGATGCGCGTATTTTCCGACTGTTGCTGGGAGACGTCCCCAGCAGGTCCGCTATGTTTTCGGACGACGGAGGAAAGTCCGTGCGCGTCTATGTGGTGGACCAGACACCAATTGAGACGGTCTTAGGAGTCGATCTCATTATTTACAGCACCTGCTACGAAAATTTCTTACTCCTTCAGTACAAAAGAATGGATAAGGGCGGAACGGGCTGGTCTTACCATGTTTCGCCGTCATCCAACATTCACCAACAATTGTTTCGCATGAGCGCGTTCCGCTCTGCCGCCGCTGCAATACCGCCCCTGCCGACAACTCTTTGGAGCTATCGCTTGAATGATGGCCCTTTCTACTTCAAGTTCTGCGAACAGTTCAGCCCCGATGCTCGTGACGACAGTCTTGTGCCCGGCATCACTATGTCTGAGTTTCATCTGCGTGAGTTTCTGACGCTTCCAGAAGCCAAAGGGCCAAGCGATGGCCTGTCGGTTGGCTATGACAACTGTCCCCGCTACTTGAATAACACTGAGTTCATCCAGTTGGCCCGCGTGGGCTGGATAGGGTCTGGACCACAATCGATATCGCTGTTGAAGCAAGTTCTAGACGCCAACGAAAAGGGTGGGCGATCTGCAATGTTCGCTGTAATTGATACGCCGAAGAAGAAGTCTGCCTCTGGCCGTGGCAAGAAAATCAAGTGAACTCAAGCCGCAAATCGACGCATAACCCTGCGGTCCACACGGACCTTGCGCGAAAAGCCGCGCAAGGCCGGTGACCTCCACGTTAGCCGCCCCATTGACTCGTATGCCAGTCACCGGACTTTACATGGCCCACCGAGTACATCACTCAGCCATTCCATATCTGAAGGCATTTGGCCAATATGTGATGGAAGATGTTGTGCCCGTCTTCGCCAATTTGTCAGAAAGAGCCAATGCCATCGCTGCTCTCGAATTCAAACGTCTTGGTGAACAACCTGCGGGAGAGGACTGCGATGGCGACATGAGCGTCGCGGCAGAAGCAGCACAAGATAAGGGCCAAGTTTTCTACAACACTATGGTAGCGATTCGTCAAACGAGCTTGAACCTCTTTGCCGCTGGGCTGTTTCATCTGCTTGAACAGCAGTTGGCTGATCTATGCCGAGACGGCGCGTTCGAGACGGCACCACCAAACGATACAAAGCTCGGTGTGGTGTCAACTTGGTACCGCAAGAATTTCAATCTTGATCTATCCACCCTTTCTGCCTGGCCGAAGATCGAACAGCTTCGCCTGCTTGCCAACTCCGTGAAGCACGGAGAAGGTAGTTCAGCCGCAGAGTTGCGTGCTATCCGCCCAGACCTGTTTCAAAATCCAGACCTACGCGAACTTTTGCAAGATTTCCCCGAGATATACACCACCCAGGCCGTGAGGCTGCCATTGGCGGGCGAAGACATCTTCGTTACGACCGAGATATTCTCGGCGTTCAGTGGAGCAGCAAATTCCTTGTTCGCTGAGATCGCCGAGTACTTTTTGGCCCATGAGAATGAACACTATCTTGTGGGCGGCTCTCAAGAAACACCCTCTAAATAATTGATTCCAAATGAGCCATTCATGCGGGTTGTGCGTTGGCGACGAGTTTCAAGCCGAGTTTTTCGGCGCGAACGGACAAGCTGTGCAAGACCCGCTGGCGATATTTTTCCTCAAAATATTCCTGGCCTTGGTCGGTGTCAGCCGCGCCAGTTTGTGGGCGGCGGCAGTCACCGCCTTGGGCTTGTCCATGCGTGAGCACATGCGTCTGAAATACGCCCCCAGTGCCGATTGGCTGGTGCGCAATGCCGCCGCCGCAAGCCGCAAAGCTTGGGCTGCGCGGTTGGCACAACGTTTGGTCTTACCGCTCATCACCTTGCCGCCAGTGATCTTGGTGGGAAGCGTGTAATGGGGTCAGACACGATATCAGCGCGCTGGCCGCCGGCAGCGAGGCATACGGCGCCGCATTGAGCTACTACCAGTCCGTCAAGGTTGCGGCCCGCTCCCGCATCCACGGTGCCCAGGCCATCGCCGATGACCTGGGCCAGCGCTTCCCCGGCCGGCCGCGTAACAGCAATCCCCAGGCCTGAGCGCGGTTCCGCCATGGCGCTGCGGCCTTTGCCGAACCTCGCAGGTACGGCGTCGGAGCTCAGGACCTCGGCATCGAACCTGATAGGTGCGATGTTGGACCTCGAAGCTGCGGTGTCGCAGCCAATAGCTGCGGCGCCGGATCTCGAAGCTTCGGCGTCGGAGCCCAGAGCCTCGGTGCCGCACCTGATGGATGCGATGTCGGACCGCAGAGCTTCAGTGCCGCACCAAAAAGGTCCGATCCCGGTCCTCGAAGGTCCGTGTCGGCACTCAGAGATCCCGTGTCGCTGCCCCTCAAGCTAAACGTTGGGCGTCATCAACGGGTCAATCGAGTGCGGGCGCCTAGACGGCGGAAGACGGCTTGAAGATCCTGTATGTCCATTACGAAGGCTGGGGTGAGCACTGGCGGCTCGGCACACTGGCCGACAACGGCCGGGAGCTGCTGTTCGAGTACGGCCCGGAGGCGCTGGCCCGGAATCTGGAGCTCTCGCCACGGCACCTTAAGTTGCGGCCTGCAGCGTATGGCGGTTTTCCTGATCACCTGCTGCGTCTCCCCGGTCTTCTGGCGGATTGCCTGCCTGACGGCTGGGGTTTATTGCTTATGGACCGCCTGTTCCGGCAAGTGGGACGGGACGTGGCCAGCCTGTTGCCGCTGGACCGGTTGGCCTTTATTGGCCAGCGCGCCATGGGGGCGTTCACCTTTATGCCCGCCGATGAGATGTCGCTGGCGCGTGACGATGTGGCGCTCCTCGAATTGGCTCAGGAGGTGCGCGGCGTGATTGCCGGTCGCGACGGCGATGCCTTGCTGGAACTGGCTATCGCGGGGGGCTCTCCGCACGGCGCCACGCCCAAGGTCTTGGTCAACTACGTGGCGAGCACCGGTAGGGTGAGCACCGGGCCATTGCCGGACAGCGCGCCCTGGCTGGTGAAGTTTCAGGCCCAGGATGAGCACAAGGAGGCGTGTGCGGTGGAGCATGCTTACGCAGAGCTGGCCCGGGCGTGCGGGTTGGACGTGCCCGCCACCCGCTATTTCGATCTGGATACCAGGCTCGCCGGTTTCGGCATCGCCCGCTTCGACCGGGAGGCCGGACAGCGCGTGCCGGTACACACCCTGGCGGGGCTGTTGCACGCCAACTTCCGGCTACCCTCCTCCGTCGACTACACGACCTTTCTGCGTGCCACGCGCATGCTGACCCGGGACGAGCGGGAGGTTCGCAAGGCATTTGAACGCGCGGTGTTCAATGTCCTGTTCAATAACCGGGATGACCACGCCAAGAACTTTTCCTATCGGCTGAATGCCGATGGCGATTGGAAGCTGGCCCCCTGCTATGACTTGACCTTCAACGAAGGGTCCGGCGGCGCGCACCAGATGGATATCGTCGGGCACGGCAAGGTCATTACGCGGGAACACCTGCTGAGCCTGGCCAAGCAGGGCGGTGTGGATACGGCCTGGGCGGACCCGACCATCGAGCGCTTGCTTGATCTGTGCCCGGTATTTGGTCAGCTGGCTGGCGGCTTGCCGATCAGAACAGCCACCGTGAAACGAATCGCAAGCCGGATTGAAGCGAATAGACGGTTGCTTGGGTAGCGGTTCGGTAAGTTTTGGGAATTCGCGCCTTGGAAGGCGCTCCTACAAAACCGTATGGAGTTAATCCGAGTTTCCGTAGCCTAAAAATGCAGCATTGCACCTGACACGATGCAATGAACTTCGCGGCGTTGCATGCGGTCTTTGCGAAAAGCCCGACGCTCCATCTCCCCACTCGCAGCAGGCACGAAGATCGGCGTCGCGATTGCCCGCCTCGATTGAGGCCGGCCAATGTGGATATGCAAGGAGACGAGCATGGACCCGATGCAATCAGCAACAGGCAGCGAAACCCGCAGCGCGAAGGCCGCGCAGCCTTTTCTCAGCGACATCAAGACCCTGCGCGAACGCGCCCGCAAACACATCGAAGACGGTGCCGTGATTGCCGCCTATCGCGCCGACCGCGCCACTGTCATCAAGCTGCTGAACGAAGCGCTGGCCACCGAACTGGTCTGCGTCCTGCGCTACAAGCGCCATTACTTCATGGCCACCGGCATCAACGCCGATGCCGTCGCGGCGGAATTCCTCGTGCATGCCAACGAGGAACAGGGCCACGCCGACCTGATCGCCGCGCGCATCGTGCAATTGAAGGGCGAGCCGAACTTCAGCCCGGAAGGCCTCACGCTGCGTAGCCACGCCGAATACGTCGAGGGTGACAACCTGATCGACATGATCAAGGAGAACCTGATCGCCGAGCGCATCGCCATCGACAGCTACGGCGAGATGATCCAGTACCTCGGCGACAAGGACGTCACCACGCGGCGCATGCTGGAAGGCATCCTGGCGATGGAAGAAGAACATGCCGACGATCTGTCCAGCATGCTGGAGGATCTGCGCGAAAGCTGAGCAGGTGGTCAGCCTGACAGCATTGTCATCTCCCGGTCATCTTGGCGTGGGTATGCGTCGCCATACTGGAACCGCATTCAACCAAGGAGCCGAGATGAAGACCCAACTGGTTATCGCCCTGTTTTCCAGCCTGTGCGCATCAGCCGCCGTGGCGGCCGGTCCGGTGCTCGACGTCTACAAGAGTCCGACCTGCGGATGCTGCAACCTCTGGATCGACCACATGAAGACCAACGGCTTCGATGTCCGCGCGCACGACACGGACGACGTGGTCGAGCACAAATACCGCCTCGGCGTGCCGCCCGGCCACGGTTCCTGCCATACCGCCGAAGTAAACGGCTATCTGATCGAAGGCCATGTGCCTGCGCGGGAAATCAAACGGATGTTGAAGGAAAAGCCCAAAGCGCGCGGCTTGGTGGTACCTGGCATGCCGAAGGGATCGCCCGGCATGGAACAGGGCGAGCGCAAGGATCGCTACGAGGTGCTGCTGGTGAATCAGGACGGCAGCACGCGCACCTACGCGCGTTACTGAGGGGTATTCCCCGTTTTTGGATAGGGATGAAACCAGACGGTGCCATCCACTTCAAAGCAGGGCAGGCGCATGGCGCACCGCGTCACCGCCTGCAAATTTTCTTAACTCAAGGAGCCGAACATGAAAGCAATACTGATGACCACCCGAATGCTGGCCCTGGCCGGCGCGATGTCGATGTCCACCGTGGCGCTGGCCGCCGACGCGCCCAAGGACAGCGACCACCACCCCGCCGACCAGGCACAAACCGCCGCGCCCAGCACTGCCTCGATGGACCGGTCGAAAGCGATGCGCGAACGCATGACTGAGATCCGCGCCAGCAAGGACCCGGACAAACGCAAGCAGTTGATGGAAGCGCAAATGAAGGACATGGAAGCCATGATGGCGGACGGCTCCTGTCCGATGATGGCCGGCGGCAAACCCGGCATGATGGGCGGTGGAATGATGGGCGGCGGGATGATGGGGGGCATGATGGGCGGCGGCATGGGCAAAGCCGGCCAGGACGACATGATGGCCAAGCGCATGGAGATGATGGAAAAGCGCATGGACATGATGCAGATGATGATGCAGCAGAACATGGGCAGCATGATGAAGCCCGCCAAGTAAGCGATTCGACACCATCATCACGGCACCGGGACAGTTGTCACCACGAGGGCCCCGGCTTGTGCCGAGGTGACGAAGCATTCCTCCCACGATGACTATTCATCTCGATCATCTCCTGGTCCCCGCCCGCGACAAACTGGCGGCGGCGAAACAGCTTGCCGAACTATTGGGGGTGCCGTGGTCGGCAACGGGGGTGGGGCCGTTCGTTCCGGTTTACGTGAACGAGGGCTTGACCTTCGATTTCGACGAATGGCCCGCGCCGATTCCGCTGATTCACTACTGTTTTCGCGTCGAGCCAGACGACTTCGACGCGATTCTCGGCCGCATCCAGACGGCGGGGATTCCATTCCGCAGCAGTGTGCGCGGGCCGGTCGATTACCAGATCGACACGCAGCACGGCCGCAGCATCGTCTATTGGAACGAGCCGGATGGGCATCAATGGGAGATGCTGACGCTCAGTTATGCGCGGCAGCAGACCTGATCAAGCGTCGGGGTCTGCGCCGCCCCAAGACCGTTGCGGGTGTTGCGGCGATACGATGCCTCAGGCGTTGCCGACCAGCGCCTTGATTTCTTCTTCGGCGTCGAGCCAGTCCTGCACTTCGTAGCCCGGTGCAAAGCCGCGTCTTTCGGCGCGATGGTAGGCGGCGGTGGCGACCCAGCGTTGACGCTCTTCCGGCGAGGGGGCGGCGGGTTTCGCGACCAGTTTCTTGGCGGCGGGTGCCTTCTTCTTGGCTTCGGCGGCGGGCTTGCTGGTGGCCGGTGCTTTGGCGGGCGCGGCTTTTGCTGCAGCGGCGGTGGCGGCGGGTTTGGCGGCGGGTTTGGCGGCTGCCTTGGGCGCGGCCTTGGCTTTCACCGGCGCACTCGCTACGGCCTTCGCGGCCGGCTTGGCTGCTGCCGCTTTGGCTGCAGACGCAGCGGCCTTCTTCGGTTTGTCCATCGCTGCGACAGCGACGGCTTTCTTGACGGTTTTTTTGGTGGTGGCACTGATTTCTTCGGGCATGACGTGACCTCCTGATTGTGAATAGTCGATACATCTGCCATTCATACTATGAGAATTATTGGAAAAGCGCTTTCGACTTTTACATCAACGTAGATTTCCGGAAATACAGCGACATACTGAAATTGATCGGCGCATGAATGCTGAAAGAAACGAAATGGCTTCGCCGGTTCGGGCTGGAATGCTGTGGAATCAAGGAGCTGGACCCCGGGTCTTCGCCGGGGTGACGAATCTATCGGCGCATCCTTAAGTAATGCACAACCGCGCCGATATGAGACTTGCATACCGTATCGATTTTTCGCACATAGGAGCGCGTCATGTTGTCCATTTCCCGGCTGGTTCTGGCTGTTTCGGTAGCGGTGACTTTCCTGCTGGTGGGAGGCACTTATTTCCTGCTGTCCGGGTTCGGCGACCGGATGCTGCAGCAATCCACCTCACTGCATGCGCAATCCCTCGCGAAAGTGACCTACACGTCCATGTATCAAGTGATGAACCAGGGCTGGAAGCGCGAACAGGTCGTGGCTTTCGCGGATAGCGTGGCGAATTCCGTGGTTGGCGCACCGCTGAAGATCGACTTCCATCGTTCCGAATTGGTCAGCCAGCAATACGGCGCCGTGCGCGCGGCAGCCGCCGATGCAGAAGTCGAACATGCCATGAAGACCGGCCGGCGGCTGGACTCCGCCACGCCGGAAGGCTCTCGCTTCCTGCTGCCGATGAAGGCCAACAAGGAATGCCTGAGTTGCCATACCAATGCCAAGAAGGATGACGTGCTCGGCGTCATCGAAATCCGCGCCAGCTACGGCGAACTGATCGGCGATACCCGCATGCATCTGATGCTGGTTCTGCTGCTCCTGGCGCCGCTACCGCTGGTCGCCGGCTTCATCATCGCGGTCATGCTGGACAGCCGCATGAATCACTTCGTGCAGCAACTGGATGAAGCCATCGACAAGGCCGAACCAGGCAAGGCGCCCAACTTCAATGCAGTCAAGGTGCGCTTCGCCGAATACCGCGAATTGCTCGGCCATTTCAAACGGCTGATCAAGGGCTGAGGTTCGAAAGCAACATGAAGAACGGGGCTGCGGCCCCGTTTTTTGTGCCTGGAGGTCGTCGATTGTGCGAATGAATTCGCACTTACAGACTGATCCAGTGGTTGTCGAGACGCCCAGCCCCTGCAAGCGGACCACCAGCCCAGACGCGATCCGGTGACGCCGCCAGCGCGCAGGCTTCGAAAGGCCAGCGCGAGCGCGAGGAATTCATGCGGTCAAAATCAACTTGCCGGCGTTGGTGATGCGCAGCCAGTACTCGCGTCCTTCGTGCACGATGAGTACGACCTTGCCGCCCTGGAACAGGTCGCGGCTCTGGTAGCTGGGCGGCGTTTTGCCGTCGGCGGGCGGGGGAGCAGGTGGGTTCATGTCTGGCTCTGGATGTCGGCGCGGCCTTCGGCCAGGCGAGTGAGTGCGGCGGCGAATCCGGCGACGCCGGAATTCCGGGTCAACACGCAGGGTTTGCCGTTCTGTTTGCAGTGCTTCTTGAGCTGGTAATAGGCCAGGTGGCCGACGCAGTCGGTCGGACAGATCACCGCGTCGGAGGCGTTGAGCAGGTCCGGCAGCCGCGCCAGCGCTTCCTCGCGGCCGCCGTCGTGGTGGATCAGACGCACACCGAGACGTTCGGCCAACGCCCGGTATTGCGGCAACAGCGGCGTGCGGCCGCCGACGCAGAGCACGCAACGGCCGCGTAGGCTGCCCGAGCAGGCAATGCAATCGCCAGTGCAGGCTTCAGTCGGCGGCGTAGCGACGGTCGCCTCGCTGGTCCAGAGTTGTTCGAGCGCGTCGCGTTCCAGGCCAATTTCTTCGCGTTCGCGCTGCAGCCGCGCCTTATCGGCACGCAAGCCGCCGGCCCGTTCTTCCAGCGCCTGGATGCGCACTTCCGCTTCCCTTGCCCGCGCCGCCTGCGCTTGCGCCAGCATCAGTTGGCGGCCGAGGGCGATCATCGCCTGGCCGGATTCGAGTTCGCGCACGCGTGCCAGCAGCGGTTGCAGATGCGCGCTCTGGGCTTGCTCACCGGCGAGCGCCTGTTGCAATGCGCCGATCTGTTCGCTCTGTCGCCGCAATGTTTCCCGCAGGTTGCTGTTTTCCGTGGCCAGTTCGTTGCGCTGGCGTTCCAGCCATTCCAGCCGGCGCAGATCGGCGGCCTGGCCGGCGCCGACCTGGTGCGACAGCATGTGCACATCGCCGTACACCACGTTGCGGGTGTCGCGGCTGGCCGCCTTGTGCGTCAGCGCGGCCCACATCGCGCCGGCGACTTCGCCGCGTTCCAGGTGTTGCCGCCACAGCGCCAGCACCTCGGCATCGGTTTTGGCACGGTCGAAGCGGGCGATGGTCAGCGCGTACTTGCGCTCCAGCAGCTTGTGCATGGCTTCGGCGGCGGCGTTGCGCGAGCAGGACAGCGAGACGGCTTCGACATGCAGGCGGTACGGATCGATCTGCGTGCCGTTAAAGCCGCCCTTGCGCGATATCTTCTTCAGTTCGTCCAGGCCGAGGCAGGAGCCGATCACCGGGCAATGCTGCTTGTCGTCGAGTTCCCACAGCTTCTTGCGGCGCGGCGCCGGTTGCTTGACCGGAACCGGCGACATCACCGCTTCCTTTGCCACGGCCGCAGCCGCCGCAGTTGACACCACCCCCGCCTTGGCGAACAACCCGGCCAGCAGGTTTTTCGATTCGCAGCGATCACACATGGCCGGTTTCCAGCAGTTCGCACATGCGGCCGCACAGGCAGCGAGTCTCGCTGTCCACGTCGGTGCGATCCGACAGCACGTCCAGGAGCTGCGCGGCATGATGCGCAGCGTGCTCGCAGCCGGTCAGGGCGTGGCGCATCAAATGATCGAGCGCGCCGGCGAAGAGTGCGGTGTTGCTGTCCATGTGGAGCTCCTGTGACGTGAAAGGGAAGCGGTTTTCGATCAGTACGCCAGCTTGGCGCGCAAGCCCCAGACGCTGACATCGCCGCCGCCAGCGCCAGCCGGGTTGGCGATGCGCTGGTAGCTGGGCGTGAGCTGCAGGCTGTCGTTGGCCTGCCAGGCGTAGAACAGTTCGTAGATCTTTTCGCTGCCGGTGCCAGTGGCGGCCGCGCGGTATTCGGCGCTGGTGTTCAGTGCGCCGTAGGCCAGGCCGATGCGGTCGTTTTCACGGCCCCAGCCGGGGCCGGCGAGCTGCGCGCCAAGCGTCCAGGCCTGGTCGAACATCAGCGTGCCATCGCTGGACTGGCCGTAGCGGGCGAACAGCGTGGCATTGCCGCTGACCTGCTGATCGATGGAGACGCCCCAGCCGCGGTGTTCTTCCGGTGTATCGTCGAACGCGCCGTTGGCGTCCAGGTCGTTGACCTGATCGAAGGTGTTGGCGTTGTTCCAGGCGTAGATCCGATACGCGCCGTCCAGGCCGGGCAAGGTTTTGCCGGCGTATTCGAGCTGGGCAATGGTCAGCGGCTTGCTGAACGAGTTGGTGTAGTCCGCGCCGGCGCCGGCACCGAAGATGCCGAGCGAAGTGGTGACATGGTTGCCGCCGTCGATGTCGCTGACGTAAGCCATGCGCACGCCGGGGCTGGCGCCATGTGCGCCGACGCCGATGTCGCCGCCGGCATCGAGCAGCGGGTTGTGCACGAAGGCGAGATTCATGAAGCCTTCCGATTCGTCGTCGGCGACGGTGTTGCCGTCGAAGAAGCCGAACGGGTCGATCTTGCCGACGGTGACCTCGACTTGGCCGAGGTTGCCGCCGGCGCCGCCGACCGGAATCGCCATCTGATACCAGGCCTGCATCAGCACCGGTGAGTTGATGTTGCCGAAGGCGGTGGCATTCGATGTCGCAAAGGCGGTGTTGGCGACACCATCGCCGTCGCCGGCGCGGAAATGGGCAAAGATCTTGCCTTCGGCGGGGCCGATGGAACCACCCGGCAGTTCGACCTCGACGTCGGCGCGCGCGGTGAGTTCGCTGGAATCGGCGGCGCCGCCCTGGGCATGCTGCGCCACCATGGTCAGGCTGGCGCCGACGCTGATGCCGTCGAATTTCGCCAGCGGGTCGGGTTTCTTGCGCAAGGCCAGCACTTCGTTCTCGACCTCATTCAGGCGCGCACCGACCTGCTCGGGCAGCTTGGCCGGCTCGGCCAGACGCCGTTCGAGTTCGGCATTGCGGGCTTCCAGCCGGGTCAGGCGATCCTGCAAGGTTTGCAGAAGCTGGGCGACATCGGCGGCGGCGGGCTGGGCGGTTTCAGCGGAAAACGCGGGGCTGGCGATCAACGCCGACAACAGCAGGGCGCGGGAAATGCGCATGGGACGACTCCATTCAGTTTGCTAGTCATTTCTGGCTGGCTACTGGGGTCGATGGAATCGCCCGATGGCTGGCTGGGTGAGTGCTACGAAATCTATTTGGTCAGGATCAACTTGCCATTCTTGGTCAGGCTGAGGCGATACCGCTCGCCACCATGTTCGATCACCAGTTCGCGCCGGTCGCGCAGCAATGCGGCGGCGCTGACCACTTCCGGCAGCGGTGGACGTTGAGTAACTGGTTTGGCGATGTGGTCTTGGGGCATGGGAGGCATCTTATATGCGAACCATTCTCAAATGCAAGCCATTCTCATTTAAGAAGCAAGATTTCCTGCCTCGCCATGCCGCTTGGCAACGTTTACGTTGACGCTCGGACTCGGGCACACTGGCGGACTTACTGCATTTCCCCCTTTATTGAGCCTCCGATGAAATTCAGCCCTGCATCCTTCCGCGCCTGGGAACACAAGAAAATCACCTTGCTCGGCATGTCCGGCGTCGGCAAGACCTACATCTCCAGCCTGTTGCGCCGCCACGACTGGTTCCACTTTTCCGGCGATTACCGCATCGGCACGCGCTACCTGGACGAGCCGATCCTCGATCTGATCAAGCAGCAGGCGATGGCTGTTCCGTTCCTGCGCGAGCTGCTGCGCAACGACTGGATCAACATCCGCAACAACATCAAGATCCAGGATCTGGGCCCGGTGCTGTCATTTGTCGGCAAGCTCGGCAACCCCGATTTCACCGGCCTGTCGCTGCCGGAATTCAGCCGTCGCCAGGCGATGTACCGCGACGCGGAAATCGCCGCGATGAAGGACGTGCCGGAGTTCATTCGCAAGGCGCAGGAAATCTACGGCTACGACCATTTCGTCAACGACGTCGGCGGCAGCCTGTGCGAGCTGGAAGACGATTCCGTGATTGACCTGCTGGCCGAACACACGTTGATTCTGTACATCAAGGTCACCACCAAGGATGAGGAAAACACCCTGATCCGGCGCGCCCAGAGCGACCCCAAGCCGCTCTATTACCGCCCCGCTTTCCTGGCCGAGAACCTGCCGGTCTACATGGCGGAAAAGGGTTTCGAATTCGTCGCCCAGGTGGAACCGAACGATTTCACCCGCTGGGTCTTCCCGCGCCTGTTCCACTCGCGCGTGCCGCGCTACGAAGCCATCGCCGGCCCGCACGGCTACACCGTAACTTCGCAGGAAGTGGCGCAGGTGAAAAACCAGGCGGATTTCCTGGCGCTGGTCGAAGCCGCCATCGCCCGCACCCTGCGTTAGCCGCAACCGGAGGAAAAATCATGCGCCAAAACCAATTTACCCATCACGCCATCACCCTGCTCGGCTTCACCGAGTATCTCGGCCTGGCGGTCATTACCATCGCCACCATCATCGCCGGCGTGCATGAAGTCGGCATCATGATCACGGCCGGCACGGTTACGCTGGGCGACCTGCTGCTGCTGTTCCTGTACCTGGAAATCCTGGCGATGGTCGGCCTGTACTTCCAGTCCGGCCGCTTGCCGGTGCGCTTCCCGGTGTACATCGCCATCGTCGCGTTGTCGCGCTATCTGGTGCTGGACATGAAGAACCTCGACGAATTCCGCATCCTCGGCGTCACCACCTCGATCCTGCTGCTGACCCTGGCCGTGCTGGCGATCCGCTACGGCCATAGCCGTTTCTCCTACGGCGAGAACGAGTAAGCCCGCGCGCCGCGTCGGCAAAAAGGCCCTGGTTAGCCAGGGCTTTTTTTCGCCCATTTTTCGCCCATTTCCACGTCGTCCAGATTAATATGTCGCTCATGTTTCATATTTTGTCGCTCTTATGACTGACTGGATCACGCTCATCCTGGCCCTGCCCAGCGAAAACGCCACCGCGCGCACCCGCTTCTGGCGCGCGTTGAAAGGCCTCGGCGCCGCCTCTTTGCGCGATGGCGTCTGGCTATTGCCGGAGAAGCCGCAACTCGAAGCCGCGCTGGCCGCCCAGGTCCAAGCCGCGACCAACGCCGGCGGCCAGGCCTGGTTGTTGCACCTCGCCGGCACCGCCGAGCACGAAAGCCAGTTCGTCGCGCTGTTCGACCGCTCGGCGGAATACGCCGGCATCGCGGCCACGCTGGCCGAGTTGAAACTACAAACCAACGATGCCGTCCTGCGCCGCGGCCTGCGGTTGGCGCGCAAACATCTCGATACCCTGGTCGCCATCGACTACTTTCACAGCCCCCTGCGCGGCGAAACGGAACGCCGGCTGCACGGCATGGAAGCGGAATCGCGCCAGCGCCAACTGGCCAGCGAACCCGGCTTCGCGGCAGGCGAGCCGGAACGGCTGGAAGCCGACCAGTTCCAGAACCGGGTGTGGGCGACACGGCGCAATCTCTGGGTCGACCGGCTGGCATCGGCCTGGCTGATCCGCCGCTTCATCGACCGCGGCGCCCGCTTTCTCTGGCTGGCGCAGCCGGAAGACTGCCCGGACGACGCGCTCGGCTTCGACTTCGACGGCGCACAGTTCACCCACATCGGCCGCCGCGTCACCTTCGAAACCCTGCTGGCGAGTTTCGACCTGGAACACGACGCCGCACTGAAGCGCCTCGGCGCGGTCGTACACAGCCTGGATGTCGGCGGCACGGCCGCCGAGGCAGCCGGTTTCGAGGCGCTGCTGAAAGGCCTGAAAAGCCGCATCGACGACGACGACCAATTGCTCGCGCAAGGCGGCCAGATGCTGGACGACCTGTATGCCGCGTTCGCTGCAAGCTGATTTTTTGGAGAAGTAAATTGACCGACGACCTGCAACGCCCCGCCCATCCGACTTTCTGGGAAGCCTTCGTGTACTGGCTGAAACTCGGTTTCATCAGCTTCGGCGGCCCCGCCGGGCAGATCGCCATCATGCATCAGGAACTGGTGGAGAAACGCCGCTGGATCGGTGAGCGCCGCTTCCTGCACGCGCTCAACTACTGCATGGTGCTGCCCGGCCCGGAGGCGCAGCAACTCGCCATCTACATCGGCTGGCTGCTGCACCGCACCTGGGGCGGCATCGTCGCCGGCACGCTGTTCGTGCTGCCGTCCCTGTTCATCCTGGCGGGCCTGACCTATGTCTACCTGGCCTTCGGCGACGTCACCTTCGTGCAGGGCATCTTCAACGGCATCAAGCCGGCGGTGGTGGCCATCGTGGTGTTCGCGGCCTGGCGCATCGGCTCGCGCGCGCTGAAGAACAACCTGTTGTGGGCGATGGCGGCGGCCTCGTTCATCGCCATCTTCGCCTTGAAGATTCCCTTTCCCTACATCGTGCTCGGCGCCGGCATCCTCGGCTTCATCGGCGGCAAGGTCCGGCCCGACTTGTTCAAGGTCGGCGGCGGCCACGGCGCCAGCAACAAGACCTACGGCCCGGCCTTGATCGACGACGACACGCCCGCACCGGAACACACCAAGTTCAAGCCCATGTACCTGGCCGTGCTGCTGCTGGCGGGCCTGGCGCTCTGGGGCGCGGCCATGCTGACGTTGAGCGACCCGGTGCTGCAGGACATGGGCGAGTTCTTCACCAAGGCCGCCCTGGTCACCTTCGGCGGCGCCTATGCGGTGCTGCCCTATGTCTACCAGGGCGGCGTCGAGACCTACGGCTGGCTGACCGGCACCCAGATGATCGACGGTCTGGCCCTGGGCGAGACCACGCCGGGGCCGCTGATCATGGTGGTGTCCTTCGTCGGCTTCGTCGGTGCCTGGACGAAAGAGATTTTTGGCCCGGACGCCCTGTTCCTGGCCGGCTTCGCCGGCGCCTCGGTGGCCACCTTCTTCACTTTCCTGCCCAGCTTCGTCTTCATTCTGGCCGGCGCGCCGCTGGTGGAATCCACCCATGGCGACCTCAAGTTCACCGCACCCTTGACCGGCATCACCGCCGCCGTGGTGGGCGTGATCCTGAACCTGGCGGTGTTCTTCGGCTGGCACGTAATCTGGCCGCGCGCCAGCGAGGCGGCGCCGTTCTCCGGCGGCTTCGAGTGGTTCTACGCACTGATCTCGCTGGCCGCCTTCATCGCCCTGTGGAAGTACAAGCAGGACATCATGAAGGTCATTGCCGCCTGCGCGGCCATTGGCCTCGTTTACACCTTTGTTCTTGGAGCCTGAACATGGATCGCACCCTCTCTCCCGAGGCCCTGAAGACCGAACTGGCCGGAAAGTACATTCTCGACGTGCGCCGCGCCGCCGACCACGCCGCCTCCGGCGAACAGCTGGCGGGCGCTGACTGGAAGAATCCGGAACTCCTGGCCGAGTGGGCCAACACCCTGCCGCGTGACCAGGACATCGTCCTCTATTGTGTGCGCGGCGGCGCGGTCTCCAACAGCGTGGTGGATGCGCTGCAAGCCAAAGGCCTGCAGGCGCGCTTCATCGAGGGCGGCATCGAAGGCTGGAAGGCGGCCGGCGGAGCGGTGGTGGCCAAATGAGGACCAGGCCATGAAATGGATCACGCGCGAACACCCCAAGATCGACCGCATCGCCTGCCCCTGGCTGATCGCCCGGTTCATCGACGACGCGCCGGAGTTTCTCTATGTGCCGGGCGGCGATGTGCTGCAAGTGGCGGCGGCAACCGGCGCCACGCCGTATGACATCCCCGGCGTGGAATACGGCCATCACGGCGACCAGTGCAGTTTCGACGCCTTCATCGCCAAGCACGGCCTGACCGATCCGGCGCTGCACAAGCTGGCCCTGATCGTGCGCGGCGCGGACTGCGGCGCGCCGCATCTGGCCAAGGAGGCCGCCGGCCTGCTGGCGATCTCCAAGGGGCTGTCGCTGAACTTCGCGGACGACCATGAAATGCTGGCACACGGCATGGTGATCTACGACGCGCTCTATGCCTGGTGCGCCGATACGCCGTTGCAGAAAGCCGGCCGCTGACCCGGCGTGTCGCGTTGATTTTGCCCGCCCACGTCGCTCCCGAAGCCCGCACGCTGCTGCTGGGCCGCGCGCTGCGCGCCTTCGTCGACGGCTATGTCGCCGTGCTGTTGCCGGTGTATCTGCTGGCGCTGGGCTTCGGCACCTGGGAAGTCGGTCTGCTCAGCACCGCGACGCTGCTCGGTTCGGCGTTAGCGACGCTGGCGGTGGGGGCCTGGGGACATCGCTTCCACCATCGCCATTTGCTGCTGGCCGCCGCCGTGCTGATGGCCGCGACCGGCCTGGCGTTCGCCAATCTGGCCGCGTTCTGGCCGCTGTTGCTGATCGCCTTCGTCGGCACGCTGAACCCGAGTTCCGGCGATGTCAGCGTCTTCCTGCCGCTGGAACACGCGCGTCTGGCCGAAGCCGCCGAGGGCGACGCGCGCACCCGTCTGTTCGCCCGTTACAGCCTGACCGGCGCGCTCTGCGCGGCGTTCGGTGCGCTTGCCGCCGCCGTGCCGGACTGGCTGGTGACGCTGGAATTCGAGCGCTTGACGGCGTTGCGCCTGATGTTCGCGCTGTACGGCCTCACCGGCCTGGCGGTCTGGTGGCTCTATCGCCGTCTGCCGGAACCGCCGCCGCACCTGCCGCTGGCGCCGGCGCCGCTGCAAGCTTCGCGCGGCGTGGTGTTGCAACTGGCGGCGTTGTTCTCGGTCGATGCCTTCGCCGGTGGCCTGGTGGTGAATTCGCTGCTGGCGCTGTGGCTGTTCGAACGTTTCGGCCTGTCGGTGGCCGCCGCCGGCGCCTTCTTCTTCTGGGCCGGGCTCCTCACCGCCGCCTCGCAACTGGCGGCGCCCTGGGTCGCCAAGCGCATCGGCCTGCTCAACACCATGGTGTTCACCCACATCCCGGCCAGCCTTTTTCTGATTCTGGCCGCGCTGGCACCGAGCCTGCCGCTGGCACTCGGCCTGTTGCTGCTGCGCGCCTTCCTGTCGCAGATGGATGTGCCGACCCGCGCCGCCTTCGTGATGGCCGTGGTGACGCCGCCGGAACGCGCCGCCGCTGCCAGTTTCACCGCCGTACCGCGCAGCCTGGCCGCCGCGCTGAGCCCGTCCCTCGGCGGCGCGCTGTTCGCCGCCGGCCTGCTCGCCGCGCCGCTGGTGCTGTGCGGCGTATTGAAGATCGGCTACGACCTGGCGCTGCTGGCCGCGTTCAAACGGCACGCGGCGGCGAAATGACGCGAGATGGCAAAGCCCGATCCGGGCGCTACGCTTAGATCGCACGCTCCCTCCGGATCGTGGCGAACGCGGAGTACCGACGTGGCCAAGAAATCTTATCCGCTGTCCAAGGTCTACGGCCTGCTTGAGCCGGGACCAGTCGTGTTGCTCAGCACCGCCGGGCGTACCGGCCCCAACGTCATGACGCTGTCCTGGCACAGCATGATCGAATTCGAACCGCCGCTGGTCGGCTGCGTCGTCAGCAATCGCAACCATTCCTTCGATCTACTGCAGGCATCCGGCGAATGCGTCATCAACATCCCCACTCTGGACATCGCCGACAAGGTTGCCGGCTGCGGCAATACCTCGGGTGCGGAAATCGACAAATTCGCGCACTTCGGGCTGACGCTAAAGCCGGCCAAGCGTGTGGCGGCGCCGCTGATCGAGGAGTGCTATGCGAATCTCGAATGCCGGGTGGCCGACACGACGCTGGTGCCGGCCTATTGCCTGTTCGTGCTCGAAGTCGTCCAGGCCTGGATCGACCCCGCCGTGAAACACCCGCGCACGCTGCACCACCTCGGACACGGCAACTTCATGGTCGCAGGCGAACGGATCCAGCTGCGGTCGAAGATGAAATAGCGGGGGGTTGGTTTTCTTCAGTTCATTGATTTCAATGGACACTTCGTTCAGCCTCAAGGAGAACCCACATGGATAGTTCAACGCTGCTTGCGGAACTTAACCCCGATGACCTCATCATCGAAGCGCCTTCAGTGATCGCGTGGAAGCTCGGGATCGTCGACAACGCCGATGACGTGGCGCAGTTCATGTACAGAGGAGGGCCATATCCCATCGCATCGGGAGCCCCTGGAAAGTCCGAAGACAGGCGCCCGGAGAAGACCTATTGGCAGGCAGTCAAGAGCGAGATGAATCTCTTTCTTTGCACGGACGACAAGCGTTACCAGGAACTATGGCAACGCATTTCGGAACTCGACAAGAAGTCGACTTCTACCGTTGTCGCAGTGGTCTCGGCGTACCTGGGTTCGATCATTGGGGTAGCAGGAACGGTCATCGCCGGTTTCGTAGCCGTGTGCTTTTATGCACTTCTCAAGCTCGGCAAGGAAGCCTACTGCCGCTACAAGAGCGGTGAGGCCTAGCCACCTTAAGTTTGGTCATCCGCCAGCCGTTCAAACCGCCTTCGCCACCAGCACCGGGCATTTCGCCTGCACGATGACCTGTTGCGAGACGCTGCCCATCAGGATGCGGTCGAGGCCGGTGCGGCCGTGGCTGCCGACCACGATCAGATCGCACTCGTTTTCCGCTGCCGCTGCGACGATGGCTTTCGCCGGGTTGCCTTCCTTGACCACGCTGTCGGCGGCGACGCCGTCGCGGCGCAGCAGGTCGCGCACGCGGTCGGCCATGGCCTGGACCAGGTCGCATTTGAGATCGTCGTTGGCGCAGACCGATAGCACCGTGACCGGCAGGCCGCACAGTTTGGCCAGGTTGCCGGCGGCGACGGCGGCGGCATCGGCGAAACGGGAACCGTCCACCGCGAGCAGGATGCCCTGGTCCCACATGCCGGATTCCTTCGGCACCACCAGCACGCTGCAATGCACGTGGCCGACTACGCGCGCGGCGGCTTCGCCCAGCATCAGGCGTTCCAGCCAGTGCACGCCGCGGCGGCCCATGACGACCAGATCGGCCTGGCTTTCCTCGGCCTGGGCGGCGATTTCGCGCACCGGTTCGTCGCCGTAGCGCAGCACCGGCGCGCAATTGACGCAGGCGGTGCCGGCCTGTTGCTCGACTTCGCGCAGGATGGCGCGGCCCTGATCTTCGGCCTGTTGCACGCCGCCCGGATTGAACATCGCGTAATCAGGCAGCGTCTGCGCCATGTGCATGACGGTGAGATGCGAGCCGCAGCGACCGGACATGTGCAAGGCGACGCGCACCGCGCCGGTGCTGACATCGCTGCCGTCGGTGGCAAGCAGCAGGTTGTCGAAGCGTGCCAGGGGAGAAAGCTGGGCCGTCATGAAAAACTCCTCTTTGTGGTGGGTCTCCACAAGCATAGAGAATGGTTGGACTTTCGGCTGGCATAAACAGGGCTGCTTAGGCCAGCCTGCCACGCAAGCGGGATCTCGTAGCAGGCAAATCGGGTACTAATTCGCCCCGGGCTGGTTTGCCTTCACCAATCTGTCGGCATCTGAGAACACGCGTCGCACGATGTCGTCGAGTTCGCGAGGGGTTTCGCCAGCGTAGGTAACGCACTTCTCATAGGTTGCCACGGCAAAACAGACGCGTGTGCTCGCCGCATCCGCCATACGCAAGGTGCTGGTGACGACGCTGCCATCCTCTTTCAGGAAAACCGAATAGCGCGCGGTGGTGTTCGTCGGCAAGTCGAAGAAGCGAATCTTGTAGAACTCGTTCAACAGGATGAGCAGATCCTTGGGAGCGTAGCGGAACGGAAGAGTCTGGCCATCCCGTTCGAGCGAGGCGCTGCTGGTCCCGGACAGGTTGACCCGCCGGATAGGAAAAGCGGCGCTGCCAGGCTGGCGCGTCAAATGTACGCTGACCGCTTCGATTCGAAACGTCAGTGGCGGCCCGTCCACTGCAAGACTTTTCTGTGTGGGCATCGCGCAGGCTCCGGTCAGACAGCCGCCGAGCAGCAGGCCGGCGAGTAGCGTTCTGCCCTTCGCGGGCTTGGCAACGCGGCGCCCCAATAAATAAACGGGATCCCGTTGCCGGGATCCCGTTACCTTCGCTTGCGCGGTCATCAAGCCTTGCGGCAGCGCGCCATGTAGCCGACCAAACCCAGGCCCGCGAGCATCAGGGCGTAGGTTTCGGGCTCGGGCACGGCGGGGGTGTAGCCGAGATCGGCCATGATGCCGATCTCGATCGCACTCAAGTTGCGCGCGCTCGGGCCATCAATCGTGCTGGACGCCATCATCATCGTCGCGAGGTAAGAGCTCTCGTCGTCGAGGTGGGAAATACTGCTGCCGGGCGCCCACTCGACTGGACTGTAGAGGTTGACGAGGTAGCCATCGTTGGCCGCCACGGCATTGGCGCCATTGAAGTACATGACTGAGCCGCCTTCTCTGGTCGCTCCCCAAACATCATCTTGCAGTACATAGCTGTCGCTCACGACCCTGAAGCCATCCGCATCGACCAGAAACCGGTCGAAGGTCGCCCATTCACCACCGCCACTGTGCCTGCTGCCGATGTAGGGTTGGCCGTCATAGTTCATGGATGATGCGAAACCAAGTGCGTGCGTGTACTCGTGGAAGAGGGTGCTGTAGAAATCGTAAGTACCACCCGGAACTGTGTCGTTCAAACCCAGCGCAGTGAAATACGCGAAATTCACTGCGACCATGCCATCCGCTGTTGCCGACCCGTTCAAATCGCCGCCACCCTGCAATAGGCTTCTGACAACTTCGCCGCCGCCAAACGTGCCATTACCTACGTAGGCAATTTCAGAACCGGCCGACGCCAAGACCGGGGTGTCAATGTCATCGTACGCAGTGGCAGCCAGCGTGATCGTCCCAGTGTTGCTGAAATGGCTGCCGAACAGGCTGGAAAACGAGGAGGCCGCGGTGTTCATTGCGGTTTTCTGCTCATTGGTCCAGACGCCTAACCACTCATATTCGATCGTAACGGCGGCCGAGGCTGCGGAGCCATAGGCCAGACAGCTGGCAAGGAGACCGCCGTTGATCAGCGCGCGCGCAATGCGCGAGATCGGATGAGCTTTATTGTTTTCTGCGTTCATGGCGTGGAGGCTCCAAAAAATAGTAGGCAAAATCAACTCGCCATGACAAGCATGAAACATGCCTGAAGCCTGACCACAAAATAACCACATGTTTTGTATGGATTTCTTGCATTCAATTACGACAGATCCGGTCTGCGGCATTACCCAACGTAAAAAATACCGACAATTCCTTATCAATGAATACGTTGTTTACCTACCCATTACTCGCATTCCTGGGCCCGCGCCAGGCGGGCGAATCGCCGCAGCAGGCCGGCGGATTCCGGCGTTTCGATCAGGCCGGCGCGGATGCTGGCGGCATCCTGGCCGGCGGCCTGCAAGGCGGGCGCGAAATGGTCCAGGTAGAGCGACATCCGCGCCGCATTGAATTCCGGATGGAACTGCACGCCCCAGGCGCAGCCGCCGACGCGGAAGGCGTGCGTCGGCTCGAATGCGTTGCCGGCCAGCAGCGTGGCGCCTTTCGGCAACTTGCGCACGCTCTGGGCATGCACGGCATGGGCATGGAAATGGGCGGGCATGTCGGCGAACAACGGGTCGCTCACGGCGGCGGCATGGCGTTCGATGGCAACGCTGCCGATCTCGCGCCCGAGCGGGTGGAAATCGACTTTGCCGCCCAGCGCCCGCGCCAACATCTGATGGCCGAAGCAGATACCGAGCAACGGCACCTGCGCCGCCACCACGCGCGCGGTCCAATCGGACAGGCGCAGCATCCAGGGCAACTCGTCGGTAATCATCGCGTGCGCGCCGCTGATCACCACGCCGGCGCACTCGCCATGCGCGGGCAATGCATCGGCGTGCTGCGCATCGAACACGCGCACTTCGCCGTGCGACAGACCCAGGCCGGCGATCAGCCAGTCCTCGAAGTCGCCGCTTGCGGCCATGGTTTCCGGAAAGGTGCTGCCGGCTTTGACGATACAAATCTTTGCGGTGGGCTTCATTGAAGATGACTCAGTTATCGAACATGCGCGTCACGGTGACGCCGACATCCAGCCGGTGCATGCCGCCGCCGTAGATGACGCCTTTCAGCGGCGCCACGTCGGCGTAATCGCGGCCCCAGGCCAGGGTGAGATGGCCGTCGCCGGTCGGCGCGCCATTGGTGGGATCGAAGTCGAACCAGCCATGATTCGGCAGATAGACACCGATCCAGGCGTGCGAAGCATCGGCACCGAGCAGGATCGGCGCGCCCGGCACCGGCGTGGTTTCGAGGTAGCCGCTGACATAGCGCGCGGCCAGGCCGAGTCCGCGCAGGCCGGACAGCGCCAGATGCGCGAAATCCTGGCAAACGCCATGCCGTTCGACCAGCACTTCGGTAATGGGCGTGTCGATCTGCGTGGCGTTCGGGCGATAGGCGAATTCGGCATGGATGCGCGCCGCCAGATCGGCGACGGCATCGAGCAACGGCCGCCCCGGCGGGAAGCTGGCGCGCACATATACGACGGCGGCGGCTTCCAGCGGCGCATGCGGCGAGGGCAGGCAGAACTCGCGTGCGGCGACGCATTCCGGCGCCAGGTCGACATCGCCGTGCAACGGCCGGCTCAGTGTTTCGACCACGTCCTCCCAGGCGGGCGAGGTTGCCGGCAGCATCTGCGGCGCGCGCTCGATCAGACTGCAGGCGGTGACGCTGAGGCTTTGATGCGGCTGGCGCAGGTTGAACCAGACCACGCGGTTGCCGAAGGCATCGTCGCGCTCGCGGTAGTCGTCGACGAACGGATGCATCACCAGCGTACGTTCCAGTACGCGCTGCCCCGCCGCCGCGCGCGGCAGCAGGCGGGCCTCGCCATAGTTGAGGCCGACGCTGTGCGCGTAGTAATAGGTGTTGACGTGTTCGATGCGGAAGCGGCTCATTTTTTTACATCCTGGGCGGCAACGGGCGCAGCGCATACAGCTCCTGCACATGCGTGAACCAGGTATGCGAAATGGCGTCGGAGGCGGCGATGAGCTGCCCCGACACCTCGCCCAGGGTCATGATCAAGGTGTGTCGCGCGTTGCTGTCGAGCTGCCAGGTTTCCAGGTTGGCCTCGGCCGCGTAGAGGCGTTCTTCCGCGCTGAACAAGGCGCGCTCGGCATTGCAGCGCTGGCCGACCTGGGTCAGTTGGGCCAGGTGATTGCGCGCGGTGTGGATCTGGTAGATCAATGCGCGCGGGCTGTCGGCATCCCACAACAGCAGTTCCAGCACGCCGGCCAGGAACGGTTCGGCGCGATACCGGCGGCGGAAGGTGATCAGGCTGTCGGCGCTCTGCAGCACCAGCGACAGGCTTTCACGTTCCGCCTCGCCGCTCAGGCGCGATTGCAGGGTCTGCGCCAGCAGCGTCGATTGGGTCAGGCCGCGTTCGATGCGGCGGCCCAGGTCGAAATAGCGGAAGCCGCTCTCGCGCGGCAGGGTTTCCGAGGCGAGTCCGGCCAGCCCGGCCAGGGCATCGACCAGACGGCCAAGCCAGAGGTCGATGCGTTCGTGGCTGCCGCCGGCTTTGCGCGCGAGTTTGCCAACCCCGTGCCCCCAATCGCGCTCGACGCGGTCGAGCAGACGCCAGATCGCCACCGACCAGTACTCGCGCGTGCCGTAGGCGCAGCCGAGCAGGCCGCGCACGGTATGGGCGAGGTTTCCGGGGCGTTCGCTTTGGGTGGTGAGTTCGCGCACGCAAGTCGCCAGATCGACACGATCCGTGCAGCCGCAGTCGCCCGGTACGTAGCCCATCAGCCGCATCAGTGCATGCAGCACCGGCTCCAGGCCGGGTGCGGTTTCCTCTTCCCAGAGACCGTCCAGCACCGCGCGCAGCAAGCGCGTCACCGCTTCGGCGCGTTCCAGATAGCGGCCGGTCCAGAACAGGTTGTCCGCCGCCCGGCTGGTCAGAATTTCGCTTTCGCGCAGCTGGCCTATCGTTTGCCGGATGCTGGGCGCGCCCTGCAGCGCGGTCTGCGTCATCGTTTGCTGCAACATCGGTGGCAACATCGGTGGCATAAGCGGCTTGGGTTCGGCGACCGGCGTGACCCAGGTGTCTTTGTTCAGCGCGCCGCTCTGGGCGGAAAGGCGATTGCCGCTGGTACAGCGCGTCAGGCCGCCGGGCAGCGTCGCGTAGCTTTCGCCGCGGCTGACCAGGAACGCGCGCAGGCTCGCCTTCTGCGGCAACAGACGGCCGCCGTGCAAGGCCGGTGTGGTCGACGGCAGCAGCGGTTCCTGACCGACGTAAAAATGCGGGTGCGCTTGAATGCGCTCACGCCAGACAGCCAGTTGCTTGCGATCGAGTTCGGCACCGAACACGGTTTCGCTGGCCTGGCCGCGATGGATCGGCTTCAGCACCAGACGCGACAAATTGGCCAGCACATGCTCGCGTTCCTGTGCCTGGCCGCACCACCATGTCGCGGCACTGGGCAGCAGCAGTTTTTCGCCGAGCAAGGCCTTGGCCAGCACCGGCAGAAACGGGATCAGCGCCGGGTTCTCCAGCAAGCCGCTGCCGAGCGGGTTCGCCAGCGCGACGTTGCCGCGCCGCACCGCTTCGACCAGTCCGGCCACGCCCAGGCGCGAGTCCTGGCGCAGTTCGAGCGGGTCGCACCATTCCTCGTCGACGCGGCGCAGGATCACATCGACCGGCTTCAGTCCCTGCACCGACTTCAGCCAGACGCGACCGTCGCGCACGGTCAAATCGTCGCCCTGCGCCAGGTTGTAGCCGAGTCGCGCCGCCAGATAGGCGTGCTCGAAATAGGTTTCGTTGGCCGGTCCCGGCGTCAGCACGACGACTTGCGGATTCTCGCGCCCGGCGCCGCTGCCCAGGCCGCCCAGCGCGCTGCGCACCGACTCCAGCCAGGGATTCAGTTTGGCGACGGCGGCGTCTTCGAGAAATTCCGGGAAAGTGCGCGCCATCACGCTGCGGTTTTCCAGCGCATAGCCGGCGCCGGAAGGCGCTTGCGTGCGGTCGGCCATGACCCAGATGCGGCCATCCGGCCCGCGCACCAGATCGGCGGCGTAGAAGATCAGTTGCCGCTTGTCGGCCGGCATCGCGCCGAGCAGCGGACGCAAATAGCCGGCGTGGGCGTAGATCAGATCGGGCGGCAGCAGGCCGCGCTTGAGCAGGGTTTGCGGGCCATACAGGTCGCGCAGCACCAAATCGAGCAGGCGCGCGCGCTGTTCCAGACCGGCTTCGATCTGCTGCCATTCGGCCGCATCCAGCAACAGCGGAATCGGGTCCAGCTCCCAGGTGCGCGAGTAGCCGCGTGGGTCGTTGTAGACGTGATAGGTGACGCCGTTCTCGCGCAGCAACCGCTTGATCCGCTGCCCGCGCGCCGACCAGTCGCGCGCGCCCAGCCCGGCCAGACCTTCCACCAGATCGCCCCAATGCGGCCGCACGCCGGACGTGGCGTCCCACATCTCGTCCCAGGCATCGGGCAGGGGTTGGTAGTCGGGAGCAGCGGATTGCAGCCGGTTGGCGGGGAAAGTCATGCGTTATCAGCCAGCAGGCGCTTTAGGTGTGATTCGGGCGACTCTTGATAAAACGACCCGCGGCGATATCGGTACGAGATTCGATGATGACTTGCATGATTCGCTCCAATTCCTTATATCCCGCTCGAAATCCAGCCTAAGCGTAGGGCGGAAAAGCGAAGCGCCTTCCGCCGAATGAACGCTGATTGGCGGAAGGCGCTTCGCTTTTCCGCCCTACGAATCAACCTGCCTGCGTAGCGGGCATGATAGCTGGCGTTTGCTTTATTCCGGCATCCTCCGCAAATCCAGCGTGTACGGATACTCATGCGTCGGCTCTTCCGGCGGCGGCGCCATCGGTCGCAAACCGCCGCCCGCCGGCACGAAGCGTTCGAGACGGCGCAGGTCGGGCGGCACCGGCACCGGGCCGGGCGTGTGGTTCCAGTCCTGGAAGCGGTTGACGCGGCGCGACTCGGCTTCATTGGCGTTGACCGGGAACACGTCGTAGCTGCGTCCGCCGGGATGGCTGACGTGATAGGCGCAGCCGCCGACGGCCTTGCCGGTCCAGGTGTCGATCAGGTCGATCACCAGCGGCGTGTGCACACCGATGGTGGGATGCAGCGCCGACGGCGGTTGCCAGGCGCGATAACGCACGCCGGCGACGTATTCGCCCTGGCGGCCGGTATTGCGCAGCGGCACGCGGCGGCCGTTGCAGGCGACGACATAGCGGCCGTCGGTCAGGCCGGTCACCCGCACCTGGATGCGTTCCACCGACGAATCGACGAAGCGGGCGGTGCCGACGTTGCTGAGTTCCTCGCCCAGCACGTGCCAGGGTTCGATGGCGGTGCGCAGTTCGATTTCGATGTCGTCGATCTTGACGGTGCCGATGCGCGGGAAGCGGAATTCGATGTACGGATCAAGCCAGTCGGCCTGGAACGGGTAGCCGGCGGCCTGAATGTCGCGCACGACATCGAGCAGGTCGGCGCGGACGTGGTGCGGCAGCATGAAGCGGTCGTGCAGTTCGGTGCCCCAGCGCACCAGCTTGTGCCGGTAAGGTTTCTCCCAGAAACGCGCCACCAGGATGCGCAACAGCAGGATCTGCGCGGCGCTCATCTGCCAGTGCGGCGGCATCTCGAAGCCGCGGAATTCGACCAGGCCGAGGCGCCCGGTCGGGCTGTCCGGCGAATACAACTTGTCGATAGAGAACTCGGACCGGTGCGTGTTGCCGGTCAGATCGACCAGCAGGTTGCGCAACAGACGGTCGACCAGCCAGAGCTGGTTGGTCTCGCCCGCCGGCATTTGCTGGAAGGCGATTTCCAGTTCGTACAGCTTCTCGTCGCGCCCCTCGTCGACGCGCGGCGCCTGGCTGGTCGGGCCGATGAACATGCCGGCGAACAGGTAGGACAGGCCGGGATGGTGTTGCCAGTAGCTGACCAGGCTCATCACCAGATCGGGCCGGCGCAGCATCGGGCTGTCGGCCGGCGTGGCGCCGCCGAGGGTGACATGGTTGCCGCCACCGGTGCCGGTGTGGCGCCCGTCGAGCATGAATTTCTCGGTGGTCAGCCGCGCCAGACGGGCTTCCTCGTACAGCACGCGGATGTTGTCGGTGAGGTCGGCCCAGTTGCCGGCGGGATGGATGTTGACTTCGATGACGCCCGGGTCGGGCGTCACCATCAGACGTTGCAGACGCGCATCGCGCGGCGGCTCGTAGCCTTCCAGGACGATCGGAGTGTTCAGTTTCGCGGCGATGGCCTCGATCGCGGCGGCGAGTTCGAGGTAATGCTCCAGCGCGGTCAGCGGTGGCATGAAGATGCGCAGCACACCGCCGCGCGCCTCGACGCAGAGCGCGGTGTGGATGACCCGATTCGCCCCCTCTCCCTCCCTGGGGAGAGGGCTGGGGTGAGGGGCCGCCGCTTGCTGCCGGATTTCCGGATGCGGGTTCTGCTCCGGCAGGAATGACGAATAGCGCCGGCTGATCTCGCCGAAGTCGTCGGGCAGCGCGGCGCGCGGCGCGAACATGTCGAGCGGCCAGGTCGGTTCGCGCTCCGCCTCGGCCACCCAGGGCAGGCTGTCCAGCGGCAGGCGCAGACCCATCGGCGAGTCGCCCGGCAGCAGATAGAGGCGGCCGCGGCGGAAATTCCAGTCGCCGCTTTTCCAGGTGTTTTTCACCGCGTCCCAGGCCAGCGGCAGCACGTAGCCGACCGGCTGGTCGAGCCCGCGCGATAGTTTGGCGGCGAGGCTGCGACGTTCCGACGGGTCGTTCAGATCGAACTTTTCCGGGTCCAGGTTGGCCGGGACTTCCGCTTCCTTCAACAGGTAATACAGCGCGTCCTCGAAGCCGGGTTGCGCGTGAGCCGCCGGCAGGCCGAGCTGGTGCGCCAGTTGGGCGATGAAGGCGGCCGCCTGGGCGGCGGTGTGGCCGTAATCCTTGCCTTCGTCGGCCAGCAACGTCGGGTTCTTCCACAACGCCACGCCATCGCTGCGCCAGAAGATGCCCAGCGCCCAGCGCGGCAGCGGCTCGCCGGGATACCACTTGCCCTGGCCGGAGAAACGCAGGCCGTTCGGCGCGTAGCGTTCGCTCAGGCGTTGCCACAAATCCTGCGCGCGTTCCAGCTTGTGCGGCCCCAACGCGGCGCTGTTCCACTGCGCCGATTCCATGTCGTCAATGGAGACGAAAGTCGGCTCGCCGCCCATGGTCAGGCGCACGTCGAATTCGTCCAGTTTCGCGTCGACGGCGCGGCCGAGCGCATCGATGGCGAGCCATTGGTCGTTGCGATACGGCTTGGTCACGCGCGGGTCTTCGTGGATGCGCACGACGCTGTTGTCGAAGCTGAAGCTGACCTCGCACTTGTCCATCGCGCCGGTCACCGGTGCGGCGCTGACCGGGTCCGGTGTGCAGGCGAGCGGAATATGGTTTTCGCCGGCGAACAGGCCGGAGGTCGGGTCGAGACCGATCCAGCCGGCACCCGGCACGTAGACCTCGGCCCAGGCGTGCAGATCGGTGAAGTCCGCCTCCGGGCCGGACGGGCCATCGAGCGATTTCACATCGGCGCTGAGCTGCACCAGATAGCCGGACACGAAGCGGGCGGCGAAGCCGAGGTGACGCAGGATCTGCACCAGCAGCCAGGCGCTGTCGCGGCAGGAACCGCAGGCCAGTTGCAGCGTTTCCTCGCAGGTCTGCACGCCGGGTTCCATGCGGATGTTGTATTTCAGCGCTTGCCAGACCAGCTGATTGAGCTCGACCAGGAAGTCCTGCGTCGAACGCGGCGTGCAATCCACTTCCTGCAACCAGGCCAGCAGCAGCGGGCCGGATTCCGTCAACTCGCAATACGGCACCAGTTCCTTGGCCAGTTGCGCGTCGTATGCGAACGGATATTTGGTGGCGTATTCCTCCAGGAAGAAGTCGAACGGGTTGATCACGGTCATGTCCGCGATCACCTCCACCTCGATATCGAAATGCGTGGTCTTGTCCGGGAAGACCAGGCGCGCCAGATAGTTGCCGAACGGGTCCTGCTGCCAGTTGATGAAGTGCTTTTCCGGCAGGATGCGCAGCGAATAAGCCAGGATAGGCGTGCGGCTGTGCGCGGCGGGACGCAGGCGCAGGATGTGCGGGCCAAGAGCGACCGACTTGTCGTAGCGGTAATGGGTCTTGTGGCGGATGGCGACGCGAATGCTCATGGCGGGCAAACTCCTGTGGAAAACATGACCTGTTCAGCAAGAAATCAGGCCAGACACTCAAGCCAAACCCGCAGCCGAAAAAACAACGCCACGCAAGGGGGGTGCGTGGCGCAGAAGCAGGAGACCAACCAGTTCTTGTTGTGGAGGAGACACAAGTCCGCTCGATACTGAGCAAGGTTGATGCCAATCGCCATGAATTCCCGCGAACCGGCGCCCCTGCTGGCGAGAGGCAGAATCGTCGCGGATGCCAAACGCATACAACCGCACCACGGCGGTGCGCGCAGCCTCAATCCAGAGCGTGCTGCACCCTGTTCAAATGCCGCCGCTGTAGCTGCAACCCGAGGTCGCCGTCTCCATCACCACGATCTTGCTCAGGCCCGGCAGCGCCGGTTGCAGCCGTTGCCAGAGCCAGACGGCGAGCAGTTCGCTGGTCGGGTTTTCCAGTCCCGCCACTTCGTTCAAATAGCGATGATCGAGATTGGCGTGGATCGGCTGCCAGGCGCGCTGAATGTCGGCGAAATCGACCACCCAGCCCAGTTTCGGGTCTAGCGGCCCGGCGACATGCACCTCGATCTGGAAGGAATGGCCATGCACGCGGGCGCAGGGATGTTCCGCCGGCAAATGTGGCAGCCGGCGCGCGGCTTCGAGCGAGAATCGGTTGAAGATGTCCATCGGGGTTCGCTTTCGTGCGGCTATGCTTGATGCGGCAGTGTATTTCGCGCCAGGCTAATCGCAAACTGCGCCGAGGGACCCTCACCGAGATCGCCGCATGACCCAGAAAATGCTGCATGTCACGCTCGAAATCGACGAGCCGGAAGCGCCGCGCGCCGCCTATTTATTGGCGAAGTACGGCGTCTTCACGCCCGAACACAGCGTGCTGGGCAGCTACAACCCGGCCAACAGCGACGGCCAGCGTTACCACGATGCAACCGCGCAGGCGCGCGCCAAACTGACGCGACTGGCCGCCCATTACCAGGGTTTGCCGCAGCCCGCCGCGGCGCCGAGCGAACCGCCGACGCTGGCTCAGCTGCATGAGATCGACGCCTGGCTGGACGAGTTGCTGCAGGTCACCGACACCTGTCGCGGCAAGCGCGAACAGTTCGAACGCGAACAACGCCACGAAGCCGCGCTACTCGAAGAACTGACGCCGTTCAAGACGCTGGATCTCGATCTGGCCCAGTTGGCGCGGCCGAAACGCTTCATCCAGACCTTGCTCGGCAGCGTCGCGGAATCCGCGCTGCCCGCCCTGAGCGAGGATCTGGCGCAGGTCGGCGGCATCGTCGAGTTGTTCGGTCGCCAGGCCGGGCGGGCTTATCTGGTGGTGGTGTGTCCGCAACTGCGCTGTTTGCTGTCGCGCGCCCTGCTGGAAAAACACGGCTGGCGCGAGATCCATTTGCCGGCGGAATTTTCCGGGCGGCCGCAGGAAGTCGAAAGCGAGCTGAAGAACCTGTGCAAACGCATCACGCAAGGCGTCGACAACCTGGAACAAACGCATCGCCATACCTTCGCGGGCATCGAGGATCGGCTCGCACATGCGCTCAAATCGGTCGAACTGGCGGAGCCTTATGCCCGACTGATCGGCGAAACGGTGGCCGAAGCCGGCGGCAAATTGCTGATCCGCGGCTGGATTCCGCAGCGCAATCTGCGCCGCCTGGAAACGCAACTGGCCAAAGCGCTCAGCCGCGCCTATCGCCTGGACACACGACCGCCGCAACCCGGCGAGCGCGAATCGGTGCCCTCCGCCATGCACTACCCGACCTGGCTGGGGCCGTTTGCCGAACTGGTGCGCGGCTACGGCGTGCCGTGCTACGGCGATTTCGATCCGACCCTGTTCTTCATGCTGTCGTTCACCGCCATGTTCGGCATGATGTTCGGCGATGTCGGACATGGCCTGGCGATTGCGTTCGCCGCCTTGTTTCTGCGCGGTGCGGCGAAACGATATCGCCCGCTGTTGCTGGCCACCGGCGCCGCCGCCTGCGGCTTCGGCTGGCTGTACGGCAGCGTGTTCGGCATTGAGGGCGTCATCGCACCGCTCTGGATCGCGCCGCTGTCCGACCCCATGCGCATGCTGCACGCCGCGCTCTGGTGGGGCGTCGGCTTCCTGGTCGCCACACAACTGATCATGCTTTACAACCGCGTCGCCGCACGCAACTGGCGCGCGGCGCTGTTCGATGCCGGCGGGGTGGCGGGCCTGCTGCTCTATCTCGGCGGCGTCGCGGCGTTCTATCTGGTTTACACGCAACACGCGGGCGTTGACTTCGCGGCGGCAGTCGCCGGCAGCGGCTTTCTGCTGGTGCTGATCCATCACTGCGCGCAGCAATCCGAGCCGTGGCCGGGGCGCTTGTTCCTGAGCCTGATGGCCACGCTGGAATCGGTCTTCAACGATTTCGTCAACACCCTGTCGTTCATGCGTGTCGCCGCTTTCTCGCTCAGCCATGTCGCGCTGGCCATGGCGATCGCCACCTTGAGCGCCGAGATGAACCATGTCGGCCAGATCGTCATGCTGCTATTCGGCAACGCGCTGATCCTGCTGCTGGAAGGCTCCATCGTCGCGATCCAGGTGCTGCGCCTGGAGTATTACGAAGGCTTTGCACGCTACTTCACCTGCTTCGGACGCGAGTTCAAACCGCTGCTCGATGCCGAGGCGTAGGAGCGCGCGCCTACTTGCCAACGGCTGTACCCGCAAGGGGCACGCCGTATCCGTAAGCGCTAAAGCGCTAACGGCTACGCTGTCACGAAAGCTTCATGAAAGCGTCATAACATGCCGAGCAACCCCACTCACTGGAGGCTCACATGTCAGCCACCATCCTCATCGTCGAAGACGAACCCGGTATTCAGGAAGTCCTCAAATTCAATCTCGGTCAGCACGGCCATGACGTCATCGTCGCTGGCGACGCTGAAGAAGGCTTGAGCCTGCTGCGCGGCGCCTTGCCCGATCTGATCTTGCTCGACTGGATGTTGCCCGGCATGTCAGGCATCGATTTCGCCCGCCGGGTACGCGCCGACAACCGCCAGAAAAACATTCCGATCATCATGCTGACGGCGCGTTCGGATGAGCGCGACAAGGTGCAAGGCCTCGACATCGGCGCCGACGACTACATCACCAAACCGTTTTCGCCGCGTGAGTTGATGGCCCGCATCAAGGCGGTTCTGCGACGGCGTGCGCCGCAGATGACCGAGGACAGCGTCGAAATCGACGGCCTCAAACTGGATCCGCTGTCGCACCGCGTTTATGGCCAACTCAATGGCAGCTCCATCGCGCTCGACCTGGGTCCGACCGAATTCCGCCTGCTGCATTTCCTGATGACGCACCCGGAGCGGGTTTACTCGCGCTCGCAGTTGCTCGATCAGGTCTGGGGCGATCATGTCTTCGTCGAAGAGCGCACCGTCGACGTGCATATCCGCCGTCTGCGTTCGTCGCTGGAAGCCACCCGCCATGACCGCCTGATCCAGACCGTGCGCGGCTCCGGCTACCGCCTTTCCGCCACCCAGGCCTGAGCCGTCGCAATGATGCGTCGAGTAGAATCCGACCACGCTTTCTTCTAGCTCGCGCCCACGCACATGCCGGCATTCTGGTGGCGTCCCCTGATGTTCGTGCTGGGGATCGCTTTGGTTTCCTTGCTGTTCTCCTCCGACCAACCCGCCGGCACGGCCTGGGCGCTGTTTTCCGGCGGCCTGATCGTCTATCTGGTCTATCACCTGCGCCAGCTGCGCAAGTTTTCCAATTGGCTGTCCGACCCGACGCGGTCGCCGTTGCAGGGTGATGGCGTCTGGGGCGATGCGCTGTACCGGCTGGAGAAATTGTTGCGCGGCCGTCAGGGCGAACAACAGAAAGTCGTCGCCGACCTGGAACAAATGCTGGAGGCGACGCGCAATCTGCCCGATGGTGTCGTCATTCTGGACAACGGCAATCGCATCGTCTGGCTCAACGATGCCGCCGAACGCCTGCTCGGACTCTCGCCTGGCCGCGATGTCGGCCAGTTCGTGCTCTACCTGCTGCGTAATTCCCGCTTTGCCGAGTGGCTGCTGCATGAGAATTTCTCGCAGACGCTGAACCTCGATTCGCCCGGCGCACGTGAGAAGACGCTGGCGTTGCAGCTGATTCCGCTGCCGCGCCAGCAGAAAATGCTGGTGGCGCGCGACATCACCGAAATCGCTCGCGTCGAAGCCATGCGGCGCGATTTCGTCGCCAACGTCTCGCACGAACTGCGCACCCCGATCACCGTCATCGTCGGCTTTCTGGAAGCCTTCGAAGACATGCCGGAACCCGATCCGACGCAATTCCGCAAACACATCCCGCTGATGCGCGAACAATCCGACCGCATCCGCCGTCTGGTCGACGATCTGTTGACGCTGGCGCGGCTGGAAAGCGAACCGGAAACCAAGGACGAGACGGTGGATATGGTTTCCCTCGTGCAACGCCTGACGCGCGAAGCGGAAACGATGAGCCAGGGCAAGCACCAGGTCGAACTGGTGTTGAACAACCGTGCCCGCCTGATCGGCAACACACAGGAACTGTATAGCGCCCTCGCCAACCTGGTTTCCAATGCCGTGCGCTATACCCCGGCCGGCGGACGCATCAAGATCGCCTGGGGCATGGCGGGCAGTGGCGAGCAGGTTTTCTCGGTACAGGACAGCGGTGAAGGTATCGAGCCGCAACACATTCCGCGCCTGACCGAACGCTTCTATCGCGTCGACCAGGGTCGCTCACGCGCCAGCGGCGGCACCGGCCTCGGCCTGGCCATCGTCAAACACGTGTTGCAACGGCATCAGGCCAGACTGCGCATCGAAAGCACCGTCGGCAAAGGCAGCACGTTTTCGGCCAGCTTCCCGGTCGATCGCGTTATTCCGGGGACGACAACAACGCCTGAAGACGCGCCGCAAGACGCGGTTTGATGTCTGCCGGCATGGCGCGTGGCGCAGCGACACGGCGAGCGGCTGCCCAGATCGCATCGGGAAAATTCACATCGTCCGCCCAGCGCGGAATCACATGCCAGTGCATATGCGGCACCATGTTGCCCAGGCTGGCCAGGTTGATCTTGTCCGGCTGTACGATCTCCCGCACTGCGGTTTCCACCGCGAACACCACTTGCATCAGGCGTTGGCGTCGATCCAGCGGCAAATCGCTCATTTCCTTGATGTGGGCATTCAGCACGACCCGGCAAAAGCCGGGGTAATTGGCGTCATCGACCCAGATCACACGGCAAAAATCGTCGGACCAGATCGCTTCTGCGGCGTCTGTTCGGCAAAGCGGGCATTGGTTTTCGGACATTTTTTTCCTTTCAGCACAAGTTGTGTCAGCCCGGGCAAGACTTCATTCACGCTTGCGCCGGCAGCCATGATGATGTCGGAAAAATCAGTCTGAAATTCGCCTGCCTGCCAACAAACCATACAAGCATGATGGGATTTCCACGTTCAAGTCTTAAACCTCAACGCAAGTCATTGTTTTGTATTAAAAATAATCTGGCCCGAATAATGCTTAAGGCAAAGGAATGTTAAATCCCTTTCAACAACCTCCAGGAAACCGACACATGAAACGCACGCTACTCGTCACTCTGTTATTCATCGCCGCCAGCCAGGCCAATGCCGCTCCGATCGGATACATGTCGGGTGCTTCCGAGCCTTGGAGTGTGTCGTCTAACGTTGACGCCATGAACGGCGCTTTTGGCGCGGGCAATTGGGATCGTGTCCAGTTTGGCGCCGCTTTCTCCGGCTATGACACGCTTTACGTCGATGGCGGCGCAAGCAACAGCGGCAGTTTTTTCTCATGGGTTGACACCAACCGGAGCGCACTCGAGTCCTTCGTCATGGGTGGCGGCGAACTGTTCCTGAACGCGGCCGGCTGGTCCGGCGACGGCGCCCACAGCATGTTGTTCGGTTCGACGCTTACCGAAGACATGTATAGCTCAGTGGGTAACGCCGTCGACACTGGGCACGCCATGTTCGCCGGTGCAGGTACAAGCTGGAACGGCAGCTCGTTCTCGCACGATGCGGTTACCGGCGGCGGATTGACCGCGATGATTACCGGACAATCCGGCACCATCCTGGCGGGGGCTGATTTTGGCGCGGGTTACTACCTGCTGGGCGGACAAACCAGCTCTTACTTCCATTCCGGCGGCAACCCGCTGCAACTTCGGATCAACGAACTCCAGTTCGTTGCCGCTCAAGGCGGGACCAATACCAACGTTCCGGAGCCTGCCTCGCTTGCCCTGTTGGGACTGGGTTTGTCCGGTCTCTTGTTTGCTCGCCGCCGCAAGGTCTGAGCATTTTCCGGCAGCAACAAAAACGGCGACCGAAGTCGCCGTTTTTTTGTTTGTGGTCCAACCAAGTTCGGTTCAGTCCACCCACAATCCCCCCAGGGAAAAGCTGATCGCATCGAACGGCGGCAACGATACCTTCGTCATCCTTCAGCGCGGCGACCAGCAGCCAACCCGCGTAGGGTGCGCCGTTGATTATTGCACCCTACACAGCCTGCGTAGGATGTATGGCTCACCGGCAATACTGGTTTGAGGGGATGCGATGTGACCAAAGTGGTTCGCAAGCACACCACCTAATTGTTCTTTTGCAAACAGAGCCTTCTCTGCCATTCTTGGGCGCGTGACCAGCCGCCAATTGATGATCTCACCGATCAGCGTTTCCGGCAGGTCGAGAATATCCTGGTAGGTCGCGTCGGATTCACTGGGCTGTTGTTCCATCTCAGCATCCCTACAACAACACTTTCTCAATCCCGCCAGCATTCGCCTTGGCAACAAACTCCGCCATCCAGTTCTCGCCCAGTTTCAGTTTGGCCAGTTCGACCACGATGTAATCGGCTTCGACCTTGCTGTCTTCGCTGTAGCGCAGGAGGCCTTGCAGGCAGGACGGGCAGGAAGTGAGCACTTTCACCGTTTCAACCTCCGGCGCGCGCAGACCGGCGGCGACACGGTCGATTTCCTCGGCCTTGCGGAAACGCACCTGGGTAGCGATGTCCGGCCGGCTGGCGGCGAAGGTGCCGGCTTCGCCGCAGCAGCGTTCGGACAGTTTCACGTCGGAACCCATCAGGGTTTTGACCGTGTTGATCGGGTTGTGCTGTTTGATCGGCGTGTGGCAGGGGTCGTGGTACATGTACTTCACGCCGCCGACGGTTTCCAGTTTGACGCCCTTTTCCATCATGTATTCATGGATGTCCATGATCCGGCAGCCGGGGAAAATCTTGTCGAACTGGTATTCCATCAACTGGTCCAGGCAGGTGCCGCAGGACACCAGCACAGTCTTGATGTCGAGGTAATTCAGCGTGTTGGCGATGCGGTGGAACAGCACGCGGTTGCTGGTGGTGATGGCGTCGCCCTTGGGCCGGTCGCCGGTAGCGGTCTGCGGATAGCCGCAGCATAGATAGGTCGGCGGCAGCACGGTTTGCGCGCCCAGTTCGTACAGCCAGGCCAGCGTCGCCAGGCCGACTTGCGAGAACAACCGTTCCGAACCGCAGCCGGGGAAATAGAACACCGCGTCCGATTCGTCCGTCACCTTGGCGGCATCGCGCAGCACCGGCACCACCTTGGGATCGTTCAAACCGAGCAAGGCGCGCGCGGTCTTGTTGGGCAGGTTGCCTGGTAGGGAGCGGTTGAAGAAATGAATGACCTGGGTCACCGCATTCGGTTTGCCGACAGTGGCCGGCGGCTGCCGCATCGCTTCGCGCACGACCGGCAGCGTGCGCATCACCGCGGCGCCGACGCGCTGGCCGATATAGCCCCATTCGATGGCGCCCTTGCGCAGGATGCGGATGGCGTCCTGATCGGTGCTGTTGAGGAAGGCCATGGCCAGTTTGGTGGCCGGCGCGCTCTTCTTCTTGCCGGCGGCGGCGAGGAAGTTGCGCATCGCCACGGTGACGTCGCCGAAGTCGATATCGACCGGACACGGATTGACGCATTTGTGGCAGACCGTGCAATGGTCGGCGACATCGTCGAACTCGTCGAAGTGCTTCAGGCTGACGCCGCGCCGGGTCTGTTCCTCATACAGGAAAGCCTCGATCAGCAGCGAGGTGGCCAGGATCTTGTTGCGCGGGCTGTACAGCAGGTTGGCGCGCGGCACGTGCGTGTTGCACACCGGCTTGCATTTGCCGCAGCGCAGGCAGTCCTTGATCGAATCGGCGATGGCGCCGATTTCCGACTGCTCCATGATCAGCGATTCGAGTTCCAGCAGGCCGAACGACGGCGTGTAGGCATTGGCCAAGTCGGCGCCCTTGAGCAGCTTGCCCTGGTTGAAGTGGCCGTCTGGATCGACCTGCTTCTTGTAGGCAGCAAATTCGGACAGTGCCAGGTCGGACAGGAATTCCAGCTTGGTGATGCCGATGCCGTGTTCGCCTGAAATGACGCCGCCCAGATCCTGCGCCAGATGCATGATGCGCGCGACAGCCTGATTCGCCGCCTGCAGCATGGCGTAGTCGTCGGAATTGACCGGGATGTTGGTATGCACGTTGCCGTCGCCGGCATGCATGTGCAGCGCGACGAAGACGCGGCCTTTCAGCACGCGCTTGTGGATCGCGTCGCACTCGGCCAGCACCGGCTCGTATTCGCGGCCGGTGAAGATCTGGCGCAGTTCGGCGCGCACTTCGCGCTTCCAGGACACGCGCAGGCTGTGATCCTGCAGCGCGCGGAACACGCTCCTGTTTTCCGTCAGCGGCGCATGCTCGCGCACATCGCACAGATTGGGCGGCAGCGGCGCATCGAGATCGTCCAAATAACCTTGCCAGCGTGCGCGCACCTCGGCGAACAGCGCGATGGCGCGCTCCCGCCGCGCCTCGGTCAACACCGGATCGGCGACGCCCTCCTCGTCCTCGGTCAACGGCAAGGGGCCTTTGACGAAGTCGGCCAGGGTATCCAGCAAGGCCAGCTTGTTGCCGATCGACAACTCGATGTTGATGCGCTCGACACCGTCGGAATAATCGCCCAGACGAGGCAACGGAATCACCACGTCCTCGTTCACCTTGAAGGCGTTGGTGTGCTTGGCGATGGCGGCGGTGCGCGAACGGTCCAGCCAGAATTTCTTGCGCGCTTCGGCGCTGCTGGCGATGAAGCCTTCGCCGCCGCGCGCGCGCGCCAGTTCGACGATATGCGCCGCGGCGGCATCGGCGCTGGCGGCGTCGTCGCCGGCCAGGTCGGCCAGCAACACCATGTTCGGGCGGCCGGTGCGTTCCGCCTTGGTGGCATAGCCCACCGCCTTGATGTAGCGCGCGTCCATGTGTTCCAGGCCGGCCATGACGACGCCGCCCGGGCAGGTATCCATGTGATTTTTCACTTCCACGATGGCCGGCACCGCTTCGCCGACCGGGCCGAAGAATTCCATGCAGACCGTGCGGATGTGCGGTGGCATGCGATGCAGCACGAAAGTCGCCTGCGTGATCAGGCCGTCGCAGCCTTCCTTCTGGATGCCGGGCAGGCCGGCCAGGAATTTGTCGGTGACATCCTTGCCCAGCCCCTGCTTGCGGAACGCGCGGCCGGGAATGGCGAGAATTTCCGCCGCGCCCTTCGGTTTGCCGTCGGCCTGGAAACGGCGCAATTCGAAGCGCACCGTTTCGACGTCATGAATCTTCGACAGGTTGTGGTCGAGCCGGGTGACTTCCAGCCAGTCGGCGTCCGGCGTCACCATCTTCCACGACACCAGATTGTCCAGCGCGGTGCCCCACAACACTGCCTTCTTGCCGCCGGCATTCATCGCCACGTTGCCGCCGATGCAGGACGCATCGGCGCTGGTCGGATCGACCGCAAAGGCGAGTCCGCGCGCTTCCGCCGCTTCCATCACCCGCCGCGTCACCACGCCGGCGCCGCAGACGACGACCGGCGTCGGCTCGGTATGGCCGGGCAGCACGCGCGCTTCGATCGCGCTCATCCGGTCGAGCTTTTCTGTATTGATCACCGCCGACATGCGGGTCAGCGGAATCGCACCGCCGGTATAGCCGGTGCCGCCGCCGCGCGGAATCACGGTGAGGCCGAGGGCGATGCAACCGGCGACCAGCGCCGGGATTTCCTGTTCGGTGTCCGGATTGAGCACGACGAACGGATATTCGACGCGCCAGTCGGTCGCATCGGTGACGTGCGAGACGCGCGCCATGCCGTCGAAAGCGATGTTGTCCTTGCGGGTGTGCGGCAGAAGCTTGTGCAGGATGTCGCGGCGCAGGCGTTCGGTATGCACGAATCCCGCCTCGAACGCATCGACCGCGCCAGACGACAACACCATGAGTTTGCCGACCCGCTCGTTGCCCTGGCGGCGTTTGTCTATTTCACTCAACCGATGCCGCAATGCCTGGATCAGCAAGGCGCGCCGATCCGGATTGGCGAGCAGGTCGTCTTCCAGATACGGATTTCGCGTGACCACCCAGATATCGCCGAGCACCTCGAACAACATGCGCGCGGAACGGCCGGTCTTGCGCTCGCCGCGCAGTTCTTCGACCAGCCCCCAGCCTTCTGCCCCCAACAGGCGAATGACGATCTCGCGGTCGGAGAACGACGTGTAGTTGTAGGGGATTTCGCGGATGCGCTGGGCAGACATGAAAAAACTCGGAGGCGGGGGGCGGTCGATTCTACCTTTCGAGCGGGCCCGAAACAAATTCGACCTTATCTATCAAAGGGATATGCGATTGCTGCAGGGCAGCATCGCAGCACGGAAGGGCGGCGTAAAATGCCCCGAACTTTCCTTGGTATCGACTTCATCCCGCACCATGATCGCCTTACTCATCGTCGCCCACGGCAATCTCGGCGACAGCCTTATTCAGTGCGCAACCTTCGTCCTCGGCCAGCGTCCCGCTGCGCTGGAAAACCTGGATCTGTCGGCCTGCGACGATCCTGCCGACATGCTGGCGCGCGCCCGCGCCAAACTGGCCGAACTGGATCAGGGCCAGGGTGTGCTGATTCTGACCGACGTCTATGGCGCCACGCCATGCAATACCGTGTGCAAGGTGATCGAGTCCGATCGCGTCGAAGCCGTCGCCGGGGTCAATCTGCCGATGTTGCTGAAGGCACTGACCTACCGCGATCAAGGTATGGCCAAGCTGCTGGAAAAAGCGGTTTCCGGCGGCCAGGCCGGTATTTTCAACATCCATTCGGAGCCATTTTTGGCTAATTCCCATGGCTGAACGCGATATCGAAATCACCAACAAGCTGGGCCTGCATGCGCGCGCTTCAGCCAAGCTGACGCAAACGGCGGCACAGTTTCAATCGGAAGTCTGGCTGTCACGCAACGGCCGCCGCATCAATGGCAAAAGCATCATGGGCGTCATGATGCTGGCGGCGGCACGCGGCGCCCGGATCAAGCTCGAAACCATCGGCTCTGACGAAGAAGCTGCGATGAACGCCCTGGTTGCCCTGATCGAGGACAAGTTTGGAGAGGGCGAATGACGCTTGCCCTGCACGGTATCGGCGTCTCCGGCGGTTACGCCATCGGACGCGCCCAGCTTTATTCGCATGCGCGTCTGGAAGCGCCGCACTATTTGCTGGAGCCGGAATATGTCGAAGCGGAAGTCGCCCGCTTCACCGCAGCGGTGGAAAGCGTGCATGCCGAACTTCTCGCCTTGCAGACGCACATCCCGGGCGGCGCGCCAACCGAACTGACCGCGTTCATCGAAGTACACGCCTTGATCCTGTCCGATTCGATGCTGTCGCAAGCACCGAAGCGGCGTATCCGCGAAGAAGGCTGCAATGCCGAATGGGCACTGGCGCAGCAGACCGAGGCATTGATTGCACAGTTCGAATCGATCGAGGACGACTACCTGCGCGAGCGCCGCCACGACGTGCGCCAGGTGGCGGACAAAGTCCTCAAATCGCTGATGGGCCATCCCGGCCACGCGCCGCTGAAGGAAGTCGACGAGGGCGACAGTATTCTGGTCGCGCACGATCTTTCGCCAAGCGACATGGTGCTGTTCAAGCGGCATGCCTTCGCCGGCTTCATCACCGATCTGGGCGGCGCCACTTCGCACACGGCGATCCTCGCGCGCAGCCTGAACCTGCCCTCAGCGATGGCGTTGCACAACGCGCGCGCCCTGATCCGCGAAGGCGACTGGCTGATCGTCGACGGCGTCGCCGGCGTCGTCATCGTCGATCCCGACGGGGCCATCCTGGATGAATATCGCCTGCGCCGGAATCAGTGGCTGCTGGAACAGAAAAAACTGCGCCGCCTGAAGACCAGCCCGTCGACCACGCTGGATGGAGCCCAGGTGGCGTTGATGGCGAACATCGATTTACCGACCGATGTCAGTCAGGCGCTGGGCGAAAACGCCGCCGGCATCGGCCTGTTCCGCAGCGAGTTCCTGTTCCTGAATCGCGACGATTTGCCCGGCGAGGAAGAGCAGTTCGAGGCCTATCGCGCGGTGACCGTAGGCATGGCGGGACGCCCGGTGGTGATCCGCACACTCGACGTCGGCGCGGACAAATCGGTGCGCTGGATGAACGACACCAGCGTCAACCCGGCTCTGGGCTTGCGCGCGATCCGCCTGTGCATCGCCGAGCCGCAGATCTTCATCACCCAGATCCGTGCGCTGTACCGCGCCAGTCATTACGGCAAGGTGCAGATTCTGCTGCCGATGCTGGCCAGCCTGACCGAACTCGACCAGGCCCTGGCGCTGATCGGCGCGGCGCGCGGCAGCCTGCGCATGGAAGACATTCCGTTCGATGCCGAAACCCAGATCGGCGGCATGATCGAAGTCCCCGCCGCCGCGCTGGCCGCCGAGTGGTTCGCGCGCAAACTGGATTTCCTGTCGCTGGGCACCAACGATCTCATTCAATACACCCTCGCCATCGACCGTACCGACGATGCCGTGGCGCATCTGTACGACCCGCTGCATCCTGCCGTGCTGGGCCTCATCGACCACACGCTCAAGGTCGGGCAAAGAATGGGCAAGTCGGTTTCGGTGTGCGGCGAAATGGCCGGCGACCCGCGCCTGACCCGTCTCCTGCTGGGCATGGGCCTGACCAATTTCTCGATGCACCCGGCGCATGTTCTGGCGGTCAAGCAGCAGGTCATGCGCAGCCATGTCGGCGAACTGGTGCCGCTGGTGAAAAAGCTGCTGCGCGCCGGACGACCTGAGCGTATCCAGGAATTGCTCGAACGCATCAACAGTTAAAGGTTAAAGAATTGGCCGGCGGCTCAAGTCTGCCGCCAGCCAGCCGATATAGCTTTGGATATAGATCGACGGGATCCCCGCAATGCAACATGCGTCAGCTGCAACCCACACGACCAAACTGCTCTATCTGTGGCCTGCGCAAAGCCAGGATATGCAGGAAGCCGCACGTCAGCTCGGCTATTACGGTTATGAAACGCAGTTGATCGATACGCCGGAGCAGCTCATCAGCCAGGTCGCGGCGCAAATCCCGACCGGCATCCTGGTCGATTGCGCCGAGGCCTGCGCGCAGACATCGAACCAGAAGGAACGATTGTCCGAACTGGCACAACGGATTCCCGTCGCCTGCATGTCGGACCGAAGCGATATCGAAGCCCGCCTCGCCGCAGTGCGCATGGGCTGCCAAGCGTATTTCACACGTCCGCTCGACACCACGTCGCTGCTCGATACGCTGGATCGTCTGACGGCACCAGCGCAGGCCGAAGCCGGCAAGGTGCTGATCGTCGACGACTCGCCTTCATTGTCTGCTTTTTATGCCGCCCATCTCGGCGAAGCCGGCTTCGTCTGCCAGGTCGTCACCGACCCGCTCAAGACGCTGGAAGCGCTGTACGAGCAGCCGCCCGAACTGATCCTGCTGGACATGAACATGCCGGGGGCGACCGGCCAGGAAATCGCCAAGGTAATCCGCCAGCAGGACGCCTATCTCTCCATCCCGATCGTGTTCTTGTCGGCGGAAAGCGATATCGGCCGCCAGCGCGAGGCAATGAGCCTCGGCGGCGACGAATTCCTGCACAAGCCGATTCAACCCGAACATCTGATTTCGGCGGTGCGTAGCCGCGTGATTCGCTACCGTTCCCTGCGCGCCCTGATGGTGCGCGACAGCCTCACCGGCCTGCTCAACCACACCAGCTACAAGGAAAGGTTGCGCACGGAAGTCGCCCGCGCCAAGCGTCAGAACAAGCTGTTGTCGGTGGCGATGATCGACATCGACCACTTCAAGAACGTCAACGACACCTATGGCCATCCGGCCGGCGACCGGGTCATCAAGAATTTGTCGCGCCTGCTGAAACAGCGCCTGCGCGGTGCCGATGTGATCGGCCGCTATGGCGGCGAAGAATTCGCCCTGGCCCTGCCGGATACTTCAATCGAAGTGGCGGTCAAGGTCATCGACAACCTGCGCGAGAGCTTTGCCGCCATCGAACAGCACGTCGGCGCCACGACGTTCCGCAACACCTTTTCCGCCGGCGTCGCGCAGTGTCCGCCGTCGATGGACGCGGAAGCGCTGCTGAAAGCGGCCGACGAAGCGTTGTATGTATCGAAACACGGCGGCCGCAATCGGGTGACTGCAGCCGTGTTGTAGGGGCGCCTTCCAAGGCGCGAAGTCCGCAACGAAGCGCCTTGGAAGGCGCTCCTACGCGTGGTGCCGCCACCCCCCCTGTCCCCGAGTTCAGTACAGCACCAGGCCTTCGTCGCCACTGCGGCGTCCGCCTGCTTTGTCGCCGTCCGTGGCTATGGCGGCCGCTTCGCCCGGCGTATCCAGCACCAGATCGGAAACGATGTAGCGGCACCAGACCTTGTTGCCGGTGCCCGCGTAGACGATCTGATCGCACAGACTGCGCACCAGCGCGATGCCGCGACCGAAAGCACGCTCGTTGGCTTCGCTCAGCGCGGCCTGATCTTCCAGGCGCTGGCCGTAATCGAAGCCGGGACCGGTGTCGTTGACGCTGATATCCAGCACCGCGCGCGAGCCTTCCTGATGCAACAGGAAAGACAGATCGATGCGTCCTTCGCTCAGCTTGGCCAGACGCTCGGCGCGCTGCTGCATGTAGATCTCGAAACCGCCGATCCAGCTCTTGGTAACCGAATCCAGGCCGAGCAAGCCGTGGTCGAGCGCGTTGTTGAACAACTCGGACAGCACCAGGAACAAGGCACCCTGATGGCCTTTCAGCGCCTGCACTTGCGTGACCAGGCCGAGCACCCCCGGCACGACATCGATATAACGCAGTTCCGGCGCGTTGTAGCTCAGGTCGAGACGCCAATCCGCGAACTGGCTTTGATTGATCATCTCCGGCGCGGCGAAGCGGAACTGGCGGCGCCGGTCGATCGGCACCGCAACCATCAGACAGGAAATGTCGTCGCGCCCCGGCTGTCCCTCCAGATGCGCCTCGACGCCGTTGAGCAGACACTTGAAACGCTGATCACTGGTCAGCGAACAGGCCAGTAGATCGATGACGCCATCGATCCCCAGCCAGGCACCGGCGCGGTCCTCCGCTTCGGTCAAACCATCCGAGCTCAGCACCAGATCGCCCGGCTCGTGAAACACCACGGTTTCGGACATGCCGGAAAACAGCTTTTCCGGCAGGATGCCCAGCGGCGGATGACGCGAAGGCCAACGCATGGCGACCTCGCCGCGCGTATTCAGAAACAGGGCGTCCGGATTGCCGCCGTTCCAGACTTCGACGGTCTGGTTGCGCACGTCGACCGACGCCAGCGTCGCCGCCACAAAGCGGTCGGAAGGCAGGATCGCCTTCAGCTTGCGGTTCAACTCCTCGGCAATCGAGGACAACGGGAACCCCTTCGCGGTCATGCTGTAGAAGGCCTGGGTCAGCGGCATCGCGCTCAACGCCGCCGCCAGACCGTGCCCGGCCGCATCCGCCAGCAACACATTCAGCACATCGCCGGGCGCACGCGCGGCACAGAGCAGATCGCCGCTGAAAGTCTCCGCCGGCAGATTGAAGCTGCGCACCATCTGATCGCGCAATCCGGCCGCATCGGTCAGCCGCGCCATGACGTGCGCACCGAGACGGGTCTGTTCCTCGGATTCCTCACGCCAGCGCGCCAATTCCTCGGCGTAGCCATGCACCTTGCCCTGCAGCGCAATCTGGCGCGCATAGCTGTTGATTTTGGCCTGCAGCAACTGGGTCGAAGCGGGCTTGGACAAGTAATCGTCGCCGCCGGCTTCCAGCCCGCTGACGATGTCCTGCATGCGATCCAGCGCCGAATAGAAAATGATCGGCGTCCACTTTTCAGCCGGCAGCGCACGGATCGCTTTCACCGCGCTGATGCCGTCCATGCCCGGCATCATGATGTCCATGAACACCAGATCGGGCGCTTCGGCCTGGAAAGCGGCCACCGCGCGCTCGCCATCGACGGCGACGACGGTGCGATGGCCGAGTCTTTGCGCCACTACCTCCAGCTGCTTGACGTTGGTCGGGGTGTCGTCGGCAATCAGGATTTTCATGCTAAAAGCCGGCTGGTCAGCGCCGTTTTGAGACGCCGCATGCATGGAAAGATGCTGTGGGGGTATCAGCACGCTGCGCTTTAAGCCGGATCAGCCGTGGACCGAGAACAATTTGCCGAAATTGGCGATTTCCAACACCTGCTTGACCATGCCCTGCAGGCTGACCAGGGAAACCGTCTTGCCGGCCGCTTCAGCTTTTTCGCGCAATAACAACAACATGCCCAAAGCCGAACTGTCGAGATAGTCCACATCCTGGAAATTGATCACGATTTCCTTGACGCCAGCCTGTTCGAGCGCGCTTTCATAGGCAGTCCGGAAATCGCGGTGGGAATGGAAGTCGAAACGACCATTCAGCTTCAATGTCGCCTTGCCGGCGACGAGTTCCGTTGCTATTTGCATGCTTCACTCCGTTGATCTCGATTACCCCGCCATATCGGCGCGACCGGCAATCTCTTTAGCCTGGTTTTTCCTTCGATTCATCATAGGCAGCTGGCGTTAGCATACGGCGCCATGCAAGCGAATCCTCTTCTTCCCGCCCTCGACCCGGCCGCCAGCGCGGTGGTCGAAGCCTGCGCCGGCAGCGGCAAGACCTGGCTGCTGGTGTCGCGCATGCTGCGCCTCATGCTGGCGGGTGCGGCCCCATCCGAATTGCTGGCGATCACTTTCACGCGCAAGGCTGCGGCGGAAATGCGCGCCCGCCTGGACGCCTGGCTGACCGATCTGGCCTTGCTGCCGGAGGCCGAAGCGCTCGACTTCCTGATCCAGCGCGGCTTGTCGGCAAGCGAGGCGGCACGCGCCCTGCCCGCCGCGCGCGGTTTGCTGGACAAAGTGCTGAACGCCCGCCCCGGCCCGATGATCACCACCTTTCACGGCTGGTTTTTCCATCTGCTGGCGCGCGCGCCGTTGTCCTTGCGCCCGCCCGGCGAATTGCTGGAACAGACGGCGCTGCTGCGGCGGGAAGCCTGGCTGGCGTTCAGCCAAAGCCTGGGTCGCAAACGCGGCAGTCCGACCGAAGCCGCATTCGCCGAACTGGTCGCGGCCATGCCGCTCGACAGCGTGCAAAAACTGCTCGACGCCTTGCTGGCCAACCGCGCCGAATGGTGGACCGCAAGCCAGCACGAAGAAGACCCCATCGCCGCCGTTTGCCGCGATCTGGAAACACACCTGGGCTTGCGCGAAGACGAAGACGTGCGCGGCGCCCTGTTCGCGGACACCGCGTTTCAGCACGGTCTCAACGACTATCACAGCGTGCTGGCGCGCGAAGCCGCCGTGCTGCCCGCGGAAGCCAAGCGGCTGGCTCAACTCGCGGCTTTCCTGGAAGCCAGCCCGCCATGTAGTCTGAATGCCGCGCTCGCCTTCGCCGCGCTGTGCGCCTGTCTACTCACGCAGGCGGGCGAGCCGCGCAAAGTGAAGACTTCGCAGGCTATGCACAAGCGTCTCGGCGCGGATGACAGCGAGACCTTCGTCGCCCTGCATTTCCAGTTGGCCGAGCAGGTGCAACGGGTACGTTCGCAACTGGCCGACCAGCGCGCGCTGCGTCTCAACCGCCTCGGCCTGACCGCCGGCGCCGCCTATCTGGACACCTATCGACGCCTGAAAACGGAACGCGGCGCGCTCGATTTCAACGACGGCGAACTGGAAGCCCTGCGCCTGCTCGACGATGAGGACGCCGCGGCCGCCGTGCTGATGAAGCTGGATGCGCGCTGGAAACACCTGTTGCTGGATGAGTTTCAGGACACCAACCCGCTGCAGTGGCGTATCTTGCGCACCTGGCTGGAAGCCTATGGCGGCGACGCCGAGCGGCCGACCGTGTTCCTGGTCGGCGACCCGAAGCAGTCGATCTATCGCTTCCGCCGCGCCGAGCCGCGCCTGTTCGATGCGGCGGCGGCATGGCTGGCGACGCATTTCGCCGCTCTCCATTTCCCGCAGAACGAAACTCGCCGTTGCGCGCCGCACATCGTCGCCTGGGTCAACGCGCTGTTTGCCGAGCGCCCCGATTACCCGATCTTCGCGCCGCATCGCGCCCACCAGAGCGCATTGCCGGGATGGTGCGAAGTCCAGGCTTTGCCGGCCGTCGCAAACGCCGCAGCCGGCACGCCGTTCCGCAACCCGCTGACCACGCCGCCACCACAGCAGCCGAACCCACGCGCCGCCGAAGCGGCCTGGGTGGCCGGCCGCATCGAGGAAATCGTCGGCCGCCTGCGCATCGGTGCAGATGCCGACCGACCGGCTCGCTACGGCGACATCCTGCTGCTCTACGCCACTCGACGCGATCTGGCGGTGTTCGAGGAAGCGTTCCGCCACGCCGGCATTCCCTATCTGACCGACCGCCGCGGCGGTCTGCTCGACACGCTCGAAGTCGACGACCTGCAACGGCTGTTGAGCGTCCTGGTTACGCCCTACGACGACCTCGCGCTGGCCCAGTGCTTGAAATCGCCGCTGTTCGGATTGGTCGACCGCGACCTGCAATATCTGGCACGCGGCGAAGGCCCCTGGTGGCAACGCCTGTTTGCCTGGGCCGCGCAATCCGACGCGCCCGCACCGGTTGCGCGCGCGGTGCGGCTGCTGGCCGGTTGGCGCGATCTGGCCGGCAGCTTGCCGGTGCACGACCTGCTCGACCGGATTTTTCATGAAGCCGATGTACTGGCACGTTACGCCGCCGCCGTGCCCATGCGCATGGCTGCCAGCGTGCAGGCGAATCTGCAGGGATTTCTCGCGCTGACGCTGGAACATGAAGGCGGCCGTTATCCCAGCCTGCCGCGCCTGCTCGACGAACTGCGCCAGTTGCGCCAACAGGCCGGCTTCGACGGTCCCGACGAACCGCCCGCCAGCAGCGGCGACATGGTACGCATGCTCACCATCCACAGTGCCAAGGGACTCGAAGCGCCCATCGTGTTCCTGGTGAAGGCGGACCAGGCCGGCGGCAACGATGCCGCTTACGGCGTCATCATGGACTGGCCGCCGGCGGCGGATCGCCCCACACATTTTTCGCTGCATGGCGGCAAGGACTGGCGCGGTCCCGGCCGCGACGCGCTGTTCGCGCAGAACCAGGCGCAAGCCGAGCGCGAACGCCTCAACCTGCTTTATGTCGCGATGACCCGCGCGCGCCAGGCCCTGTTCGTGTCTGGCCTGGGCGAGGCGGAAGGCGACGGCGCCAACTGGCTCGGCATGGCCTGCGCCGCGCTGCAACGCGCGGAAATGGATGGTCTGTCGCAGATGGAGTGGTTGGATATGCGTGAGAGCGGTCTGCAAGCCGCGATAACCACCGCAGCGCAACCGGAGTTCCGGCTCGCACCGCTTCCCGCCATCGGCAACCGCATCGAACCGGCCGGCCCGGAAGCGGAGTTCGGCATACGCGTACACGCCTGGCTGGAAGGCCTTTGCGCCGGCGTGCCACGCGACACGCTGCTCGCAAATCTGTCCGGAGATAGCGCAGAAGCGCGACGTGTCGAAACGGCGGCATTGAACATCCACGCCATTGCCGAACTCGCACCCGCGTTCGATCCCAACCGGCATCTGCGCGCATTCAACGAACTGGAATTTCTCGACAGCAGCGGACGCATCGCGCGCATCGACCGGCTGGTCGAATTCGAGTCGGAAACCTGGGTGCTCGATTACAAAACCGGCGGCCTGGCCGAACCCGATCTGGCGCAGCGCGCCTTGCCGCATCTGGAACAGATGGCCGGCTACCGTGCCGCTGCACAGAATCTGTTCGCCGGCAAACCGGTCCGGGTGGTTCTGGCGTTTACCGACGGCAAAGTTTACTGGGTGCCTTGAGTTTGCCGTAGGAGCGCCTTCCAAGGCGCGATTGCCGCAGCCGTAACAGCATCGCGCCTTGGAAGGCGCTCCTACACAACCGCGCCTACCTGTATTCCTGCGCCAGCTTCGCGTAATTGGCGGCCTGATACGCGAAATAGGCCAGCTCTTCTTCCGTCAGGCGCCGCACCGCTTTGGCCGGTCGCCCCAGGTACAGCCAGCCGCTTTCCAGCACGCGACCTTCCGGCACCAGGCTGCCGGCGCCGAGCAGGACGCGCGGTTGCAGCACGGCGTTATCCATGACCAGCGAACCCATGCCGATCAGACATTCATCCTCGATGCGACAGCCATGCAGGATCACCGCATGGCCGACGGTGACATCGCGCCCGATGCTCAACGGGGCACCGGCCGGATTGCGCACGCTCTTGTGGGTGACATGCAGGATCGAACCGTCCTGCACATTCGAGCGCGCGCCGATGCGGATGCTGTTCACGTCGCCGCGGATCACCACGCCGGGCCAGATCGACACTTCATCGCCCAACTCGACGTCGCCGATGAGCGTCGCACTGGCGTGGACAAAAACGTCGCTGCCCAGTCTGGGCGAAATGTCCCGGTAGTTTTCTATGCTCATGCGATGCAACTTTTGGACTGGAAATAATTCAGAATGGCCGCAAGTATAAAAGCCAGTTACGTCTCCCCCACTCAGGACACCCCATGAATCCCCTGCTCGATTTTTCCGGCCTGCCGCGTTACAGCGAAATCAAACCAGAACACGTCACCCCCGCCATCGACGAACTCCTCGCGCAAAGCCGCGCCATCGCGGCGCAAGCGGTGGATGCCGCTTTGCCGGCGACCTGGAAGGCTTTCGTCGACCCGATGGACGATGCCAACGAACGCCTGTCACGCGCCTGGGGCCAGGTTTCGCACCTGCATTCGGTGCTGGACAGCCCGGAACTGCGCGAGGTCTACAACGAAAACCTGCCCAAGATCACCCAGTTCTACGCCGAACTCGGCCAGAATCTGGCCTTGTTCCACAAATACAAGGCGCTGGCCGCGTCGCCCGAATTCGCCACGCTGTCGCCGGCCCGCAAGAAAATCGTCGACAACGAATTGCGCGATTTCAAGCTCGGCGGCGCCGATCTACCGGAAGACCTGAAACCGCGTTTCATGGCGATTCAGGAAGAACTCTCCAAACTTTCCGCCAAGTTCGAGGAAAACCTGCTCGACGCGACCAATGCCTGGTCGAAATTCATAGAGGACGAAACCGAACTGCGCGGCCTGCCCAACGACGCAAAGGCGATGTTCAAGGAAATGGCGGAGGCAGACAGCTCATTTGCAAACACTCCAGGCTGGAAGCTGAACCTGCAGGCGCCCTCCTTCCTGCCAATCATGCAGTACTGCGAGAACCGCGCCCTGCGCGAGGAGATGTATCGCGCCTACACCACGCGCGCCTCAGAATTCGGCGCGGCAGAACTCGACAACACCGCGCTCATCGCCCAGATTCTGGAACTGCGCCAGGAAGCCGCGCACATGCTCGGCTTCGACGCCTATGCGCAGGTTTCGCTGGCGGCCAAGATGGCGGAAACCCCGGCGGAAGTGCTCGACTTCCTGAACGAACTCGGCACCCGCGCCAAGCCCTACGCTGAACAGGACATGGCCGAACTGCAGGATTTTGCCGCCAAGGAACTCGCGCTGCCCGATCTGCAGGCCTGGGATATTTCACTGGTCAGCGAAAAACTGCGCGAAGCGCGTTACGCCTATTCCGATCAGGACGTGAAGCAGTACCTGCAGGAGCCCAAAGTGCTGGCCGGCCTGTTCCGGGTGATTTCGACGTTGTATGGCCTGGAGATTCGTCCCGACGCGGCGCCGGTCTGGCATGAAGACGTCAAGTTCTTCGCGCTCTACGATGCCCAGAACCAGCTGGTCGGCCAGTTCTATCTCGACATGTACGCGCGCGACACCAAGCGCGGCGGCGCATGGATGGACGACGCGATCACGCGGCGTCGCATCGAAGCCGGCATCCAGACGCCGGTGGCCTATCTCAACTGCAATTTCACCCGCCCGGTCGGCGGCAAACCGGCGCTGCTGACTCACGACGAAGTCATCACGCTGTTCCATGAATTCGGCCATGGCCTGCACCACCTGCTGACCCGGGTGGAAGACCTTGGCGTTTCCGGCATCAGCGGCGTCGAGTGGGACGCGGTGGAATTGCCGTCGCAATTCATGGAGAACTTCTGCTGGGAATGGGATGTGCTGAAACACATGACCAGTCATGTCGACACCGGTGCGCCCATGCCGAAGGATTTGTTCGACAAAATGCTCGCCGCGAAGAATTTCCAGGCCGGCATGCAGACCTTGCGCCAGATCGAGTTTTCGCTGTTCGACATGCATCTGCATTTCGACCTGAAACCGGGCCAGACTGCGCTGGAACTGCTGCGCGAGATCCGTCAACGCGTCGCCGTGCTGAATCCGCCGGAATACAACCGTTTCCCGAACAACTTCTCGCACATCTTCGCCGGCGGTTATGCCGCCGGCTACTACAGCTACAAGTGGGCGGAAGTGCTCTCCGCCGACGCCTACAGCCTGTTCGAGGACGAAGCGGACAAAGGCAGCTGGGGCGTGCTCAACCCGGAAGTCGGCCACCGTTTCTGGAGCGAAATCCTGGCGCAAGGCGGCGCCCGTCCGGCCATCGATTCATTCAAGGCGTTCCGCGGACGAGAACCGACCATCGATGCGTTGTTGCGGCATAACGGCATGGCGTGAATTCGCTCATCGTGACGGAGCTACTCTGCATTCCATCGCGGTCATTCCGGTGCAGGCCGGAATTCAGTGAAATCAACGACCGGGTGACGAATAAATCAGCGCCTCGCAAGACTGACAGTCTTATATGCGTCACCACTTTGCATGGCATAAACATTCAGAACAAATGAAATACCTCAACACTGACCTGAACCACACGACATCACATCCACAAATCAAATCCGTCGAAACCACCGATCAATAGACAGAGGCCCGGATTATCGATGCAAGACAATTTCACCCATCAATCCAAAGAGGAACTTTAATTAACCAGCACCACATCAATCTAAATAGGAGCAAAATTGAAGAAAGAATTATCCATATACTTGGATTTTGCACGAATCAGCGCAGCCTTCATGGTGCTGATATACCACAGTAATGGGATGGGCATTACCGGTGGGTTTTTGTGGCAACTTGGCGGCTACGGACAAACAGCCGTGATGATCTTTTTCGTTCTCTCCGGATATGTCATTGCCCATGTATCCTCCAAGAGAGAAATGGAATTATCAACATATACATTCGCTCGCCTATCCAGAATTTACTCCGTAGCCATTCCCGCATTAATTCTTACATTATTATGCAACGAACTTGGCCAAATCTTCATCCAGAAACAATATACAGGCCCATGGAACGAGAATGAGCCACTCGAGTATTACAGATACTTCATCACATTATTCATGCTGCAAGATTTTTGGGCCATCAATCTAAGCCCTTCCAACAACGGTCCATTCTGGTCAATTTCATTTGAAATCACTTATTATATAATTTTTGCTGCAATATATTTCAGCAAAAACAAAAACCGAGCCTTGCTTTTCTCAACAGCCATCGCCCTGACCGCCGGCCCGACAATTGTTTCTCTATTCCCAATCTGGCTTCTTGGCGTTCTTATCTATAAAATTCACGATAACAACAAAATAAAACTCCCAAAGAATTACAACGACCTTCTTTTCATTGGCAGCCTTATTACACTAGCTTTCAGCCCATATTACAGAGACTTACTCAACACCAGCATTCCCGGCATCAACAGAACATCCATAACAGGTGACTTTCTTGACGGATTATTATTCTCCTTAAACCTGCTGGCAGCACCTGCATTTATTGAGAGAATTCGCACCATCCTCCTACTCTTCAGCAAACCAATCGCTTTCCTTGCCTCACTAACATTTTCCTTTTATTTGTTTCACCAGCCATTAGTCAGACTCCTGGCCGGAGTCTCACCATTCATAGACAACCCGTCATCCATTTCAAACAGAGTATTTGTTCTCGCTGGAACATTTTTCATCGTAGTTTTCATCGGCCTCCCCTGCGAACGATATAAAAGCAAGCTAAACACCAGCTTCAGAAAAATCAGCCATCTGATTACCAAGCAATTTAAAATGGTCTAGCATACCAACCCATCCTTGCACACCACCCACGCTTGTCGCTACCGGAGTACAGCATGTCGCGATGCCTGCATTTACTTATACTTTTTATCCTATCAATCAATCCCGCGTTCGCGCAGCCTGAAATTGGCAACACCTCATTCAAGCAGCGGCTACTCGGAAAAATTTTTCTCAATGCACCGATGACAACTCAGGAGATTGATTCAATGGAACCGGCCTGCATTCAAATCGGTATGGGCAAAGCCGGAAAGAATGGAGGCTGGCAATTCGACGATATGAGCCATGATGACTTTATTGCAGCGCTCAATAGACCAGAATTCGCCATGACAAAAATCCCTTCAGGGGGATTTGCGGTATGGTTCCATCACTATTGCACCGGCATGCTCGGCAAATACCGCTTCGTGACCGGCAGAAAAACACCCCACGACAACCTACGCACATGGCGCGGCGAAATGCAATATTGCCTGCGCGACTCGAACGGCAAATCCTGGATGTATGAGAATCGTACGCGCAAGGAACTGGCGGAGGCGCTGTACCACTCGAAGGAATACTTGAACGCCATTGCCACCGGAAAAGAGGTTCTGGCCGTCGACGCATCGTTCGCGGATATCTACCCCATCCTGGCCGATAGCTATGCCGCGTTGAAGCAGCAAGACAAGGCACTGGCATCCGCAAGGGAAGGTTTGCGGCACGCGCCGAATGCAAAGGGACTGAAACGTCGTTACAAGGAACTAGGCGGCCAGATGCCGTATCCAGAACCCTATGCCAAATCGGTCGAGGCGGTTGTCGCGACACCTGCCGATGCAACTCCCGCCACGGACGCGCCCAAAGAAGGTGCCGCACAGAAGAAGGTACAGCAAGCGATCCAGGAAGCGGTGCAAGCAATCCAACAGCCTGCCGCCCAGCCCGAGGCGCTTCTGACGAATGTCGCGCCGCCGACCAAACCGGCGAATCCGTATTGCCGTTTTTGCCCCTGAACCGATGTTTTTCCCGGCCAGGCCGGGATGCCTCAGCTTGACCGATTAGCGAACCAGTCCAACGACGCGGCAAGCACTTCTTCGCGCGCTGCCAACGTCGAGAAAGCCTGATCCGCCGCCGGGATGTCATGTCGGGAGACAGTCGGCCGGGCCAGCAGTCGGGTCCATTCCGGCGAGTTCGCAACCAGTTCGTCGAACTCCTTCCTGACCAAGCTTTCGCCGCTCATCAACAGCAGCGTGCGTCCACCGAACCGTTTGAACCCCTCGCGCATGCGATCCGGGAACGGGCCGTCGCCCAACTCGCGATCGCCTTTGCCCTTGTGCTTGGCGTTCGCTTTGGCGCCGCCCATGCCTGCTGAACGCCAAAGATTGCCGAGCAGATCGGGTAAGGTCTTGAACGGATTGAAACGCAGGCTGAACACCTTTTTCCAGAACGCCTTGTCACGGAAGCGATCCAGGTAATAGTGCCGCACGATGACTTTGGCGCGCGACTCCGCCGAACTGGCAAACGGGTTGCCGAGAATCATGCCGGTGACCTGGGGAAAACGCCAACCATGCAACATGCTGGCTGATGCGGCATCGCAGCCGCCCCACAAGGTAATTTCCCTGACGCCGGGCGCCAGTCGCTGGAAAGTATTCAGCGCGGCGGCAAGGTCGTCGTAAATATCCTGGAAGCCCCGGTATTCGCCGCCGCCATCGCCCAGACCGCGGTAGTCGAAACGCATCACGGCAACGCCGTTCGCGGCCATTTGCCGCGCGATCAGCGTCAGTTGGCGACAACAGCCGGCGCGATATTGCGGCCCGCCCGCCACAATCATCAGCACACCTTGAGTCGCCGCCGGTTGCGGCGCATGCACGATGCCGATCAGCGTATCGCCGCGGCAATCGAATGCGACCGGAATTTCGTTGACGTTCATGCCGCCTCCGCGAACAAGGCCGTTGTCTTGGCGACCAGATCGGGCGCGTTATCGCGCGAGTGCAACGACCAGATCGCCGGATCGCAAAAGGTATGCACCTTTACAACGCCCGACTTGCCGACGATGCCGTCGACTACGCGCTGCGCGCCGATGGACAGTGGTTTGTCGGGCTGATCGACGTTCTCGAACCAGTCGATCTGCATACCGCCAAAATGCTCGATATCGAGCATTTTCTTGCTGTCGATGTCGCCGGAAAGGCCACCCGGCAGGCGATAGCCGGATATTTCGACGCCATCGCCGCTGCGCAATTGCGTACGGATGGATTCCGTGGTTTCGGCCGGCAAACCGCGGTCCATCAAGCTGGCCACGCGAAGCCGCAGATACTGAGTCAGGAAAGTCTTGCCATCGGCCACCGGCTGCCAGAACAACAGGCGGTTCAATGCGCCTGCCGACTGGCTGGCGACCTCGGCGGCGAGCAGCGCGCCCAGACGCAATCCCCACAGGACTGGTGCGTGGCCGCTGCGTTTACGCAACCAGTCGGCGGCCATCAGCGCGTCCGCACACCAGGTGCTCCAACGCGCTGCGTCGAAATCCCCTTCGCTGTCGCCGGTGCCGTGGTAATCGAGCAGCAGGCAGGCATGTCCGAGCGCGGCGAGTTGTCTGGCCTGCAGCGCGACCGTCGAACGGCATCGATTCATTTCTTCCGCGAATGAAGGCAAGTACAACACTGCCCCGCGCGCAGCGGCGCGCGGCCCGATATACAACGCGAAGACGCGTCCGGCCTGTCCCGGCAGGAACAGCGGTTCGATCTCGAGCGCGGGCAGGCTTGCCGTCATACCATTTTCTGTTCGATGAACTCAGCCAGGCTGCCTACGGTTTCGAAGATTTCCGCGCTGATTTCCGTGTCGTCGACAGACACGCCAAGCTGTTCTTCGATGGCGCTGATGATGCCGACCACGCTAAGCGAATTGAATTCGGGGAAGTTGCCCATCAGCGCGGTCTGCGCGGTGAGTTGATTGGCTCTGTCGCCCAACTGCAGGTTGGTGCGCAAAATGTCCTTGGTGATCTGCATTGCATCCATGTTTTTTTTCTTCTCCTGAGTTGCGGGTATCAATGAAAGCGGGATCCGCTCAGTCGGGATTGCTCTTGTGCATATGAAAGCGTTCTTTCAAGACCATGTCCGCTTCGCTCATCCCGACGAAACGCAGGATTTCGCGTTGTCCATCCTGATTGCTCATCATGCCGATATCGAAAATCCGGAAATTGTCCGGATGTTTCTGCGCCTGGATTTCGGCTTCCCGGTAGTAGTAGTCCCAGTACTGTTCGATGGCTTCGCGTTTGCTCGCCGCCTCGAATTTCGGAAAGGTCTTGTCCCAGACCGGATCGGGCTGGTATTCGCTACCATCATGCTCTTGCCAGAAATTCCTCGATTTATGGAATGGCGTACGCGTGATGAGCGATTTCAATCTGTCCGCCAACCAGAGCGAACGCCAACGATAGTTGGATGACTTCTGCATCCAGCTATCCACCGTTTTGGTTTTGTCGCGTTTGATGCAGACAAAACGCACATTGGGGTTGATGGCGAGAATATCGTCGACGTATCTTAGATAGTAATAAGCGATGTCCCCCATCAGACGCACTTGCTCCATGCCCTGCAGGTAGGTGTAGCTTTTCACCGAGGCCGGGCGCGCATAGTCCAGCGCCAGCAAATGCTTGTCGCCACCATCGAGGATGTTCTGGAACTCGCAGATGGTATTGAGGATGGGCTGCGGATTGCCCTCGAACACCACGCCGGTGGGGTTCAGTTCGTGAAAACAGACCGCGCCGTGCTGGCTGTTGAACAGGTGCGACAGGGAGGCGGTGCCGGTACGTCCGGAGCCCAAACCGATAACGATCATTTCGTGGCCTCAGTAACTGATCAAGATTGAAAAACCGCGCGCATGCCAAGGTAGGCGCTGTACAGCCGCCATTTCGGATCGCAACCGCCGGCCAGCGCTTCGCGCGCGTAATAGCGCGCCTCGGTATAGCGCCCATCCTTGACCAGCGATTCGGTGATTCGCTTCAACGTGTAGAGCTTGTTCCTTGCTGCCGCTTTGCGGATTTCCGGCGACTGGGCAAACAGGATCGCCTTGTCCATTACGTAGGAGCGGAACAGCATTTTCTGCAGCACGCTGACGACAGTCGACATGTTCAAGGCTTTGGTCGGGTCGGGCGCGTTGTGATGTGAAGTCTTGCCCGGGAAGAACTTGATGCCTTGCGCTGCATCGATGACCCGCAAGTAGATATCCCAGTCGCATTCGTAACGGATGCCTTCGTCCATGCCGCCGATACCCTGATAAAGGCCGGTGCGCACGACGCTGGTATTGAGATGTTCAAAACCGGGACAGGCCATCAGGTCGGCCAGCGAAGCGCGATAAACCCCGTCCGTATCGGCCTGGCTATGCCGCTCGATGATGTTCTCCAGCCCTTCCAGCCAAAGCGGACCGGGCACCGGTTTATCGCCAAGGAATGCAGCCTGGTTGCTGAAATAGACATCGTTTTTTTCGCCGGGTGCGGACAAGGCCCGCCAGGCGCGCGCGAGATGTTCCCGGTCGGTCCAGAAATCGTCGTCGTCGAGGAAGCAGAGAAACTCGCCCTTGGCCAGCTCGGCCCCACGATTGATGGCACCGCTTTGGCCATGTCCCCGGGTCGTGCGTTCGAGATTGAGGAAGGTCACCCTTTCGCTCAGTTCTTCGGCAATGGCTGCATACGCAGTTGCGTTGTCGCCGTCGGAACCGTCGTTGACGACGATGATTTCAAACGATGGGTGGGTCTGCTCCAGCACCGACTGCAACGCCGCGCGCAGCAAAACGGGGCGATTGCGGGAAGGAATGACAACGGTGAAATGGACTGACTCGGGCATGGGAGAAATAGGGGTAATGAGCGTGCGCGATTATCGGATAAAAACGTGCTTGCTTTAGCGCATGGCGTGGATGATTTCCCGGACACTGGCACTGACCTGTGCGTAACAGTTTTCATAAGCTGCAAGCGGGCGACCGTAGGGGTCGGGAATCTCGCCGCCGGGAACGCTCGATTCGTTGGCCATGCCGAGAAGAAAAGTTCGCTGCATGGCGTCGGGAAAGGCCGCGCGCATCCGCTCCAGATGCTGTTTTTCCATCACGAAAATGATGTCGGCGCGATCCACCATGTCACGGTCCAGATAGCGCGATGCCCAGTTTTCCATGTTCAGGCTGTGGCGCGCCGCGACATCGACCATGTTCGGGTCGGCGGGTCGCGCGGCTTCTTCGTGAAATCCGGCGGACAGCAGCGGGTGGGCGGATTTGCCGCCCATCTGAACGAATAACCGCTCGGCCAACGCACTACGATTGATGTTGCCGTAGCAAACGAACAAGGGATGTTTGCTCCTGGCCAGTTGGCGTCCTACTTCGCCGTTGCGCCAGGCGGCGCGTTGTCGCGCCAGCAGACGTCGTTCATGCCACAGGCCGGTCAGGCGCCGGCCATAACCGGCAGCGATTCGCCACAAGTCGACCAGACCGGGCAGCGGATCGCGCCATTGCTGCACATCGAAATGATGGCGCAAGGAAAAGACCAGCCCCAGATCGCGCAGCACCTGATCGCGCGTCGGCAAGGTGACCAAGCCCGGCGGCGAATCGCGTCGCGCGACCAGTTCGTGCCAGTAAAGGTCGTGCCCCAGCTTGCGGCAATAGACGTCAGGTTTGGCCGCTGCGCGCGGTTGCACCTGGCCTTGGGTCAGCAACTCGTACAGCATGGCGGGGAAATCGGCGCCCGCCGCAATCGAAAGCGGCAGCGACCCCCAAAAGCGGCCATTGATTTCCATCAATCGGAACGAGGCATCCTCCGGTCGCCATTTGAATTCGACCATCGCCACGCCATGCCAGGACAAGGCCTGCATCAAGCGGCTGGCGGCATCGAGCAACACAGGTTCGACCGGTACGCTCTTGCGCAGGCTGCTGCCGCCGCCGGTCAGCGGCACTTCATGCAAGCGCAGATGCTGGAAGGCATAGCGCACCTTGCCATGTTCGGCGATGAGTTCGATGCCGACGCCCTGGCCGCGGAAGTACTCCTGCAGCAGGACCGCGCCGAAGCGCAGGTAATGCGTGGCCTTGGCGATCAATTCCTTTTCGTCGAGCGCATAGGCAACGCTAAGTTGCACCATGTCCGCCATATCGGCGCCCATCGAGCGCTCCGGCTTCACAACAATCGGGTAAACCAAGCCTTTCGCAACCTCTGCCAACTGAGCAAGGTCGTCGATACGCACGCCTTGCGGCACTGGGATGCCCAACGCCTCAGCCACTTTCATGGTGCGCGATTTGTCCAGCGCGGCATCGAGACTGTCGCTGTCGGGCAAGGCCAATCTGGCCGCATCCAGCAGCCCGCGATGACGCGACAAGGGCACCAGGGAACGCTCGGTCACGGGAATGACCAAGTCGTAATTGGCCGCAGCCATGCGCTGCTTGATCCAGGCGATGAAATCGACTTCAGCGGTCATCGGATCGGGGTACATGAAGTGCGCCGCGATGCCGCGCGAATACTGGCAAATCGGCTGCTCGACAGCGCTACCGATCTCCACCTGCAAGCCCTGGCGTCGCAATGAACGTACGACACTCAAGGCGGGCGCGGTATCCGCATCAAGCACCAGCACACGTCGAGAAGAATCAGCCTGCATTTTTGGATTTCGGGTTATCTGCAACATCGACAATACGCGGCCACGCCGCCTAGCTGGCGCGCGACAGCTTGAGTTGGGCCAATTCGACCAGCATGGCCTCCAGCCCCTTCGGCTTGCCGGCCCCCAACCAAAGCAGCACCGAGGCAGCAGCATAGACCACGGCGGCAAGGGTGATCTTGAGGATCAGCGCAAGCAGAACGGGGAGCGCGGACAGTTCCGGAAGCTGCCCCACAGCCAGCGCCATGCATGTTACGGCAAGCACCGGTCGCCAAAACAGCGAGGGTATCGTCAGAACCGGCAAGCGCAGGAAACGCAGCGCGAGAACAAGCAAAACCAGCACCTCGAGGGCTGACAGGGCGATTTTCAGGAAAACCACGCCTTCCAGGTGATAGCTCTGGAAGGCGAAATAAATCAGCGCAACGAATATCGTCGTGCGGATCACGCCAACGACCGAGGATCGCTCGATCATATCGACCATTGCAAGAAAGTTGATCAAGATTTCCGTTGTGGCGAAACACATGAAAAACAGCGCCAGCAATCCGGTCAGCCCGGCAGCCTGCGTCCATTGCTCGCCAAGCAACAAGCCCACGAGTTCAGGCGCAACCAGCCACACGCCGATACCGGCAGGCAGGATCAGTGCAATGAAAACAGAGGTCGAAACGACAAACGCGCTGCGCAGCCGTTCATGGTCGTGCTTCAACTTGGCATACCCCGGCATCAATGCGGAACCGACCGGCGTCATCAGTTCCTGGGTGACGATACTAGCCAGGTCTGCACCCACCGAGTAATAACCCAACGATTGCTTGGTCACATAGCCGGACAGAATCAGGCGATCCATCGCATTGAATATCTGACGACTGATGCTGTTGACCAGCACCCACTTCGAGAACCCCCACAACTTGGAAAAACCGCGCAGCAGGAAGCGTGGGCGGTAGTCGCTCAAGATATAGCTGAACACGACCTGATATGTGTAATTCATCAACGTGCCCAACACGATCGCCCAGTAAGATCTCAGCACAAATGCCAAAGTGATCGTGCTGGCGACACCAAGCAGGCGCGGATACAACCGGTATTTGAATAAATTATGAAACGCCAGATTCTTCTGGAAATCGACCGTGCCGATATTCTCGAATCCACGCACCAGGATGGTCAGCGCGGCGATCAAACTGATGTTGAATGCCTCCGGCGCATTGGCATATTCAGCCACCCAAGGAGAGCACGAAACAATCGCAAGCGCGAACACCAGCGCCTTGAGAAGCCGGAAAGTCCAGGCCGAATCGTAGTCGTCGCGGCTCGGGTTCTGCTGGCGGATCAAAGCCATGTCGAAGCCGAAATCGAATAACCCATCCAGTATCGTGGTCAGCGACACGACCACCGCCACAAGACCGAAATCGGCCGGCGTCAACAGTCTTGCCAGCACCATGGTGCTGGCAAGACCCAACAAGCGATAACTCCAGCGACTGGCCACCATCCAGGCCGCACCTTTGATGATTTTGTTTTTTATCGATGGAGCGACATTCGCATTCAAAGGAACATTCCTGATCCGGCAAAAGGGTCTGAAGAATACAACAGGCAGCATCCAAACGTGCCGGTGCAGATTGCCGAATCGCGTGACTTAGCCAGCACAGACAAGCTTACTCACGTCGTGCAAAATCGCGCCGAAGCAATAACGCTGGAAATGCACACGTTCGATCGTGTCGATACGGCGCGGACGACTACCGAGGCAATAAATGACCGAATTGATCCACCACCTGATTGAACACTCGGCCACGCGCGAGCCGGATGCCGCTGCGCTACGCGATGGGAAACGTGATCTGGCTTATGGCGAACTGTCGCGCGCAGTGCATCAAGCCGCCTATTTGTATCTTGGCCTGGGCTTGAGTCGCGGCGAACGCATCGCGGTCTGGCTCGACAAGCGCCTTGAATCGGTGGTCGCGCTGTTCGGCGCCGCCGCCGCCGGGTGCGTGTTCGTACCGGTCAATCCGCTGCTGAAACCGGAACAGGTCGCGCACATTCTGATGGACTGCAATGTGCGTGCGCTGGTCACCAGCCCGGAGCGGGTAGCCTTGCTGGCGGATGTGCTGCCGCGCTGCCACGACCTCAGATTCCTGGTGACGACCGGCGATATCGCTGCCGTATCGGCTGTGTCACTGCCCGCCGCGATCAACTGTGTCGCCTGGGCGGAACATGCCAATTGCGTCGCCCGCCAACCACATCGCGTGATCGATGCCGACATGGCCGCGATCCTCTACACATCGGGCAGCACCGGACGTCCGAAAGGCGTCGTGTTATCGCACCGCAACCTGGTCGCCGGTGCGGAAAGCGTCTCGCAATATCTGGAGAACACCGCGCAGGATCGGATCTTGTCGGTACTGCCACTCTCCTTCGATTACGGCCTGTCGCAACTCACCACGGCATTCCGCGTCGGCGCCTGTTCGGTATTGATGAACTACCTGCTCGCGCGCGACGTCATTCGCGCCGTGGAGCGCGAAAAGATCACCGGCCTGGCCGCCGTCCCGCCGCTCTGGGTGCAACTTGCGCCGCTCGACTGGCCGGCCGGCATCGACGACCACTTGCGCTACATCACCAATTCCGGCGGCCACATGCCTGGCCCCACGCTGGCCGCATTGCGCGCCAAGCTGCCGAGAATGCGCCCGTTCCTGATGTATGGCCTCACCGAAGCGTTTCGGTCGACCTACCTGCCGCCAGAAGAACTGGATCGCCGACCGGATTCCATCGGCAAAGCGATTCCCAACGCCGAAATCATGGTCGTGCATGAAGATGGCACCGCTTGCGCACCAGGCGAACCGGGCGAACTGGTGCACCGCGGCGTGCATGTCGCTCTTGGTTACTGGAATGACAGCGAAAAAACGGCGGAACGCTACAAGACCGCGCCTGGCCAACCCGCCGGCCTGGTCATTCCCGAATTGGCGGTATGGTCCGGCGACACGGTCAGGATGGACGAAGACGGCTTTCTCTACTTCATCGGCCGGCGCGATGAAATGATCAAGACCTCCGGCTATCGCGTCAGCCCTTCCGAAGTCGAAGAAGTCGCCTACGCCACCGGCCTGGCCGCCGAAGTCGCCGCCACCGGCATTGCCCATCCGATTCTCGGACAGGCGGTGGTTCTGGTGATTTACGCCCCCGGGGAAGACACCGGTGTAGCGGAAAAACTGCTGATGGAATGTAAACAGAAGTTGCCCGGATTCATGGTTCCGTCGCAGATCATCGTCAAGCACGAACCTTTGCCGCGCAACCCGAATGGCAAGATCGATCGAAAACACTTGGCTGGCGAATTGCAGGATCTTTTTTCCGCACCGTAAGCTTCCAATATTTGGTCCGGGAGCTTTCCGGCCTCGCCATTTACACTGCAGATCCGCCATGCCCGCTGCACCCGCCTCTCCATCCGAACGCCCCCCCCTGAAAGTTTTGCTCACTTTCGATATCGAAGTCTGGTGCAAACGCTGGCGTGATCTCGACAACGGCTTTCCGAGTGCATTCCAGCGCTACGTCTATGGCAATTACCGAAGCGCCAACTACGCGCTGCCGAAAACGCTCGAAATCATGGAGACACACGGCGTTCGCGGCGTGTTCTTCGTCGAACCGCTATTTGCCACCCGTTTCGGCATCGAACCGCTGGCGGAGATTGTCGAACTGATCCGCGCCGCAGGCCAGGAAGTGCAGATGCACATGCACCCGGAATGGGTCAACGAGGCCCGACCGGCGTTGTTTGAGGTAACGCGGAAAATCCCCAACATGAGCGCGCTTTCCAGGGCAGATCAATCCTTGCTGATCGCCAGCGGGATACAACTCTTGAAAGAAGCGGGGGTTGAACACGTCAGCGCTTTCCGCGCCGGCGGCTTCGAATCGAATCGGGACACCCTGCTCGCCTTGGCGGACAACGGAATCATTTACGACAGCAGCCTGAACATGCATTGCCGTAACACCGGCATGGGACTGACGCCGTCCGAACGGACGTCTCGCAGCCAACCCATCGGTCCGATCATGGAATTCCCGCTCTCAGTATTTCGCAATGCAGCGGGCAAATTGCGGCATTTCCAGATCGGTTCCTGTTCCCTCTCAGAATTGACCTGGGGGCTACGCGCGGCGCATCAGGCTGGCTGGCACTATTTCAATGTCCTGTCTCACAACTTCGAGACATTGATCGTCAAGACATCCCGCCCGGACCATGTCGTGATCGGACGTTTCGACGGTTTTTGCCGCCACCTCTCACAACACCGCGACATCTATCCCACAATCAATTTTTCGCATGGACCATTCGAAACAGAACCGGCAGGCTTGCCGGAAATCGTGGCTCCGGCATGGGCGAATGCCCATCGTTTTCTCGAACAGGTCTATCGCAAAGGTTGGGAAGTTGTCGGCGGCAGGCTGTTTCCTTACTGAATCATCGCCGCGTTTCCCTCGAGCCCAACCGCCAACCGATACCCCGCTCGACTACGCTGATAAAATTAATCCGAGGAGGAATCATGTTCAATCGCACACTGCTGCTGTGTCTGCTGTTCGCCGCGCCGTTACATGCCGGCGAGGTATACCGTTGGGTCGACAAGGGCGGCGGCGTCCATTATTCCGACCAGCCGCCGCCTCCCTCAGCCAAACAGGGCAAAACCATCAAGGCCAAGGGCAACGTCGTGGAAGTGGACAAGGAATCTTTTGATACAAAACTTGCCCGCGCAAATAATCCCATCACCCTCTATTCCACTAATTGCGGACCCGTATGCGATCAAGCGCAGGAACTTCTGCAGCAACGCGGCATACCTTTCACGCTGAAAGACCCCGCGAAGGTCCTCGAAAATGCGGTTGACCTGAAAAAGCTGACAGGCGTGGTTGAAGTCCCGGTCCTGGTGGCCGGAAAAGCACACCGCAAAGGTTTTGATGCGGCTGGCTGGAACGAACTGCTCGATCAGGCCGGCTATCCGAAAAGCCCGCTGATTCCGAGTAAACCCGTCGCCCCATCTCCAAGCACATCCCGCTAATTCCCTGGAGCACACATGCATCGTTTGGCTGGCTGGATCGGACACGGCGCGGAAGACGCCGCGCAAACGCTGGAAAAAATGCTTGCGCGCTGCAGTGTCGCGCGCCCCGCTTACACACACAGCGACAACACCTCGGGAATGGCAGCCAGTCTGCCGCTTGCCCGGCAAGACCATCTGGCTGCCTGCATCGTTGGCCGTCCTGCATTTTCCACGCCGGAACTCCGCGCCCTGACGCCGGCCGCCGCGCTGCTGGAGCTATGGCGCAAGCATGATCGGGAAGCACCCGCGCACATTCATGGCAACTTCGCCCTGGCGGTGGTGGATAGTCGGGATCAAAGCGTTTTTCTCGCCCTGGATCGAATCGGCGCAGAGAAGCTGACCTTTGCCTCCAGTCCGCGCGGATTGGTTTATTCCAGTCAGGCCGACATGACTGCGGCGCACCCCGGCGTGGGCGATAGGCTCGACCCGCAGGGCATCTTCAATTTCCTGTATTTCTACCAAGTCCCCGCGCCGGGCAGCATTTTTCGTGGAGTGGAAAAACTTCTGCCCGCGCAATGGGTGCACTGGCGCAATGGCGAACTGAGCCGGGGTTTTTATTGGGCCATGCACTATCGTGACGAGCCGCGTAATGACTTCGACGCGCAATCCGCGCGCTTCCACGAAGTGTTGCGTGAATCGGTCGCCCGCGCCCGCGGCGACGACGAAGCGGCTGCGTTTCTTTCCGGCGGAACCGACAGTTCGACGGTCAGCGGCGTCATGAAAGAGCTCACCGGCAAGACGCGAACCTATTCCATCGGCTTCGAGGCGGAAGGGTTCGACGAAATGGAATATGCGCGCCTCGCGGCCAAGCGTTTCGGACTCGACATGCGTGAGTACTATCTGAAACCGGCAGATATTCTTGAAACCATTCCGCTGATCGCCACGCATTACGACGAACCGTTCGCCAACGAATCTGCCGTACCGACCTATTTCTGCGCCAAGCTGGCCGCCGCGGACGGATTCAAGGTCATGCTGTCAGGCGATGGCGGCGACGAAATATTTGGCGGCAATGCGCGCTACGCCAAGCAAAAAGTGTTCGAGTCCTATCATCAGTTGCCTGCGATGCTGCGCAAGGGACTGATTGAACCCGCTTCCGCTCTGCCCGGCCTGGGCATGCTGCCGCCGACCCGCAAACTGCAAAGCTATTTGCGGCAGGCCAACGTCCCGCTACCTGAACGGATGGAGGCCTACAACTTCATCTACCGGCAACCGCTGCCGGAAATGTTCACTGCCGAATTCCTCAAGCAAATCGATGCACAGGAGCCCAGCGCATTGCTGAAGGAAGTCTACGACCGCGCCGATTCGACTTCCTATATCAACCGAATGCTGCACCTGGACATCAAGTTCACGCTAGCCGACAACGATCTGCGCAAGGTCGGCGGCATGACCGAGGCCGCCGGTATCGATGTGCGCTATCCGCTGCTGGACGACGCGATGATGGATTTCTCCTGCGAGGTGCCGCCGGACTGGAAGGTAAAAGGGCAATACCTGCGCTGGTTCTTCAAAACCGCACTGAAGGGTTTTCTGCCTGACGAAATCATCAACAAAAGCAAGCATGGTTTCGGCCTGCCTTTCGGTGTCTGGGCGAAGGATTACGCTCCCCTGCGCGAACGCATCGAGGCGCGCATGGAGAGCTTCAAGCAACGCGACATTCTCAACCCGGCCTATGTCGACCATATCCGGAATGAGCATATGTCGGGCCACGCAACCTACTTCGGCAAGATGGTCTGGGTCATCCTGACCTTGGAGGAGTGGCTGGCCGCGCGGTGAAACGCCGCGGATTCATGCGCGAGGGCCTTGCTTCAATCGCACGCTCGGCGACGACTTCAGGCTCCTTCAATGCACGTCCCACGAGGTCGCCCATTACCACAACAACGGCGACCAGGTGATATACATAGTCAAAGTAGCATTGCCCCAGAAACGCGCCAGCGCTGGCATACCCGATGATGGTGGCCTGAATCATGGCCGCCAGATCGTTAGCCCACTTCAAGTCGGCGCGTTTCCGGGTTTTTCGCATGATGTTGCCGCACTTTTTCCAGGTCAGCCCGAGCAGCAACAGGAATAAAGCCAAACCGATATAGCCGTGTTCGCCCAGCATCTTGAAGTAAATACTGTGGGCATCGAACACCCATTCCGGCCTTTCTGCATATTGTTCGTATACCGATTTGCGGTACATATTGAAGCCGCCGCCGGTGAGCCTGTCGTTGGCGACGCTGGCCGACAATTTCCAGGCATTGATCCGCTGCATGGCGGAACCGTCTTCTTCGTAGGTTTGGATCGTATCCATGCGCGAGTACCAGGACGCCGGCATCAATGGCACGATGATCGCCACGGCGACAAGGATGAGCAAACCCGTGGTCATCTTGTTGCGGCTCTTGAGCCAAAAGACAAAGCCCATCGCGACCAGGCCAATCAATGCGCCGCGCGACTGGCTACCGACAACGGCCACAGTACAGAGCAGGATAGCCGCGCCAAGGCCGCGTTTCACCCATTTGTGCGTTTCATTGAGATGCAGATAGCGCACCAGAGGAATGGTCATGATGAGCGCCAGCGCCAGTTCGTTGTTGCCTTCGATGAACGAACCAGACGGCCCGACAACATGGCTGCCGCCACCGGTCAGGATGGTGAAGATACCGCCTTTGACCCCATAGAATCCCAATGACAGGGCAATGACCCAGATGAACGTGTGCACCTTCTCACGTGAAGTCAGTACCAGCAGGGTCAGCAGGGTCAGAATCTGGATCTTCAGAATGGTGATGTACTTTTCGTAAGCAATGTCTGGAAACAATGCAAAGACGGTGCTCACCCCCATCCACAGGATCAGCAAAATCAGAACAATAATTTCCACACTCCAGACCATGCGCTTCTTTTCCTTCGACATCACCATCCCGATCAGGGTGCAGATGGCGATGATCTGGGCAAACGGCATGCTGAAAGCGAACCCGTAAGTCAGTCGATGCGGGTTCATGTAGCCGATCCAGGCGGACAGGTATACGCCCCAATGCACCCGTGAGAACACGTAAGGCAGCAAACCGAAAACCATTGCCGTGACCAGTAAATCCCGCATCAAACACTCCTGCCGCTAACTTTCATATTCCGGGCACCATTAGACCTGCAATGCCACACTACAGACTAGGACTGCCCGGAATACCACGCACCTGCACGGAAACCAGAAGCCAGAAACTGAATCTGCCGGACATCATCGGATGAGAGTTCCTTGCGCCACTTCCAGGCTGCTTCCATCGGATTCTTGAAAACACTGTAGTACTCGCTATTCGTATGGCTGGTGCTACTGGAAATAAAAGATTCCGTTTCGGGCGCCCATTTCAGTCGGCAATGCTGGAAGGCGCGCCGGGTTTCCTCCATGGGCCGCTCGCAAAAATCCTCATATCTAACCGCAATCACGTTTTGCAGCCCTTCCGTCTCGGCCAGAACATGTTCGTAGTACAGCGCCCATTTGAGCGCCAACCGTTCTACCGCCGTCATCCGTTTGATCGCGGGCAAATCCAGATTGCGCTCTTTCGCTTGCGGGAGATTGGCCAGCATTGCAAAAACACCCCAATCCTCGCTCGACGGGGTACCGCCTTCAAATTTCCGCTTGGATTCGCCCCTCAGTACGGAAGCCACGTAACCGCAAGGGTGACGAAAAATGATGACGCAACGCGCATCCGGCCGGACACGCGCCAGCATGCCCAAACGCCCGAGCGACTCGATGGACTTCCAGACCAGCGTGTAGTCGCTCCGTTTGGACAGATCGACCACATCAGGAACGGCAAGCGAGCCAAACACCCTGGATGCGACCTTCATGCCGAACACAATGCCCTTGCGCAGTGCCAAGGCCGGTGCGGAATAGTAGTTCTTCGCAAAAATAGGGAGCGAGGCCGAAATCTTCTCATCGCGAATCGCCGGCAAACGGTCCAGATACTGGTTCACAAATGGCAGATTTCTTTCTTCGCATCCTCCGCTGACGAAAAGCGGAAGCGTGTCGAATGTCCCCCTGCTGTCAGGCTCGTGGCGGTACAGCGTATCAGGATGGCTATCGAAGATCTTTCCCAGCCACGTGGTTCCACTTCTAGGCATGCCGAAAAGAAGTATCAAGGGTGGTTGCATGTCAGTGCTTTCTTTCTGCGGGGAGGCAGTTTGGCTGCCGGTAGCTCCGAGGATGGAAACGAAACGGCGCGGACTGTTCAATCTAGAGATATCTAGGGATGGCTGAAATTATGACATTGCAAACGGATGCTCAGGGTGGTTAACCGAACACCGCTCTGAGTTAACATGCCGCGCAATTGATCGACATGTGGTCGACATTGCTTGACGACGGTCGAAACGATGGCCCACCAGCTGCGAGCTTCATTTCACAAATATGCTGTTCAACTCCTACGAATTCGTACTCGTCTTCCTGCCCCTGGCGCTGGCCGGTTTCTACGCCTTTTCCCTTTTCGGCTGGATACGCGCCGCCGCGGCATGGCTCGGCCTGGCTTCAGTACTGTTCTACAGTTACTGGACGCCTGAATTCGTCCTTCTGCTACTCGGCTCGATCGCCTTCAACTACCTTGCCAGCCGTCGCATTTCCGACCAGATATGCAACGGACATTCCGCGCCGGCCAAACTGTCGATGGGCATCGCGGTGACAGCCAACCTGGCCTTGCTGGCTTATTACAAGTACGCAAATTTCTTTATCGATAGCGCCAACGGACTGACCGGGATCGGCCTTCCTGACCTGGACATCATCCTGCCGATCGGGATTTCGTTCTTCACCTTCACCCAGATTGCCTTCCTGGTCGACTGCTGGGAAGGCAAGGTGAAGGAGTCCAACCCGGTGCATTACCTGCTGTTCGTTACCTATTTCCCGCATCTGATCGCCGGCCCGGTGCTGCATCACGCCGAGATGATGCCGCAGTTCGGCTGCCGCTCGACCTATCGCTGGATTCCCCGCAATGTCGCCATCGGCCTGGCCTTCTTCGTCATCGGCCTATTCAAGAAGGTCGTGCTTGCCGACGGTATCCAGCCCTATGTGGGACCGGTATTCGATGGCGGCCCGACACCGGATTTCTTCACCGCGTGGGGCGCAGCGCTGGCTTACACCCTGCAACTGTATTTCGATTTCTCCGGCTACTCCGACATGGCCATCGGCCTGTCGAAGATGTTCAACGTCGACCTGCCGCTGAACTTCAACTCACCCTACAAGGCGACCAACATCAGCGATTTCTGGCGGCGCTGGCATATGACGCTATCCCGCTTCCTGCGCGATTACCTCTATATCCGCCTCGGCGGCAACCGCAAAGGCGGCGCCAGACGCTACCTCAACCTGATGGCGACCATGCTGCTTGGCGGCCTCTGGCACGGCGCCGGCTGGACATTCGTTGTATGGGGCGGGCTGCACGGCCTGTATCTGGTCATCAACCATGCCTGGCAAAAGCTACGCGCCAGCATGCCGGCGGCGTGGAATCTACTGCCCGGACCCATGGAGAAGTTTTTATCGACCTTGCTGACCTTTCTTGTCGTGGTTATTGCATGGGTCTTCTTCCGCGCGACCAACTTCGCCGATGCAACCCGCGTCTTGTCCGGCATGCTGGGTTTCAACGGTAGCGGACTGGCGACAATTGCCTGGCACGGTGGCGTCCCCGCCATGTCGCCCGATGCCATCCGGCAACTGGCCTGGACAATGGTGCTACTCACGTTGATCTGGGCATTCCCGAACTCGCAACAATTGCTGGCAAAGTTCTCTGCGCCAAAGGCGGCCCCTATCGGCGCAGTCGGCCACAGCCCGTTCCTGATCTGGACATGGCTCGGAGCCGGCTTCGTCTGCGTGCTGTTCGCCCTGATGATCAATGGCAGCCGCGCGGTTTCCGAATTCATCTACTTCAATTTCTGAGTCATGAAAAGCGTACTCACCTCCCTTGCCGGCCTGTTCATCGGGGTTCTGGCCGCCATTGCCGCGCTGGAAGCCGGACTCTCGGCGCTGCCTGTCGCCAAGGGGCTGGTGCGGGTTTCCGACGAAAGCGAATGGCCGCTGCGCAACAACTGGCCAAACCAGCCTTACACCTATTCCCAAGGCTGGGATTTCAACAATGTGCATCGAGGCAGAACCAATAATTACGGCCATCTGGCGCCGTTCGACTATCAGCCGGGCAGCCACCCGGTTGTGGTCATCGGAGACAGTTTCGTGCAATCCGAGATGAACGCGTATTCCGATTCGACCCAGGCGCAACTGGCAGTCCGGCTCGGGGAAGCCCAGCCGGTATACGGAATTGGCGCCAACGGTTTGTCGATTGCCGATTACCTGGTCGCCGCCAGTCAAGCGCGGCCTGCGTTTGCGCCGCGCGCCCTGGTCTTCGTACTCATCGACGGCGATATCAGTCAGAGCCTAACGCCGCGGCAGGGCTGGCATCATTTCAGACCGGAGAATGACGGGGCGGACAACAAGGCTTGGCAACTCAAGTTCAACCCGCAGGGGCTGCGCGACACCTTGCCCAACCGTATCCTCGCGATGTCCTCACTGTATCGCTACATCCGCACCAATCTGAGCTTCGAGACGCCCGACCTGGCGGCGCGTTTCAAAAACCACCATCCCGCGCACAAGAACGCAAAGCGGGAGATGTCGGTCTTTTCCGGCGAGGAAACCCGAAAACAGGCATCTGCCGCAAGGTTCTTCGTAGACAGCCTGCTCGAAAAATCCGGCGTGCCGCCTGCATGCATCGTCATGCTGCTGGATTCAGACCGCTTCGCCTTGTATGGCGACTCGCCGGCCCCAGCCAAGGACGCACCTGCAGCGAAACAGGCTTTCAGTGATTACGCGACGAAAGCGGGGATCAAAGTGGTCGATCTGGCACCGCGATTCGAGGCGGACTACCGGGCCCAACAGGAAAAACTCGACCACTGGCCGCACGACAGACACTGGAATCAACGCGGCCATGCTGTTGCCGCAGACGCTACGGCAACGACCCTGGAGCACTGTCTCGGCGGCGCGCCGATGCGGAAAATTCAGGCCGTGCGCTGAGCCGGATCAACCCTGCTCACGACATAGCGGTACTTGCCGGAACGTTCCGGCTGGATTTCGGCCACCCGTTCCACCTGAATCTCCACCGCCTCGCCCAGCCGGGCTTTTGCCCCACGAACGATGCCGGCGATCTGGCTTTCATCGAAAGTGCTGTCGGTCACCAGCTGGAAACGCGTCAGATCGAGCGACTCCTGCACGATCTTGAACTGTTTCATGCCAGGCAGATCGCGCACGATGTAGATCAGCGAGAGTCCATGCATGACGGTGCCATCCTTAGCTACCAGGAAATCGGTGCTGCGCCCCTGGACTTCCTTCAACAAAGGCAGGGTACGGCCGCAGGAGCAGGGCTGCGTATCGAGCACGCCGACATCGCCGGTGCGGTAACGAATAAATGGAAAATCGCGCGTCGCCAGATGCGTCACCACTATTTCACCGCTTTCTCCAGGCGGCAATACATGCCCTTCCGGATCGACGATCTCGACGAGGATGTCTTCGTAGGTCAGGTGCATGCCGCCCGCGGGGCATTGATGTGCGATGAAACCGGCATCGCGGCCGCCATAGCCGTTGGCAACCGGACAGCCGAACACGCGCTGGATCAGTTCACGCTGATGGTCGTACAACTTCTCGGAAGTAACGAACGCCACCTTGAGACCCAGGTTGTCCATGCGGATGTTCTTCTCCAGCGCATGATTGGCGATGTGTGCGAATGCCGAGGGGTAGCCGAACAACATCTTCGGCCGCCGCGCCTGGATTTCAGCGATGAATCCCGCCACTTTCTGCGCCGACATCTCGAACGCCGGCAGCAGTTTGGTGCGCATCAAATCATCGCGCAGTTGGCGAATGCGATCCTGCGAACCGAGTTCGATCGGCGATCCCCACAGCACGATTTCCGGATCGCCGATATCCACGCCCCACCAGCGGGTGGCGCGCCATTTCGCGGCAACGTCATGTGAAACCCGCTCGTTGCCGATAAAGAAAATCAGCGGTTCACCGCTGGAACCGCCGGTATTGAAGCGGGCCAGATCACGCGCCTGCGCCGACTTCAACGCTTCGGTATTGGCACGGATGGTCGCCTTGTCCAGGAACGGCAGACGTTGCAGGTCGGCCACGCTGCTGACGCTGGCAGGATCGAACCCCAGACGCGCAAACAGTTCACGGTAATAGGGCACATGCATGGCCACGTTTTGCAGCAGCGCGCGCAGTCGTCGGACACGCAATGCATCCAGTTCAGGTAGCGGCCAGAACTGACTTTCATCCATCTCTCGCCGGATCCGCACGGTGTCGTGATGTTTAAGACGCTCCTGCAGCGGAAATACAACGCCAGCGATCAGGCGGGTTCGCCAATCCATCAAAGTTTCTCCTTAGCCGTTGTGGCCGACGCGCAGGCATTCCGATAAACCGCAAACCAGCGGTCACGCACTCGGCTCCATGCGAAGTCGCGCACGTACTCGCCGCCATTCTTGATCAGGCGCTGACGCAACAGATCATCGTCGATCAGGCGCGCCAAAGCTGCTGCCATCCCTTCGGCATCGCCGGCCTCGACCAGCAGTGCAGTTTCTTCATGGCGCACCAGAAAAGGTACGCCGCCAACATTGGTGCTAACCACCGGCAAACCGCTGGCCAGCGATTCCAGAACGGAATTCGGCATGTTGTCGACCAGTGCGGTGTTCAGGCTGAGACTGGCTGCCCGATACAACGTAGCCATCTGATGGCTGTCCAGGCGACCGGTGAAGTTCACCTGGCCGGCAATACCCAGCTCCCGGGCCAACGCTTCGAGCCGCTCGCGCTCCGGCCCGGAGCCGGCGATGCTCATGCGCACAGCGGGATGATCGCGCCGCAAGATAGCCAATGCTCGCAAGGCGGAAGCCACGTCGTAGATCGGTTCCAGATTGCGCGCCACGACGATATGCGGCGTTGCCGGCCCGGTCTCGGCAGGATGGAACTTGGCCAGATCGATGATGTTGGGCACCACTTCCGTCTGCATGCCATGCCGCGCAAAGACTTCTTTCAGGAATCCTGATGGCGCCACCAGTGCAGCAACCCGGCGCATGCTGAAGCGCACGCTGGCGGCGCCGCCAGCGAGAAAGGTGGATGCTTCGCCGCCCCGGTAATTGACGATGCAGGGCACGCCACGCAGCCGCGCGATCCAGATCGCCGGCGCGGCGAAAAGATGCCAGGACCAGCCGGAGTTGGCCATGATGTGGAACAGATCGTTGCGCCCGCCCGCCTGCCAGAGCCTGAACAGATAAGGCAGTAAGCGAAACAGCGCGCGCAGTATGGGGATGCGCCCGCCCCAGGTCGGAACATACGGAGCATTGACCTGCACGACCTCGACTTGCAGACCCTCCTCGCCCAACAGGCGGGAAAGTTGCAGCGTCTGGTTGGCCATACCGCCAGCCGGAGGCGGCAGCGGACCCACGATTGCGATGCGCGAGGTGTTCACGGAAGGCGTCAAATCAATCCGCAATAGCCCGGCCCAAGGCGGCGCCGTAGATGGTCTTGTAGTTGGCGATGCTGCGCGTCCAGTTGCGTTCATCTTCCACGAAACGGCGACCATTCGCGCGCATGGCCTGGCCTTGATCGGGCAGATCCAGCGTTGCCAACGCCTTGGCTGCCAGCGCTGCGACATCGCCGGCACGGAACAGCACGCCGGTGCGGCCATCGTCGATCAGTTCGCGGTGACCACCCACATCGGACGCGATCAGCAAATGCCCCTGCGCCATCGCTTCCAGCGGTTTCAACGGCGTCACCAACTCGGTCAAGCGCATGGGGTGACGCGGATATGCCAGCAGATCGACCAGATCGTAATACTTGCTGACTTCGGAATGCGCGACCCGGCCGACGAAAACGACTTTGTCAGACACATTCAAACTGCTCGCGAGCGCCTTCAGATTGGCTTCCTGCGGACCTCCGCCGACCAGCAGAATACGCACATCCGGTTTGTGCTCAAGCATGCGCGGTAAGGCCTGGATCAGTAAATCGAGGCCTTCATAGGCATAGTAGGAACCCAGGAAGCCAATCACTTGGCAATTAGCGAGTCCCAGTTTTTCTTTCAACACCGGGTCGGCAGTGCCACCGAGGCTGAAATGTTCGATATCAACCGCGTTCGGGACTACCCCTATTTTTCCCGCATCGATACCCCGCGCAATCAGATCGCCGCGCAAGCCGGCGCAGATAGTGACCACCTGATCGGCTTGTCGCACTGCACGGGTTTCCAGTTCGCGGGTAAGCCGATAACGCAGACTGCCTTCCGTTTGCGTGCCGTGATCGACTGCGGCGTCTTCCCAGAAGGCCCTGATTTCATAAACGACCGGGATGCCCAGCTTGCGGCCGACATGAATGGCAGGCCAGGCATTCAGCAAGGGCGAATGCGCATGCAGGATATCCGGCTTGAGCTGTTGCGCAAGTTCGAGCAAGCGATGCTCGGAAGCTCGCATGAAGGCCCACTGATTCAACACCGGCAAACGGCTTGCCAACCCGTTTGGCGATGCAGTGCGATAGAAATGCAGGCCATCCGCATCCTCTTCGCTCAAACTGCAATTGACCTGTTTCGGGCTGGTGAGATGAAACGTCTCCCAACCCAGTTTGCGTTGTTCTCGCAGTATGTTGGCACTGCGAAAGGTGTAGCCGGAATGTAGCGGAAGGGAATGATCGAACAGGTGCAGGATGCGCATGGGTAAGAACTGGATTTAGCCGCGGTTTTTTGTTCGGGATTATGGGGGAATCGCCTTAGCTTCGCATGCCGGCGGTATGCCGTAAACGACCGCAGGCTTGGGCTGGATCAAGTTTTCGAGTTTATCCATCAATCGCGGATTAGTGGGAAACAACTCGACAAATCGAATTGCTTTCGCAACCAGGGAAACGCCCCCCCCCGAGCTTACGGGCGCAAGCTTGGCGACCGGTCGCCAGCACGCCGGCAAATCGGCCGCGCTTCTGAATGCGCCATGATGTCCCCATTCGGCGGTCTGCCAATCAATCACGGCATAGGCCACAAAACCGTTCTGATCGACGCCCTTGGTCCGCAACCATTTCATATCGTCGTCCAGGAACTTCATGTTCCGAATGATGGGCGTCTTATCGGGATCAGCCGCGAAAATACGTTCATAAATCCCGAAGCGCACTGCGTTGGTCATGCCATAAATGTTCTTGGAACCGGCAGCGCTCGCCAGGTAAGCCTGAGTGGGCTTGCTGTTGGCGACAAACGAGCGGATAGCCATTTGCTCGAGCGCAGTGCCGAACACGCCAAGGACAACGATCAAGCCAGCAAGTCCAAGCATGACCGGTCGCGACAAGCGGGAAAGCCCGTACCCCCCGAGCAAGGCCAGGGGGGCAAGGAACATCAGCATGTAGTTGGTCTGCTTGGGTATGAAGGTCAAGGGCTTGATGGACAACACGAACAGGCTGAACACAGTCAGCAGGCCGATACCCCAGATCGCAACCCGGATCATCCCATCGTCGCCAGCATTCCTTCGCAGCGAAGCGATCAGACCGAGCAGTGCCAGCGGCCCGAGCAGCCAGGTATGCCGCATATCGACAAACAGGTAATACAGATAAAACCCTGCGGAGGTCTTCATCCATTGCTGCTGCGCGTACTCGGCCCCTCCTGATGTGGTCATGCGGATGACGTGCCAGAAATCGCCTTGCATGCCCCAGAAAATCAGGGAATTCAACACCACCATGGCGACAAAACCTGCGCCCATGATGAACCATTTGGCTGAGATGCGTTTCTCCCACAATAAGTAGCCCGCGAAAACAAGGACATAGAGCAACGCAACGTGCGACTTGATCCACCAGACGAAACCCGCCGCCAGACCAGCGGCAAGATGCCAACGCCACGACACATTGAGATCGCCCCGAAACAGCGCATAGAAGCTAAGCGTAATAAAGAATCCCAACGGCGCATCCGCCATCAAGCGTCCGGCAAAGTGCGCATGCAGGGGAGTGAACGCCAGCAGCAAGGCACTCAGCACCGCGGCTTTGAGCCCCCAGAACCGTTGCGCGATCAGGAAAACCAGGACTACCTCGCCCAGTGAACACAGGAGAGACCAGAGATTGGCAACGAACTCCGAGGTACCGAACAGCCACAGCGCCAAGCCGACTGGAAAATTGATGCCGAGCCGGACATCGCCGACGTAGTCGGATGATCGCCAAACACCCTGGGAATTAAGCAAGCCCTGGACGGTATAGTTGATTTCATCGGTGCCAAAAAAACCGGTGAAAAAGAGCCAGCGCACTGCCAATGCCGCAAACATGACGCCGGCAAAGGCATAGGCGGAAGTTGCAAAATCTTTGGTTAATCTCATATCCATCGCAATTTTCCGAGTTGATCGTGAGCAGTGAACGGATCAGGCCATGATTTGCCCACGCGCAGCCTGTCGCGTGTCGCATTTACCCCGGACAAATACCGCATAGCCGTCCCAGTCGCCCCCATGCAGGCAATATCCTGCTTGATCCAACAGTATGGCTGCCTTGGGGTGCTTCATCACGCTGCTCCTGAGCACGAAGTAGTCCAGCCCCATGAATAGGTAGGTCTCGAATCCCGGGAGATTTTCGTCACTTGTCTCGCCGCTGACGAAACGAAAGGCACCTTGCAATGCCTGCGCATGCGCATCCAGACCATCGGCGATCAATACATTGGGCGCGTCCAGTTCACGGAATATCGCCATACGGAATTTCCCACTCAGCAGCGGAATAGTCCGGGCCAATTCATCTGCTGCCAACATCGTGCCTGCAGGCAATTTCTCCGATATCGAGAGCGCTACCTTTTTCGTATCGGCTGGCAGTTTGTAATCCACTGCGGGGAAACGCACATAAGATCGAGATAGCGGTGATACCCCCAACGGCAACAGTGCAAGAACGAGTGCCGTCAACCCCAATAGCGCTACGAATCCGGTCGCTGCCTTGCGCAATGAATCACTGTTGTAGGCATGAGCGGAGCCAAGTCCGATCAAAAGAACGACCGGAGAGGCGTAGGCCAATCGCCAGAATGCGTCTTTGGTGGTGACATAGGTGGCGACCATTTCGGCAACGGGACCGATAGATAGAGGTGCAAACAGCATCCCGCACCATATAAGCAACCATTTCAGTTGTGCGTATTCCTTAACCCGCACCATAACCATCAGCATGATTGCGGCTATTGCCAGTGTCAGGGAGGGTAAGTCATATACCAGCCGCAAAACTTCCGGGATGGAAGAAGCGAATTCAAAACCGACAGGACTGCCCTGACGATGCATCAACAAAACGCTGAGGGTCAGCGGCAAGGGGTAAAGCCCTATCAATAAAGCAATGGCGAACGACTTCGGCAACAGTTTAGGCATACGCTGGGCAATGACGTAGGACAGCGCAACCAACCCAGCGAGGATGGGCAGAAAGAATTGCGCCGTCGAGGTCAGACCGATTCCGGCTACCGACAAAGCAAACAAACGCCACCAATGCCGAGGCCCTGTTTTTTCCAGCACATCCAGCGTAGCCAGAACGACAAGCGGCACGAAAATTTGCAGCAAGATGACTTTGCCCTGCCAAATCCGGTAAAGCCCGAAACTTGCAATCGACCTCTGTGTCACCCCATCGGTCGCCGCAATGATGACCAGCACCAGGACGCCCACAATTGAGGCGCCCCAATTGCCCGTCAATCGATACAAGAGGAGAAACCAGGCAGCAACGAATCCCAAGCCTCCCAATACGGGGATCGCCAGATGATAGATATCGAGTAACTGGACACCTGTCAGACTGGCCAGTACTGCGATTAAAAAGGGGTAACTCTGAAATATATCGAATGAAAAACGTCCCGTTTCTGCTACCCCTGCAAAGGGGTAGTGCCAGGTCAAAGGCTGATCCGGCTGAGCCCAGGTCAATACGGCATGGGCTAAATAGTTGACGTCGTCATTGTTTGGCTTGATGGCAAGGAGAGCGATACCGGCGGCGAAAACACCAATCAAGGCCAGGGCAAAGATGCCGCGGTTTGTAAGGAAGCCCTTGAAAATGCCGTCGCCCCCATCTCCCCTGGCGCGCAAAGATCGCCAGCTCAGATAGCCGACACAGGCGATCGCGCACGCCAGGCTGATCGATGTCAGGTCTGCTAGCGACGCGCCCAACCACAACGCGGCATGGTAAAGAATGGTGAATCCACACAGCAGCCATACAGGAAAGAAACAGCCTTTTTCCAGCAACTTGGCATGGATGCTTGCGCGCCCGTCCATCTCAGCCGATTGCTTCAAATATCTGACGAATGACATCCGACTGCTGGTCCTCAAGCCCCACCCACAGGGGCAAACGTAGCAAGCGATCCGACATTTCCACGGTAACGGGCAACTCGCCACTGGTGCGGCCCATTCGCTGGCCCACTGGAGCGCTATGCAGCGGCACGTAGTGGAATACCGATTGGATGCCGACTTTCTTCAGCCGAGTGATCACTGCGGTGCGCCGATCCAGATCGGGCAGCAGCAGGTAATACATATGGGCGTTATGGACGCAATGTCCGGGGATGACTGGTCGCCGCACCTTGCCGGCAATTTCCTGATCGGCCATCCAATGATGGTAGGTTTTCCACATCGCCAGGCGTCGCTGCGTGATGGCATCCGCCTCTTCCATCTGAGCCCAGAGGAACGCTGCGATGAGTTCCGAGGGTAGATAAGATGACCCCACGTCCACCCAGGTGTACTTGTCTACCTGACCACGGAAGAACTGACTGCGATTGGTGCCTTTCTCGCGGATGACTTCGGCACGCTCAGCCAGGACAGGGTCATTGACCAGCAACGCGCCGCCTTCGCCACTGATGATGTTTTTTGTTTCATGGAAGGAAAATGCACCGAGATGACCGATGGAGCCTAAAGGACGCCCCTTGTAAGTCGACATGATGCCCTGCGCGGCGTCTTCAATGACCAACAGATTGTGCTTGCGGGCAATCGCCATGATCGCGTCCATTTCGCAACCGACACCGGCGTAATGGACGGGCACGATGGCCTTGGTTTTATCGGTGATAGCCGCTTCGATCTTGGTTTCATCGATATTCAAGGTATCCGGCCGTATGTCCACGAACACCGGCACAGCCCCTCTCAGCACAAAAGCATTTGCGGTCGAGACGAAGGTATAGGACGGCATGATTACCTCATCCCCCGGCTGGATATCGGCCAGGATGGCGGCCATTTCCAATGCTGCCGTACAGGAGTGGGTAAGCAAGGCTTTGTGCGTGCCAGTTCGCGTCTCCAGCCAGGTATTGCACTTTTGGGTGAAACTGCCATCACCCGCCAAATGACCATTGGCATGCGCTTGGGCGATATACCAAAGCTCCTTGCCGGTCATATAAGGCTTGTTGAATGGAATCTGCATATTGGCCCCCAAATGATCTGAATGAATCAGAAACGGATAATCAGAATATTTCAATAAAAACAATGGTATGGCATCGCCACGAAAGTTCACGCTCCGCGTAACCCGAAGCCAAGCCGAACTCATCGACGGCAAGCCGAGCAGCAAAGGAATCGGCCGCACGTCGCACTATCGCTACATGCACCTACCTAGCCATGGCTAAGGTTAATAACTAAGAGAACACATTTATAGTCGTTGAAACTTTCATTTTGTGTAACGGTTTCACCACACTACAAAATCGAGCGATCGCTGGATCTTCTAGCTTTTCGTCCGGCGACAAGTGGGACTTATGCATCCCATCTATCGTGGATAGTTTGGGGTAATAAAATTTCGTGGGCGAAATTCAGAGGGAGAGAGATCGGTATCAGGTCTCTTAGTTGCATTTATGGGTGTCGAAACACCCAAAATTTTTGCAACAAAAACAGCAGCATGGCCAGAACCAGGATCATCACGCCCTGCACCATCTGGTGAGGCAGTGCCAAACGGTCGACGGCAATCCAGAGCACAACCAGATTGAGCATGTAGCCCAAGCCGTAGCTGGCGACATAGCGAGCAAATGCGCCATGCAACCCAGTGCGGTGCCCGAAGGACCAGGTGCGATTGAACAGGAAGGTCTGCATCACGCCCAGGACATAAAGCAGGCTCATCGCAGCTTTAGGCCCGAATCCGAACTCGGTCAATCCCAGATAGGCAAGATAAAGCACCAGATTGGAAGCCAGGCCGACCACGGCATATCGCAGGAATTGGCCGCGGGTGTTGGCATCGATCATGCTCTCACCCAGTGGAAAGTCATTTGCGGGGCTGCAAAGCGAAAACCCAGGCGGGCGTAGAGATTCAGGACACGATGATTGCGCGCGACGATGCAGGTTTGCACGCGTCGCGCACCCGCCTTTTGCGCCTCAACAAGCATGGCCTGCCAGGCGCGCCGACCGTAGCCTTGCCCCTGGGCATTAGGTGCCACCGCATTGAGGTGCCAGTAACAGGTGCCGTCCGGCTGCATTTCCGTGACGAAGAAAGCCACCAGCCGCGGCCCGTCGCTCACCAGAAAAAGGCGTTGCGAGGGATGATCCAGGCTGCTTTTCACCCAGTTGCAATAGCGCAGATCGCCTAACGATGGGTCGAGACGCGGATCGACATGAAACCGCTCATTGCGAAAGGCGTGACCGGCGATATCGAGCACTTCGGGCAGGTCCATGCGCCCGGCCGGCAGGACAGATAGTGTGTCGGCCGGCAGAGCAATTTCCCCCAGGATATCCAATTCCGGGTGGTAGGCCATCTCGATGAAACGGAACGCGTGCTGTTCCAGCAGCATGGACTCCCTGAGTCGGTCATGCGCCATACGACAACTGATCAGGCCGGCACCAACCTCTAGCCGCGCCGACTCGAATAGTTTGAAATCCTTGTCGGCCCCCGTACCGCGCCATTCAATCTGGCCGATCTGCAAAACCGGATAGCCGAAGACGACACTGTCCCACGCGGCCTCACTCCAGGTGAGGAACAGGTTCGAAGTGTCGACGATTCCACTTGCTGCCATGTTATTTCCCCATCCAGCAACTACTGCGTGCCCTGCTGCACGGTGTATGGCGGACGTTCCATGGAGCGGAAATGCATGCGCGCCAGGTATTCACCGAAGATACCGAGGGCAAATAATTGGACCCCGGAAAAGATCACGATGATGGAGGCCAGAAAGGTAAAACCGGGGACGACGCTGCCAAAGGCGAGGTAGCGTCCCAGCAAATACAGCAGCAAGCCGAATCCGAACAACGCGAAGATGAAACCCATCACGCTGGCCATTTGCAGCGGCATGGTTGAGAAGCCCGTCATCATGTTCAGCGCATGATTGATGAGTTTGCGCAAGGTATAGCCGGACTCGCCGACACTGCGTTCGTCATGCCGAACCACCGCCGCACCGAAGCGGGTCGTGCCCCAGGTCAGGAGTACGTCGATATTGACCGTCGGACTACGGTAAGCCTCGAACGCCAGGCGAAGGCGAGTTCGGAAAGCGCGGAAGGCGCTGACCTGGCTGGCCGTCTCAGCCCCCATGGCATTTTGCAAGGCAAGCTTGGTGATACGCGAAGCGGCATCGCGCAGAAAACCGTGCTGCTCCCGGCGCGGCTTGCCGTAAACCACGTCGTACCCTTCATCCAGCTTGGCCAGCAAGGCGGGAATCTCTTCCGGCGGATTTTGCAGATCGTCGTCGAGGGTGATCACAATCTCGCCATGGGCAGCGCGGATACCGCACAGCAGCGCGTTGTGCTGACCATAATTGCGGGCAAGCTGGATACCCTGCACGCGAGGGTCGGCAGTCGCCAGGTCCATGATGACCGACCACGAGTTGTCGCCGCCGCAATCTTCCACCAGGATAATTTCAAAGCTCGGGTCTATCGGCTCCAGCACAACCACAAGCCGACGATAGAGTTCACGCAGCGCATCCTGAGAACGATAGACAGGCACCACTACTGATATGGAAGCCCCGACCCGCTGAATAGTTTGTTTATCCATGTAAAGACCTACCTATTTTTATTTTGCAAGAAAACTCCAACAACAAAATTACCTCAGCCAGTAAGTCTGAGTTGATTCGACCTTGACCGTGAAGCAGATGCCGCCCTGCTTTGCCGACCTTGATAATGTAAGGGATAGCCTGTGCTCTCGCAGGTAGATTAAACACTACAAGGTGGCGCGGGCCAGTCGTTGAAACCAGCATTTGGCGTACGATTTAGCCGCAGTTGCATCCTGGGCGATACACAGAACCCCGTCAGCAGACTAAGCGGGATTCGCGTTGGTCATTCTGCTTAATTTGGCAACCGCTCCTGATTCCGCAGGAACGCTTCGAACATCAGCAGGGACCAGAGCGATGCACTGTAGTCCCGCACCCCTTTGGCATGTTCGTCGACCATATGACTCAGGAATGCCATATCGAACAATCCGGTATCCGACATGCGCTGGCTCGACATCGCGGAGCGCAGTTTGCCGAGCAAGGGGCCGCGGAACCATTCCGCAACCGGAATCGAAAATCCCATTTTCTTGCGATACATGATGTCGTGCGGCAAGTGCGGCTCCAGGGCCTGCTTGAGCATGAACTTGCCTTCCGTTCCGCGGATTTTGTAATCCAGCGGCAATCCGGAAACCCACTCCACCAGCTTATGGTCCAGGAAAGGAACGCGCACCTCGAGGGCATGCGCCATGCTGGCACGATCGACCTTGGTGAGGATGTCGCCGACCAGATACGTCTTCATGTCCAGATATTGCACTTGCGAGATGGCATCGCCATCTCGCACCGGGGAATGAGCATGGTGGCGGCGCAGCACTTCGACCGCGTTGTAGCCGTTGAGGCGACGCTTGAACTCCGAGCTGAACGCCTTTGCGCGCAGGTCGTTGTCCATCAACGAAACGCCGTGGAAATAGCCTTCGACGCTGTCACGCGCCATGGCCTGGAAGGTGGTCTTGGCGCGCAACACCTTGGGTGCCCAGTCCGCTTTCGGGTAAAGGCTGCCGAGCATGCCGAACAGCGGGCGGCGCACGCCGACCGGCAGCATCGACCGCATTTTTTCCTCGTAGCTATGCCAGCGATAACGCCGGTAGCCAGCGAAGTTCTCATCGCCGCCATCGCCGGAAAGTGCGACGGTCACATCCTTGCGTGCCAGTTGGCAGACACGGTAGGTCGGCATCGCGGAAGAGTCGGCGTAAGGCTCATCGTATAAATGGGCAAGTTCGTCCAGCAAACTGAAATCGTCTGCCTCGACGGTACTGACGTGATGGTCGGTGTGATAGCGCTCGGCGACTTGGCGAGCGAATTCGGCCTCGTTGTACTTCGGGTCGGAGAAGGCAATCGAGCAGGTCTTCACCGGCTGTTCGGTCAACCCGGCCATCATTGCCACGACAGCGGATGAATCGACGCCGCCGGACAGGAATGCCCCCAGCGGAACTTCCGCCACCATGCGAATCCGCACTGCCTCGCGCAGACGCTCGATCATCTCCTCCTCGGCATCTTGCAAAGAGAGCAGATTCGAATGCGGCGTGAACGGCACATCCCAGTATTCCCGCGGTTCGCCGACGGGTTGCCCGCGCTTGATCAACAAGCGATGTCCGGGTGACATCTTCAACGCAGTTGTATAAATGGTGCGGGGTTCCGGCACATAGCCGTAGGCGAAGTACTCTTCAACCGCTTTGTCGTCGATCTGGCGTCGAAAGCCCGGCCAGGCTGTGATCGTCTTCAATTCGGAGCCGAATACCAGAAATCCGTCGTCGGTCACGGCATAGAACAACGGCTTCACGCCGAGTCGATCGCGCGCCATGAACAGCGTTTGCCGGTTCCTGTCCCACAACGCAAAAGCAAACATGCCGCGGAAGTGATGCACGCAGTCTTCGCCCCACTGTTCCCAGGCGTGGACGATGGTTTCCGTGTCGGAGCGCGTTTTGAAGGTATGGCCCAGCGCAGTGAGTTCAGGAATGAGATCGACGAAGTTGTAGATTTCGCCGTTGAACACCACGGCAACACTGCCATCCTCATTGAACAACGGTTGCTGGCCGGCGGCGATGTCGATAATGGACAAGCGCCGATGCCCGAAACCAAGTCCGGGTTCCAGGTGCAGGCCGGCTTCATCCGGGCCGCGATGCCATTGCATATCGTTGATGCGGGCGAGAACGTCGCGGTCTATGGCGCGCGTTTCGCGCAAGTCGAAAACACCGGTTATGCCGCACATGGTCTGAACGTTTCTTTCTTATGACAGTGGTTTCTGGCCTGGAAGCGCGTCGTATACCGCCGCATAGGCAGTTGTCGCGCGATCCCAATCGAATTCAGTTTCGATGCGGACACGCGCGGCGCTCCCTTCCCCTAGCCGCCGCGCCGAGTCATCCGCATATTGGCTTAGTGCCTGTGCGAGGGTATCCGGCTCGCCAGATGGGATCAAGAAGCCGTTTTGTCCCGGCTGCACCAGTTCCGGATTGCCGCCGACCTGTGTTGCGATCACCGGCAAGCCGGTGGACATGGCTTCGAGTATGGTGTTCGAGATACCTTCGCCCAGCGAATTGAGAACGAACAAATCGAAACTGCGCATCCAGTCGGGCGTGTCGGAACGATCGCCGGGTAGCCAGGCCTGCTGGCCAAGGCCTGCTGCATCCAGCATGGCCTGGCAGGTTTGCCGCGCAGCGCCATCACCGACAATGACCAGACGCAACCCGCCGGCATCGGGATGCATCCGGCAAAGGCGGATAAATGCTTCGGTCAGTCCGGGGTAATTTTTTACTGCGGCCATGCGACCGAGGCTGCCAATAACGCAGGTTGCGCCGGCGAAAAACTCCGGCCGGCCGAGATCGGGACGTGTCTCTTGGCGAGGATGGAAACGCGTACGGTCGACACCGTTATAAATCTGCGCGATACGCGCTTGCGGCACGCCAACCGTCTCATGCAACCAACCGGCCAGATCCTGACTGACTGCGATATAGCGGTGAATCAGGCGTCGGGCAGCTTTTCGCAACACGTTGTACTTGCGGTTCTTGCCTTCGAGATCGAACACATCGCGCCCATGCTCGCCATGCACACGCGCCGGCACGCGCGCCAGAGCGCCAACGAACTGGGCCTCCAGCGTGCTCAGATTGCGGGTGTGCAGGATATCCGGCCTGAGTTCGCGCAAGCACTTGTAGAGGCGGCCGTACCAGGCCAGATCATGGCCGGGACGCTTGCCCAGATCATGAAATTCGACGCAGGGATTGGTGATGCGCTTGGCAAACGGGCCATGACCGGCCAGACAGATGATCGCGTGACGATAACGGTCTTGCGGCAAGCGGTTGATCAAATTGACCATGCCGTTTTCCATGCCGCCTGTACCGAAGTGGTAGACGACATGCGCAATCAGCATCTGCTTACCGGATGTGTTCATGGAGAATCCAGCAAGGCGTTGAGACGTCCCGTATAGGTATCGCGAAATGCCCGCAAAGTCGTTTCGGCCAGCGTCGTTTTGTCGACATAAGGCGTCGCAATGAGGATCGCGGTACCGTCGTCATGGCGTCCGAGCAGTTTGCTCAGGGCAAGATCGAATTTGATGTAGTAAGGGTTCAGCAGATCGCGGCCAGCGACCCGGTTCCACTGCCAGACCAACAAGCGGCCTCCGCTTTCCGCATTGCGCAAATGGGCGACGCGCACTTCGCGTTTGCCGTCACTCATTGGTACGGTCTGGATAACATCGCTGATCACCCCCCAGCCGCCTCTTCCCGGTGGCCTGAGCCTGTTGCCATAACTGATCAATTCTGAACCCTGGCGTTGCTTGTCGTAGTGCGCCACATAGAGCAACACGGGTTGTCCGTTCAGCCGGTAATGCGCGACCAATTTCGCATCCGGGCCTTGCCATTGCGGCAACCATTCCGTGAACGCCTGAGTTTCCTGTTGCCAGCCTGCCTCTGCAACTGGTGCCGTCAAGCTCACCGCACGGCCCGGCTGCACCGACAACCAGCGCTCCCAGGCCGGAAACGCCGCCAGGACCAGAAGAAACAGTCCAGCGACGACAACAGGTGAGCGCGGCGCTTTCATGACGGACTGTGGTTTTTCCGGCAGATCGACATCCTCCCGCCAGAACAGGCCGACCCAGAACATGAGCAGCATGACGACGCCGAACCACACCCAGCCAAACCACAGATGATCTTCACCGATCATGAGCGTCATATCGGAATAATGACCGGTAAACACCACCATGATGGCGCGCATCCCGTTCGCCAGCAGAGGCACGACGACGGCTGCCAGCGTGAAAGCCAAGCGTTTCCAGAGCGTGCGATAAGTCAGATAGGCGTAGAGCAGGCCCAACGTGATGGAGGACACCAGGTAGCGCAAACCACCGCACTCTTCCACCACACTCCACTCGCCGGAAGGCAGCGTGAAAAACGAGCCTTCGCGGTACACCGGAATCCCTGCCAACTGCAATGCGGCTACGGTGACGTCGGCCGTATAGTCGATCAAGACGGGAAAAAGGAATTCGCCGTTCGGTACCATCAACAGCAGATACAGCAGAGGAAACAGTGCGCCGCGGAACCAACGCCAGCCCAACAGCGCCCAAACCGCCAGTAGCGCGAGAACGACGAAAGCATACTGCTCGACGACCAGAGCACCGGCGATGCGCGCCGACAACCACACCAGGGCAGTCGGCGCCGCAAGAAAGATTACACGCCAATCGGGTGTCGTCTGGATCGCCGCAAGTTCGTGACGCTCGCGCCACATCAGCCACAGGCTGAGCGGCAGAATGACGTAGCCATGTGCAAAGGTATCGGAGCGCGACCAGATATCGCTCATTGATGTAAATGTGGGTTGCAACAGGAATGCCAAGCCTAGCCAGGCAAGAACGAGCAAGCCCAGCGCGGTTATCCAGGCCCGACCAGGACTCACCCCGGAAGTCATATCAACCATCGAGGCCATCCTCCAGAAGTACATCGATCTTGCGTAAACACGCCTCCCAAGCGTAACTATTTACGACCCGATGTCGCGCCGCCGCCCCCAGGTCGCACCCGGAGATGACGGCACGACAGGCATCGACGAAGGCGGTGGGCGACTCGGCAAGCAATACTTCGTCGCCTGGACGCGCTTCAAGGCCTTCCAGGCCCTGAGCAGAAACGACAACGGTACGCGCCATCGCCATTCCCTCCAGCACCTTGTTTTGCACGCCACGTGCAATTCGCATCGGAGCAACGACGACTTGCGCATGCGCCAACCAGGGCCGCACATCCGGCACCCGTCCGGTTACCCGGATATGCCGGCCGGCAAGCGCTTGCAGCGCGGGGGATGGCCGACTGCCGACGATGCTGAAAATCAGGTTGGGATGAGACTGCAATAACGCTGGCAATACCTCGCTGGCAAACCACTGGACAGCATCGATATTGGGCCAGTAATCCATCGCACCGGTAAAAACAACGGCCACCTCGTCCTTGGCGTAGGGATTTTCATACTCCCGCTCGGGCGAGAAATACGCCGCATCCACGCCATTGTTGTACCAGCCGACGCGTGCAGCCGACTCCGGCGCAGCACGAATGAAGTCAGCGGCTTCCTGCGCCGAGACGAACAGACTGGCATCAAAAGCAGACGCGAGCTTACGCTCCCATTCCAGTAAACGAATCGCCTCGCGACCGTACAACCAGGACATCGGCCAGGATTTGGTGGGCGCGTACTGGCGCCATTTGTCGGAATCCATGTCGACGAAATCCATCACTCGCTTGCCCGGCGCCTGCATGACGTACTGAGCCATGACCGAGGAATAGATGACGCTACGATCGATCCCTGAATTCACCTTGTCGGACACCCAGTGCGACATCCCGGTGTTGCGGTAATACGGTAGGGAAAGCGCTTCGCCGGTCAACAGGCCGCGTAGCGATTTCACCTTCGCCTTGAGCGGATCCAGCGCAATCAAGCGAACATCGTGGCAAAGATCGGAGAGTGCATCGGCATGGCGCCAATCGTCCGGATCATCGATGAAAGCGCCCAGATGAATACGGTAATGTGCGGAAAGATGCTTGAGCAGATGATAAGAACGAATCTTGTCGCCCTTATCCGGCGGAAAAGGGATGCGGTGGGCGAGAAACAACAAGTCCGGCTTGGCGCTGTGCATAAGGGTTCAGCCCAGATTACGCACCAGGAACGGCCCCAGAAAATTTGCCACCGGCAACGGCAGATGCTGCCAAGCCTTGATGAACAACTGATATTTCGGATTGTTGGGGTTGTTCTCAGGAACGCGCTCGGCCTTCACCAACTTGTAGCCGTAATGCAGCGGAGTTGGCTCGAAACCCCAATTGCGTTTGAAATCGTACGGCCCGGTGCCAACCTTGCTGCGGCCGTAATCGAAGATCCGGATGCCACGTTCACAGGCACGGCGCATCAATTCCCAGTATTTGAAATCGTTGGCGGCCAGCGCACGTGCCGCGACGGCATCGCCGGCGTAATAAGGCAGGATTTCATCGCGAAAATAGAAGCTCAACACGCCGCTGACCACTTGCCCTTCCGGGCTGCGTACCAACATCACTTCACAATCGTCGCCGAACGTTTCGCGCAGCAGGGCAAAGTAGCGCTTGGGCATGGCCGGTGTGCCATGCCGGCGCACGTTGTCCGCATACACCGCGAAAAATCCGTCCACCCCATCTTCCAGATCGATCGTCAGCCCGTTCTTGATGCCCTTGCGTACCATGGCGCGCTGCTTGCGCGGAATGGCCTGCATATTCTTCTCGACGTCCGGGTCCAGCTCTTTGCGGAATGTGACATAAAGATCGCTGCCGGGCCAATCGGCATGTGCCGGCGCATCGCGGTCGCGATACTCCAGATGGCCGACGCCCAGTTCCTTTGCCAGAGACTGCGCGCGTCGATCCAGTTGCTCGCGCGCCTCCGCTGTCGCGGCGGCAATGCCGCCATAGACGCAGAACGGGCTGGCGATCAGGGAATGACCGAACAGGATGCTTTTGATTTCTGCCAGAGGCAGCACGCCCTCGATGACACCGTCACGCTCCGCCAATAGAAAATAGGTACGGTGTCCGTAAGCTTGCTGTACCACCTTGCGCCAGCCGAAACGGTGAAAAAAGGTGGCTTCCGGCAAACCGATTACAAAGGCATCCCAGGCGTTGGCATCGGCATCGACGGCCATTCTGACAATCAGGTTCATACGTTGGACGAAACCATCAACTCGGTTGCGTAGACCTGGTCTGCACGCCCCCAATTAAAATCACGACAGAGCCGCTCAAGCTTGGCTTCCATGCGGCCCAGATTGACGTAATGCCGCAAACGGCTTTTCAGCGGCGCGCCAGGCACCCGCGGCTGCAGAGGATCGATTTCCCAGGGGTGGAAATAGAACATGGCGGAACGCTTGTCGGTCTGATTGACACGATTGATCAGCCAACGCGAAGCGACATATGGCAGCAGGCGGAAATAGCCGCCGCCAGCGGCAGGCAGATTGCGGCCGTGCCAGAGAACGGTGGTCGGCGGCATTTCCAGCAAGGAGGCGCATTGTTGCGGCCGATACGGGAAGCGCGGCGCATCGGGCATGCCGTAATGGTCATGCGCGATCGGGTAGATGCTGGAGCTGTAGCGATGCCCTGTTTCGGCCAGGACATCGAGTGCCCAGAGGTTGCCGCTACCGATCGAAAAACTCGGTGCGCGGTAGCCATTGACGGCTTTGCCCCCGATATCTTCCAGCAGCGCCTTGGCGCGCGTGACATCGGCCCGAAATTCACTTGCCGTCAGCGCGGTAGCGCGTTGATGTCCATAGCCGTGGCTTGCCAATTCGTGGCCAGCGGCAACGATAGTCCGCACCATGTCGGGATAGCGTTGCGCGATCCAGCCCAAGGTAAAGAACGTAGCCTTGATGTCGTGGCGTTCGAACAAGGCAAGGATGCGTTCGATATTGGCTTCAACGCGACAAGGCCAGCGTTCCCATTCGGCATGCGGGATCGTGTGTTCGAAAGCACCGACCTGGAAGTAGTCTTCCACGTCGACACTCATGACGTTGGTAATTTCCGAATTGCGCAATGAACTTTGCCAGCGGGTTAAAGGGCATCAAGCCAGGCACGCAGCGTCACGGCAATCCGATCCGCCGCCTGGCCATCCCAATATTCAGGGATGCGGCCACGCTTGCCGCCATGTTCAAGGATATCTGCCAGACATTGCAGGATCTTTTCCGGATTGGGTCCGGTCAGCGTGTTGGTGCCTTCGGCAATGGTGATTGGACGCTCGGTGTTTTCGCGTAGCGTGATGCAGGGCACCCCCAATGCCGTGGTCTCCTCCTGCAAACCGCCGGAGTCGGTGAGCACCACGGTGGCATCGCGGGTCAGGCCAAGCATTTCCAGGTAACCCTGCGGCGGCAGCAAACGCATGCCGGGACGCGCCAGCAAATCCGCCATGCCGAAACGTTCAGCCGTGGCTTTGGTGCGGGGATGAATCGGGAATACGACATCCATCTTCGCGGCGATCTGGTTCAGCGTTTCCAGCAAGGAACGGAAAGTGGCTTCATGATCGACATTGGACGGACGATGCAATGTCACCACCGCATATCCGCGCGCAGGAACACCGCCGAGCGTTTCCGCAGCCGGCACCGCCCGCGCTAAATGCGCACGTAGCGTGTCGATCATCACATTGCCCGCAAACTGGACGCGTTCGGCAGCGACGCCCTCCCGGGCGAGATTGGCCTGCGCCGCGCGCTCGGTGGTAAACAGCAAATCCGAGATCTGATCGGTCAGGACGCGATTGATTTCCTCCGGCATAGCGCGGTCATAACTACGTAATCCGGCCTCGACATGAATGACCTTGACCCCCTTCTTGGCGGCCACCAGGGCACAGGCGATGGTGGAATTCACGTCACCGACAACCAGCACCGCGCGGGGAAGTTCGGCATCCAGCACCGGCTCGAACGCACGCATGATCTCTGCGGTCTGCACGGCATGACTGGCCGAGCCTACTTCGAGATTCACATCGGGCCGCGGAATGCCGAGCTGCTCGAAGAAACTGTCACTCATGGCCGGATCGTAATGTTGTCCGGTATGTACCAGCTTGGCCTGCACGCCATGCTTCGCGAACGCGGCCATGATGGGCGCGATCTTCATGAAATTGGGACGCGCGCCGACCACGCAGACGATCTCGGTGCTCATTCGGTTTCTTTCCCTGCGGTAACGGTGTAGAGCACCTTGCGGACCAGCGGAATCAAACGATTGATCGAACGTTCCATTGCCGCGAATCTCGCGTCCATATCTTCCGTCATGGTCGCTTGGAGGGCTGGTGCGGGATAGGAGGGCTGCACGGAAAATGCGACGGATTGACCGGCCAAAGCCACATCGGCTCTCGCTGCAACAACATTTTGCTGGCGAACACCCGGTTCCTGATGATGTACTTCTTGACGCAGGTCGCTGATGACTTCCTGGACCGCGGCGGAGTCGAGCAGGTTGCGCTCTTCCAGATAGCCGAACAACATCAAGCGATCGCACAAGGTGTTGATACGCCGCGGCACCCCGGCAGAAAACTGATGGATGATATCGAAAGCATCTTCGCTGAAAGCGGGATTGCCCTGCCAGCCGGCAGTATTCAAGCGGTGCACAATGTATTGAATCGTCTCGGTACGGTCCAGCGGACCCAGATGATAGGAAGCAATCACGCGTTGACGCAGTTGCAGCATCTCCGGACTCTGAATGGTGTCGCGAAACTCGGGTTGACCCAACAGGAAACTTTGCAGCAGCGGTTTATCGTTTTCGTGGAAATTGGACAGCATGCGCAACTCTTCCACCGCGCGCGGATCCAGATTCTGAGCCTCGTCGACGATCAGCAGCGGGCGACGATTCTGCCTGACGGCCAAACGAAGGTAATCTTCCAGGCTCTTGAGCAGCGCAGACTTGGTCAAGCCTTCCGCTTGCAACCCGAACGAAGCCGCCACGCTACGCAGCGTATCGTCGGCATCGAGTTGCGTGCTGACCAGTTGACCGATCAGATAACTGCCATTTTCGAGTTTCTTGAGCAGGCTCTTGACCAGCAACGTCTTGCCGGCACCGACATCGCCCGTGATGACGATGAAGCCTTCGCCCAGAGAAAGCCCGTATTCGAGATAGGCGAATGCACGCTTGTGTCCCTTGCTGGCGAAAAAAAAGCGTGGGTCCGGATTGAGCTGGAACGGCTTGTCCCGCAGTTGGTAGTAACTCTCGTACATCTTCAGAAGCTCATATTGAGACGCGCGGAAACGCTGTTTTCTTTGTAAGCCCCGGAGGTGGAACCGGAGTCCCGTTCGACTCGCCGCAGCTCCAGCAGCCCCGTGGCCTGACGCGATAGTTGGTAAACCAGCGATCCGGCCAAAGACCAATCATCGCTCTGGCTGGTTGCAGTATCGGCGTGAGCGGAAGTCATGGACAAAGTGGAACTCAACCTCGGTCCGAAACGAAAATTCCAACTGCCGGCCAGGCTGTAGATGTCATCACTGTCGTTCGTAGCCAGCAACTCCCGTCGACTTTTATCGAGGATGATGCTGAAGAGACTTTTGCCGGTCTTGTACGTCGCAGTACCCGACCAGGTTTTGTTCAAGTTGAAACCATTGACCGCTTGCGGCAAATAGAGGGTCAAACCCGAATTCAGAAGCCGCGGCGGGGTCCCGCCGCAATTTGCACTGGTCGGCGCAGATGCGCCTGCAGCCACCCTTTCGATCCCGTTGTTGCATAGGTACTCATCGACGACAGCAGTCGAAGATGCCAGCGCATAGGGATCGCTGACAACTTCACTGTAACGCAGCGCCCAAGTGGTTTTCCGCGTGCGATGGGCGAAGTTGAGCCCATAGGAACTGCCGTTGTAACGCTTGCCGGCCGTTGCACTCAAACTGGTTCTATTTGTCGGCGCCCAGTTGACGCCCAAATTCCAGTACATCCCGCTGGCCTGATTGAAACTGCTGGTTGTGCCGTTGTTGCTGTCGGATCCCACTGTCAAATTCAAGCGTGTCTTGGGACTGACGATGTAACCGAGACCGCCGCTGATACTCGAATTTCGATTGCCGTTGGTCGTGCCATCCGAGGTTTGCATTCGGTAATCCAGATTCCATGGAATCCGATTGAATTCGCTGCCGCTGGACAAACCGAGACTCAGATTGTTACCCGTCGCGCCGGACAGGGCTGCATTATCGGAATCGGCGAAGGTGATCTGCCACCTTGCTTCGAGATTGGCGCGATTGCCGAAACGGCTTTTCCAGGATGGCGCAAAACTGGCCGAACGCGTTTCGCTTCGGTTGTTGGTCAGGTTGTAATTGCCAGTCCCCGTCGGCCCAGTCGTATTCGTGTTTTGTTGAGTGATGCGCGCATCTGCATCGATGAAAAAACGATCGTCGAGCCAATCTGACTTTAGCGTGGCGGAGAGCTGGTTGTTGACGGTATTGGCCGCGCTGTCATGGCTGTAGATCAGCCCCTGCAAACCATAATCGACGGAAAACTGGCCTCGCCCCCCTTTGCTGCTCAACAGAAATCCCGGCCGGATTTCCGTCGTGAACGAGGCTTCGGGGTTGGTCGAGGACAAACCAATATTGTCGGAATATCGCTCATTCAGTGAAACCGAAGGCGTGAATTTCCAATCGCCGGACCAGGCATGAATCGGTGTCAGTGATGCCAGCAGAAAACCGGCAAGCGCAATGCGGCTATTGCTGTTGCTGGCCATACTCGCCATAGCCGCCATAACCATATCCATAGCCGTAGTAGTCGCCACCGGCCGTGCGCAGAGGCGCCTTGTTGAGGACGACGCCGACATATTCGCAATCGGCCAGATGCGCCAGCGCATCCTTGACCGCTTCCTGCGGTGTATGTTCCGCCTCGACGACAAAAACGATCTGCCCCATATAAGTCGCCAGCACCGATGCCTCGCTGGTAGCCAACAAGGGCGGGCAATCGAAAATAATGATCCGGTCATGGTAGCGACTGGAAATATCCTGCACGAAATCCTTCATCGCCGAACTGGCAAGCAGTTCGGTGGCATGCGCAAAGCCCCTACCCGACGGCAACACGGTGAGTTTGGCGATATCCGTCTTGATCAAGACATCGGCCAATTGCACAGAAGGATCGCGCAACACGTCGAGCAAACCGCGATCCGCCTCCAGGCCCAGATATCTGATCACGGAAGATTTTGCGACGTCGGCATCCACCAGCAGCACCGTGCTTTCCAGTTCGGTTGCCATGCTGATGGCCAGATTGATCGCGGTGAACGATTTACCCTCCCCTGGAATGGAACTGGTCACCATGATCAGATTTCCGTTGGGAACGGGCGCACTTCCGCCATGACCAAAAGCATTAGTCAACAGCGGACGCTTGATCAGCCGATACTCCTCGGCAATCTTGCTGCGCCCCGCATCGGGCGTAAGCGCACCGGCCAGTTTCAGCCGCGCAATATTGACCACACCACGCTGGCTGCCGACGATAGTCGCAGGACCATCTTCGTCGACCGGGGCAGCGTGACGAACAGCCTGTCTCGGCGATTCCGGCATCTGGCCGAAAGAAGCCTCGGCCCTTTCTATCGCCGCCTCGATCAGCTTGCCTTCATCGGCCCGTTCCCTTGAACGAGGCGCCGGCTGAATGACGGAAGCTACAGACTCTTCAGACTTGCCTAACTTGCCGGCTGCGCGTTCGATAATACTCATATCGCCTCCTGGCCTATGCCGCCGGTGAAAGGACAAGGTAATAGACCATCTGGGCAAGCAATGCCAAGACGAGCCCGGCTCCGCCGGCAGTAAAGATCAAATTCGAGCGTCGCTTGCTCCGACGCGCCACATCGGTCTCGATCATGGTGACCATACCGAGCAGCGGATAGGTCGTCAGGTCGCGCAATTGACGACGGTTCTCGATGGTTGGACGCAACTGGGCCAGCAGGAACGCAATAGCCATCCCCAAAGCGATACCGACCAAAGGCACCGCAACAACGAGCAACGGCCGGTTCGGCCATGCCGGCTTGCTCGGCACGCGCGGCGGATCGATTACGCGAAACTCGACCACATCGGTTTTGCTCTCCACTTCACCGGAAAGCGAAGCGGTCTCACGCCGCGCCAGCATAGTGGCGTAATTACTCTTGTAAACGTCGTAGTCGCGCATCAATTGCGTGAACTCGCCTTCGATCTGAGGAATGCGATCGACAGATCTGTAAAGCTCGTTCCGTTTGTTCTGCATCTGCGCGACGCGCGCCTTCAACGACGCCATATTGGCATCGGCCTCGGCAATCGCGATGGAGAGTTGCTGGTAAACCGGGTTTTGCGCCTTGACTGCGCCTGGCGCCTGCGCCTTGGCGGCCGCAGCGTCTTCCTGCGCCTTCTGCTCCTGCAAACGCGCGATCAGCTGCTTGGTGCGCGCAATCTCGGGATGCAGATCGGTATAACGCAAACGAAGGTTATCCAACGCAGTCTGCAAAGCGGAAATACGGCCATCCAATGCCGAACTGGTAACGCCGCCAGGCAGCGGCTGGCTGATCACTTCCTCCTGATCATCCAATTGCTGTTGCAACTGCTTCTTGCGATTAGTGGACTCTTCCAACTCCAGCTTGGCCTGTTCGAGCGCCAGATTCATTTCGTTCAACTTGGCGTAGTAATCGCCGCCTTGGCCAGGCATCGTACCCACGTTGCGACGCTTGAATTCCTCCAACTGCTTTTCTTTTTCGAGCAACTTCGCCTCATAGGCTTTCAGTTGATCGTCGATGAATTTCTGGGTATTCGAGATATCTTTGCGCGCACCGCCCAGGCTGCTTTCGGTAAATATGGTCAGCAAGGCCTGCACGACTCGCTTGGCGACATCCGGACTGGTGTTCTGATAGACGATGGTGTAAAGATTTTCACGCTCGGTGCCCTGCAACTTGATCGCCGCTGCCAGACCGGTATAGAGCGATTCCTGCTGTTGCGGCGTCTTGGCCCTCAAATCGAGGTCCGTCATCCGGGCAACCTTTTCCAGATTGGGCCGACTGGCCAGCGTGCGCGTCATCATCGCCACCTGCTGCTCGGTGTTCGGCTGCACAGCCAAGCCTGACAACAACGGCCGCAACAAAGATTGGGTATCCACGAATACCCGCGCCTGCGCTTCGTAACGATTTTCCAACAGGTAAACCCAAACCCATCCAGCGACCGCCACGATCCAGGCAGTGGCCAACACGATCCAGCGCTTTCGCCAAATCGAGCGGGCGTAACCGAATACCTGCTCAAATGCTTCATTCATCCCTGAGCTCTCCTGGCAGGATTTATCGCTGCCGCGAAACGGTTAGAACCAGCTTTCCGGAATAACCAGGACGTCGCCAGGCCGCATATCGACATTGGCGGAAACATCGCCACCCTTCAGGAGATCTTCCAATCGAACGGTAAATTGCTGAGGCTTGCCATCGACCACTCGCAAGATGCTGGCGCGGTTGCCAGAGGCGAAATCGGTCAAGCCGCCAACCGCGATCATGACGTCGACCAGCGACATCTCTTCGCGGAAATTCAACGCCTGCGGCTTGGCTGCCTGACCAATCACCCGAATCTGCTGACTGAACGGACCGACGCCGCTGGAGACGATCACGGTCACCACCGGATCCTGGATATAACGCGCAAGGATTTTCTCGATCTCGCGCGCCAACTGGGAAGGCGTCTTTCCACTTGCCGGCAAGTCTTCGACCAGATTCATGGTCATCTTGCCGTCCGAACGAATCGGGAAAGTGCCGGAAACTTCAGGATTACCCCAAACGAACACATTGACGGAATCGCCAGGGCCGAGCAGGTAATTCCAGCTTGAATTATCGGAAGCCTTGGCTGGCGCGGGAGGGAAAACGGGGCCGCTAGCGCAAGCGGTCAGCAGACCAGCCAGTATTACAGGCAACACATAGCGTTTCATTCGAAAACCCCCAGCACAGGTAGTTATAAAAACGCGGCGGATTATGCCACATGGCATGTGTCGGTATTTCCGGAAAAAACTTGAGGGAAAGTGCGCGCCAACGCTGGTCGATTCACTCCAGCCAGCGCACCAGATAAAACAGACGGAATCCTTCCGACGAACGCGACGGACCTGCTGCAACTGCCGCGTAATAGCCCTGGTCTGGACGTGCAGCGGCACGCGCCTCGATCTCGGAGGCATGCAACGCGACGCAGCTTTCCGCAAAACGTTTGCGATTGCCGCGCCCGGGCGCGTAGATCACCACATAGCCGGTCATTACGACCGGCGATTCCGAGTCGCCAATCAGGCTGGCGATTGCCTCGGCCATCAGTTCAATTTCTTGCCGGGCGGCACGAACTGCAGTGTTTTCGCAGCCCGCTCCTCATCGGAATAGTGCGGCCGTTCGTTGCGCGACAAATTCAACGCCTCCGCCAACTCCGCCTCGCGGGCCGAAATCAGACCCAGACACATGCGGATATTTTCGACGGTATCGGGAGAAAAAGGGCTTTGCATGCCATCTCTTGGCGCCGCATCGCGCACGATCGAAGTCAATGTCTTGCGCATTGCACGCATGATCTGCTGCTCTTTGGAAAGTTCTGTTTCGGTATTCATTCTGGCGGGATCCTGTAGTTCGGGGGGGCCAGTCATTGTCCCCACGCCATCGCATCGGGGTCAACCGCACCCGGAAAGGGGTCGATGCCGGGTACAAGCAAGCTGTGCGACAGCCAAGAGCCTCAAGTAATATCCGGCTGTACCGACAAGTGGTCTCATCCTATAAGTAACATCACCATGCTTCCGAAACACTTCCTGCCCCTCGTAGCCTGCCTTTCTCTGGCGGGATGCGCCGTCAACGGCGATCCGCGCGATCCGATCGAACCGGTGAACCGTGCCATCCACAGCTTCAACGAAGGTTTTGATCGGAGCATTCTGAAACCGACGGCCAAAGGCTACCAATCCGTCTCACCGAAGTTCGTGCAAACCGGCATCCGCAATTTTTTCGCCAATCTGGACGATGTCACCGTACTCGCCAACGACATCCTGCAACTCAAGCTGGAACAGAGCGCACATGACTTTCTGCGTCTGACCTTCAACAGCACATTCGGGCTGCTCGGCCTGCTGGATATCTCCTCCGAGATGGGTCTGACCAAGCACAACGAGGATTTCGGCCAGACGCTGGGGCGCTGGGGCGCCGGCTCCGGGCCGTACGTGGTGCTGCCTTTCATCGGTCCGAGCAATCTGCGCGACTCGCTCGGTTATGCGGTCGACACCAAACACACCGATCTGGTGCGGAATATGGATGATGTGTCCACCCGCAATCCGGTGCTGGCGCTGCGTCTGGTGGCGCGTCGTGCCGACTTGCTGGAAGCGAAGCAGGCGGTTGATGAAGCAGCCCTCGACAATTACGAGTTCACGCGCGACTTCTACCTGGAACGCCGCCAAGGTCTGGTCTACGACGGCAAGCCGCCGCGCAACGAAGAATGAACAAAGCCTTCATACGGGAAGACGCGCCGGATGAAGAAGAAACGGAAGAACCCGGGCTGCCCTCGGGCAGCAAGAACTACATGACCCCGGCCGGACACGCCCGGATGCAGGCCGAACTCTCGCAGCTCGTGCGGAGCGAACGCCCGGAAGTGGTCGGCATCGTTTCCTGGGCGGCGGGCAATGGCGACCGCTCCGAAAACGGCGATTACATCTACGGCAAGAAACGTCTGCGCGAAATCGACCGCCGCATCCGCTTCCTGACCAAACGACTGGAAAATGCGCTGGTGGTCGACCCGCTCGACCAGGACAACACCGATACCGTCTTCTTTGGCGCCACCGTCGGCGTCCTCGACGAAAACGGTGCCGAGGCGCGTTACAGCATCGTCGGCCTGGACGAAACCGACCCCTCGCGCGGCCGCATTTCCTGGATTTCTCCGCTCGCGCGGGCGCTGCTCAAGGCACGCATCGGCGATAACGTACGTTTCCCGGCCCCGGGCGGCATACGAGAACTGGAAATCATCGATATCGAATACAAAACGCTGGATTGATGCAGACTACAGCCCAACGCGCTTCCGCTCTGAAGAATCGACTCTAACAAGGACGCCCACCATGACCTCCATCCGTATCCTGCTTGTCGACGACCACCCGCTGCTCCGTCTGGGCGTGCGCCGTTCCCTGGAAAACGAAGCCGGCTTCACCGTTTCAGGTGAATGCGCCGATCTGGCCAGTGCGCGCACCTGGTTGAGCGAAGGCGGCAAGGCCGATGTCGCGATCCTCGACCGCAGCCTGCCGGATGGCGACGGACTCGATATCGCGCCGTTACTAAAGGCGGCTGGCATGAAGGTCATCGTCCTCACCGTTGAAGATGGCGACGACGAAATTCGCGCAGCAGTCGATGCCGGCGTCGATGGCTATCTGCTCAAGTCGTCCGATTCGGACCATATCTCGCAAGCCATCGGCATGGTGCTGCAGGATGCCGGTGCGTTTCCGCCGGCAGTCGTGCAGAAACTGACCCGTGCCAGCGGCGAAGATCCGTTGGCCAAGCTTTCCGTGCGCGAACTGGAAATCGCCGAATACGTCGCGCAGGGTTTCAGCAACAAGGTCATTGGCGGCAAGCTGAATCTGTCCGACAACACCGTGCGCAACCATCTGGCCAACATCATGCAGAAGCTGAATTATCACAACCGGGTGCAGGTCGCCACGTTGGTGCTGCAGCATCTCAAGAAGACCAAACGCGCATAAATGCTCGCGTGTCGCCCCGGCTGCGGCGCCTGTTGCATTGCCCCCTCGATCAGCAGCCCGCTACCCGCCATGCCGCAAGGCAAGCCGGCGGGCATGCGCTGTAGCCAGCTCGACACCGACTCGCGTTGCGCGATCTTCGGCCGCCCGGAACGCCCCGCGTGCTGTTCCGGTCTGCGACCGACTGCGGAAATGTGCAGAGACAACCCCGCCCAGGCACTGGCTTGGCTGGCCGATCTGGAAATCGCGACGCAGCCCGGCTGGACATCGCAAACATGAGGCACTTGGCTATAATCGCCAGCCTCCGAGGAGCGCTGCAAGTTCGGCCTGAAAAGACCGCCCTTAGGCTCGGTTCAAAACTGCGCTCATCTGTTTAACCCGTGCCGGGCACGGTGCGCCAGATGAGAGCGCCCCTCCCGGCCACAGATAAGGAGCTTTACTGTGGCTACACCGTTTACCGATTACATCGTCGCCGACATGGCGCTGGCCGACTGGGGCCGCAAGGAAATCCGCATCGCGGAAACCGAGATGCCCGGCCTCATGGCGATCCGCGAGGAATATGCCGCCAGCCAGCCGCTGAAAGGCGCGCGCATCACCGGCAGTCTGCATATGACCATCCAGACCGCCGTGCTGATCGAAACCCTCACCGCATTGGGCGCCGAAGTGCGCTGGGCCTCGTGCAACATCTTCTCGACGCAGGACCACGCCGCCGCCGCCATCGCCGCCGTCAACGTGCCGGTGTTCGCGATCAAGGGCGAATCGCTGACCGACTACTGGGATTACACCCACCGCATCTTCGAGTGGACCGACGGCGGTTACAGCAACATGATCCTCGACGACGGCGGCGACGCGACGCTGCTGCTGCATCTGGGCACCCGCGCCGAGAAGGACATCAGCGTCATTGCCAAGCCCAACGGTGAAGAAGAAACCGTGCTGTTTGCCGCGATCAAGGCCAAGCTGGCCACCGATCCGACCTGGTATTCCACTCGTCTGGCGCAGGTCAAGGGCGTCACCGAGGAAACCACCACCGGCGTGCATCGCCTGTACCAGATGCACGAGCGCGGCGATCTCAAGTTCCCCGCCATCAACGTCAACGACTCGGTCACCAAATCCAAGTTCGACAACCTGTACGGCTGCCGCGAATCGCTGGTCGACGGCATCAAGCGCGCCACCGACGTGATGG
>JASJPG010000017.1:0-40454 GCA_031426815.1 Hydrogenophilaceae bacterium
GCCGGCAGCCCGCCGCCCGCTTCAACCCAATTCCGTCGTCGCTGAGCAATCGGCGGTTTTTCGGAGGTAGAAAGTTCTGAAGCAGAAACAAAAAACGCGACCTAGGTCGCGTTTTTTGTTCTACCGAAGGGTGCTTAGATCGCTTGGATCTTGCTGGCCTGGAGGCCTTTCTTGCCCTGGGTCACTTCGAACTGCACGCGCTGGTTCTCGGCAAGGGTCTTGAAGCCGTTGCTCTGGATTTCGCTGAAGTGCGCGAACAGGTCCTCACCGCCTTGATCGGGGGTGATGAAGCCGAAGCCCTTGGAATCGTTGAACCATTTCACGGTGCCGGTTTGAGTGCTCATGTATCTTTCCTTTAAATGAAGCGGGCGTATGCCCAAAAAAATGCCCAAGCTCAAGGAATGTAACCGAGGGAATTCGAACCGAAACAGTTTCAGAAGAAACCGGACAGACCTGATACCACTTAGACAACCACTTGACGCAAGCGCCCGCGCATCATACTCAGTTCTTGCCAGTGCGGGGTGTTTTTAAATAAATTGAATTTCACCCATTTGTCGATTGCCGATAGCGCTTGCCTGGATCCCCTTTCATTTTGTCCATTCATCGGTGCTTTGCTTCGAAACGGGCGGGCCGGATAATCGCTGGCTGTTGCCTTTCACTTATCAGCGATGAACAAGAAGAAAGTGTTATTGCCGGTGTTGCTCCTGGCACTCGGAATCGTCGGTTTCGTTGCGCTCAAATCGACCCGGCCAAAGCCACCGGTCGTGCCGCCCAAGGAACCGGTCTGGCGCGTACAGACAATTACAGTCGAACCGTCTGCACTCGGCCCGGTGACCGCGCTGAACGGTCGCGTCGAAAGTCCGGAACAGACGCGCGCCGCCGCGCCTGGCGGAGGACGGGTGTTGCAGGTGGCGGTACGCGAGGGACAGGCCATCGTGCCGGGGCAACGTCTGCTGGAACTCGATCCGCGCGACTTTCAGCCCAAGGTAGAACAGGCGCGCGGCGAAGTGGCCGAGTTGGAGGGCGCAATTGCCAGCGAGGAATTGCGCCACAAGGCGGATATCGACCAGCTTGATCAGGAGCGGCGTTTGCTTGATTACGCCGCCGCCGATGTCGGCCGCTTCGAACAATTGCGCAAGGAAAACTTCTATTCCCAGAGCGCCGTCGACCAGAGCCGGCAGAACCTGGCCCGCCAGCAGATCACGTTGCGCGGGCGCGAACTGGCCATCGCCGACCACAAGGCGCGTCTGGCGCAATTGAAAGCCCGTTTGCTGAAGGCGCAAGCCAACCTTGATCAGGCGGACCTGGCGCTGACGCGTAGCCGCGTGATGGCGCCTTTCGCCGGTTATGTCGCCAAATTGGAAGTGGCGGTGGGCGATCAGGTCAATACCGGCCAGAGCCTGATTACCTTGTATCCGGCGGCCGGACTGGAAGTTCGCGCCAAGTTGCCGGCCACCCAGCAGGACGGATTTCTTGCCGCGCTGCGGCGCGGCGAGCACCCCAGGGCGACGGCGCTGGTGGCCGGCGAGACGCTGGAATTCACCTTGCTGCGCAGTGCCGGCGCCGCCGATGCGCGCGGCCTCGATGCCTTTTTTGCGGCGCGCCAGCCTTCCGCTAGTTTGCGCATGGGCGAACTGGTCAGCCTGCAGGTCGCGCGGGCGCCGGTAAGCGATGCGGTGGCGGTGCCCTACGCGGCGCTGTTCGGCGGACGCCAGGTCTATCGCATCGAAGGCGGTCGCCTGAAGGCGCTGGATGTGGAAGTTCTGGGCGATGCCGGCGGCGATCCCGGACAAACCGCCGCGCGCCTGCTGGTGAAAAGTCCCGCCTTGAAGCGCGGCGACGTGCTGCTCGCCACACATCTGCCGAATGCGATATCCGGCCTGAAAGTCGAGGTCGTGCAGTGATCAACGCCACCTGCCGCCCGTCATGAAACGCCAGGATCTGCTCGGCACCTTCGTCCACCACCCGGTGGCGGCCAATCTGTTCATGCTGATCCTGATGCTGGCCGGCCTGTTCGCCGTCGCCAAGCTCAACGTCCAGTTTTTCCCCAACTTCAATCTCGATTTCGTCAGCGTGCGCGTCGAGTGGCGCGGCGCTGCGGCGGAAGATGTCGAGGAAGGCCTGACCACGCCGCTGGAACAGAAGCTGAAGACGGTCGCCGGCATCAAGCATCTGACTTCAACTTCCAGCCAGGGCGTCAGTTCCATTTCCATCGAGTTCAAGGAAGGCACCGATCCGATTACCGCTGTCGACGAAGTCAAGCAGGCTGTGGATCAGTTCCGCAACCTGCCGCAGGACGCCGAACCGCCGGAAGTCAGTCGCGTCATCCGTTACGAACCGATCGCGCGCGTGCTGCTCACCGGTGGCAGCTTGCCGGAATTGCGTCGACTGGCGCGCCAGTTCGAGCAGGAACTGCTCGGTCGCGGCATCGACAAGATAGACCTGCTCGGCTTGCCTGATGAGGAAATTGCCATCACCGTACCGGGCAAGGAACTGGAACGCCTGGGGCTGACGCTGGACCAGGTCGCCACGCGAATCGGCCAGACCAACCGCGACCTGCCCGCCGGCAAGGTGGGGGAGGGCGAGGTGCAGCGCGAGTTGCGCGGCGTCAATCTGCGCCGCGATCCGCGCGATTACCAGGATCTGCCGCTGGTCACCGAAGCCGGCAGCCGTGTCGAGTTGGGCCAGGTCGCGCAGATCGAGCGTGGTCCGCGTGACAACAGCCTGTTCCTGGAATTGAACGGCAAACCCGCCGTGGAATTGCTGCTGAAGCGCGCCGAACAGGGCAATTCGCTGACCTCGGCGAAAATACTGAAAGGCTGGCTGGATGTCGCCCGGCCCAAACTGCCGCCGACGGTGCAGCTCTCGGTCTACGACGAGCAATGGAGCCTGATCGAAGACCGTATCGGTTTGCTGGTGAGCAATGGCATCCAGGGCCTGATCATCGTCGTGTTCATCTTGCTGCTGTTCCTCAACGGACGTGTCACCGCCTGGGTGGCGATGGGCATTCCGACCGCTTTCCTGGCGACGTTGGCGGTGGTCTGGCTGGTTGGCGGCTCGATCAACATGATCAGCCTGTTCGCGCTGATCATGGCGTTGGGCGTCATCGTCGACGATGCCATCGTGGTCGGCGAGGACGCCTACGCGCACCACAAGATGGGCGAAAACCCGATGTACGCCTCGGAAGGCGGCGCGCGCCGCATGTTCTGGCCGGTCATCGCCTCCAGCCTGACCACGGTGGCGGCTTTCCTGCCGCTGATGCTGGTTTCCGGGCCGATGGGCAAGATCCTCGGCGACATCCCGTTCATCATGATCTGCGTGTTGATCGCCTCGCTGATCGAGTGCTTCTTCATTCTGCCGGCGCACCTGCGCAATGCCTTTGTAAGCGATGCCGGCAAGAAACCGTATCCGCTGCGCACCTGGCTGGAACAAGCCTTCGACAACTTCCGCGACGGTCCCTTCCGCCGCGCGGTAACCGCCGCCGTCGAATATCGCGGCGTCACCATCAGCGCCGGCCTGGTCATCCTGATCCTGGCGTTCGGCCTGCTCGCCGGTGGCCGCGTCAAATTCACCTTCTTCCCGACGCCGGAGCCGCAGGTCGTCTATGCCAACATCACTTTCGCCAGCGGCACGCCACGCACGCGGGTCGATACCTTTCTGGAACATCTGCGTCTGACTCTGGATGCCACCGAAAAGGGTTATGGCGCCAAGATCGTGCAGCATGCCGTGTTCCGTTCCGGCGCTCAGGTTGGCGACCAGGCCGCGCGCCAAGGCGACCAGTTCGGTTCCATCACCGTTGAACTGACGCCTTCCGAACAGCGCGAAGTCCGCACCGAGACCTTCATCAAGGATTGGCAGGTGCGCATCAAGGTGCCGGCCGGCATCGAGAACTTCGTCGTGGTGCCGCGCAAACAAGGACCGCCGGGCGGCGACCTGGTGGTGCGACTGGCCGGGCAGGATTCGCACACGTTGAAGCTGGCGGCACTCGACCTGCAAGCCAGCCTGCGCCAGATTCCAGGCGTCTACGGCATCGAGGACGACATGCCCTACGGCCGTGAGCAAGTCGTGTTCAAGCTGACCTCGGCCGGCGAGGCCATGGGTCTGACGCTGGACGATCTTTCCCGGCAATTGCGCGCCGGCCTCGATGGCAAGCTGGTGCAACTTTTCCAAGACGGGCCGGAAGAGGTGGAAGTGCGCGTTCGGCTGCCGGCCGCAGAACGCGCCAGCCTCAACCTGCTGGAGCGCTTCACCGTGCGCACGCCGACCGGAGAATGGGTGCCGCTCGCCACAGTGGCGAGCTGGACCACGCGCCAGGGCTTCGAGGCGCTGCGCCACGCCGAAAGCCAGTTGGCGATCGAAGTGAACGCCGCCGTGAACAGCGCAGTGGCCAACAGCAACGAGATCATTGCCGGCTTGAGCGAAAACACCATGCCGGCGCTTGAGGCGAAATACGGCGTGCATTGGTCGTTCCAGGGTCGCGCGGCGGACCAGCGAGAAACCATGGCCGACATGAAGATGGGCTCGCTGCTGGGACTGGCGCTGATCTACATCGTGCTGGCCTGGGTATTCGGTCATTACGGCTGGCCGATCATCATCATGCTGGCCATCCCGTTCGGCCTGGTCGGCGCCATCACCGGTCACTGGATCATGGGCATCGATCTGACCATCCTGTCCATGTTCGGTCTGTTCGGCTTGTCCGGCATCGTCGTCAACGACTCCATCGTGCTGGTCGAGTTTTATCGCCACCAGCGCGAGCAAGGGTTGGCGGTGAAGGAAGCCCTGATCAACGCGGCCTGCCTGCGCCTGCGCGCCATTTTGCTGACTTCGCTGACCACCATCGGCGGCCTCTCCACGTTGATGGCGGAAACCTCGCTGCAGGCGCAGTTCCTGATCCCGATGGCGACTTCCATCACCTTCGGCCTCGCCTTCACCACGGTGCTGGCGCTGCTCTGGCTGCCCGCCATGCTGTCGTTCTACGAATCCGGCCATGTCCGCCTGATGCGGCTGCTGGGGCGTCCGGCCCTCGCTTGAGATCGTCATGCCGACCCACTCCGTTCGCTTTTTCGAGAGCCAGTTCCAGCGCCAGGTCAGCAGCGGCGAGTTCGAACTGAATTCGTTCGAACGCCTGGCATTGCCTTACCTGAGTGGCGACGTGCTCGATCTCGGCTGCGGCCTCGGCAATCTGGCCGTAGCGGCCGCGCGCGCCGGTTGCCGCGTCACCGCGCTGGATGGCAGCCCGACCGGTGTCGCCCGCCTGCGCGAGGCGGCCAGCTGTCTGGGGCTGGCCATTGCCGCGCATGAAGCCGATCTGGCCAGCTACCGTATCGAAACCAGCTACGACAGCATCGTCGCCATCGGCTTGCTGATGTTTTTCCCGCGCCGGCAGGCCGAAGCGCTGCTGGCGGATATCGTCGTCCGGGTCAGGCCCGGCGGCATCGTCGCCCTCAACGTGCTGACCGAAGGCACCACGTTTCTCGGCATGTTCGAGCCGGGGCACTACCATCTGTTTCCGCGCGGCGCCTTGCGTGCAGCCGTGCCCGGCTGGGAAGTACTGGTCGAATCGCACGATGTCTTTCCGGCGCCGAACGACAGCCTGAAGGCATTCGATACGTTGATCGCGCGCCGACCGGCCTGATGCGGCGGCGTTTGCGCCGTCGATAGCTGACCGGAATCAAGCATTAACACGGCAACCGTCGCTCATACCCGACAAGGGGGCTAGCATGAAGGGCAGCCTGTTATTCGAGGCTGCTTCCTGGTACGACCCAACCCAACACTGGAGATAACAATGAATCGACTGTCCATTCTGTTCGCCGCCCTGGCTGTATCCGGCATCGCGCAAGCCGCCGATGCTACTGCCGCTGCCACCCCGGCGACCCCGCAAGCCTGGGCCGGCAAGATGCTTGATCCCACTCAGAACGCCGCCGCCTTCAAAGATCCCGCCGCGTTCCAGCAGTGGAGCAATGCCATGATGAACCCGGCCACCTCGATGGCCATGATGCAGTCGGGCATCGACCCCAACACGACGCTGCGCATGCTGTCCGGCATGATGAATCCGGCCGCCATGCAGAACTACATGCAATTCAACGATCCCGCCATCGCCATGAAGTGGATGGCCGCCGGCATCGACCCCCGTTTCGCCACCGCATTGATCAGCCAGGGCATCAACCCGAACGCCTACCTGAACATGATGCAGGCGCCGCTGAGCCCGCAGATGATGAACATGGGCGGCCAGATGCTGAACCCCGCCATGTACGGCAACTGGATGGCCGCGCCGATGAATCCGGCTGCCATGAACACCATGATGGCGCCGATGAACCCCGGCATGTACACGAACTGGATGGGCGCCGGCATGAACCCGCACACCTATGGACCCTGGGGCCAGATGATGAACATGCCGACCGGCCAGATGGGCGGCATCCCGATCGACCCCGCCGTCCTGCTGAAGTTGATGCAGATGATGCCGATGCCCGCCGCGCCGGCGCCCGCTCCGGCGGCAGCACCTGCCGCCGCACCGGCAGCCGCGCCGGCAGCCAAATAAGTTCGGCGCGGCGAACCGGGCCTGGATCGGGCCTGGACAAGTCGCCATACTCTCGCAGCAGGTCCAGGCTCTCGTGCCTGGACGGACACCCGGCCCTGTGCAAGCGCCGGGTGTTTTTTTGAATCGATGAGAACTTCGTATGAACCTATTTCGCGTAGTTGCAGGTCTCGTAGGAGCGCCTTCCAAGGCGCGAAGCCCGGAACAATCGCGCCTTGGAAGGCGCTCCTACGAGTGGTGCTGCCACAGGTTCGCCGTATGAAAAGCGTACTGATTACCGGCTGTTCCTCCGGCATCGGCGCCACCGTGGCGCGCGGTCTCGCCGCGCGCGGCTGGCGCGTGTTTGCCACGGCGCGCAAGCCGGCGGATGTCGAGCGTCTGCAGGCCGAGGGCATGGACAGCCTGCTGCTAGATCTGAACGACTCGGCCAGCATCCGCGGGGCAGTGACGGAGGTGCTGCGGCGTACTGGCGGCACGCTGGATGCGCTGTTCAACAATGGCGGTTTCGGCCAGGTCGGCGCGGTGGAAGACCTCACCCGCGATGCCTTGCGCGAACAATTCGAGACCAATCTGTTCGGCTGGGTCGAACTCACCAACCTGATCGTTCCGGTCATGCGCCGGCAGGGCCATGGCCGCATAGTGATGAACAGTTCCGTGCTGGGCTATGCCGCCTTCGCCTACCGCGGCGCCTACAACGCGGTGAAGTTCGCGCTGGAAGGCCTGACCGATACGCTACGCCATGAACTGCATGGCAGCGGCATCCAGGTCGCGCTGATCGAACCCGGCCCGATCGTTTCGCGCTTCCGGGACAACTGCGTCGCGCATTTCGAGAAACATATCGACTGGCAACGTAGCGTGCATCGCGCCCAGTACGAAGCGCAACTGGCCCGTCTCCACCAGCCAGGCCCGGCGGCGCCGTTCACCTTGCCGCCGGAAGCGGTGCTGGAAAAAGTGGTTCATGCCCTGGAAAACCCGTTTCCGCGCCCGCGTTACCCGGTCACCCTGCCGGCCGTGGCGTTCTGGTGGCTGAAGCGGTTTCTTCCGATTCGGGCGATGGACTGGGTGCTGATGCGCGCTTCCGGCGGCGGCAAACGTTAGCCTTGTCTAAACCGAGAAGCGGCTGACGCTGGACTCCAGCGTTGCCGCCAATTGCGCCAGGCTGCGTGCCTGGCCGGCCGAGATGTTGGCGTTGGCATGGAGTTGTTCCGACATTTGTGCGACCTGCTCGACGTTGCGCGCGATGTCGCGGCCGGCGGCGCTCTGTTCGCGCAGGGCGTTGGTGATGTCCGCTACGGCAGCAGCGGCTTCGTGCGCGACCGAGGCGATGCGATCGACCGAAGCGCCGGCCTGGCCAGCGCGTTCGACGCCGACCTCGACCCGTTTGACCCCGTCTTCCATGTCCTGCACGGCCTGTTGGGCGCCTTGCTGGATCTCGTTGATCATGGCGGAAATTTCGCCGGTCGATTTTGCGGTGCGTTCGGCCAGTTTGCGCACTTCGTCGGCCACCACGGCGAAGCCGCGGCCCTGTTCGCCGGCGCGGGCGGCTTCGATGGCGGCGTTGAGCGCGAGCAGATTGGTCTGATCGGCGATGTCGCGGATGACGCTGACGATGCGGGTGATTTCCTCGGTCTTGTGGCCTAACACCTGAATCGTGTGGGAAGACGCCTGCACCGATTCCGCAATCCGCTGGATTTCGCTGGCCGCCTGTTTGACGACGCTGACGCCTTCGCCGGCCAGTTGACCGGAATCTGTGGAAGCGCGTGTAGCGGTCTGGGCATGTTCCGACATCGAGTCGATGCTGACCGACAACTCTTCCATCGCCGCCGCCATGCCGCTGGCGGCCTGGCTCTGCTTTTCGCTGGCGCCAGCCGTATCCTGCGCGGCTGACGACAGGGTCTGGCCGTAACGGTGGATCTGTTCGCTGTCGTCGCGCACCTCGCGCACGATGGCTTGCAGGTTGTCGAGCAGGGCGTTGAAAGCCTGCACGCTGCGGCCGATTTCGTTTCCGGCGGTATCCGGCGCACGCAAGGTCAGATTGCCGCTCTCGCGGATGTTCTGGGCGGTGTTTGCGAGGGCGGTCAACGGATGCACGATCTGGCGGAAGACGAAACGGTTGAGCAGGACATACAGCAGCGTGGCGATGACCAGGATGATCAAGGTGTTGATCTTGCTGCCGGCAACGCGGTCATGCGCCCCTGTCTTGGCATTCTCGGCACCCTGCTGGATCAGGTCGGAGAGTTTTTCCATCTCGCTTTCCAGCGCGTCGAAATCCTTTTCGAATTCCGCCAGTTTCCCGGCGCTATCCACGCTGGCTTGCTGCGCGGCCGCGATAATTTCCTGTGCCGCCGAGGTGTAGCGATTCAGGATGGGTTGCGTGCTTTCGGTCTGTTGGCGCACCGCAGCGCCGAGTTCGGCTTTGGCATTGGTGGCGATGTTCTGCTTCAGTCGTTCGCTGTGTGTCGCCAATTCGCGCTGAATTTCCTGAACCTTTTCCGTTTGACCATCGCGCGCGGCGAGCAGGGCGGCGAGGACATCGGAACGTATGGCGTCGTGCATCATGTCCGCATCCATCTGCCGGCGTATCGCCTGGCCGGTTACGCTGACTTCGATCAGGGCGTCGTCGAGTCGTTGTGTGTTGAGCAGACTGACACCGGACAGCGTCAGCATGGCCACAAGAACCAGGCCGCTCATGGCGACCAGCATGCCGCGCACGCTTAATTGGGTGAGGTTCATCGTTTTCTTCTCCAGAGGTTCGGAATGATCGATTGTTGTTCTGTTTGAATGGGTCGGGTGCACACGTGCCGGGAATCGGATTTGTTCCACTATCGGCTGAAATGAGAAAGCCTTGAAGGTTCGCTACAGGATGTTTATCGCATTGAGGCATTCAGCCGTCGAGCCAGAACCTACACGCCCGCGGGCGTCGCCTGATGCAGATATTCCAGTAGCCCGGCCGAAGCATGCCCGTCCACCGGCAGGCCGCTGGCTTGCTGGTAGGCGCGAATCGCCAGGCGGGTTTTCGAACCGGGCACACCGTCGATTTCGCCGGGGTCGAAGCCAAGATGGACCAGCAGGTGCTGGATTTCCATGAGCTGGTTGCGCGTCAGGCGCTGGTTGTCGGCACTGCGCCCCAGTTGCAGCGGGGGCTGGCCATTGAGACGGTCGGCCATGTGGCCGATGGCGAGCGCGTAGTTGATGGAACGGTTCCATTCCATGATCACATCGAAGTTGCGATAGACCAGAAACGCCGGGCCGCCATGGCCCTGCGGCAGCAGGATGGCGCCGTTCACATTGCGGGCCTTGGACAGAGACTTGCCGGAGGCTTGGCGCACGCCCAGTTCGGCCCAGCGTTTCACCGGTTTTTTCAGGTCGAGCCGCGCTTCGGCAAAGTCGAATTTTTCCGGCAGGCTGACTTCGCGGCCCCAGATTTCGCCCGGATGCCAGCCGCTCTGCCGCAAATAATGCGCGGCGGAATGAAACGCGTCCGGCAGCGAATGCCAGATGTCCTTGCGGCCGTCGCCATCGGCGTCGACGGCATAGCGCAGGAAGGTCGATGGCATGAATTGCATCTGGCCCATGGCGCCGGCCCAGGAACCCACCATTTCCGCGGCCGGCAGATGTTGCTGCTGCAGGATGTTCAGTGCCGCCAGCAGTTCGCTGCGGAAGAACGCACTGCGTCGATTGTTGTAGGCCAGTGTGGCGAGCGCGGCGGGGGTTGGAAAGCTGCCCATGCTGCGGCCGAAATGGGTTTCCATGCCCCAGAAGGCAACCAGAATGGTGGCGGGGATGCCGTATCTGGCCTGAACTTTTCCCAGCAGTTTCCTGTGTTCGCGCAGTTTGTCGCGGCCCAGCGCCACGCGTTTCTCATCGACGCGGCGGTCGAGATAATTCCAGAACGTATCGACGAATTCGGGTTGGCGTTGATCCAGTTCGATGACGCGGGGAATCGGCTGGATGTCGCCCAAAGCCGTGTCCCAGGTCTGCTGGCTGATGCCCTTGGCGAGCGCTTCCTGCTTGAGTTCCCGCAGCCACTGCGTAAAGGCTGGATCGACGGCGGCCGCCGGTGCGGGCTGTGGCTGCGGCTCTTCGGCACATGCAGCCGGTGCGGCAAGCGCCAGGCCGAAGACAACCGTAAGCGCCGCCAGGCGCCTTGCCATGACACGGACCTGCACGCTCACCCCTTTTGCGAGATTTCGTAGAGCGAGGGGGTGACTTGGGCGGAAGCCAGGTAAAGGCGCAGATTCTTGACGTCTTGCCGGAGCAGCACGCTGCTGTGGTGCGGGTGATGCAAAACGCCCTCGACGCCATTCAGCACGACGCGGAAGCGTGCGCCTTGAATCGGCTCGACCGTGGCGCCAAGGTGATGCAGCAGCGATTCGATTTCGCGCCAGTGAATATTGCCGCTGACAGGATCCTGGAAGATGGCCTGAATCAGATGTTCGTGTTTGTGGCTCATGGTGGAATCGCGTCGTTTGTTCAATGCAGACAGAATACTTGAGCCGCCGCCATCTGTGGATTGTCCAGATCATGGCGGGTTACTGATATCGATCAAGAAATTCGCAATTCGACTGGATTGTTCGGCGCATGTGCCGATAGCAAGGGAATTCCTGGCTACCGGTTGCGCAAACATGGGCGAATTCATCGACGAGATCCACACCGCAAGCGGTACGCAGCAGGCCGAGCGACGCAAACAACTTAATCTGCGCGATATTTTTGATGATGTCGTGCGTCTGGTTGAGCCATTCTTCCAGCGTGGTGCCGGTTTGAATGGCCAGCCGACCGAGTTTTGGGCCGCGCGGGCGATCAAGGAGCAGTATTCGGATCTTTCCGGCCAGGAAGTCCAGATTCTGACCGCCGCCGCCGCGCGTTTCTGCCGTGAAAACGGCGTTGGCAAGGCGCCGAATTAAGGCCGGTCGGCCATTCTGGCCGCCAACGTCTCCCAGCGCATTTCGCGCAGGTTTTGCGCCAGCCGGTGGACCTCGCCGGATTCCACCAATCGGCGCCGCTCGTGGCCGTCCTTGACGTGGTGATGGCGCAGCATTTCGCGCAGCGCTTCGTCCTTGCGTTTCGCGTCCGGCCGCAGCACATCGCCGCGGCGGGTGTGGAAGGCATCTTCGCCGGGTGCGCAAACTGTGCCGAACACGTTGAACTGGCGGCAGGCCATCGGTCGCAACGGGTGGATCGCGCAGGCCGCATCGACCAGGAATGGGCAGGCGCCCAGCGTGCGGTGCTGCTGTAACTGGCTGCGCACGCGGTTGCGTAAATCCCCGTCGAGCTTTTCCGCGGTGTACCAGGCGATGCCCATCAATTCCAGCGGATAAACCGGGATGTCGGCCTGATCGCGGCAGCATACGGCGCAACCGCGAGCGCAGGCCAACTTGCGGCCATCCGTCTTGATCGCGGCAGCGACAGCCTGGTTGGTCAGATGCTGGATTTCGAGCAGCAAGGGCAGCCAGGGCTGGCGCTTTTCATCTTCCGGAAAACGCAGGCGGCCGGCTTTCTGCTGCATGCGCGATCAGTCCCGTGCGGGCTCCATGACGGCATCGAGATTGAGGTTGTCGCAATACTCGAAAAAGTCGCCGCGCAAGGTGGGCAGATGCATGTCGGCGGGAATGCCGACGGTGATGTTGACCGAGAACATCGGCGTGCCGGTATGCGGCGCCGGATAGGTTTGGGTGATCAGTTCTTCGATATTGATGCCCTGGCGGGCAAAAAAATCGGCCAGATTGTGGACGATGCCAGGGTGATCCATCGCCACCACATTGACCCGGTAGGGCACCAGCGGCGTCTTGCGTTCGGCCTGGCGGGTGCGCTTGTGCAGGATGGTCAGGCCGAGTTCCTCGCCCACCTGGTCGAGGCGGTCTTCCAGTTTGGACAGCGCGTTCCACGGGCCGGAGATCAGCATCAGGATGGAGAACTGGTTGCCCAGCACCGCCATGCGCGATTCCTCGATATTGCAGCCGGCTTCGACGATGCGGCTGGTGAAGCGTTGCACCAGGCCGATCTTGTCTTCGCCCGAGGCGGTAATGGCCAGATAGTCGATATTGCTCATGGTTTTCCTGCAAGTTGGTTGCCGTGCGGTGGATTGTGCCACGCCGGATTCGCAAGCACTCAAGCGCAAACGGAGGCGCTCTTCAACCCGCTCAGTTCTTGCGTTCGCCGGTGAGGGATTGCTTGATCAACGAGGCGATCTCTTCCACCGAACGGGCCGAGGAGTTGACGATCGGGATGCCGGCGTCGCGCATCATCTTTTCCGCCAGATTCAATTCCCGGCGGCAGGTTTCCAGCGACGCATAGGTGCTGTTCGGTCGGCGTTCGGAGCGAATCTGCGCCAGCCGTTCCGGCAGCAGGGTCAGGCCATGCAGCTTGGGAATGTAGGGCTGCAGCGATTTCGGCAGGCCGGGCTGCTCGAAGTTTTCCGGCGTCAACGGGTAGTTCGCCACATTGAGACCGTACTGCATGGCCATGTACAGCGAGGTCGGGGTTTTGCCGCTGCGCGAGACGCCGACCAGGATGATGTCGGCGCGCTCGTATTTCTCCACGCTGAGGCCATCGTCGGCCGCCAGGGCGAAATTCACCGCGTTGATCCGCCGGTGGTAATCGCTGTTGTCGCCCATGCCGTGAAAGCGTCCGCGCAAGGGTTCCGGCGGGTAGCCGATCTCGCCCACCATCATGCTCAGAAAGTGGCCGTAGATGTCCATTACGAGTGCGCCGCAAGCGTCCAATGCTGCACGTGCACCAGGGTCGGTAAGCGTTGAAAACACTAAAGGTTTTACGTTTGTACGCTTCCAGGCGTCGCAAACTTGCTGCGCTGCAAAATTAGCTTTTTCCAGCGAGTCAACGAAGGGTAAACTCACCGGCGCGAACGCTTCGTCGGGGAATTGGGAGAGGAGACTCTTGCCGATGATTTCGGCGGTGATGCCAGTGTGATCGGAGATGAAGTAGACCGGGCGTACAGGTGTCATTGGGGGAAGGAAGCGACGCTTCAGTCAATATTTATCGAGGAAAGAAAAATGGGTAACTCGTTTGACTATATAGCGCGCTTTGAAACCCTGTCCATGCACGACGTGGACAAGGTTGGCGGCAAGAACGCTTCCCTCGGGGAGATGATCCACAACCTGACCGACAAGGGTGTCCGCGTCCCCGGCGGCTTTGCCACCACGGCCGACGCCTTCCGCGAATATCTGTCGCATAACGAACTTGCCGATCGCATTGCCGCCAAGCTGACCACGCTGAACGTCGACGATACCCAGGCGCTGGCTGAAGCCGGACGCGAGATTCGCGGCTGGATGATGGAAGCGCCGCTGCCGCCCGGACTGGAAGCCGGCATCCGCCACAACCATCGCCTGATGTGCGCCGAAGCTGGAGAAGACCTGCAATTCGCCGTGCGCTCTTCCGCCACCGCCGAAGACCTGCCGGACGCTTCTTTCGCCGGCCAGCAGGAGACCTATCTCAATATTCAAGGCGCCGATAACCTGATCGACGCGGTGAAGCTCTGTTTTGCTTCGCTCTACAACGACCGCGCCATTTCCTATCGCGTCCACAACCACTTTGAACACGCCGTGGTGGCGCTGTCGGCCGGCATCCAGCGCATGGTGCGCTCCGACCTCGGCGTCGCCGGCGTGATGTTCACGATGGACACCGAATCCGGTTTCCGCGATGTGGTATTCATCAATGCCTCTTATGGTTTGGGCGAAACCGTGGTGCAAGGTTCGGTCAACCCGGACGAGTACTACGTGCACAAACCCAAGCTGCGCGAAGGCAAGCGCGCCGTGGTGCGCAAGAAGCTGGGTGAAAAGGCGATCCGCATGGTGTTCGGCCATGAATCCGTCGCCGAGCGTTCGACCATCATCGAAGACGTGCCGCTGGGCCTGCGCCACCGTTTCGCGCTGGACGACGAGGAGTTGCTGGAACTGTCGCGCTACGCGTTGATCATCGAAGAACACTACGGCCGCCCGATGGATATCGAGTGGGGCCGCGATGGCATTGACGGCAAGCTGTACATCCTGCAAGCCCGCCCGGAGACCGTGAAATCGCGCGACGGCAATGTGCAGACCCGCTTCAAGATGCTGGAGAAAGGCCCAGTCGTCGTGGTCGGCCGCGCCATCGGCAGCAAGATCGGCCAGGGCCGCGCCCGCATCATCCAGAACATTTCCCAGATGCACGAAGTGGAGCCCGGCGACGTGCTGATCGCCGACATGACCGACCCGGACTGGGAACCGGTGATGAAGCGCGCCTCCGCCATCGTCACCAATCGCGGCGGCCGCACCTGCCATGCCGCCATCGTCGCGCGCGAACTCGGCGTGCCAGCCGTGGTGGGCACCGGCAACGCCACCAAACTGATCAAGGAAGGCCAACTCGTCACGGTGTCCTGCGCCGAAGGCGAGGACGGCTTCGTCTATGACGGCCAGCTCGCTTTCGAGAAGACCGAGATGGTCATGCAGACCATGCCGGAAATCCCGGTCAAGATCATGATGAACGTCGGCAACCCGGAACAGGCCTTCCATTTCTGTACGTTGCCGCACGAAGGCGTCGGCCTGGCGCGGCTCGAATTCATCATCAACAACGCCATCGGCATTCACCCGAACGCCGCGCTGGAATACCGCAAGATGCCGGAAGACGTGAAAGCCGCCATCGACGCCAAGATTCATGGCTACGGTGATCCGGTCAATTTCTATGTTGAAAAGCTGGTCGAGGGCATCGCCACCATTGCCTGCGCGTTCTGGCCGAAGCGCGTCATCGTGCGCATGTCCGACTTCAAATCGAACGAATACGCCAACCTGATCGGCGGCCCGCAATACGAACCGCATGAAGAAAACCCGATGCTCGGCTTCCGCGGCGCCGGCCGCTACGCCAGCCCGATGTTCCGCCGCGCGTTCCAGCTCGAATGCCGCGCCATCAGCCGCGTGCGCGACGACATGGGCCTGACCAACGTCGAAATCATGCTGCCCTTCGTGCGCACCCTGTTCGATGCCGACGCCGCACTGGGCGTGCTGGCCGAGAACGGCCTGGAGCGCGGCAAGAACGACCTGAAGATCGTCATGATGTGCGAGATTCCCGCCAACGTGCTGCTCGCCGACGACTTCCTGCAACGCTTCGACGGCTTCTCCATCGGCTCCAACGACCTCACCCAGCTCACCCTGGGCGTCGACCGCGACTCCAGCCTGGTCGCCGCCTCGTTCGACGAACGCAACCCGGCCGTGAAGAAGCTGCTCGCCGAAGCCATCGCCGCCTGCAAACGCAACGGCAAATACGTCGGCATCTGCGGCCAGGGCCCATCCGACCACCCCGATCTGGCCGACTGGCTGATGGATCAGGGCATCGACTCGATGTCGCTCAACCCGGATACCGTGGTCAGCACCTGGACCCGGCTGGCGGCACGCGGCAAGTAGAGCGGGGCGGCGGTGAAAGCCGCGTTAGTCAGAATAAAAAACCGGGCCTTGTGCCCGGTTTTTTATTGCACAGCCACCACCCGGTTCCGCCCCTCCCCTTTCGCCATATACAGGCATTCATCGGCGCGTTTGGTCATCGAGTCTTCGTCGTCGCCGTCGCGCCAGGTGGCGACGCCGAAGCTGGCGGTCTTGTGGCCGACCTCGGCGAAGTCGTGGCCGGCGATGGCGACACGGAGTTTTTCCGCCAGCGCGCGGGCTTGTTCGAGGTCGGTGCTGGGCGCGAGGATGACGAATTCTTCGCCGCCCCAGCGACCGACGTGGTCGCTTTCGCGGACATTGCGGCGCAGGGTTTCGGCCAGGTTGCGCAGCACCAGGTCGCCGGCCTGGTGGCCGTAGGTGTCGTTCACTTCCTTGAAATGGTCTAGATCGAGCAGGACCACCGACAGTACGTTGCCGTAGCGGCGGGCCTTGCCGAGTTCGAGCAGGAACAGTTCGTCGATCTTGGTGCGGTTGTAGAGTTGGGTGAGCTTGTCGGTGACGGAGAGCCGCTCGATCACCTTGTGGTCGCTTTCCAGCTTGTCGGCGAGTTGGTTGAACCAGCCGACCAGTTCGCCCAGTTCGTCGTTGCTGGCGCGGGCGAGGCGGCGGGAGAAGTCGGGCCGGTCCTGGGCCATGTTTTTCAGGGCCATATTGACTTCACCCAAGGCGTTGCGGGTCGACAGCGACATCACGAAGGTGACGCCGACGATGACCACGATGAGTACCGCGCCGAGTCCGATGGCGATCATCACCTGACGGTGCAGGCGTTGGTTGGTTTCGTCGATGCGCCGGGAGAAGCCGGCTTGCAGGTCAGACTTCATCCGCTCGAACTCGGCCGAGGCCTGGCCGTGGTAGCGCTCGACGTTCTCGATCAGACGGTCGAGGTCTTCCGCGCCGGAGCTCTTGCGCAACATGGCCATCGACAGGGCATGGGCGTTGCCGTAGTACTGGCGAAATACGCCCCGGAGCCGGTCGACGCGTTGCTTGTCGACGACCGGGGCGTAGGTGCTCAGGCGGGTCAGGTTGTCCTCGATGCGCGCCAGTTCCTTGCCGGTGTCGTGCACCCATTGTTCTTCGCCGGCCAGCACGGCGTCCTTGAAGCTGGCCACGATGGCGTCGAAGACGATGGCGTTGCCGCCGGCGAGTTCGAGCGCGGGTAGATAGACCGCGCGGATTTCCTCGATCCGGCCGCTGTTGGCTTGTTGTTCCTGATAGGCGAACAGCAGGTAGGCGGAATAGAGCAGCACGCCGACCAGGGGGGCGACCAGCATTTTCTGGAAGATGGTCAGCGCGGGCTTGCCTATGGTCATCGGTATATGCGCTACGATGGCGCCTTAATCCACATCAGAGACATGGTCAGGCCGGGTTGCGATGAAAGCGTGGAAAAACCACCGTTGTGCGTCAAGCATGGGCATGTTGTTCGCCGCGTTGTTCTTGTGGCCGGCCAGCGGCCACGCGGTCGAGATCTCCGACAGGGTCACGCTGAACGGATTCTACAACCTGGACGCCAGCCTCAGCCACGGCAGCGACACGATCCTGCCGACCCAGTCGAGCGACCCCATCACCCTGAAGGACGGCGAGGCCTCGCTGGATTATTCCCTGATCGGCCTGCAAGCCGATTTCAGCCTGACCGACACGCTGCGCTTCGCCGCCCAGGCCGTCAGCAGCAAGCAAACCGACGCCGGCTATGCCCCCACCCTGGAGTGGGCATATGCGAACTGGGATCTGGGCGACGACCTGTTCCTGCGCGGCGGCAAGCTGAAGACGCCGCTGATGCAGGGCATCGAGTTGCGTAACGTCGGTTTTTCCCGCCTCTGGATCAGGCCGCTGGTGCCCGCCAGCGGTGCCGCCGGGTTCGACGACTATCTCGGCGCCGAGTTGGTGAAGCAGGCTCGTCTCGGCGACTACAACCTCAATTTCCAGGGCGCCTACGGGGTTCCGAAGCATCATCAGAACTTCGTCGACGGCCGCGACATCAAGCTGATTTCCAGTCGCATCGAGCGCGACGAGTCCTGGCTCAACCTGGCGCTGATGCATGCCCGCTACGACGTCTCCACGAAAGACCTGACGCGGCTCCTCCAGAAAAACGCCGAGCTGATCATGGGCAGTATCGAGGCGGAGGTGCTGTACGAAAAGGCCGTGGTCAATTTCGGCTACGCCCGGAGCGAGGCGGAAATCAATCCGGACGAGCAGATGGCCTACCTTTCGCTGGGCTATCGCCTGGACCGCCTGACGCCCTATCTGCTCTTCCAATACCGCCACCTGGAGTACACGGCGCCAGCTGCGCCACCCGGCCCGCCCCCGCCGCCGCCGCCACCGCCGCCACCGGGCTCAGGCCCCAAAGACGGCGAACTCACCACCCAATCGATTTCGCTCGGCCTGCGCTACGACCTCGACGCCAGCCACGCCATCAAGGCGCAGATCGAGCGCCAATCGGTCAACGATGCCAGCTACCTCGCCCGGCCCGCCGTGAAGGACTTGGCGACCATTTTCTCCATCAGCTTCGAGGGGGTGTTCTGATGCGCCGCCTCCTCGCCCTTATTGCGCTGTTGGCGGCCACCTCTAGCTATGCCGGATTGGCGGTCGTGGTCGGGAAAGGCTCGGCCATCGAAAAGCTGGACCAGCGCGAAGTCGCGAACATCTTCCTGGCGAAGACCACTCAACTCCCGGACGGTAGCCGGGTCAAGCCGGTCGAGCTCAACGACAACGGTTACAAAACGCTGTTCTATCGGGAAATCTCCGGCAAGACCCTGGCGCAGATCAACTCCTACTGGACCACGCTGATCTTCACCGGCAAGGGCAAACCGCCGAAAAACGTCGAGGAGAGCGGCCGCCTGATTGAGCTGCTGAACAGCGACCCCCATGCCATCGGCTATCTGCCGCTCGGCCAGATCACCGAGTCGGTGAAGGTCCTGTACATCTTCCATTGACGGTAGCTGGCGTCATGCCAGGGCGAAGCCTAAATCAGTGGCCAAAGTGGCCAGGCTCACAATTCCGCCAATCGATTGATTAATCAACCATGCATCGCGGCATATTCCCGTGCTGTAGGAATCTGCTGCGGCAGGCTGTCACCCTTCGGGCGTACGGCTTCCCAACCTAGACAAGCCAGCCAGATCGAACGTGGAATTGGCTTGAATGCGGTGATATTTCAATCGCTTGCGGCGGCTATGCAGGTGCGAATAAATTCGCACCTGCAACGAACGAAACGATCGGTGGCAAGCGCCATCCAGCAGACATCCAAAAACTCTTGGCTATCAGGTCACGGGCCACAGGTGGGTGAAGTCGAACGAAAGCTGGCGGTGATTTCGGGTGGACAGCAGGAACACGGTGGTGCGGCTTCCGTCGCTGTGTTCAGCCTCAGATAATTGCCATGCAGGTAACTCCCGTAGGGCATCGGCCGGTAGTGCAGCAAGTTGGGTCAGCACCTCCGCGGAGTGTGGCTATCGGTTCGGCTACGCGCATTACGTCCAAAGCACGGCATTTGTGGCGAGAATCGGACAGTTCCCCTGCTTATCTTTCCGCCGCCACGCCTGTCTTCTGTCTCAATTCCGGGCACGACATATGCTGGAACCAGAGTAAGTCAGATGATTCGTATGGAGAATTTCCATCATGCATGCATGGCTAATTGAAGGAGATGGACACCGCCCTCTCCTGCGTTTTGAAGACGGAAGTATCGGTATCCCGATCAATCTGCATCTAAATACGCGCTATGAATTCTTGCGTCTGCTCGGCAGGCGTTTCGAGATCAGCACGCAGCTATCTCAGCAGCACTTCACGGTACGCTTGCCCAAACCGGCTGAAGCAGCTTCAAACTGATCCACCCAGTTCCGTTCCCCGTCGGCTGGCGTTACAGCCCAACTTCACTGCGCGCTGTTTCGCCTTTCCCCCTGAACCGTTCCGCCAGGCGCTCCATGTACAGATAGATCACCGGCGTCAGGAACAGCGTCAGGAACTGCGACACCACCAATCCGCCGACCACCGCCAGACCCAGCGGTTGGCGAACTTCGGCGCCGGCGCCCCAGCCGATGGCGATGGGCAGCGTGCCGGCCAGCGCGGCCAGGGTGGTCATCATGATCGGGCGGAAACGGACCTGGCAGGCCTGGAAAATGGCGTCGGCGGCGGCCATGCCGTCCTTGCGCTGCCGTTCCAGCGCGAAGTCGATCATCATGATGGCGTTCTTCTTGACGATGCCGATCAGCATGATGACGCCGACGAAGGCGTACAGGCTGAGGTCCACATCGAACAGCCAGAGCGTCAGCAGGGCGCCGAGGCCGGCGGAGGGCAGGCCGGACAGAATGGTGAGCGGGTGGATGAAGCTCTCGTAGAGGATGCCTAGCACGAGGTAGACCACCAGCACCGCGACCAGCAGCAACAGGCCCAGGCCCTGGCGCGATTCTTCGAACGCCTGCGCGGTGCCTTGCAGGCTGGTGGTGAGCGAGGCGGGCGGGCGCAGTTCCTGTTCCAGCGCTTTCAGGTGTTCCACCGCCGTGCCCAATGAAACGCCCGGTTGCAGGTTGAACGAGATGGTCACCGCCGGCAGTTGGCCCTGATGGTTGATGCTGAGGGCCTGGGAGGCGCGGGTGACTTTTGCGACGGTGTCGAGCGGCACCAGCGCGCCGCTGCTGGCGCGCACGTGCAGGCGGGCGAGGATGTTGACGTCGTCCTGGAATTCCGGGGCGAGTTCCAGGATCACCTGGTACTGGTTGGTGGCGCCGTAGATGGTGGAAATCTGGCGGGCGCTGAAGGCGTTTTGCAGGGCATCTTCCACCTGGCCGAAGTCGAGGCCCAGGGCGGCGAGCTTGTCGCGGTCCACTTCCAGTGCCAGCACCGGGCTCTTGTCGTTGAGGTTGCTGTTGACGTCCTCGAAGCCGGGCAGTTTGCGGATGCGGCTGAGCAGGGTGTCGGTCCAGGCGTACAGCTCGGCCAGATCGGTGTCCTGCAGGGTGTATTGATACTGGCCGGAGGTGGCCTGACCGCCCAGGCTGACCGGCGGCGGGTTCTGCAGCGAGACCTTGATGCCCGGCACGGCGGCCAGTTTCGGACGCAGCGCCTGGATGATCTCGTCCGGCGTCTTGTCGCGTTCCGCGTTCGGTTTCAGGCGGAACAGTAGGATGCCGCTGTTCGGCGTGATGCGCGAGCCACCGGCGCCGACCACCGACATGAACGTTTCGATATCGGGGTCTTGCGCGGCGATGGCGACTACCGCGCGCTGACGTTCGACCATGCTGGCGAAGGAGGTGTCCGGCGCGCCTTCGGTGCGGCCGATGATGCGGCCGGTGTCGCCACTGGGCAGGAAGTCCTTTGGAATTTCGCCATACAGCGCGACGCTGGCGAATATGGTGGCGAAGAAGGTCGCCAATACCAGACGCGGATGCGCCAGGCTCCAGGTCAGGCTGATCCGGTACGCCGCCAGCAGGCGGTCGAAGACGCGCTCGAACAGCCAGTAGGCGCGGTTGTGTTTGGCGTTCTTGTCGTGCTTCAGATAGCGGCTCGCCAGCATCGGAGTCAGCGTCAGCGAGACCAGGCCGGAAACCAGGATCGCGGCCGAAATGGTCACCGCGAATTCGTGCAGCAGGCGGCCGATGATGCCGGTCATGAACATCACCGGAATGAACACGGCGACCAGCGACAAGGTCATCGAGACGATGGTGAAACCGATTTCGCGCGAGCCCTTGATCGCCGCGTCGAACGGTTTCTCGCCCGCCTCGACGTGACGCACGATGTTTTCCAGCATGACGATGGCGTCGTCGACGACGAAACCGACCGACAGCGTCAGCGCCAGCAGCGACAGGTTGTCCAGGCTGAACCCCATCGCGTACATGGCGGCAAAGGTGCCGATCACCGAAATCGGCAGCGCCAGCGCGGGGATCAGGGTGGCCGACAGATTGCGCAGGAACAGCAGGATGACCAGCACGACCAGGCAGCCGGCCAGGATCAATGCGAACTGCACGTCGTTGATCGATTCGTGGATGGAAATGCTGCGGTCGTAGAACACCGAAAGTTCGATCGAGGCCGGCAGCTTTTCCTGGAATCCCGGCAGGATGGCCTTGATCGCTTCCACCGTGGCGATGGTATTGGCGCCCGGCTGGCGCTGGATGGCGAGGATGATGGCGCGCTGGTCGCCGTGCTTGTCGACGATCCAGTTGGCGCGGCGGTTGTCTTCCACGTCGTCGCGCACCAGCGCCACTTCCTCTAGCCGTACCGGCGCGCCGTTCTTGTAGGCGACGATCAGCGGCCGGTAGGCGGACGCGTTGACCAGTTGGCCGTTGGTGCGCAGCGAATAGGTCTGCTTGTCGCCTTCCAGGTTGCCGACCGGCTGGTTGACGTTGGCGCTGGCCACCGCCTTCTGCAACTCGTCGATGCCGATGCCGCGCGCGGCCAGTTGGTGCGGGTCGGCATGGATGCGCACGGCGTACTTCTGGGCGCCGTAGATCAGCACCTGCGCCACGCCCGGTATCGTGGAAACGCGCTGTGCCAGCTGCGTCTCGGCGTATTCGTTGACCGTCTGCAAGGGCAGGGTGGTCGAATGCATGGCGAGATAGAAGATCGGCGAGTCTGCCGGGTTCACCTTGCGGAACGAGGGCGGCGCCGGCATGTCGGTCGGCAGCTTGCGTTGCGCCGCCGCGATGGCCGCCTGCACGTCCTGCGCGGCGGCGTCGATGTCGCGTTCCAGCTTGAATTGCAGCGTGATCGAGGTGGCGCCGCGCGCGCTCACCGAACTCATGTTGTCCACCCCGGAGATGGTGGAGAACTGCGCTTCCAGCGGCGTCGCCACCGCCGCCGCCATGGTTTCCGGCGAGGCGCCGGGCAGGCTGGCGCTGACGTTGATGGTGGGGAAATCGACGCTGGGAAGTTCGGACACCGGCAGCGCGCGATAGGCGATGACGCCGAACACGAGGAACGCTGCCATCAGCAGCGTGGTCATCACCGGCCGGCGGATGCTCAGTTCGGGTAGTTGCATAGCAATGGCCTTATTTCGGCGCGGCTGGTTTTTGCGCGGGCGGCTTCGCTTTCTCTTTCACCTTGACCTTGCCACCCGGCGTCAGCCGCAACTGGCCATCGGTCACCACCGTTTCGCCGGCTTGCAATCCTCGCGCGACCGCCGCCAGGCCGTCGTGGGTCATGGCCAGTTCGATTTTGCGCACCTCGGTGCCGGCATCGGCTTTGACTACATAGACGAAACTGCCCTCCGGACCCTGCTGGATCGCCTCGTCCGGCACCACCACGGCGGCGCGCAAGGTGTCCAGCGTCAGCGTCACGTTGAGATATTGCCCCGGCGCCAGTGTTTCCGCGGCGTTGTCCAGTTCCGCCTTCATGCGGATGGTGCCGGTGCCGGCATCCACCGCGTTGTCGAGGAAACGGATGACGCCTGCGAACTTCTGGCTGCGGTCGTCGGGCAGATTCACTGCGACCTTGAGCGAGCCCGCGCTCATCGCCGCGCGGATGCGCGGCAAATGCCGCTCCGGCACGGTGAACGAGACATACAGCGGCCGCACCCGGTTCACCACCGCCAGCGCGGTGTCGTTGAGCTTCACGGCGGCGCCGGGAAACACCAGCTTGGCGCCGACCACGCCGGCGAACGGCGCGCGCAGCGTGGTGTAACCGAGTTGCAGGCCGGCCAGATCGCGCTCCGCCTGATCCGCCGCCACGCTCGCCCGCGTCGCCTCGGCGGTGGCGCGCACTTCCGCCAGCTTCTCTTCCGAGATGAAGCCCTGCGCGCGCAAGGCCTGGTAGCGCACGACATCGGCCTGGGCTTTTTTCAGCAAGGCCTGATCGCGCGCCAGGTTGGCCTCGGCCTGGCGCAGTTTGGCGTTGAAATCGGCCGGGTCCAGTTGCACCAGCACATCGCCCACCGCCACGTGTTGGCCCTCGCGGAACGGCACGGCCGCGACCTGTCCGTCGATGCGGGGTTTCAGGGTGACCGTCTCGAAGGCTTCGCCGCGGCCGACCACGTCCAGCAACAACGGCATGTCGCGCGTGGTCGCCTGGGCGACGGTCACCGGCACGGATGGCGCGGCGCGCGGGGCCTTCTTGTCCGACTCGGACGGCAGACGCGACCAATACACCCCGCCGATAAGCAGGCCGATGACGGCCGCCGACAGCAACACGATGCGAATTTTCATTGTTTTTCCAGACCCGCTCGATTCGAGGTGAATTAGGCTACTTATCGGCGATTGCGCGCGTTTTCGCAAGATTGCGCGGGCGCAAGGTTTCACCCCTTCACGCAAAGCACCTGCTTCAAGATATGCACCACCTCGACCAGATCGTTCTGGTTCGCCATGACCGTGTCGATGTCCTTGTAGGCGCCGGGAATCTCGTCGATCACGCCCTTGTCCTTGCGGCAGATGACGCCCTCGGTCTGCCGCCGCAGGTCGGCTTCGGAAAACTGTTTTTCCGCCTGGGTGCGGCTCATGCGCCGGCCGGCGCCGTGGGCGCAGGAGCAGAAGCTGTCCGGGTTGCCTTTGCCGCGCACGATGTAGCTGCGCGCGCCCATGCTGCCCGGAATGATGCCGAGATCGCCGTCGCGAGCGCGGATCGCGCCCTTGCGGGTGACCCAGACGTTGGCGTTGAAGTGGTGTTCCATTGCCACATAGTTATGGTGGCAGTTGACCACTTCGTCGGTGATTTCGAACGCCGGCAAATGGCGGCGTAGCGAGGCCAGTACCAAGTCGAGCATGCTGTCGCGATTGGCGGCGGCGTATTCCTGCGCCCAGTGCACCGCCGCGACGTAGTCGTCGAAATGCGCGCTGCCTTCCGGGAAATAGGCCAGATCGCGGTCCGGCAACTGGATGAAGAAACGCTCCATGTCGCGCCGAGCCAGTTCGATGAAGTAACTGCCAATGGCGTTGCCGATGCCGCGACTGCCGGAATGCAGCATCACCCAGACCCGGCCGGCCTCATCCAGGCAGATTTCGATGAAGTGGTTGCCGCCGCCCAGGCTGCCCATCTGCACGATCCAGTGGTTTTCCTTGGCGAAGCGTTTGGTGATGTCGGGATGCTTGCCGACGATCGCCCGCAAACGCGATTCGAACGGCCGCGCCTGCTCGATCAAGGCGTTTTTCTCCAGATGCCCGGCCATTCCCACCGGTACGTCGCGGCCGATCTGCTCGAATACCTTGCGCAAGGATTTTTCGTCGATGTCGTTGGCGCTCAGCGACGTCCGCACCGCCGCCATGCCGCAACCGATATCGACGCCGACGGCGGCGGGAATGATGGCCTTGTGGGTGGCGATGACCGAGCCGATGGTCGCGCCGATGCCCATGTGCACATCCGGCATCGCGGCGACGTGGTGATGGATGAACGGCAGGCTGGCGACGTTGGCGAGCTGGCGCTTCGCCTTGTCGTCGATGTCGTCGGTCCAGATTTTGACCGGGTGGGCGAGGTTCTCGCTCAGGACTTGCTTGATGGGCATGTTGCCTATCCTCAAAAAATGACAGCGTACGCGCCGCACTACCGACTGTAGCCGCTCGATCATTCACGGCAAGCTTTCGGCTGGGCAAAACGCTGAATGGTTGTATCATTTGATGCATGGCAATGTATCAAATGAGGCGGATATGGAAAGCAAAACTACCCGACAAGGCACTTCAAAACGGGGCGCGGCCAAAGCAAATGCACCCTTGCTAGCGGCGGCGCCGCTGGCCGTCTACGAATACTCGCCCGAGGTCTCGTCCTATGTTTCGCTCTTCCAGGCGGCGCCGGAAGATCGCGTCAAGTTGATCCGGCAAGGGGTGAAAGCGGTGGCGCTGGTCGATACCAGCAAAATCATGGGTATTTCGCGCGAGCATTTGTTCGCCACGCTCAATCTCCCCGCTGGAACCGTCAAACGCAAAATTGCGCAGGATGAGTTGCTGTCACCCGATCAGTCAGAGCGCATCATTGGTTTGCAGAAGCTGATCGGCCAGGTCGAGTCGATGGTGACCGAATCGGGCAACCCGGAGAATTTCGACCCGGCAAAGTGGATCGCGAACTGGCTGGAAGCGCCTTGCAACGCCTTGGGCGGCGACAAGCCGGCCGACTACATGGACACCATCGAAGGCCAGCGGATCGTGTCCAACCTGCTCGGCATGATGCAGTCCGGGGCCTATGCGTGATGCAGGTCTGGCGTATCGGCACGGACACGCCCAATTACACTGCCGACGATTTGCGCGGGCTAGGCGCAAAAGCGACGGGAGGCCGCTGGAACCGGGCGGGATGGCCGGTTGTTTACTGCGCTGAATCGATCGCCCTGGCCGCGCTGGAAACCTTGGTGCATCTTGGCGCCGGCTCGCTGCCGTTGAATCGCTATCTGGTCAGCGTCGAAATTCCGGACAAGATCTGGAATCGGCGCCAGATCTTCTCGCTGGAGGCGGCGCCGGTCGGTTGGGATGCGCTGCCGACCGGCAAGGTCAGCCTGGACTTCGGCGATGCCTGGCTGGCCGCGCGTCAGTCGTGCCTGCTGCTGGTGCCTTCCATCGTCGTGCCGGAAGAATGCAACATCCTGATCAACCCGCAACATCCCGATGCCGCCGGGCTGAGCGCGAAAAAACTCAGAAAATGGCGCTATGACGACAGACTGCAAGAACGGGGCTGATTTGCCGGGGCATGGCAATTTTGTGCATGACGCTGGTATCGTCCAGCCGAAGTCACCAGCGGGATCGCTCGCCGTGTACACCTTGCCCAATCTGCTCACCTTGTCGCGTTTGTTGCTGGCGCCGGTCGTGGCCTGGCGCTTGCTGGCGCACGATGTCGAGGGCGCGTTCTGGTTGTTCGCGATTGCCGCGATCACCGATCTGCTCGACGGCAATCTGGCGCGCTGGCTGAACCAGCGCAGCGTGCTGGGCGCCTGGCTCGATCCCATCGCCGACAAGGTGATGTTGCTGACCACGCTGTCCATGCTGGCGCTGACCGGCTTGTTGCCGATGTGGTTGCTCTACGTCGTGGTGGTGCGCGATCTGGTCATCCTTGCCGGCGCCGAGGGCTATCGGCGCCTCACCGGCCGGCTGGATGTGCGGCCGACCTGGTCTGGCAAGATCGCGACTTTCCTGGAATTCGTGCTGGTTTCCTGGGTGTTGGCCGATATCGCGCTCGATCTCGGTCTGGCTGCGGCAATCGCGCCGTTGGCGCTGCTGACCGGGCTGGCCGTGGCGGGCTCCGGCGTGCGCTATGTCTGGCTGTGGGCGCGCAAGACCAGTACTTTCTTGCGCGAGCATGCCCGGCAATAAGCAGCCTTCATCTGCCGTTGCCGCGATAATGCCGTCCCCGCTTTCATTTCAAAGAACACATGTCCATTCAATGGTTTCCCGGCCACATGACTTCGGCCCGCAAGAAGGCCGCCGAAACCATGGCGAATATCGACGTGGTGATCGAGGTGCTCGACGCCCGTTTGCCTGAGGCCGGCAGCAACCCGCTGGTGCATGAGCTGCGCCTGTTCCGCCAGCGCCCCTGCCTGAAGGTGCTGAACAAGTCCGATCTGGCCGACCCCGCCGTGACCAAGGCGTGGATCGAATTCTTCAACAGCCAGAAAGGCGTCAAGGCGGTGGCGCTGTCGGCCAAGAAAGCCGGCGAAGTCCTGCGCATTCCCAGCCTGTGCCAAACGCTCGCGCCGCACCGCGACGACAACTTCAAACCGCTGCGCATGATGATCATGGGCATCCCCAACGTCGGCAAATCGACGCTGATGAATGCGCTGGTCAAACGCAAGGTCGCCGCCGTCGGCGACGAACCCGCCATCACCAAATCGCAACAGAGCATCACCTTGAGCCCGCGCCAGATGTTGATCGACACGCCCGGCCTGATGTGGCCGAAGATCGAACACGACAGCGACGGCTATATGCTCGCCGCCAGCCACGCCATCGGCCGCAACGCCGTGCTGGAGGAAGAAGTCGCCACCTTCCTGGCCGGCATCCTGCTGCAACGCTATGGCGCCCTGCTGACCGCGCGCTACGGCTTTTCCGTCGAAGGTCTGGATGCGCCCGGCGTGCTCGAAGCCGTCGCCCGCAAGCGCGGCTGCATCATCAAAGGTCGTGCCGGCGAACTGGATCTGGACAAGGCCGCGATGCACTTGCTCACCGACTACCGCGCCGGCACGCTCGGACGCATCAGCCTGGAAACGCCGGAAAGCCGACGCGCGATGCTGGCAGCGGCGGCGCAAAAAGCGGCCCCCGAAGAGAACCCGGAAACCTGATTCTGTAGGTTTTGTAGGATGGGCGAAGCGTAGCGCGCCCATCACGCTCGGCGCATTGATGGGCGCGCAGCGCTTCGCCCATCCTACTAAGGGCGCCGCCTACTCTTCGATACGTGCGCGCACGCCACCCACGCCGACGAACTCGACGCCGACCTTCGCCGGTAGCCCCACCGGATGCATGCCGTTCCACGCGCCGGTGGTGACGATGTCGCCGGCCCGCGCGCCGCCGTTATGGGCGATCCACCAGGGCAGGCAATAAAACAGGTCGTCAAGCGGTGGTCGGCCGACGCTTTCGGCCAGACAACGTCCATCGGCTTCGGCGCGCACGCTCAAGCCGGCGAATTCCAGCTCGCGCCAGTTCGCAATCGCCGCACCGATCACCAGGCCGCCATTCAGCAAACTGTCCGCCAGCCGCCAGAGCGGGCCGGCGGCGTCGGGATCGGCCAAGCGGGTATCGACCAGTTCCATCGCGACATGCGCGCTGGCGATGGCGGCCATGATTTCATCCGCGCGGTAGAGATCGGCGCGGGCCGGCAGGTCACAGCCGAAACGCACGGCGATTTCGGCTTCGATGCCCAAACCAAGGAAATCCTCAACGTGGAACCTGGCGGGATCCACGCTTTCGCACTGTGCCACGCGTTGCGGGAAAACAGCGGCGGCCGTGGGTTCTGTCTGTCGATTCGGCGCGCCGACTTTCCAGGCGGTCGGCCGCACAGCCCCCACCATTTCCCGCCAAACCGCGCGCTGCACGGCATAGGCCGCCGGTACATCGGCCGGCGCGGATTCGGGACACGCATCGAGCGGACGGCGCGTTCGGTAGGCTTGCAGCAGCAGGGCGGCGTGATCGAGAGAGGCGGGCATGGCGGTTACATGGGTAAGCGGGGTTGGCAGCATACAATCGCACACCGTTTTCAGCCCGACCGAGCCACTGTATGGAAGAAAGACTCAACGAACTCGAAGCCAAGTTGAGCTTCGCGGAAGACCTGATCGAGGAACTCAATCACACCGTCTTCCGCCAGCAGGAACAACTCGACCTGATGCAGCAGCAGATCCTGCTGCTGCATCAGCAGCTACAGACCGTCGCGCCGAAAGAAGAACGCGACCTGCGCGACGAGATCCCGCCGCATTACTGAGTCGCGCCGGTGTCGTAGGAGCGCCTTCCAAGGCGCGATGCCCGGAACAATCGCGCCTTGGAAGGCGCTCCTACGGGTGGTGGCGCCAGGTTAATTCGTTTTCATAGTTCCCGCGTAGGCGGGAAACCCAGCCAAGTAGCCCGGATGCAGCGCAGCGGAATCCGGGGCATTTGTGGGCTATGCCAGCACCAGACTAGCGGTCAGTCGCGGTTGTGTTTGCCGTGTTTGTCATGGCCGTAAGCATGGCCGGGCGGATGCGATTTCTTGTCCTTCTTGTGTTTTTTACCGTTATCGTCGTCGCGTTCATCGTAGCGGTCATCCCGCACCACCGCGGCTACCGGAACTGATCGAACCGGTTCCGCGCGGAGAACGACGGAACTCGCATTGCGATCATCCGTACTCACGCTCTTGCCGATGCTGGCACCGGCCGCCGCGCCGACGCCGCTGCCGACTACCGCGCCGCTGCTGCCGCCGACTCTCTGCCCGACCGCGGCGCCGGTTGCGCCACCCACTGCGCCACCGACCACCGCGCCGGTTTTGCCTTCGCCCTTGGTCGAAATCGCCGCGCCCACCGCACCGCCCACCGCGCCGCCAATGATCGAACCGCTGGCGCCGCCAACGGACTGGCCGATCGCCGTCCCTGTCGCGGCGCCGATGCCGCTGACCACCGCGGTTGTGGCGGCGTCGCCGGCCTGGGCGGCCAATGCGCCGGAAGCAGTCAGAATTGCAACGATCAAACGTAATCTGTAATGCATGTCATGTTTCCTTGGTTGAGAGGGTGGCAAGTCTAAGGAGGCACTGATTTTTTCAATTCCGTCATTCCGGCGTAGGCCGGGATCCAGTGTACTAAACCACCTGGGTCGGCCTGCGTCGGGGTGACGAATCAATCGGTGACTCCTCTAAAGCGCTCGAATGACACGAATCGTTGACAGTCCGTTCTATGCGCCCGGACTTTGTGCCGCCTGTTTCTTGTCGCGCAGATAGATACCCTTTTCGTTGCTGCGAATCTCGAACAGGCCGATGGCCTGGAACAGATCCTTCAACTTTGCGTAACCGTAATTGCGCGAATCGAACGACGCCTGCTTGGAAATGTGCTGCCCCACCGCACCGAGTCCGGCCCAACCTTCATCGTCCGCCGCCGCCTCAACCGATTTGCGCAGCAGATTGACCAGCCGGGTGTTCGCCTTGAGTTCCTTGCCACCAACCTTGCTGACTGCCGGTTTAGCTGTCGCTGCCGGCGCCACAACCGGCTCCGGCGCCGGTTCAGCCTTGGCCGCGCGCGGCTTTTGCGCCACAGGTTCAGCCGGCGGCGAGGCCGCTTCCGGCTCGCCCAGATTCTCCAGATAGAGGAACTTGGAGCAGGCATTGACGAACGGCTCCGGCGTCTTCTTCTCGCCGAAGCCGAACACCTTCAGACCGTTGGCGCGGATGCGCATCACCAGCGGTGTGAAATCGGAATCGCTGGAAACGATGCAGAAACCGTCCAGATCCTTGGTGTAGAGCAGGTCCATCGCATCGATGATCATCGCCGCATCGGTCGCCCCCTTGCCCTTGGTGTAGGCAAACTGCTGCATAGGCTGGATCGCGTAATCGTGCAACACCGCCTCCCACCCCTTCAGATGCGGACTCTTCCAGTTGCCGAAAGCCCGCCGGATATTGATCACCCCATACTTGGCCAGTTCATCAAGGATCTCCTCGATCTTGCTGGCCGGACTGTTATCGGCGTCGATCAGTAGGGCGATGCTGGTGTCGTGGTTCATATTGAATCTCCATGGTTGTTTCAGCCTGTTATCCAAGCCGACTCGCCTGCGCCGCCACATGTCCCGCCAGCAAACTGACGAAAGTTTTCAGGCTGGTCATGTCCGACAGCTCCGAGTATTCCCCGCTGGATATTGCAGCCCGTGGCGACGCGATAACGGTGGCTGAGGAATACAACTGCTCCTGCACCAGACGCTGGCAAAGCACGTCGTAGCGTTTCAGATAGGAAGCGTTCCGGAATTCGTCCGAGACCGGAAAATGAGGCGACTTGTCCTTGACCGTCGCGCGCGACTTCGGCGCATCCTCGACCAGCATCAACCAGCCCGCGAACGGGCGCGGTTGTTTGCCGAACGCGCCCTCGCGGTAAGCCGTCCAGAAATCGTGCGCGGTGCCGATGGACTCTTCCGCCCGGTTGTTGAAGTTGTTGCCGAAGGAAGGGCCGACATGGCTTTTCAGCTCGATGGCAGCAATCAACTCGCCCTGATCGCTTTTTCCCGAAGCCGCCTGTTTCTTGCAGGCATCGTCCCGGCACTTCCAGAACCCGCGAATGGCCTTGCGCGCCTTGCTTTCGTACTGAACCAGATCAAGTGCCATTCAAGCTCCATTACCGCCCAGCGCGGCGCGTTCATCGGTTGTCAGGCCGTACAAAGTGAAAACTGCGCGATTGCAGGCTTCGAGATCGCGCCGGATGGCGGCATCGCGCAGTTCCTCGCGCAAGGCATCCGGCACATCGCGCCAATGCGGCAAACGGATACGTCGCAGATACTGGGCCTGGAAGCGCAGAAAGCCGCCGCGCATCTTGGTGGAATAGATGGCAACAAACAAACGGCTTAGGCTGGAAAGCAGCACGGCCTGCAAGGCGCGCAAATCCCAGATGTTGGAAGTCACGAAATACAGGTTGTGATGCGGGTACAACTCGCCCGCTTCGTAAACGATGTGCGCCTCGCCCTTGATGTCTGGGATCAACAGTTTCGGCTGGCTACGCAACGCGGGCGTGATCCGGTCTATGGTGCGATACCAGCCCGCCGGGTTCTTCTGCGCGCAATGGCGCCGGGCAATCTGCGCCTTGTGCTGCTCCAGATAACGCCGCAGACGCGGATACGCCGCGAGATCGACCAATGCATCGCCATTGCCGAATGGATTGATCACACCCTGACCGCGCCATTGCACCTCGCCGGACTGGATATCGCGCGTGGTCGCCAACGGCAGCTTGCATTCAGGCTCCACATCCAGCGCGGCATAGTCGCCGATGAATACCTTGTCCAAGCCGGTCGCAACACCAATGCCGACTTTGCAACCCGTTTCTTCCAGCAACGGAAACTGCTTTTCCAGACGGCGCAACAGCGCCAATTGATCAGAGGATTCGATCAGCCAGGGCGATTCACCCGAGGCCACGTCATGCATCTCATGCACCTCGCCGCCCACCACCAGCGGCGTTGAAGCATCCAGCAACACCGCCAGCCTTGCCAGCGACACCGCGCTGATTTCCGGGCAATGGGCAATGCGTGTCGGACCACTGGCTTCGCGACTGATCACGGTAATCGCCGGGTAACTGGCCACCTCCTGATGGAAGGCATCGCTGCCGGTCATATCCACATAAACCTTCAGGCGATATTGATCGGCCACCAGCTTGCGCAACGGCGCGCCATAGCGATTCTTCATCCAGCGATCCGCACAGATGAAGCCCAGCGCACCGCCCGGCGCAAGCAGGCACAGGGAACGCTCGATGAACGGAATGTACAAGTCGGCACGGTCGTAGATCGTGGCATACCGCGCGCGGTACTCGCGCAGCAACGCCTCGGGAAACAACTCCTGCCGCACATAGGGCGGATTGCCCACCACAAAATCGAACTGGCCTTGCAGCGGCGCGAGCAGAAAATCGCCCTGCACCAGCCAGACATCGGCAAGTCGGGCCGCCACCGACCCGCTGACACCGGACGCCGTCAAATACTCAAGCAACGCGCGCCGAGTGAACTGGAAGGTATCGCGATGCAACTCAACCGCCCGAATCGCATCCTTCAAGGCCTCGAACACCGAACCGCCCTCGCCATGAAAGCGCCAAGCCGCCAGCAACCGCGCCACGGCAGGCAACAGAAAATCGCCGCCGCCGAAGGAAGGCTCCAGCAGACGCTTTTCATGCAAGGGCTGGTCCGGTGTGTAACCCGCCAGATCGAGGATGAAATCCACCACCTCGCGGCGGGTAAACACCGCACCGCGCGCTTCGACATTGCCTTGGGATGCCAATACCTCGACGGCAGCCAGCGCCGATAGGGAGGCGGGCGGTGGGATGTTGGCGAAGATGTCGAGGGTTAGTTGCATTGGAGATTGCTGTTGTGGAAATCAATCCGAACCTGGTCCGTTATTACATTGGTTTGTTAGGTATCGCTTGCCATTGCGAGGGTTTGCTCGGATGACTCCGGCAGTCCCATCGCCACCCGAGCCAACTTTGAGTCGTAGGCGGATGGCTGATAGCCCACCGTATCCGGCGGGCATGCTTTGACAATGGCAATGACCGGATCGGTGGCGAAATTGAGGTTGTCGAACAGGGCGTATTTGTCGGCCAAATGCTTGAAGCTCTTACCCCGCTCTGTGTGGCCGTTGTAGAAAAGGAACACCAGTTCGATCCAGGAAAGCTGGGCGCGGACGATGCTGACGTAGAGCCATTTCTGGGCCGGTGTCAGGCGGTCTTCGTCCTGGGAGTCGATCCAGACGATTAGCCGATAGAGAACGCGGAATAAGCTGTCGAGTTGGTATTCGTCTTCTTCATACAGTTCTTCCCACCGATCAATTGCAGTCTTTGAAACGATTCCATGATTGCCATCTGGAAGTGATCTTAGGCTGTCCTCGGGTCGCGCTTCAGTTGCTTTAGTTATGTGTGGATATTGCTTTCTAATCGCGCTCCATACGTAAGAAGCATTCAGTTGATGTGACCACGAGCTCATCAACGCACGTCTATCTCGTAGAACTTGATGATGATATGAGAGCTCGATCGACGCGAGTAACTCACGATAAGTATTCAGCCAAGCAAAAAATGTCTGCTCAAAACTCTGCCGGTCAATCGCCTTGTTCTGCCCGCGTAACGCTTCCGCCGAGTTCCTGAGTTCTGTGCGCGAAAGTTCCAGTTCTTCGCGCGATAGCTTGAGTTCCCGGCTTTGCTGGATCAGCGTAATGACCAGGGCGAGGATGGTGAGAAAGCCGAAAACCGGGTTGAGCATTCCACCGAAGTAATCGCCAACTTGTCCCCAATCTTCGGGGTCGGTATTGGATATCGGCAAGCCACCGAGGTGGTAGTAATAGATCGAAGCGGAAATCGTGGCGGCAAGCACGGCGATGAAAACAATTGCCGCGAGCACTTTGGTCAGATGCTGCGAAAGCCAGGGTTCCTGTTCGTTGTCTGTCTTTGCCATTTCATTTCCCATTTCTTATGTGTTCAGCTGGCGATAAGCCGAGATATTTGAGATGGCTGCCGCAGCCTTTTCGACAGTCGGTCGCGCCAAAACATGGCACCAAAATAATGCCTGAGCTTTATAAAATCGCAGGAATCTGCCTCATCGGCATCATCCAGCGCCCAATCTGGCCGGGCAGTTCAAAAAAACCGAAGTGCTGATAAAAGGCGGCGGCGTTGGGAGATTTGGCATCGACGATGATGGCCGCCACGGCCAGGGTTTCGCTGGCGGCCAAGATTCGTTTGCAGGCATCCGCGAGCAGGATTGCGCCCAGCCCTTGCCCCTGAAATGACTGGTTGACCGCCAGGCGGCCAAGCAAGGCTACCGGGACCGGATAGCGGGGGAGTTTCTTGCGCCATTTTTCGGGGAGCGTCTCGGCGTCGATGCTGGCGGCGCTCAGGGTGTAGAAGCCGGCGATCTCGTGTTGCCGATCCTCTGGCGTTGCGATGAAGACCCTGGCGACGCGACGTTTGATGTCCTGTGTGGCATAGCGCTGGAGGTAGGCATTCAGAGCGGGTTCGCCGCACTCAAACCCCGTCGTGTTCGCCGCGTCATCGAGCTGGTAGGCCATTTACCGTACTTGTTCGGCGTGGCGCTCGAAGGCGCGTTGCAAGGCCGGGGCCGGTTGGGTTGGTGCATCCAGGGCGGTCAGGAATGCGTCGAAATCCTTTTGCGAAAGCGTGATCGCTTCGTGGGCCTGAACCACGGTATGGGCGTGTTCGACGGCGTTTCTAAGCACGAACTCCGACACACTCATGTGCGCAGAGGCTGCCGCTTTGTCGAGCAAGCGGCGTGCTTCCTGGTCACAGCGGATATGTAGGCGGGTGTCTTTGACTGGAGCGGTCATTGCTGCCTCCAAAATTTTGAACTGACTGTGTGTCGGTTGTGCGTACGGTTCAAGGGCGGATATCGCGGATGCCTCTGCTAAACATGCAAATCAAAGTTGAAACTTTCGATTTGCATGAAATGGGTGTTCATGTATCCACATCAAGCCCGTACTACGTTGGAGCGTCTGGCCGGAAGGGGAGGGCGCGGCAAATTCCGGCTATTCACTTCGATGATGCCGGCGGTAAAACGCCGAGATATTTGAGATGGCTGCCGCAGCCGTTTCGACAGTCGGATGCGCCAAATCCCGGCACTAGCACGACGCCCGGGTGGGCTTGGTTCATTTCGCATTCGTCACGCTCAGTGCGCACGACGCTGGTGACACGCGCTTCCATCGCGTCGAGCAGGTAGTCGATATGCCAGCGCAATGCCTTGTCACGCCGCATGTGCCGCGCGATACGCGCTTCGAAATTGCGCTTTGCCGAGCCGGTGTAGACGTATTCACCAGCCGGAAAATCGAACTCGCCCAAGCGGCCGATTTGCAGGCGCACAGGTTGGCTCAGACGGATGTGGAGTTGGTAGGTGCGGAACACGGGGTGTTCGTTTGGCCGGGGGCGGGGGTCAATGGCTGTTCCTTGAGCGGGATGGTGCAATGCGCTGCGCTTATTGCACCCTACAGCCTCAGCCAAACCGTTGCGCCAGTTCTTCACGAATCACCATGCGTAAATCCGCCTCGATATGCTCGCTTTCGATCACTCGCCGCAAAGTTTCGTTGATCAGTGTCTGATAGCCGCGTTCACCCGCCAGGTGTTTGAAGTGCTCGACGATAGGGGCATCCAACATGATGTTGACGCGTTGCTTGGAAACCTTGGCACGGACTGCCGTTTGCCACTCGACGCGGCTGGCATCCTGACCGCCGACGCGGAATCGGGCACGGTCGAAATCCGCCTGAGTTACAGGCGGGGCATCGTCAGAAGTAGCCGGCATTGAGGTAGTAGAGGTCGGTTTCATCGCTTGTCGCCTCGCGCATGGAAATGCCAAAGGGGCCGGGCTCGTAATTGTTAATTTGTCGCAGGTATGGATTGCTTGGTTACGTCGACCAATTTCCCGTCCTGCCGAACGATGCAGGGGGTATTGGTTTGTATAGCGATTTCACGTGCGCGTTGCGCGGCACGTTTTATGGCCTTTTCGGAGCCGAGCAGGTCCGGGGAAGTGGGGCGCTTTTTCTGTGACGTAGTCATAGGTCACTCCAGTCAAGAGGAATAGGTTCGTTGCCTGAATTGTCATAATGCATCCAGGTGTCGACAAGTGGTTTGTAGATACGGTGGAAATTCTCGATGCCGCTGGCAAAGCGGCGGCGGATCGTTTCTTCCGGTACGTTATGGCCGCCTTGTTCGACGCGCGCCTCTACGCGTGCGATGGCGGTTTCCGGGGTGTCCAGGGACAGGAAGAACAATTCCACTCGATAGCCGGCTTTGCGCCACTCGACGATATGTCGCGCGTAGTTGTGGCCGGATAGTGTGGTTTCAAACGCGAAGCTTTCGCGTTTTGCCGCTTTCTCTGCAATCTCGGTCAGCATGATTCGACCGGCCTGAATGGCGGCGACCTCTGGGTTGAATGGGGATAGCCCGGCCGCAATCAGGTCGGCATTGATGAAAACGGGTAATCCGGCTTCCTTGGGCAGGAACTCGCGCGCAAAGGTGGTTTTGCCGGCTCCGTTGGCCGGCAATGATGATGACGCGCGGGTTCGTATCCATCACCGGCTGATCGGCTTATACCGAATCCGCTTCGGTTTTGCGCCTTCCTCGCCCAGGCGTTTGCGTTTGTCGGCTTCGTATTCCTGGTAGTTGCCGGCGAAGAAGTTCCAGTGCGAGTCGCCTTCGCAGGCCAGGATGTGGGTGGCGATGCGGTCGAGGAACCAGCGGTCGTGCGAGATGACCAGCACGCAGCCGGCGAATTCGAGGAGGGCGTCTTCCAGTGCGCGCAGGGTTTCCACGTCGAGGTCGTTGGACGGCTCGTCGAGCAGCAGGACGTTGCCGCCCTGGATCAGGGTCTTGGCCAGATGCAGGCGGCCGCGTTCGCCGCCGGACAGGTTGCCGACGGTCTTGCCCTGATCGCCGCCCTTGAAGTTGAAGCGGCCCAGGTAGGCGCGGCTGGGCATTTCGAAGCGGCCGACGGTGAGGATGTCGGCACCGTTGGAGACGGCGTCGAACACGGTCTTGTCGGCTTCCAGGCCTTCGCGCGATTGGTCGACCGAGGCGACTTTCACAGTCGAGCCGATGTCGATGTTGCCGCTGTCCGGCTGCTCTTTGCCCTGGATCATGCGGAACAGCGTCGATTTGCCGGCGCCGTTGGGGCCGATGATGCCGACGATGGCGCCGGGCGGGATGCTGAATGACAGGTCGTCGATCAGCAGTCGGTCGCCGAAGGCTTTGCTGACACCGTTGAATTCAATGACTTTGTCGCCCAGACGCTCGCCCGGCGGGATGAAGATTTCCTGGGTTTCGTTGCGTTTCTGGTATTCGGTGGAGTTCATTTCCTCGAAGCGGGCCAGACGCGATTTGGACTTGGCCTGGCGCGCCTTCGGGTTCTGCCGCACCCATTCCAGTTCCTGTTTCATCGCCTTCATGTGGGCGTCGATCTGCTTCTGTTCGGTTTCCAGGCGGGCTTCCTTCTGTTCCAGCCAGCTCGAGTAGTTGCCCTTCCACGGGATGCCGTGGCCACGGTCGAGTTCGAGAATCCATTCGGCGGCGTTGTCGAGGAAGTAGCGGTCATGGGTGACGGCGACCACGGTGCCGGGGAAGCGCACCAGGAACTGTTCCAGCCATTCCACCGATTCGGCGTCGAGGTGGTTGGTCGGCTCGTCCAGAAGCAGCATGTCGGGCTTCTGCAGCAGCAGTTTGCACAGCGCGACGCGGCGTTTCTCGCCACCGGAAAGCTTGTCGATGACGGCCTCCCACGGCGGCAGGCGCAGCGCATCGGCGGCGATTTCCATCTGGTGCTCGGCGTCGCTGCCGGAGGCGGCGATGATCGCTTCCAGGCGCGCCTGTTCCTCGGCCAGTTTGTCGAAATCGGCGTCCGGTTCGGCGTAGGCGGCGTACACCTCTTCCAGTTTCTGTTGCGCCTGCATCACTTCGCCCATGGCGCTTTCCACTTCTTCCCGGACGGTCTTGGCCGGGTCGAGTTGCGGTTCCTGCGGCAGATAGCCGATGGAATTGCCGGCGAGATGCTGCACCTCGCCTTCGTAGTCCTTGTCGACGCCGGCCATGATGCGCAGCACGGTGGATTTGCCGGAACCGTTGAGGCCAAGCAGGCCGATCTTGGCGCCGGGGAAGAAGGACAGCGAGATGTCCTTGATGATCTGACGTTTCGGGGGAACGATTTTGCTGACGCGCAGCATCGACATTACGTATTGGGCCATGGCGTGGTTCGTTTCTGGTTAAAGGAATTGGGGGGATGGGTTTCTGCGTTGACGTAGCGCCGGGCTACGTCAACGGGTGTGTTTTTCGTCCGGCTTGGACAACAACGCATTTGAGTCGGCGATCAGTTTTTCCATCTCGCGCTGGAGTTTCTCCTTGCGTTGCCGTTGTGCTTCGGCGTCTTTGCCTGTTGGTGCGGCGTTCTCCGCTTTTTCGATGCTGTCGATTTCCTTTTGCAGGGCTTCTTTGCGTTTCTCCAGTCCGCCGATGCGCTTCAACACGCCGGCGTCCAAATCTTGCGCGCCCTCACGCGCGACGGCGTAAGCCTTGCCCAGTTTATCCAGGGCGGCGTCGTACTTGCCGGCATCGAATTTATCCTTTTCGGATTTGGCCAGATCGCCGACCGAGACGGCAACATCCTTGACCTGGCCGAAGACCTTGGAGGATTGCGCCTTCTCTTCGCCGGTACCGAAGAAATAGTTGTAGGAAAGCACGCCGATCACGATCAGGACGACGATTTTGAACAGGAATCCGATCATGGTGTGAGTTCCTCGGTTGATTCAATGAATGCCGGTGGCCGTTATTCGATGGCGTCAGGCGAACGTGCAGCAGATTTTATCTGTGCGGATGGGATCGCCGTCAGCCCAGGTTTACTTCACCACTTCACCATGCCACGCCAACCGCGTCAGTACCGGCAAATGGTCCGATTCCATTGCCTGCAGAACCTGGCGGGATTGCACCCGCAAGGTCTCGGCGTGCAAACAGGCATCGATCGGCAGGCCCAGCAAGGGCATATGCGCCGCCGTCGCACTGGGCCAGGTGGCTTGCCAGCCTTGCCCAAGCTGACAATCAAGCAAGTCGGTTTCGGCCTGAAACTGTCTGAAGAGTGGCGACCACGGCGTCAGGTTCATATCGCCCACCACCAGAGCCGGGACCGCGTTCTGCGCGACATTTTTCGCCAACGTCGTCATGAAGCGGTTACGCGCCGCCGCCAGAGCCGCACCCAGCGGCGGGGGCGGATGCACGGCGAACAAGCGCACCGGTGCGGGCCAGCCGGGTACCTCGATTGTGGCGGCCAGGGCGGGGTATCCCGCCCCGGCCGGTTCCAGCACCTGCGCCGATTGCAGCGGCCAACGACTCAACACGGCAATGCCGAACGGACCCGCCTGCAAACGCGACAACTGATGCGGGAACTGAGCGCGCAAATTTTCCAGTCCGGCGGCAAAGTCCGGCCCCGCTTCCAGCAACACGACCACATCCTGCGCTTGCGCGTGCTGCTGCAACCAGACCAACACCGGCTGCGGCCGTTGCTCGGCGTTGAACTGCAGCAGACGTAATTCGGGGGTGGCTTCAGGCGTTGTTTCAGGCCAGGGGAAATAGGGCAGCAGCACAACCGAAAACGCCGTCAGCACGCCCACCGCCAGCCAGCCCGATCGCCGCCAACCGGCCCACCACAACACCGCCGTGCAGACCAGCGCGGCCAGCCAATAGACCAGAAAGAAATGCGCAAACAACTCCGGCAGCCAGTGCCAGCTGCCGCTGTAACCCAGCACGGCCACACCGGCACACAGCCCCAGCACAATGCGGGCGCGGCGGGCGAGGGCGGGTTTCAGGCGTTCGATCATGTGGATAGATTGATCATTCGGTCGTCATCCCTGTGGGGATCCTGGGGTTGATTCATCCTATTTCGCGCAGTTGCCGGTGTCGTAGGAGCGCCTTCCAAGGCGCGAAATCCGGAACAATCGCG
>JASJPG010000018.1:0-2030 GCA_031426815.1 Hydrogenophilaceae bacterium
ATGCCGATGGCAATCCTTCCGGTTTCGAGTTCGATCTGGTGAGTCGGTTTGCCGCTGCACGCGGGTGGCGGGTGCGTTTTGTGGTGTCGGATACGTTGGACGCGTTGCTGGCAAGTGTCGCCAACGGACAGGCGCATATCGCCGCTGCGGGACTTACCGCGAGCGACGAGCGGCGGCGCACGCTGCGTTTCGGTCCGACTTACGGCCAGGTCAAGGAATGGGTGATTTGCGGGCAGAACGTCAAGTTGCCGCGTCGCATCGACGATCTTCCGGGGCTGCGCGTCGAGGTCGTTGCCGGCAGCAGCCACGTCGATCACTTGAAGACCTACCAGCGCCGATTGCCTGAGCTGAAATGGGTTGAGGCGAACGTGCCCAGTTCGGAGGAGTTGCTGGAGCGCGTCGATATCGGTCTGGCGGACTGCACGGTGAGCGATTCCGATAGCCTGGATGTGGCGCGCAATTTCCATCCCGCACTACGCGATGCGTTCGTGCTGGCGAGTGCGCAACCGCAGGCCTGGTTGGTCGGGCGCGGCATGAGCACGGCGTTTTCGCGCCAGTTGGCGAATTTTTTCAAAGGCCTGGAGAAGGACCGCGCCTTGGCCGGGCTACGCGAGCGGTATTTCGGTCATGTCACGCGCCTCAACGAGGCGGATGTCCTCGGTATCCTGGAAAAGCGCGGCACGCTGTTGCAGCAATTCAAGCCGCATTTGCAGGCTGCGCAGAGCGAAACCGGGCTGGATTGGCGTTTGCTGGCGGCGGTGGCGTATCAGGAATCGCAATGGGATGCGCATGCGGTTTCCTTCACCGGCGTGCGCGGCCTGATGATGCTGACCGAGCAGACCGCCGACCAGCTTGGCGTCAAGGATCGGCTCGATCCGCGCGAGTGCATTCTGGGGGGGGCGCGTTACATCGTCCTGCTGCGCGATTCTTTGCCCAAGGAAGTGCCGGAACCGGATCGCACCTGGCTGGCGCTGGCGGCGTACAACCTGGGCAGCGGCCATTTGCACGATGCGCGCCGGCTGGCGAAGGCATTGGGCAAGAATCCGGATAGCTGGGCGGACATGAAGGTGGTGCTGCCGTTGCTGTCAAAGCGCGAGCATGCCGGAAAGTTGAAATTCGGTTATGCCCGCGGCGGCGAGGCGCGGGCGATGGCGGAGAACGTGCGGATCTATTTCGACATCCTGGCCAAGTACGAAAAACCTTACCGCGAGTTGCTCGACTTCGATTGAGCCGGTTGGTTTGTTGGCCGTAGGTGAGAATTTATTCGCACTGCAGCGCTTGGATGTGCGAATGAATTCGCACCTACGCGTCTCCGCTGACGAAGCGGGCGACGAAGGCGCCTTCATAACCGGCCGGCAAGGGGATGCGCACGCGATGACCGTTGCCGGGGGCGACGTTGACCGGCGCGTCGTGTTTGCCGCGCATGGCCTCGATCGCCAGTTCCAGGTTGCCCTTGGGGTGGATCAGTTCGATGCGGTCGCCGACGCTGAATTTGTTCTTCACGTCGATTTCCGCCATGCCGTCGGCGTCGTAGTCAAGCACATCGCCGACGTAGAGGCTGCGGTCGGATTCGGAATGGCCGCGCAGGTAGTTCTGATATTCGCGGTCCGGGTGGCGCTCGAAGAAGCCGCTGGTGTAGCCGCGATTGGCGAGGCCGTCGAGTTCGCGCAACAGGGTCGGGTCGAGCGGGCGGCCGGCAACGGCGTCGTCGATGGCGTGGCGGTAGGCTTGCGCGGTGCGCGCAACGTAATAGGGCGACTTGGTGCGGCCTTCGATCTTGAGCGAGTCGACGCCGATTTCGGTCAGCCGTTGCACGTGTTCGATGGCGCGCAGGTCTTTCGAGTTGAGGATGTAGGTGCCGTGCTCGTCTTCTTCGATCGGCATGTAACTGCCGGCGCGCTTTTCTGGTTCTTCCAGCAGAAACACGTCGCCATCGGGACCAACCTTGCCAGGTTTGGTGTTGAACTCCCAGCGACAGGAATTGGTGCAGGTGCCCTGGTTCGGGTCGCGGTGGTTGAAGTAGCCGGACA
>JASJPG010000019.1:0-28518 GCA_031426815.1 Hydrogenophilaceae bacterium
GCTTCTGGCGGCGCAGCACGGCGAACTCCAGACGTTCGTGCTCGACACAGGGAATGGGGACGTAATCGCTCATCAGCGCAGACGAGTGGCGTTGGCAGCCCAGGGCCGCATGGCGTCGCCCACCGCGGTGCCGATGCGCCGCGCCAGGCGTTCCGCCAGACCTTCCTGCGGCGTGTAGTCGACGATGTCCTCGGCCTTGACGATTTCGCGCGCGACATAATCCAGGCTGCCCAGCGCGTCGGCCAGACCCAGTTCGATACTGCGCGCGCCGCTCCAGACCAGGCCGCTGAACATCTCCGGCGTTTCCTTCAGGCGCTGGCCGCGTCCCTTGCGGACGACCTGGATGAATTGCTGATGGATTTCATCCAGCATCAGCCTGGCATGCATCTCCTGATCGGGCTGTACCGGCGAGAACGGATCGAGGAAACCCTTGTTTTCGCCCGCCGTCAGCAAGCGTCGTTCGACACCCAGTTTCTTCATGCCTTCGGTAAAACCGAAACCGTCCATCAACACGCCGATGGAACCGACCAGCGAGGCCTTGTCGACAAAGATCTTGTCGGCCGCCGCGGCAATGTAATAACCGCCGGAAGCGCAGATATCGTCGACCACGACGTAGAGCGGGGTCTTCGGGTATTTGCCGCGCAGGCGCTTGATCTCGTCGAACACCTGGCCGGCCTGCACCGGGCTGCCGCCTGGGCTGTTGATGCGCAGCACGACGGCTTGCGTGTGCTTGTCCTCGAACGCGATATTCAAGGCACCGTTCAACATGTCGGCAGTCATGCCGTCGTCGCCGCCGATCTCGCCGTTCAGATCGACCAGCGCGGTATGCGGACTGGTCGAAACGAACTCGCCATCCATCTGATCAAGCAACATGAAGAACAGCATGAACAGCCAGGCCATGCCGAGCAGTTTGAAGAACACGCCCCAGCGCCGCGAGCGGCGTTGTTCGTTCAGATGTGCCAGCAGCAGACGTTCCAGCGCGCCGCGATCGCTGTTCTGGTTTTCGTTGTTGGCGCTACCGCTCTTCTCAGTCTCGACTGACATTCAGCTTTCCTCGATATAAACATTGCCCTGCCGCTCGATCACCGGCAGAGACTTCAGGCCGCGTCCCTCGCAGCGACCGCCCCGGCACGCGCCGGAGGCAGGATCATAGAGCGCGCCATGCGTGGCGCAAATCAAATAATGCCGGTTGAAATCGAAGAATTCGCCATGCTGCCAATCCAGTTCGACCGGAATATGACCACAGCGATTGAGGTAGGCGTAAACCTTGCCCTGCCAGCGGATGGCGAACGCCGGTGCGGGCGTGCTGCGGCCCTTCTCGGCCACCTCGAAACGCACCCCCGGACCGGCTTCGAGCAAGGCCGAACTGGCGCAGATCAGGCGTTCGCGCGCAGCCATGCGGCAAGTTCGGCAAAACTGTGGCACACCGCCAGCGGTCCGAAATCGGCCAGGCTTTCCGGCGGGTGGGCGCCAAAGCCGGCGGCCAGGGAGACAACGCCGGCATTGCACGCCATTTCCAGATCATGGCTGGTATCGCCAATCATCAAGGCACGTTCCGGCGCAATCATCAGTTCTTCGAGCAACTCCTCGATCATCGCCGGATGCGGCTTCGAAAAGGTTTCGTCGGCCGTGCGCGAGGCATGGAAATACGGCGCCAGGCCGGAATGTTCGAACGCCCGGTCGAGGCCACGCCGCGCCTTGCCGGTTGCCACCGCGAGCAGATGGCCGCCGGCATGCAGTTCCGCGACCAGTTCGCGAGCGCCATCGAATAGCGGAATCTCGGCATCCTGGCTCAGGTAATGGCGACGATAGTGGTCGACCAGTTCGGGATACGCAGCTTCCGTCAGATTCGGGAACAAGTGCTCCAGCGCCTCGCGCAAGCCGAGTCCGATGATGTGGCTGGCCTCGCCGTGCGATGGCACCGGCAGGCCCATATCGCGGCTGGCGGCCTGGATGCAGGCCGCGATGACGCCGGCCGAATCCATCAAGGTGCCATCCCAATCGAAGATCAGGAGATCGAAACGACGTTGGGCTGGCGGGGCGACTGAGGGCACGATGCTTGTTCCAGAGTTATTGCTGAGGAATCGAAACAAAAAACGAAAAAAGCCGGCTTTGTGGAGACAAGCCGGCTTTCCGAATGTTTCTGGTGGGCAGTACGGGGTTCGAACCTGTGACCCCCGCCGTGTGAAGGCGGTGCTCTACCGCTGAGCTAACTGCCCGAAAGAGGCGCGCATTCTAAAGATGCAGGCCACCTCGGTCAAAGGCTTTTTTCCGCGCCGTGGCGGGTAAAATCGCCGCCTTTCCATCCCATTTTCCGATCATGGTCCGCACCCGCTTCGCCCCCTCCCCCACTGGTTATCTGCACATCGGCGGCGCGCGCACCGCGCTGTTTTCCTGGGCTTACGCCCGCAAGATGGGTGGCGAATTCATCCTGCGCATCGAAGATACCGACCTGGAGCGCTCCACCCAGGCGTCCGTGCAGGCGATTCTCGACGGCATGGCCTGGCTCGGCATCGACTGGGACGAAGGCCCGTATTACCAGATGCAGCGCATGGAGCGCTACAAGGCGGTTGTCGACCAGTTGCTGGAAGAAGGCCACGCCTACTACTGCTACGCCAGCAAGGAAGAACTCGACGTCATGCGCGAAGCGCAGAAGGCGCGCGGCGACAAGCCGCGTTACGACGGGCGCTGGCGGCCGGAAGCCGGCAAGGTGTTGCCGCAGCCGCCGGCCGGCGTGGCGCCGGTTATCCGCTTCAAGACGCCGCTGCAGGGGGTGGTCACCTTCAACGACATGATCAAGGGTCCGATTTCCGTCGCCAATGCCGAACTGGACGATCTGGTCATCGTGCGCGGCGACGGTGTACCCACCTACAACTTCGGCGTCGTCGTCGACGACTGGGACATGAACATCAGCCACGTCATCCGCGGCGACGACCATGTCAACAACACGCCGCGCCAGATCAACATCCTGCAAGCGCTCGGCGCGCCGATTCCGACCTACGCGCATGTGCCGATGATTCTGGGCAACGACGGCGAGCGCCTGTCCAAGCGGCACGGCGCCGTATCGGTGTTGCAATACCGGGAAGAAGGCTTCCTGCCCGAAGCACTGCTCAACTACCTGGCGCGCCTGGGCTGGAGCCACGGCGACGACGAAAAATTCAACCTCGATCAGTTCGTCGAGTGGTTCGACCTCGGCCATGTCAGCCATTCCGCGGCGCGTTTCGACGGCAGCAAACTGGCCTGGCTCAGCCAGCAATATCTGAAGGAAGCCGACAACCCCCGCCTAGCCAAACTGGTGCAACCCTTCCTGCAGGCGCAGGACATCGACACCGCCGGCAGCAGCGCGCTGGTCGGCCTGATCGGCCTGGTCAAGGAACGGGTCAATACCATCGCGGAACTGGCCGATGGCCTGCACATCTATTTCAAGCAGAGTCTGGCATCGGCCGAGGAACTGCGCGCCAAACTGCCGCAAACCGCACTGCCCGCCTTCGAGAAACTGAAAGCCGATTTTGCCGAGGTGGCCTGGGAAGCGCCGGCGTTGAGCCAGTTGCTGAAAGACACGGCGCTGGCATTCGGCCTCAAGATGGGCCAGATCGGCATGCCGTTGCGTCTGATCCTGTTCGGCACCGCGCAAACGCCGGCCATCGATCAGGTGCTCGCCTTGCTCGGCCGCGAGGAAACCCTGCGTCGCCTCAATACCGCCTGGCCGCACACGCTGGCCGCGGTCGAGTAAGCAGTGGAGTAATTGCGCGTAGGGCCGTTAGAATCGCGGCCCTGCTGATAACAAACAACGAACATTTTTCAATGTCTCAGAAAATGCAACTCATCGGCTCACTGACCAGCCCGTTCGTACGCAAAGTGCGCATCGTCGCAGCGGAAAAATTCATCGAATACGAACTGATCGTGGACATTCCCTGGAGTGAAGAAACCCGGGTGCCCGAGTACAACCCGCTCGGCAAGGTGCCGGTCTGGGTGCTGGACGACGGCAAGACCCTGTTCGATTCCCGCGTCATCGTCGAATACCTGGAAAATGTCAGTCCGGTCGGCCACCTGCTGCCGAAGGATGCGCGCCCGCGCATCGCCGTGAAGCGCTGGGAAGCCCTCGCCGATGGCGTCTGCGACGCCGCCGCGCTGATCTTTCTGGAACGCAAACGCCCCACCGCCAAGCAGGATCCGGACTGGATCAAACGCCAGATGGCCAAGGTCGAAGCCGGCCTGAAGATGATGAGCGACGATCTCGGCCAGCAGACCTGGTGCACCGGCGAATTCTTCTCGCTGGCCGATATCGCCACCGGCTGCGCGCTCGGCTATCTGGAATTCCGCTTCCCCGAGATCGACTGGCGCCGCCAGCATCCCAAGCTGTCCGAACTGTTCGACCGCTTGATGCAACGTCCGGCGTTCAAGGACACCGTCCCGGTGGCGTAACCGCCGTAGGAGCGGCTTCCAAGGCGCGATTTCTTTGCCCAGAGCAATCGCGCCTTGGAAGGCGCTCCTACATTGTGGGTCGTAGCGCGATGCGATCGGGTCAGGATAAATTGTCCATAATCAGGCCATGCCGACTGATCAACTCGCCACTCTCTATCCCTTTCTTACCAGCCTCGCGCTCGGCCTGCTGATCGGCCTCGAACGCGAGCGTTCGCCGGCGGCCCTCGCCGGCCTGCGCACGTTTTCGCTGGTCGCCCTGTCCGGCACGCTGGGCGCGTTGTTGTCGGAGAAGACCGGCGCACCCTGGGTACTCGGCGCCGGTCTGATCGTCATGGGCGGCATGATGGTGGCGAGCTACTTCAAGACCACTGAATCGGAGGATCCCGGCACCACCACCGTCGCCGCCGTCGTGGTCTGCTACGCGCTGGGCGCGATGGTCTGGTACGACCTGGAACAACTCGCCGTCACGCTCGCCATCCTGACCACCGCCCTGCTCTACTTCAAACCCGAACTGCGCGGCGTCTCGCGCAATCTGACCCGCCTCGATCTGGTTTCCATCCTGCAATTCGCGGTGCTGTCGTTCGTCATTCTGCCCATCCTGCCGAACCAGGATTACGGCCCCTATAACGCGCTCAACCCGTATCAGATCTGGTGGATGGTGGTGTTGATTTCGGGCTTGTCCCTGGCCGGCTATGCCGCCTTGCGCATTGCCGGACAACGCCATGGCACCTTGCTCACCGGCTTGTTCGGCGGTATCGCCTCTAGCACCGCGACGACGCTGGCGTTCTCGCGGCATGGCCGCAATACGCCGGAACTGGCCGGTATGGCGGCGCTGGTCATCCTGCTCGCCAACTGGGTGTTGCTGATCCGCCTGTCGGTGCTGGTGGCTTTGCTGGCACCGGGACTGCTGCAGCCGCTGCTGACCTTGTTCGGCGGCGGCGCGCTGGCCGGTCTGATCATGCTGTACCTGGCCTGGCGGCGACTCGACAAGCAAAACAACGCGCCCCGGCTGGAGATGAACAATCCGACCGAAATTCGCGCCGCGCTCAGTTTCGGCCTGCTCTACGCCGTGGTCCTGTTCGCCGCCGCCTGGCTATCCGATCTGGTCGGCAGCCAGGGCGTCTACGCCGTGGCGCTGGTCTCCGGCCTGACCGACGTGGACGCCATCACGCTGTCCAGCCTGCGCCTGTTCAACCTCGGCAATCTGCAGAGCGAACAGACCGCCAACGCCATCCTGCTCGCGGTCCTCGCCAACATCGCCTTCAAGAGCAGCCTCGCCACCGTCATCGGTGGCGGCGCGCTGGCCCGTCAGGTGCTGCCCGGCATGGCGGCGGTGGCCGGTGGGCTGGTACTGGGCTGGTTGCTGGTCTGACCGTAGGGTGCGCCGTGCGCTCTATTGGGCTTGAAACGGTGCGCACGGCGCACCCTACTTTCTGAAGCTGCCGCCGGCCAACCCCAGCTTGCGCATTTTCGAGCGCAGCGTATGCGGATTCAGGTCGAGCAGGCGCGCCGCGCCGAACGGGCCTTCGACGCGGCCGTGGCATTGCGTGAGCGCAGCCTCGATGTGCCGGCGAACGACGTCCTCCAGGCTGGTCAGGGTCTGCTCGGCCACCGGCGCCGCACCCAAGGCGGCGTATGGCGCCACCACCCCCAACGCGCGCGCGACTTCCAGGCGGCGGCCATCACCCAGGATGGCGGCACGTTCGATCACCGAAGCCAGCTCGCGCACATTGCCGGGCCACGGATACGCTGTCAGCAAGGCCATGTCGGCGGCATCCGGCATGCGCGGCGGCAGCCCCAGGCGTTCGGCGGCGCGTAGCGAGAAATGCGCGGCCAGGGCGGGGATGTCCTGCAAGCGCTCGCGCAGCGGCGGCAACGGGATCGGGAACACGGCGATGCGGAACCAAAGGTCTTCGCGGAAGCCGCCGTCGCGCACGCCCTGGCGCAAATCGCGATTGGTGGCGGCGACCAGACGCACATCGACATTCAGGCTGCGTTCGCCGCCGACGCGCTGAAAACTGCCGTCCTGCAACACCCGCAACAGGCGCACCTGCGCGGCCAGCGGCAACTCGCCGATTTCATCGAGGAACAGGGTGCCACCGTCGGCGCGCTCGAACCAGCCCTTGCGCGTGCCGACCGCGCCGGTGAAGCTGCCACGCTCGTGGCCGAACAGCTCGGAGTCGATCAGTTCGGGCGGAATGGCGCCGCAGTTGACGCGCAGAAACGACCCGTTGGCGCGGCGCGAATGGGTATGCACGGCGCGCGCCACCACCTCCTTGCCGGTGCCGGTTTCGCCCAGGATCAGCACCGGCGCGTCGGCGCGGGCGACCTGCCGCACCGCCGCCATCACTTCGCGCAGGCCTTCCTCGGCGCCGACGATGGCCTCGTTGAGGCCGGCGCGCTTGAGGCGGAAGGTAGTTCGCTCCTCGATCAGGCGCATCACCAGTTGGCGCGCGGCGGGACCCAGGTTGTTGCCGAGTTCGGCGAGGAAATCCTCGATGCCGGAATCGCTGCCGCTGCATTGCGCGGCGAGCGCTTCCAATTCATTCGAGTCTACGGAAACCTGTTTTATTTCATTGGTTACCATTTCATTTCCTTGTTTTTCCGTTTCATTAACCAGTTTAGGCAAGGCAAACGAAGAAACAAGCACACGTTGCTGCAACGGCGACTTGGCACGGCATATGCACAGTAAGGACATCCGCCACCCTCAGGAGTCGATCATGCCCGCGCTGTCCTTTGCCGCCCTGCCCCCGCTGTCCAGCCGGCGCACGCGTTTGTGGCTGTTCCTGGTGACGAGCGTGGTCGGCTTGCTGATCACCTTGCATTTCATGCCGGGCTGGAACGTCCCGGCGCAGGCCACGCTGGGTCTGCCGACCTTTACCGTGCTGGCCATTTTCATGGCGGCACTGGCCTGCGAATACATGGATTCCAGCCTGGGCATGGGCTACGGCACGACGTTGACGCCGGTGCTGCTGCTGGCCGGCTTCGCGCCGCTGCAGATCGTTCCCGCCGTGCTGTTGAGCGAGTTGATGACCGGACTCGCCGCCGGCGTGCTGCATCAGCGCGATGGCAATGTCGACTTTCTGCATGACGCCCGCGCCCGCAAAACCACACTGCTGCTGGGCAGCCTGAGCGGCATCGGCGCATTGCTGGCGGTATGGCTGGCAGTCAGCATTTCTAAATTCTGGTTGGGCCTGTTCATCACCGCGATCATCCTGGCGATGGGCGTCATCATCCTGTTGACGCGCAATCGCCAGATTCCGTACCGGGCCAGCGGCATCGTTGCCATCGGCGCCGTTGCCGCATTCAACAAGGGATTGTCCGGCGGCGGCTACGGCCCGCTGGTTACCGCCGGCCAGGTCATTTCCGGTCTGCCCGCCAAACATGCGGTCGCCGTGACGTCCGTCGCGGAATCGCTGACCTGCTTGATCGGCGTGCTGGGTTACCTCGCGATGGGTCAGACCATCGCCTGGGAACTGGCCATGCCGCTGGCACTGGGCGCCCTGCTTTCAGTGCCGATGGCGACCCTGACTGTGCGGCGTTCCTCCGAAGCGACCCTGCGTGGCGTGGTCGGCGTGGTGACGCTGGTCCTCGGCGTGGTCGCGTTGATGAAGTTGTTGTGAGGACACGGTCGTCGAATCCTTGATGCAACATTTCCAGGTAATACGCAACGCCCCGCCGGTCACTGGCGGGGCGTTTCTTTGTCGCCCCCCCACTTTCCAGACAATGCAATGTTCATACGCCAGCCCGGTATCCAGGAATGGCGCAGCCAACAAACGTAATATTTCACACGTATATATTCATCTGCATAGCTGTTCATATCTGGCAATAGAACAGAAGTTCTATTATTCGGGTAAAACTTTTACACGTACACTGGCGACAACCATGCAACCCATGGGAATCAGCAATACCAAACAGAACCCACAAACATCTTGCGAGGTAATACATATGGCGATCCAGAATCTCATGCGCACAGCCCTGGCCGGCTTCGCGCTCCTTATCGCGGCTGCGTCAGCCCAGGCCGAGCCAGGCCGCTTGCTGGCCGCTCAGTGCGCCCAGTGCCACGGAACCAACGGAGCCGGTCCGGGCTTCGACGAAATTGCGGGAAAAAGCGCTCGCGAACTCTACAACGAGTTGCGTGAAATGAAATACCGCCCCATCGAAGGAATCATGGATAGGCAGGCACGCGGCTACACCGACGCCCAGCTCGACCTGATAGCCAACTACCTGTCCACGTTGCCCGGCAACGGTGACGACTGATCCCGGGAGATAAACGATGAATACCCTGAATAGAAGAAAATTTCTCAAACTGGCCGGCGCTATTTCCGCCCTGGCCGCCATCCCTCGCGCAGTCGGCGCGGCAACAACGGCGCCGCGCGTGGTCGTGGTCGGAGGCGGCTTCGGCGGAGCAACCCTGGCCAAGTACGTCCGCATGTGGGGCGGCAACGTCCAGGTCACCCTGGTGGACGCCAATCCCAGCCATATCTCCTGCATCCTTTCCAACCTGGTCATGACCGGCGCGCTATCGATGACCCGGATCACACTGGGCTTCAGTTCGCTCAAAACCAACCACGGCGTCAATGTGATGCAAGGCCGTGCAATCGGTATCGACGCCGCCGGCAACACGTTGACGGTCAGCACAAGCAATGGCAACAAAGTGCTGCCCTACGATCATCTGGTGCTCTCGCCCGGCATCGATTTCGTACCCGCTCCTGGCAACTGGGATGCCAACCTGACGCCGCATGCCTGGATCGCCGGCCCGCAGACCACCCTGCTGAAAAATCAGCTGGCCGCCATGCGCAGCAATGAAACCTTCGTCATGACGGTGCCGAAAGCGCCCTATCGTTGCCCGCCCGGACCCTACGAACGCGCCTGTGTGGTGGCCGATTACCTGAAACGCAAGGGTCGCACCGGCGCCAGGGTCATCGTGCTGGACGCCAACCCCGGCATCACCGCAGAACCCGAAGCCTTCGGCCACGCCTTCAATGTGACACATGCCGGTGTCATCCAGTACGTACCCAATGCGACCGTGCTGTCAGTGGATTCCACGACGCGTTCCATCGTGACCAGCGCAATGACCGTCAACAAGGCCAAGGTGCTGAACTACATTCCCAACCAGAAAGCTGGCGCAATTGCCGCCGGCTTGCCGCTCAACAGCACCGGGTTCGTGCCGGTGAATCCGCTGACCTATGGCATCGCCAACTACCCGAATATCCATGTCATCGGCGACGCCTGCGCTGTTCCCGCATCGGATGGCAAAGCGGTGCCGAAGTCGGGCCACATGGCCAACTCTGAAGCCAAGGTATGTGCCGATGCGATCATCCGTTCGTTCACCGGCGAAGCGCCGGATGAGGATATCGCGACCAGTTCGGCCTGTTTCAGCCCGATCACCAACAAGACCTCTTCATGGCTGTCCACCAACTTCATCTACGGCGACATCTTCGACACCGCCGGTAACGTGAAGGGCAAGGGCATGCATCGGGTGGATATCGGCGAAGCACCAGCGAACAACATCGATGGCGACAGCTATCAGGACATGTTCACCTGGGCAGAAAGCATTTTCTCCGACAGTTACATCTAATTACGGCATAACCCATAGTCCTGTTTTTCAGGTAGATACGGCCGACCGGGCAACCGGTTCGGCCGTATCTACTTCCGACCGACCGCCCGCTTCAACGCATCCGCCAGCGCGCCGCCGGCCGGTTCCGGCGGTTTTGCTTGATTGGGTCGGGCGCGCTGGCTGGGCGCCGCGGCAGTCTTGGCCGGGAGCGCGTCCTGCAGGCGCATGGTCAGCGCGACGCGTTTTCGCGGAATGTCCACTTCCAGCACCTTCACCTTGACGATGTCGCCCGCCTTGACCACCTCGCGCGGGTCATTGACGAACTTGTTGGACAGCGCCGAAATGTGCACCAGACCATCCTGATGCACGCCGATGTCGACGAAGGCGCCGAAGTTGGTGACGTTGGTGACGACGCCTTCCAGTTGCATGCCGGGTTGCAGGTCTTTCAGGTCGTTGACGCCGTCCATGAACGCCGCCGCCTTGAACGCCGGGCGCGGGTCGCGGCCGGGTTTTTCCAGCTCTTTCAGGATGTCGCGCACGGTCGGCAGGCCGAAACGGTCATCGACGTACTTCGCGGCATCCAGCCGCTTCAGTACGTCGGCGTTGCCGATCACGCCTTTCATGTCCAGCTTCAGGTCGGCCAGGATGCGCTGCACGACGGGATAGGCTTCCGGATGCACCGATGAGGCGTCGAGCGGGTTGTCGCCGCCCGGCACGCGCAGAAAGCCGGCAGCGAGTTCGAAGGTTTTCGGGCCGAGGCGGGGCACCTGCTTCAGCGCCGCGCGATTGGCGAACGGGCCGTGCGCGTCGCGGTGCGCGACGATCTGGTTGGCCAACGTCGTGTTCAGGCCGGACACGCGCGTCAGCAGCGCGGCGGAAGCGGTATTCACATCGACGCCGACGGCGTTGACGCAATCCTCCACCACGGCTTCCAGCGCCTGGCCCAGCTTGGCCTGGCCGAGGTCGTGCTGGTACTGGCCGACGCCGATCGCCTTGGGTTCGATCTTGACCAGTTCGGCGAGCGGATCCTGCAGGCGGCGGGCGATGGAGACCGCGCCGCGCAGCGTCACGTCCATCTCGGGGAATTCGCGCGCGGCCAGCTCGGAGGCGGAATAGACCGAGGCGCCGGCTTCGCTGACCGTCACCTTGGTCAATCCGAGTTCCGGCTGGAAACGCATCAGATCCGCGGCGAGCTTGTCGGTTTCGCGGCTGGCGGTGCCGTTGCCGATGCTGATCAGTTCCGCGCCGTGCTTGCTCGCCAGCTTGACCAGCGTGGCGAGCGAGCCGTTCCAGTCGTTGCGCGGTTCGTGCGGGTAGATCACGGTGGTATCGAGCACCTTGCCGGTGCGATCCACCACCGCCACCTTGACGCCGGTGCGGATGCCCGGATCGAGGCCGATCACCGCCTTCGGGCCGGCCGGCGCGGCCAGCAACAGGTCTTTCAGGTTGCTGGCGAAGACGCGGATGGCTTCATGCTCGGCGCGCTCGAACAGCGCGTTCATCAGATCCAGTTCCAGATGCAGCGACAGCTTCACCTTCCAGGCCCAGCGCACCGTGTCGTGCAGCCACTTGTCGCCGGGACGAGACTGATCGCGCAGGCCGAAGTGGGCGGAGATGTAGCCCTCACACGGGCTTGATGGCAAGCCGGCAAGTTCTTCCGGCAACTTGACGGTCACCGACAGGACGCCTTCGTTGCGGCCCCGGAACAAGGCCAGCGCACGGTGCGACGGCATCGCCTGCCAGGGTTCGTCGAACGCGAACCAGTCGCGGAATTTCTGGCCTTCGGCTTCCTTGCCCTCGACCAGGCGCGAGACGACGCGGCCGTTGTCCTGCAGATGGCTGCGCAGGGTTTCGATCAGCGCAGCATCTTCGGAGAACTGCTCCATCAGAATCTGGCGCGCGCCGTCGAGCGCGGCTTTCACGTCGGTCACGCCGAGATCGGCGTTGACGAATGCGGCGGCTTCGATTTCCGGCACCAGCATCGGGTCGCCAAACAGCTTTTCCGCCAACGGGCCGAGACCGGCTTCGCGGGCGATTTGCGCCTTGGTGCGGCGTTTCTGTTTGTAGGGCAGATACAGGTCTTCCAGGCGCTGCTTGGTCTCCGCCGCAACGATATCGGCCTGCAATTCCGGTGACAGCTTGCCCTGCTCCTGAATGCTGGCCAGCACCGCCGCGCGCCGCTCCTCCAGTTCGCGCAGATAGCCCAACCGCTCTTCCAGATGCCGCAACTGGGTGTCGTCTAGGCCGCCGGTGGTTTCCTTGCGGTAGCGCGCGACGAACGGCACCGTGGCGCCGTCATCGAGCAGCGCCACGGCGGCGGCGATCTGGTTGGCGTGGACGCCGAGTTCCTGGGCGATGCGGTTTTCGATGGCGTTGGGGTGTTCGAGGAGCATGGCGATGAGTCCGGCAATAAGGCTTCGAGAAGGGCGTGAGGATGGGCCAAGCCGCCGCGATGAACAAGGCTTGACAATGCAGCGGAGCCGTTGAGCGGCTCTGCCGCACCAGTGCTTGGCACGCCGGTTCCGTAAGCCGCTAAAGCGGCAACGGCTCTGCTGCCTTACGGAACCGGCGTCCTTCTTGCGAGGGCAGCGGAGCCGTTGGCGGCTCTGCCGCCTTACGGAACCGGCGTCCTTCTTGCGAGGGCGATGGGTTTATTTGGCACAGCGACGCCGCTATTTGCTTGAAAATCGGGTCTATATAGGCATCTATGGCTACGAATAGACCGTTATGCTTGCCGTTGAGATGGTACTGAGCGCCCAGCCAGGAGATAGATCGATGTCGGAAACCGCAATGCTGGATAGTTGCCGCGATAGGGTCGCCGCGCGGTTATCCGAAGACCTTGCGCAAACCTTGACGCAGGTAGTCACCGAGTTGACCGAACTTGCCGGCAAGATGCCTTCGCAGGAGATGTACAGCCTGTACATGGACAGTATGGAACTGGCGCGCGAAAAAAGCGCTTCGATCACGGCCGGCTTCAAGAAGCATTTCTTTACCCGCTTCAACGCGGAAAAACGGCGTGTTCACGCCGAGTCCGGCATCCGCGATCTGGACCTGTCCAACCTGAGCCTGTTGGAGCCGGACGATCTGGAAGAATCGCTGGCCGCCAACACCATCGCCAACGCCATCGCCAACACTTGCGGCGAGGAGTTGTTCGGTCTGGGCAAACGCATGGGCGTATTGCTCAACGAACCCGACCTGGCCACCGAGCAGATTCCGCTCGGCCCGGACGCGATCGGCGCCGCGCTGCTCGATGCGCTGAAAGACCAGAACGCCAGCGTCAAGATCAAGCTGCTGCTGGTGACGCGCATCAACAAGCATTTCCCTGCCAAGGTGCGCGGCGTCTATCAGGAGGTCAACCGCTATCTGGTCGAGCACAACGTGCTGCCGACCATCCGCGTCGGCATGACACGCCCCACGCAGGCTGCCGCACCGGCTGCGCTGTCCGCGGCACCGGCTGCCGGTCCTGGCACACTGCCTGGCGGCAATAGCGCTGCCGGCGGACAGGACATGTTCGCCATGCTGCAGCAACTGATGGCTTTCGGGCACGCCGGTTTGGCGGGATCCATTCCCGGCCTGCCCATGCCACCCGGCGGAGTGGAAAGCGGCGCCGCGACGGGACTGGGCGGCGGCCAGAGCATCGATCCGGCGGTGATGCAGGCGCTGACCCAGCTCCAGCATGGCCGCCTCGAAGGTCTTGGTCTGGCTGCGGGCGGGCTGAATGCGGAGCTGATCGCCGACGGCCACATCAACGTGCTGCGCGAACTGAAGAACTCGCGCGCGGCCGGGATGATGGGGCAGATGGATGCGATGACGCTGGACATCGTGGTGCTGGTGTTCGACTACATCCTCGGCGACAACCGCATTCCGGATGCAATGAAAGCGTTGATCGGCCGCCTGCAGATTCCGGTGTTGAAGGTGACCATGCTCGACAAGTCATTCTTCTCGCAGAAAGCGCATCCAGCGCGCCGACTGCTGGATCTGCTCGCCGATGCCTCGCTCGGCTGGGATCCGGAAGAAGGCCACGACAGCAGCCTGTATCAAAAGATCGAAGCACTCGTCCAGCGCATCCTCAACCAGTTCGACGACGGTCTCGATGTTTTCTCCGACGCGCTGAGCGAATTCCAGGCCTACCTGGCCGAAGAGAAACAGCTCAGCGACACCCTGACCAGCCGTAGCGCCCAATTTCTGCGCAATCGCGAACAACTTGCCATCGCTCAGGTCGTCGCGCATGACACGATCGCGGCCAGTCTGCTCGACCATCCGACACCGCCGCCGATCCGCGAATTCCTGCTCGGCCACTGGGAACGCCGGCTGGCCGGAACCTATGTCGACAAGGGCGAAGGCAGCCCGGAATGGAACGCGGACGTGGCCACCATGAACGACCTGCTTTGGAGTCTGACGCCAAAAACCGACAAGGAAGAACGCCGCAAACTGATCGAACTGTTGCCACGCCTGTTGAAACGCCTCGATAGCGCCATCAATGCGCTTGGCTTGGGCAAGGAAGTACGCGACGCGTTTTTTTCCGATCTGGTGAAATGCCACGCGGTCGCGGTGAAGGCCGGCTTCCACGGCGAACAAGGCGAGGCCGAAGCAGCGGCCGGCGCGGTCGCGCGCGCCGACATCCCCGATCTGTCGGCGCAGCAGATGCCAGTTTTCGGAACGCAGGACTTCGAGGACATTCCGCTGCTCACCGAAGCCATCATTCCGGATGCCGCGCTGTTGCGGGAGATCGCCGCCGCCCAGGAGGAAGATTCAGACATCGAGGAAATCACCATCGGCGGCGTGCGCGGCGCTGCCTGGGACGAGCCGCGCGACAGTCATCACGAAAGCATGGTGAAAGAACTCAAGCGCGGCGTCTGGATCGAATTCAAACAGGATGACGGCGTCAACCTGCGCGCCAAGCTGGCCTGGATCAGCCCACTGCAGGGCACTTACCTGTTCACCAATCGGCTCGGCCAGCGCGCCGTTTCGATCAATGCGCAAGGCCTCGCCGCCAAATTCCGCGACGGGCGCGCGCAGGTCATCGACAACGTGCCGCTGATCGACCGCGCCGTGAACAACTTGTTCGAACACTTTCAAAAAGGCGCCTGAGCCATGAGCGAATCACCCCAGGGTGCGGCGAAACCCGTCGATGGCATTGCAACCCTGCAACGCTTCCTCACCCGGCAACCGATTCTGGACAGCGAGCAGCGCATCGTCGGTTATGAACTGAAACGGCGCGACGCCGGCATGGCGCCGCCGGAGGCGCTGCCGTGTGCTCCGACACCGCAGCAGGCCGAGGATGAATTGCTGCTGACCAGCACCATCGATCTGGCGTTCCAGCGCGCGCTGGGCGACAAACTGACGTTTCTCTGCGTCGGCGCCGAAACGCTGCATAGCCCGTTGATGGAGCAACTGCCGAAAGACAAGGTGGTGGTTGCGATCCACCCCGGAGTCAGTTCGCCCGCGCTCATCGCCCGCACCGAACAACTGGCCCATGACGGCCTGCAGATTGCGCTCGACGATCCGCTGCAAAATCAGGAACTCGCCGATTACTGTCGCTACATCCGCCTCGACACCACGCGCCACGACGCGATGTCGCTGGCCGAACAGGTCGTGCGCAACCTGAGTAGCGGCCCCGGCCGCAAATCGCGCCTGATCGCTACCCAGGTCGACACCCCGGAGGTGTACGAAGCCTGCCGCAAGCTCTCGTTCAACCTGTTCCAGGGCTACTACTACACCTACCCGCAAGCCGCCGCCGCGCATCGCCTCGACAGCAGCAGCATGAGGGTCATCGAACTGCTCAATCAGGTCAGAAATCGCGCCGAATTTCCGCAAATCGAAAAAACCTTCAAGCTCGATCCGGCGTTGACCTACCGTTTGATGCGCTACATCAACTCCCCTGCCATCGGCCTGCGCCAGACCATCGAATCCATCGGCCACGCGCTGATCCTGCTCGGCTACGACCAGGTCTACCGCTGGCTGACGCTGCTGCTGTTCACCGGCGGCGAAGTCGATCCGCGCAGCCAGACGCTGCTGCGTACCGCTCTGGTGCGCGCCCGCTTCACCGAAAGCCTGGGCCAGGACAAGCTGAAACGAAACGAACGCGACGGCCTGTTCATCGTCGGCATTTTTTCCATGCTCGACGCGCTGCTCAACCAGCCGATGGAAAAGGCCCTGGCCGGCCTGCATCTGCCGCAAGCGGTGAACGACGCCCTGACCAGACACAGCGGCATCTACGCGCCTTACCTCAAGCTCGCCCTCGCCTGCGAACGCTTCGACCAGGCCACGATCGCCGCCAGCGCCGCCGACATCGGTCTCGACGCGGACGCGGTCAACCTTGCCCATGTCAACGCTCTGATCTGGTCGGAAGGTGTGGATATCTGATTTATCCGATGAAGGATATGCCGCTGCCTCATCGTGCAGAACAAAAAAAAGCCGCTCACGGAGTGAGCGGCGGTAAATGCGCGAGAGGTTTTTGATTTATGGCTAACAACCCCCAGCAACGGGGCATTTCATTTCCTGATGATCAGCCGCGGATGTCCGCAACGTCATTTGTCGAGCGTCATTTCCAGTTCCGTGGTTTCTGCCTTGCGCACTGATACCTTCTCGCTCGCCGCCTGGAAACCATTGAGTTTGAAATGCAGCGTATGGATGCCCGGCTCCAAATCCAGGTTGAGCGGCGTCAGCCCGTAATAGACGTCGGCCACATACACCTTGGCGCGAGACGGTGTTGAAGACAGGACCAAGTGGCCGGCCATGCCGGCGTAGTTCGGCTGGACAGATCGGGCGACTTGCACGGGTTCAGGTGGCGCCACCAATACGGTCACTCCGGGGATTGATTGGCGTGCGGGTCCGGTCTGGCTGAACAGATCCGGCCGCGCGTGCATGATGCCCTCGCTCAGGGCGTCGCGTGTCTTGCCGGAGACCTTGGCCAGCGCCGCGGCGAGATAGCGGGTGATGGATTGGCGGCTGTTGCCGGTGACGCCGGCGAAGCGATCCGCCCGTTCCGTCACCAAACCCGACCAGACAACACTGCCGTCGCGCGCATCGCGTAACGTGGTTTCCACGGCAAGATCGACTTCGTCGCGGCCGGCGATCGTCATGTTGAATTTCTTGACCGCGCCGGAGATGAGGAAATCGGCATTGGCTGCGACTCCGCCTGAATCGACAACGGTCTGAAAACCGCTGGCGTGAAGCTGGTTTTCAACTGCGCCGGTCACTGTTCCGGCGACTTCTTGCAGACGCAACTCGGTGCCCAGCATGTCGTTGACGGCGGCCGAGATGTCGCCGATCTTTTCGATATTGGGGACCGCTCTTGCATCGGTGTATTTGGCGATGCTCAATACGACCGCACGTTTGCCCTGGACGATTTGATCTGGCGCTGGATGTGCGGTGAGATCCGGTTTGAGCGGTGCGGAGCTCATACTGAGGGAAGGCATCTTGAGCGTTGGCATGCTGGAACAGCCCACCGGACCGAGCAGGGTCAGACCAAGCAATGCCACATCGAATCCTCTGACCCGGCGCACGAGATGCCGGCCGATGTCTTTGTTTTCTTTCATGTTTGAATCCTCGCGGGGGAAGCCTGGGAACAGGCTCCCCCTATTTCTGCGCTTGTTTTACCCGGCAGGCCGGGCGGAAGTTAGAACGAGGCGAACAACATCAAGGTCGTCAACTGGTCGCCATTGGCCGGCGTACCGTTGTAGGCGCTGCCGGAATAGGACTCGTAGTTCAACTGCAATTGCACGTTCTGCACGACCTGATAAGTGGCACCGATCATCCAGGCGTTGTCGCCGCTGTTGGTTGCGGCACCGGTATCGCCTTTCCGATAACCCAACTCCAGCGTTGCCTTGCCAGGTAGCACACCCAGCTCGGCGGCGATCGTGGTGGCTTTTCGGTCATTCGGATTGGCGTTAAAGAAATTTTTGGTGCCAACGGCTGGCGAGCCATCGGCTTTTGCATGGGTCAGATATACGCCAAGCGGCATTTCACCAATCTTGCCCTGCGCCTGCGCGTCAATCGCAAAAGCCTGGGTATCGATTGCAGTCAAGGCGCTGTTAGTCGCGGATCCGCTCCAGGACTGCAAACCGACGCCAAGATCCCAATCGCCCACCGAAGGTGTCGCTGCTATCCGGAAATAGGTTGCATCCGGAGCACCGGTTTTGTCGCCGACAGAGCGCGGAGACCATTTGCTCAGGTTGGCGAAAAACTGCGGATTGCTGGCCACCAGGGCGATACCCTGCGCCGCACTACCGGTATTGATGTATTGCTGCGCGGAAAATGTCTTGCGCGCTTCGACTGCCCGCTGCCCGCGTACTGCACCGGTATTCAGCAACTCGAAACCGTATGACACACCCTGCCCCGCCGTGGTGAAGGGAATCACGCCGGCCTTGACCCCGCCGATATTGAACATGAAGGGCATCTTCATGCCATCGACGACCGAGTTGGTGTCAGCGGTAAGGTCCAGGTCGACCTGGGCGCCGATGTTTTCGCTGATGCGCCCACCCAGCATCAAGAGCAGTTCGTCGGGAAACTGCAATTGGCCGTTGTTGGTGGTATCTGTACCGGCAACTTTGGGCCCATTGGATTTCTGATAGCGGATCTTGGTCACCAGGCCGGCATTCAGCACTTCCGGCAGGGACAGGCCTTCCGCCCCGTCAAGCAGACCTTGCTTGCCGGGCAGGGTAAAACCACTCGCCTTGAAAGCGCGACCGAATTCGTTCAGTAACGGGTAATGCTGGAAATGGCAGGTGGAACAGGCCTGACCAGTCTGCCGTGCATAGTTGGACATCGCCTGACTGGGCGTGGAAATCGCGAGGGCCCCCAAGGCGGCCGACACCGCCAGGATGGATCTGAGTTGCTGGTTCATGATGAAACCTCATAAGGATTGGTCGCGCAGACGGATTGTTGAAATCTCTCGTTTGACGCAGCTTCCCGACCTTTGCATGAGGTTGGCCGGATTCATCCGGGCCGGTTCACCATTGCGTGGGTATCGAGTCGCCTTGTCGATACCTGCTTCGCAATCATCGTGCCAGCCCAAAATATTCAATATTTCACTTACAAGACAACAAGTTACAAAATAGAACGCCTTTTTACGACGAACCCGACGTGTAACCGTTCATTGACAGGTGTCAAGGTTCAGTTACAACGCCAAGGCGGTGCAGATGGGTATACAGATTCTGTCGGGAAATTCCGGCAAGTCGGGCCGCTTCCGATAGATTGCCGGGGGAGAGTTTCAGCAGCGCAGCGAAATAATCGCGCTCGAACCGATCCCTCGCCTCCCGCAGCGGCAAAGACGCAAGCGCCGGGGAAACGACCGCAACCGAGGAATGGATGGATAGGCCAACATCTTCCGGCGTGATTGCCCTGCCCCCCACATTGACCACAACGGCACGCTCCACTGCATGTTTCAACTCGCGTACATTGCCTGGCCAGGCCGCCGCCTCCATGGCGGCAATGGCAGACGGAGAAAAGACGCCGGTATCTTTGCCGAACTTGCGGTTGAAATGGTCGAGAAAGAACAGCGCCAGCGGCAGGATGTCTTCCGGGCGTTGACGTAATGGCGGCACTTGCACCTTCACGACATTGATCCGGTAGTAGAGGTCGGCGCGAAAATTGCCGGCCTGCACAGCGGCTTGCAACGGTTTGTTGGTGGCGCAGATCAGGCGGAAATCGCTTGGCCGTGGTAATGGGCTGCCGATGCGGGCAAAGGTATGTTCCTGCAATACCCGCAACAGGCTGGCTTGCAGCTTCGGGCTCATGTCGGTGATTTCGTCGAGCAGCAGGGTGCCGCCATCGGCCTCCTCGAAATACCCGGCCGTGGTTTTGCCGGCGCCGGTGAAAGCCCCCTTTTCGTATCCGAACAGCGTGGCTTCGAGCAGGGATTCGGACAGCGCGCCGCAATTGAGTTCCAGCATCGGCCCCTGCGCGCGGCGACTCAGTGCGTGAATTTGCTTGGCGAACACCTCCTTGCCGGTGCCACTTTCACCCTCGATGAGTATGCTGGTATCCAACGGCGCGGCCTGGCGCAAGGTTTGCAGCACCTGTTCGATGACAGCAGAGCGACCGATCAGGACCGGCGCATCGGCGCGCGTTGCCAGCGCTTCCTGCAGCGTGGCGATCTCGCGGTAGGCGCGGTCCATCTCCAGCGCCTTGTCGATCACCGCCTCAAGTTCCTCCAGGTTCTCGAACGGTTTGGTCAGGTAGTCGAACAAGCCCTCATGCACCGCCCGCACCGCATCGCGCACCTCGGCATAGCCGGTGATAAGGATGGCCATCTGGCGTGGCCGCTCGCGCCGCATGTCGGCGAACAGATCAAGGCCGTTGCCGTCCGGCAGACGCTGATCGAGGATCGTCAGGTTGAAATCGTGGGCACGAAACAATTGCCGCGCCTGCGCTACATCCAGCGCGCTGTGCAGTTCGACGCGACGGCCGCGCAACAATCCGGCGAACAGGGTCTGGGTGTAAGGGTCGTCGTCGACAAGAAGAATTCTAGCCGTCACAAGGTGTGCCCCTTTGCGCCGGCAGCCAGAAGATGAAGCAGGCGCCTCCGCCTGGTCGGTTCTCGGCGCGCAGCGTGCCGTCGTGCTGGAGCGCGACATGCTGGGCAACCGCCAGCCCGAGTCCGGTGCCATCGCGCTTGGTGCTGAAAAATGGCGTGAACAACTTGTCCGCCAGTTCGGCCTTGATGCCTGGCCCGCGATCCGCCACAGCCAGCCGCCAGCCTGGCGTATTCCCCTGCGCCTCGGTTTCGATCGAAACGGTCACCGCCCCGTCGGGATCGGCCTGGACCGCGTTATGGATCAAATTGAACAACGCGTGGCGCATCAGCACCGGGTCGATTTCCAGCACCACGTCATGTTCCGGCGCGTCCAGCGTCACTTCGTGATGCTTGCCCATGCTCTCGTGAAAAAAACCGAGCGTCTCCCGCACCATTTCCTTCAGATCGGTCGGCCGGGGTTGCGAGCGGCTGACCTTGGCAAAGCCCAACATGCGCTGCACATAGTCATGGCAATGCTCGCCCGCCTTCTGCACTTCGCCCAGTAATTCGCGTACCCGTTTCGGGTTGTCGGCCTCCCGCTCGGCCAGTTGCGCCAAATTGACCACGCCCACCAACGGGTTGTTGAGCTGGTGCGCGATTTCACTGACCAACTGGCCCAAGGCCGAGAGTTTTTCGATCTGCAGAATGCGGCCGTGGTCGGCACTCAACTTGGCGAATTGGGATTCGGCCTCGCGCTGGCGGAAATAAACCGAACGAAAGAGCTTGTAGAGCGAAAAAAACAACAGCATTCCACTGAGTCCGATCACACCCCACAACAGAATCAGGCCATTGCGGATGGTGCCGTTCAATTCGCGCGGGTAGAGATAGATCGACATCATGCCGCTGGCCGATTGACTCGCGGCAACCGTTTTGGACAACGAAAAGGGAACGTAGAACTCGATCAACGGCACCTTGGGCAATCTTTCCGCCGGCAGAAAGTGACGGTGTTCGGGGGTGATATAGACCGCTTGCGCTTGTTCGGACAATTTTGATGCGAGCTCTTCCTTTTCGGCAGCGATGGTCAAGCCAATCAACTCGGGCTCGTCGGACCAGACGATGACACCATCATGATTGAACACCTTGATACGCATCGTGCCGGTGAGACTCTTCAGAATGCTGAAGCTGCGTTCGAAATGAATGCGAGCTTCCGTCGATTGGTAATTGTGCAGGTCCGACTCGGACAGTTCCGAAATGACATGCGCGCCGACCAGATCTTTGATGATGGCAGCCTCGCGATCGATCATCGCCTGACGAAAAAAGCCTGATTGGGTGTAACCGGTCGCCACCAGGATCAGTCCGATGAACAGCAGACTGAGGGCAGCGAAAGTCTGCGGGGGCGTCAGTCGTATTTGCATGGGTTCAGACCTCGCTTTCGCCTTGCCGCAATAGAGCGGGTCGATCAGACAGTTCCTGCTGGGCAATCACTGCCGGCAGCCGCTTGGGTGATTTGATGCGCAGTTGTTTGTTCACATTCATGCGGCCGAACACGACCTCGATATCGCCCGTGGCCACGCCGAATTCATTCGCCAGAAAACGCACCATATGATCGGTCGCCCGGCCTGCGCGCGGGGCGGCGGTGACGCTGACTTTGAGTTGATGGCCGTAGGGTTTGCCGATGGCATCCTTTGACGCGCTGGGTTTGCCCAGAATGTTGAGCACCAGCGTCTCGCCATCCCAATGGAAGAACGATTTTTCCGGCGTTTCTTTGCGATCGTCTGGATTTTTGGGCGGTTTTTTCATTTTTCTTCAGACCAGCACATGCCGCGTCGCCGCAAAAAAGCGGTAGATCTGTTGCTCGATGCGTGGATCGATCATGACCTCGGGGCGTTTGCCATTCGGGCAGGCGAGGCGTGGTGTCGTGCCGAACAAACGGCAGATCAGCGGGCGTTCCGCGTAGACCTGACAGCCCGTGTCAGCCAGATGCGGACAGCACAACGCGGCCAACGCAGTCGCATGTTCCGCGTCACTCTTGACCGGAAGCCGGGCCATCTCCTCGCCTGACGCCGTGACCGGCCCGCAGCAATCATGGCAACCGGGTTCACAGGCGAACGCCGGGATACGCCGCCGCAGTTCGCGAACTTGCTGGCTGTCGTGGTTCACGATAAACGCCAGCCCGCGTTCGCCTGAACGATGCGTTCGATCACTGCGACTTGCTTTCGGCTTTGGCGATGGGCCGGGTCAGCCATTCGGGCAGCTCGCGCGACCCGGCGTGTTCGAGGATGTACTGGCGCATCAGTTTGCGGATCACTTGCGAAGACGTGAGATCTTGCTGAGCACAGATGTCTTCGAAGATCTGCTTCTTTAACGGATCGATCAGGATCGTCATCCTGGCGGTTCGGTTTTCCATGAAAGTCCCTTGATGTGAATTCGATGTGCACATAATGATAATTTTATTATCATCGGATTACCATGTAATATGTCGACATTGCGTCGCTGAAACGCCTATCGTTGTGCCTGGATAGGTTGGTCGAGTCATCTTCTCTCGCGCAATTTTTCGGTCTGGACACAGCCTGTTTATCCAGCCTTGAAAAGCCGCCCGGGCTTGCGCCGCAGCCCATGGTCAGCGCGGCTTCAGACGAAAGGGACGACGATGAAAAACAAGGTTGAACTGCATACCATCCCGCTCCCGGATCTACCTGGAAAACTGCTGGGAGAACGCGGTAGCCTGCGCTTGCTCGAATCGTCGCAGTGCGACCCGAAACGGTTGTACAGCCGGATTCTGAGCGGCAGCTACGGCAAGCCGTTCATCATCGAGGATGGCCGCACGCGACGCCTGCACTTCAACCTCTGTGCCGTGCAGAGCTCAATGCACATCGACGACCCCTACGCGCTCGATTTTGCTTACACCCGCAAGATGATGGCGTTCCTGTTGTTCGTGCCGGACCCCGGCCATGTGCTGATGGTCGGGCTGGGCGGCGGTTCCCTCGCCAAGTTCTGCCACCTGCATCTGCCGCGCGCGCGTCTGAGCGTGGTCGAGGTGAATGCCGATGTCATCGCGCTGCGTGGGGAGTTCAACATCCCCGACGATGACCGGCTTGCGATCATCCAGGCCGATGCCGCCGAATTTCTGCCCGCCGTGGAGGGAGATACCGACGTCCTCTTGCTGGATGGCTTCGACACGGAAGGCATTGCGCCGGCTTTTCTCAATCGCGCCTTCTACCAGGCGGCGCGCCGGCGCCTCCGGCCCGGCGGCGTGCTCGTCGCCAATTACGCCGGTCCGATGGAAGATTGGCAAAAACACTTTGCGCTGCTCAACGAAGTGTTCGAATACCGCGTCCATTTAGGTCGCGTTTCCGGAGGCGACAACCATATCGCCTTCGCTTTTGCCGATACCGGCTATCCGCCCGATTGGACGCTTCTGGAAGATCGGGCGGAAAGCCTGGCCAGTCGCTTGCCGCTCGATTTTCCGGTTCTCTTGGAGAGATTGCGCGAAGGGGCAGGACTGCGCAGGACGCTTTCTGCGAGACTGCGTAGACCATTCCGCTCACGCGAATAAGGAGTTATGAACATGCAGGAAATATTCGATTATTTGAAACAAAAGGGTGAACGGCTCGATACCGAAATCGCTGAAGCGGTAGGAATCACGCTGGCTGACGTACGTCTTCGGCTCACGGAATTGTCGAACAAGGGCGACGTCATCATGTGTCACACCACGCGCTTCGTCGATGGCAAGAAATGCGAAGGCATGCTGTGCCGCGTCGCTGGCTTTACCCCCACTGCCGCCCCCGGCAGGAAGCCGAAAGCCAAGGTGTAGACGCACATGCCCGCACGTCTGCAAGCGTTATTCGCCGCCATCGACGCGCGCGACGCGCAGGCTTTTGCCGATTTTCTCAGTCCCGATGTGACATTCACGTTTGCCAACGCGCCGACGCTGTACGGTCGCGAGCAGGCGCAGGCTGCCGTTAGCGGCTTTTTTGCCAGTCTCGCCGGCCTGCACCACGCGCTGGCGGAACATTGGCAAAGCGGTGACAGCCTGAGCATGCACGGCATGGTCACCTATACCCGCCACGACGGCAGCCAACTCTGCGTGCCTTTCGCCAACATCTTCAAACTGCGCGACGGATTGATCGCGGAATATCGAATCTTCGGCGACTTTTCGGCGTTGGCCGGTTAATAGTCCGGTCAACTCCCTTGGCTCAGCCACAGCAGGCTATCAAAGCGCTGGCCGGCTTGGGTTTCGATCCGAATCCGCGCCATACCGGCAGAACTGACGTTGATCCGGTAAGCCCGCTCGGGCGGCAGGCCGAGGGCATGGCAGATTGCCATGCGGATGACGCCGGCATGCGCGACGACCAGGACATGCTGGCCGGCGTAAATCTGCTGCATCGCTTCGTAAGCTGCGCTGACGCGTGCATAGAAATCGGCCAGCGGCTCGGCGCCCTCCGGACGGTTGCCGATCGGATCACGCTTGAACCTAGTAATACAGTCGGGATCGCGCTGTTTGAGCTGTTCCGCAGTCAGTCCTTCCCAGACGCCAAAGCCGACTTCGGCCAGGCGGATATCGAGTTGTAGCGGCAAGGCGCGGGTTTCGGCCAGCCATTCCGCAAACGCCCGGCATCGCGCCAACGGCGAACTGACGATGACCTGCCAGGGCTGCTCGCCGGCGCAGGCATCGCGCATCTGCGCCCAGCCCTTTTCCGAGAGTGGATCGTCGGTCTGGCCGCGGTATTTCCTGCCGCCGACGGGTTCGCCGTGGCGCAGAAAATCGAAAGTGGTAATCGTCGTCATAGCGTCTCAAAGACAAGGGAAAGGATCAGCGTCCGCGCAACAGGCCTTCCACCTCGCGCCGCAAGGCATCCACTTCCATGACCGCCAGAGCAGCGCGGTTACCGAGCGAAAGAATGCTGCCGCCGAGAGCGGCGCATTGACGGTACGCCGTGCGACTCTTCAGGCTGGCGGCCAGCATCGGGATTCCGAATTCCGGCAACATTGCGAGCACCTCACGCGCCAGCAACGTGTTTGGTTGCATCTGGTTCACCACCAAACGCGCTTCCAGTTCCGGATTCTTGTTGCGCGCATGCACGATGGCCTCGCGAATGCGCACCGAAGCCCACAAATCGAGCGGCGAAGGAATCACCGGCACTAGTGCCAGATGGGCGGCACGCAGGGCACTCGCGGTTACCGGCGCGGTCGCCGCAGGCGGGCTGTCAATGACGATGTAATCGAACTCTTCCGAACGTTTGCGCAAGGCTTTATGCAACTTGTTCTCTTCGCCGGAAACATCTTCCACCTCGGCCGGAAAGCCGGCGCCGATGATGGACCAATGCACGGCGGTGTTCTGCACATCGGCATCCGCCACCAGCACGCGCTTGCCGCGATCGGCCAAACTGCCGGCCAGCAACATGGCCAACGTCGTCTTGCCGGCGCCGCCCTTCTGATTGACCACGGCGATAATTTTTGCGCTCATGCAATTCGCTCCTGTTAACACCGTGCATGGTAGCGCCATGCTTAGGCGGATGCAGCCGCATGGGTATAATCCGCGCGTTTGAAATTATCAGGATTCGACTCATGGGCTTTCTCGCTGGCAAGAAGATTCTCATCACCGGTTTGCTCAGCAACCGTTCGATTGCCTACGGCGTCGCAAAATGTTGCCACCGCGAGGGGGCCGAACTGGCCTTCACCTATCAGGGCGACAAGGTGAAAGACCGCGTACTGGGCCTGATCAGCGAGTTCAGCGGCGATGCTCCCCTGCTGTTCCCCTGCGACGTCAGCAGCGACGAGGAAATCACCGCACTGTTCGACAGTCTCGGCAAACACTGGGATGGACTCGACGGCCTGGTGCATTCGATCGCCTACGTGCCGAAAGAGGCGCTGGTCGGCAGTTATCTCGATTACGTCACGCGTGAGAACTTCCAGATCGCGCATGACATCTCCAGCTATTCCTTCACCGCGCTGGCCAAAGCCGGCCTGCCGATGATGCTCGGCCGCAATGCTGCCATGCTGACCATGAGCTATCTCGGTGCGGTGCGCGCGGTGCCGCACTACAACGTGATGGGCCTGGCCAAGGCCAGCCTGGAAGCCAGCGTGTATTACCTGGCCACCAGCGTCGGCCCGAAAGGCATCCGGGTAAATGGCCTGTCCGCCGGCCCGATCAAGACCCTGGCCGCTTCCGGCATCGCCGATTTCAACAAGCTGCTGGCCTGGGGCGAAAAGCACTCACCGCTGCGTCGCAACGTCACCATCGAGGAAGTCGGCAATGCCGCCGCTTTCCTGCTGTCCGACCTGGCTTCCGGCATTACCGGCGAAATCACCTATGTCGATTCCGGCTTCAACAGCACGGCGGGCTTGTCGACCGACGATTAAGCGAATTGCAGACAACAAAAAAGCCGGGCTTGCCCGGCTTTTTTGTTGTCTGCGCGGTGGCTTGACCGCGCTCTGAATTACTCCGCCTTCGGCTCCAGTGCAGTCGGCTCGATCTTGACCTTGGTTGCCGCCTTGACGCTTTCCAGATAGGCGCGCATTTCTTCCTGCGCCAGCAAACGCCGAATATCGTTGCGCATCGCCTTGACCTGCTCCGCCGGCGGTTGGACCGCGGCGATGCGATTGATCCGATACACGCGGTAACCTTCCGCCGATTCGACCCCGACCCAGGCCGGCAGCTTGCTTGCATCGGCACTGAAAATGGCGCGCACCGAAGCGGCGGGCACATTCAGCGGCTGCATGCGCGAAACGGACATCGGTGCGGACAGATTCGCCGGTGTCTGGCCGGCACGCGCGGCCTGCAACGCCTTGTTGCCGGCTTCCGCTGCCAATTTGGCCGCGGCAATAGCGGTCAGACGGCCACGAATTTCACCGGCCACTTCGGCGAGCGGACGCATGCCGGCGGGCCGATGCTCGATGACGCGCGCCGACACCAGTGTGTTGGGCGCCACTTCGATCGCTTCGACGTTCTGTTTCTTGCTCAGCGAATCCTGACTCATCAGCGCGTCTATCAAACGGGTATCGCCCAGCATGGCCGGCTGCGCATTGCCCTTGCCGATCCAGCCGCTCTCCTCGATCTTGAGGCCGAATTCCTTCGCCGCCGGCTGCAGGTTTTCCGGCTGCTCGTAAACCATGTTGCTGAATCGCTCGGCTGCCTCGACAAAACGCTTTTGTGCCTCCTGCTGCTTCATGGCCTTGACGATGTCGTCCTTGACCACCGCGAAGCCCATCTTGGCGCCGCCGACGATGCCGTCGAGACGAATGATGTGGAAACCGAACTGACTTTCGACCAGACCGCGAATCTCGCCCGGCTGCATCGACCAGACTGCATCGGCAAAGGGCTTCACCATCATGTCGCGGGAGAATGCGCCGAGATCGCCGCCTTTGGCGCCGGAACCCGGATCCTGCGAATGCTGGCGGGCCAGATCGGCGAACTTGGCCGGCGTCTTGCGCACCTCTGCCAGCAACTGCTCGGCACGTGCCTTGGTGGCCTGCTTGGCAGCGGCATCGGCGCCGGCATCCAGCTTGATCAGAATATGGCTGGCGCGGCGTTGTTCCGGCTCCTGGAATTGCGCCGGATTCTCTTCGAAGAATTTGCGCGCCTGTTCCTCGCTGATCTGGATTCCGGCTTCCAGCGCCGCTTGCGACAAGGTCAGGTATTGCACGCGAACCAGCGCCGGCGTCGCGTAATCGGCCTGATGCGCCTTGAACTCGGCTTCGATCGCCTGGTCGTCGATGCGCACGACATTGCCGTAAGCCTTCTTGTCGAAAACCACTTCATTCACTTCGCGCTGCTGCGCCAGCAAGCTGGCCAATCGAGTCGCACTTGGCGAAGCAAACACCGCGCCCTCGCCGTAACCGATCTGCACCTGCTTGAGCAAAAGATCCTGCCCGATCATCGCCAGCAATTCGTTACGCGCCATGCCGCGATTTCTCAGCCAGGCATCCAGCCGCGCCTCGGAAAACTTGCCGTTCTCCTGAAAGATTTCGACACCGGCCAGCACGGCCTGCACTTGCGGATCGAGGACCGAGAAGCCTGCCTTGCCGGCAGCCTGGGTCAGCAAGCGGGTGTTGACCAGTTGGTCCATCACCT
>JASJPG010000020.1:0-51350 GCA_031426815.1 Hydrogenophilaceae bacterium
GCGCTGGAGCACATCGCCCGCCATCCCGAATACCACGCCATCCTGGCCAATCCGGCGCGTTATCAGCAACAGGAATGGCGCCCGGAAATGGGCGAGACCAACCCGTTTTTGCATCTCTCCATGCATCTGTCGATCAGCGAACAGCTTTCCATCGACCAGCCCGCCGGCGTTAAATCGCGCTATTTCGCCCTCGCCGAACGCCTCGGCGACGAGCACTCCGCGCAGCACGCGGTGATGGATTGCCTGGCGGAAATGATCTGGCAGGCGCAACGCAACAACCTGCCGCCTGATGCGCTGGCCTACCTCGCTTGCCTGGATAAAAAATGTCTTTCCTGAAACACGAACGCTTCGACAACTTCCTCGCCTGCAACCTGTGGCTGTACCAGTTTCTACCCTTCCTGAAATGGCAGCACCGGGTCAACCGCGACAGCATCAAGGCGGACGGCATCGCCGGCCTGACCGGCGCGCTGATCGTGCTGCCGCAAGCGGTCGCCTTCGCCACCATCGCCGGTCTGCCGCCGGAATACGGCATCTACGCGGCGATGGTGCCGACCGTCATCGCCGCGCTGTTCGGGTCGAGCTGGCATCTGGTGTCCGGCCCTACCACGGCGATTTCCATCGTCGTGTTCGCCTCGGTCTCGCCTTATGCCGAACCGGGCTCGCCCGAATTCATCGGCATGGTGCTGACGCTGACCTTCCTGACCGGCCTGTTCCAGCTCGTCATGGGCCTGGCCAAGATGGGCGCGCTGGTCAATTTCATCTCGCATACCGTGGTGATCGGCTTTACTGCCGGCGCAGCACTGCTGATCGCCGCCAGCCAGGTAAAGAACTTCTTCGGCCTCGACATCGTGCGCGGCGCACCGGCGTATGAAGTCGTGCGGCAACTGCTGATCCAGATCGGCCAGATCAATCCGTACATCTTCGCCGTCGCCGTGGTCTCGCTGATCGCCGGCCTGCTGGCGCGCAAGTACCTGAAACAGATTCCCTACATGATCGTCGCGATGGTGGTCGGCGGCATCGTCTCGGCAATGCTGGATGCCGCGTTCGGCAACGCCACCACCCAGATCAAGACCGTCGGCGCGCTGACCGCCAGCCTGCCGCCGCTGTCGATGCCCGACTTCTCGCTGGCAACGCTGAAGAACACCATCTTCTCGGCATTGGCGGTGACCGTGCTGGCGTTGACCGAAGCGGTTTCCATCTCGCGTTCCATCGCCATCAAGTCCGAGCAGCACATCAACGGCAACCAGGAATTCATCGGCCAGGGCCTCTCCAACCTACTCGGCAGCTTCTTCTCCGGCTACGCTTCCAGCGGCTCCTTCAACCGCAGCGGCGTCAACTACGAATCCGGCGCTCGCACGCCGCTGGCGGCTGTGTTTTCCTCGCTGATCCTGCTTGTCGTGCTGTTCCTGGTCGCGCCGCTCGCCGCCCACCTGCCGATTCCGGCGATGGCCGCCGTGCTGTTCCTGGTGGCCTGGAACCTGATCGACTTCCACCACATCGGCGCCATCCTGAAAGCGCACCGCGAGGAAGCCGTCGTGCTCGGCGTCAGCTTCTTCGGCACCGTGATCGACCTGGAAAAAGGCATCTTCATCGGCATCGTCACCTCGCTGATCTTCTACCTGTCGCGCACCTCCAAACCCGCCATCCGTTCGCTGGTGCCGGAAGCGCGCGACATGGACAACCCGCGCCGCAAATTCGTCGTGGAAACCGGCGCCGAAACGGACTGCCCGCAGCTCAAGCTGCTGCGTCTGGAAGGCTCCATCTTCTATGGCGCGGTCGACCATATCCAGCAGACCTTCGTCGCCGTCGACGAACATGTGCCCAGCCAGAAAAGCCTGCTGCTGTTCTCGAAAGGCATCAACACCATCGACCTGGCCGGCGCCGAAATGCTGGCGCGCGAAGCCATCCGCCGCCGCAAACTGGGCGGCGCGCTTTACTTGTGCGGCGTGCGCGACGCCACCTGCGCGATGCTGAAAAAAGGCGGCTACGAAGCCGACATCGGCGCCGACAACGTGTTCGCCCACAAGCCGGAAGCCATCGCCGCGATCTATGCCCGCCTCGACTCGGAAATCTGCCGCACCTGCACCGCGCGTATCTTCCGCGAATGCCAGGCACACCTGCCGAATGGCGAAGCCCGCCCGGCCGACGCAGTCATTCCGCTGCCGGATGTGCCGCACAACGGCTTCAGAAACCTCACCGACATCGTCGCCCGCAGCGGCGACGACGGCACTACCGGCATCGCCGACGGCGCCCGCATGCCCAAACACGCGCCGCGCATCGAAGCGATCGGCGCCGTGGACGAGCTCAACAGCCAGATCGGCGTGCTGATCGACACCGCCATGGCGCAGGAACACCGAGCCTTGCTGCACGACATCCAGCACAACCTGTTCAACCTGGGCGCCGAACTGGCCTGGCCGGAAGTCACACAACTGCAGCGCGACGACCTGCTCAACCTCGATCAGAGCATCGCCAGCCTCAGCGCCGGCCTACCGCCAATGACCGAATTTGTCCTCCCCGGCGGCACCCCGGCCGCCGCGCAAGCCCACATCTGCCGCACCGTCTGCCGCCGCGCCGAACGGCGCCTGACACTGCTGTCCGAACAGGAATTGCTGTCGCCCAGCCTCGGCCAATACCTGAACCGCCTGTCCGACCTGCTGTTCATCCTCGCCCGCCGCCTCAACCGCAGCGCCGGCCAGGCCGAACCGACCTGGCGCGGACCGCAAGCACGTGAAGATCGATAGTCGCGCGGTTTATTGATAGCGACTAAACGCCTGCCAACTGGAAGAAAGTCGCGACTTTCTTCCAGTGATAGCTAAAATAGTCGGCATGGAACGCTATCTGGACGATCTCGTCGCCACCGATCTCGAACGCAAGATGGTCTTGCTGACCGGCCCTCGGCAAGTCGGCAAAACCACGCTGTGCCGCCATCTCATGCAACGCTTCCCACCGGCGCAGTACCTCAACTGGGACATTGCCGCAGACCGGGCGATTCTGCAGCGGCAAAGCTGGAGCCCGCGCGGCCGCCTGCTGGCGATGGATGAAATCCACAAAATGCCGGATTGGAAAAACTGGCTGAAAGGCGTCGTCGACAGCCGCGAGCCGGGCCAGGCGCTGTTGGTCACCGGCAGCGCCCGCATGGAAACCTGGCGGCAAAGCGGCGATTCGCTGGCCGGCCGCTACCTTTCGTTCCGGCTGCATCCCATTTCCGTGCGCGAGTGGTGCGAGCAGCAAGGCGGCACGCCAGCCGCCGCACTGGAACGATTGATGCAGCGCGGCGGCTTTCCCGAACCCTGTCTGGCGGAAAATCCAGTCGATGCCGACCGCTGGCGGCAGCAATACTTCACCGATTTGATCCGCGAAGACGTCGTCGAGTTTTCCCGGTTGCATGAAATCAACACCATGCGCCTGTTCGTCGAACTGCTGCGCGAGCGCGTCGGTTCGCCGCTATCGCTGGCCTCCATCGCCCGCGATCTGGCGGTTTCACCCACCACGCTGAAACGCTACCTCGACATCCTGCAGGCGCTGTACATCGTGTTTACCGTACACCCCTGGCATCGCAACATCGCGCGCGCCATCCTGCAAACGCCGAAGGTTTACTTTTTCGACACCGGCCTGGTGCGCGGCGACGACGGCATCCGCCTGGAAAATGCCGTCGCCGCCATGCTGCTGAAACATGTCCACTTCCTGCACGACGCGCGCGGCAAAGCAACCGGGCTGCATTACATCCGCACCAAAGACGGCGCCGAGGTGGATTTCGCGCTCAGCGAAGACGAACGCCTCACCCATCTGATCGAATGCAAACTCGCCGACACCAGCGTGCACCGAGCGCTGGCCGGATTCGCCGACAAATTCCCGCAAGCGGAAGCGATTCAACTGGTGCGCGAACTGCGTCAGGAGGAATACCGGGCGCCGGTGCGGATTGTGGATGCCGCGGGTTGGTTGGGGGAATTGGCGGCTTGAAACAGCCAAAAAATCGGGGAAGCGGAATCTAACTACTGAACTGAAAGCAAGGTGTTGAAGCGGTTCCAGTGTCTGCAGTCGGCTCCAAATTTAACGATAGAAAACTGTAAAAATTAATCCAATTCTAAAAACGGCGTGAAAAAATACACGCTTCACCCCATCTGAAAAGAACAATCCCCGATGCCCGGCAACCCGCTCCCGCATCAATTCGCCGGCGACCTGTTGGCCCATATGGTCAGCAAACGACTCGCTCTTGCGGCGATCACGCTGGTTCTGGCTTTTGCCGTTCTGTTACTCACCCAATACTGGCTATTGCGCGATGAATTCAATGCCGGCATCGCGGCAAAAGTACATATCACCGCGACCCGCCTGAGCCATGCACTCGATGCGCATGACGTGGAGGGGGTGCAGCAGATCCTGCAATCACTGAAGGATGCCCCGACGATTACCGGCGCATCGCTGTTCGATGCCAACGGCCAGGTGACCGCCCGCTATCCGATCGAACCGAACGGCGTCGCGCCTGCGCTCGAAAAGACGCATGAATACGCCTGGTTGGAAGCGAACTGGCAATTACCGCTGGATCCGCGCAATCGAGCCCTCGGCACGTTGGTCGTGCGCGCCAGCATGAACGAGATGTTCAAACGCCTGTCCTGGTTTGCCGGCATCGGCCTGGCGGCCATGCTGATTTCGCTCTCGGTGACCTGGAAAGCCTTCACCAGCCTGCGCCGCAAGGTCTCGGATACCGAATCCGATCTCAAGCGGATGGCCTGGTACGACCCGGTAACCAAATTGCCGAACCGCAACCTGTTCCAGCAACGCCTACGCGATGCCGTGGAATCGGCGAAAACACATCGGCATGGCATCGCGGTGCTGTTCATCGACCTGGACAACTTCAAGCTGGTCAACGACACCCTCGGCCACGAAGCCGGCGACGTGCTGCTGATCACCATTGCAGATCGCCTGCGTGCGCTGTTGCGCACCGGCGATACCATCTGCCGCATGGGCGGCGACGAATTCGTGATTCTGCTGCACCCGGCCGAACGCCTGGATGCTCATGCCGTCGCCACGCGTGCGCTGGAAACCGTGTCGCGGCCGGTGCTGGTGTATGAACAGCAGGTCTATGTCGGCGCCAGCATCGGCATCGCCTGGTATCCCGACGACGGCTTAGATGCCGTTGTCCTGTTGCGCAACGCCGACACCGCGATGTACCAGGCCAAGGAAAACGGCCGCAATACCTTCCAGTTCTACACCCCGGAAATGAACTTGAAGGCGCTGCAACATTTCACCATCGAAACCAGCCTGCGCCAGGCGCTGGAAAAAAATGAAATGCGGCTCTACTACCAGCCGCTGGTGGATGTGGAAACACGCGCGATATTGGGTGTGGAAGCGCTGTTGCGCTGGAAATCGGCCGAATTCGGCACCTTCGCCTCGGGTGATTTCATCGATATTGCCGAGCAATCAGGGCTGATCAACCAGCTCGGCACCTGGGCCTTGAACGAAGCCTGCCGCCAGATGGGCGCCTGGCGCGATGCCGGCCTGAACGATCTGACCGTGGCGGTAAATCTGTCGCCGCGCCAGTTCCACACCGGCGACATGGTCGACCTGGTGCGCAAAGCCCTGGCCAACAGCGGGCTGGAGCCCGGCATGCTGGAACTGGAAATCACCGAAAGCGTGCTGATCAAGTACAACGCCGAAGCCATCGCCAAGCTGACCGAATTGGGCGAACTCGGCGTCAAGCTGGCCATCGACGATTTCGGTACCGGCTATTCCTCGCTGTCCTATCTCAAGCGCTTACCGATCCATCGCCTGAAAATCGACAAGAGCTTCGTGCGCGAGAGCCATATCGATCCGGATGACGCGGCCATCGCCACCGCCATCATCGGCATGGCCAAAGGCCTCGGTATCGGCGTCACTGCAGAAGGCGTGGAGAACGAGGAACAACTGGCCTTCCTGAAGCAGGCCGGCTGCCAGATCGTGCAGGGCTATTACTTCGGCACACCGCTGCCGGCGGATGACCTGGCCAAGCTGGTGCGGCTGGTCAGAATGAATGACAGCAGCGTATCCAACGGGCGCCTCGGCCAGCAGTAGACGAAACGGTCAGCCCGCGTAATTGCGCAGCGAAGTCAGATTGCGCAGCGTGATATTGCGGCCTTTCACGTGAATGTAGCCGTCCTTGGACAAGCGATTCAGCACGCGCGAGAACGTCTCCGGCGCCAGATTGAGTTGCGAGGCGATGGTCTGTTTGTTGGCATCCAGTTCCAGGTCGTAACTTTCCGCCTCGCTCGGAGCATGTTGCGTCAGGTAATGCACGACCCGCTGCGAACTGCTCAGTTGCACACAGGTTTCCATGTTTTCCACTAACGCGCACATGCGTTCGCACATGTGCGCCATCATTGCGTTGGCGAAATCGCAGTTGTGCTTCATGGCCTCGATCAGCACCTGCTTTTCGATCACCATCAACAACGTGTCCCGATTGGCCTGTGCCGCCAGCGGACACGGTTTGTGCGGCAGTACCGACTCTTCGCCGAACGCATCGCCGGCGCCTGCCATATGCACAATCATTTCGGCGCCATTGGCGGCAGGCAGAAACAGCTTGATCTGCCCTGCGATGACCAGGTGCACCCCCTTCGGGATGTCGCCTTTATGAAACAAGGTCTCATTTTTGCTAATGCGGTACTCGTAAGTGCCCTTGGCCAAGCGAGCTCGTTCAGCTGAATCCAGTCCGCGAAACAAACGTTGGCGAGACAGGATTTCAGGTATTGAGTGGCGGGTTTCCAACATCATGGTGCTTTCATACCCCTGCTTTTTATTACGGGTTTACGGGCAGACTCAGTGTAGAAGTTGCGCGCAACTAATTGGGGCCGATGAAAAGTCGACGAAATTGATCGGAATACCACTAAAGAGGTATATTTGCCTTTCCCAACCCGTTGATTTCGTTTGCATTCATGCTTCACGACAGCCCCCATGGAGAGGACATGAATATGAGGGGGTATCTCTCCTTCGTTGCCAGCGAAGGCAGATCGCTGAAGAATCCAACCTTTTGTTCTGAGATACGGCCACCAGCCTGAAAAATCCATGAATTGGAGTCACTGATGCAGAAAATCTGGAACGTCTTATTCGGGCGCTCCATCATGCTCGGCCTCGCCTTATCCCTGGTTGCCATCACGGCGATCGGCGTCGGCGGCATGGCGGTTTCGGTGATTGTGGCGGAACGCGTGCAAGGCAGCGGTAGCGCCATCAACGTGGCCGGCAGCTTGCGCATGCAAAGCCACCGCATGGGCAGCATGGTGCTGTCCGATGCCGAGAATGACGTCGCCGATCACAACTACCTGCTGGCCGCCATCTCCCGCTTCGAAGTCAGCCTGGCCAACAAGGACTTGCTGCAGGCGATAGAGCGCCAGCCCGACAGCGATTTCGCCCAGCGTTATCAGTCGGTGCAACAAACCTGGCAAACGCAATTGAAGCCGCACTTGCTCGAAGCGGCGCTGGCCAATACCGAAGCCCCGGAAACCATCGCCCGGCACAACCAGTTGCTGCGCTCGATCGACCATTTCGTCGATGACATCGACCTGATGGTGTCGCAACTCGAAGCCGATACCGAACAACGTATCCGGCGCCTGCGCACCGTCCTCGGTGTCGCGCTGGTGCTCACCGTTCTGGTCATGCTCGGCGCGATGTACATCGTTCGACGCAGCGTGCTGGCGCCGCTAGCCGACCTGCTCAACAGCGCGACCCGCATCGCGCGCGGCGATTTCCAGGCACGCTCGCGCCATACCGGCGAAGACGAACTCGGCCAGGTCGGCCACGCCTTCAACAGCATGGCGGAAGAGCTTTCGCGCAATTACCAGGAACTGGAACAACGCGTCGCGCAAAAGACCCTGGAATTGACCCGCAGCAACCAGTCGCTCGGCCTGCTTTACCACGCCATTGCCAACCTGCATCACGCGCCGCTGGCGCCGGAAACCTATCGCGTCATGCTGGTCGAGATTGAACAGGTGCTCGACATCTCGGGCAGCATGGCTTGCCTGCTGCCGAAACATGGCGGTCCCGCCACGCTGCTCGCCTCGACGCTGGCGGCCTGCCCGGAACGCAGCGATGGCGCCGGCGATTGCCCGCGCTGCCTGGACCGGCTGGATCCGCAAGCGCCCTGGGGTGACTTCGTGCATGGCGATCGCCGGCTGCTGACCATCCCGCTGCAAGATAACGAAGGCGTTTACGGCATGTTGCGTCTGTCCCTGCCGGTCGAGAGGCAACTGGTCGCCTGGCAAACGCGCCTGCTGGAAGCACTGACCCGTCATATCGGCATCGCCCTGGGCATCTCGCACAAGACCGAACAGGAACGCCTGCTCGCGTTGCAGGAAGAACGCTCCATCATTGCCCGCGAGCTGCACGACTCCATCGCGCAATCGCTGTCCTACATGAAGATTCAGGCCAGCCTGCTGCAGCCGGTGTTGGCCGATCCCGCCCGCCGACAAGAAGCGGAAACGACCTTGCACGACCTGCGCGACGGCATCACCGAGGCGTATCGGCAATTACGCGAGTTGCTATCCACCTTCCGCCTCAAAATGGAAGGCGATTTCCGCACATTGCTGACCGGCGCGGTCGATGAATACGCCAGTCGCGGCGGCATCAAGATCAGCCTGGAAACCAACCTGGCGGGTTGCCACCTGACGCCCAACCAGGAAATCCACAGCCTGCAGATCGTGCGGGAAGCGCTGTCCAATGTGCTGCGCCACGCGCAAGCCAGCCAGGCCTGGGTACGCGTGATCCATACCGGTGCCGGCGAAGTGCTCGCCTGCATCGAAGACGACGGCATCGGCATCGCCTCCCCCAGCGACGCGCACCACTACGGCATGAGCATCATGCGCGAACGCGCCCAGGGCCTGCATGGCCAGATCGCCGTCGCGCCGCGCCCGCAAGGCGGTTCGATCGTCACCTTGCGCTTCCCGGTCCAGCCCGCTCTGCAGGTAATCATCACCCCAGAAAGGCAGTCAGAGTCGGCATGAAGACAACGTTTCAAACCGATCACCATACCGTCGTCATCGTCGACGACCATCCGCTGTTCCGACGCGGCCTCACGCAACTACTCGTCACCCTGCCCTGCTTCACCCTGCTGGGCGAAGCCTCGTGCGGCAAGGATGGCATCGAACTGGTCAAGCATTGCCGTCCGGACTTGCTGCTGCTCGACCTCAACATGAAAGACATGAGCGGCCTCGATGTGCTCAAGCAAATCAAGGCGAGCGACCTGGATACGCGCGTCGTGATGATCACGGTTTCCGATCAGGCCGACGATCTCGTCGCTGCGTTGCGCGGTGGCGCCGACGGCTATCTACTGAAGGACATGGAACCGGAACAGATGCTGGAAAATCTGCAATCCGCCGCCGCCGGCCGCATCATCGTCGCGGATGCGCTGACCCACCTGCTGGCGGTCGCCCTGCGCCAGCAAAAAAGCCCGAAAAACCCTGAAGACGCCGGCCTGACCGATCAGGAACTGCGCATCCTGGAGCGCATCGCCGGCGGAAAAAGCAACAAACTCATCGGCAAGGAACTCGACATCGCCGAAGGCACGGTCAAAGTCCACGTCAAACACATCCTGCGCAAACTGAATCTGCGTTCCCGCGTGGAAGCCGCCGTCTGGAGTGTGGAGAACCTGCACAAGGGCAAGCATTGAGGAATAAACACCTGCCTACTTACGTCTAAAGAAATCACCAATACAAATCAAGATTCGACGGCTTTACGCTTTCAAAGATCAAACCTACTTTAAAAGTGGTTTGATAAAACTTTGGAAGTGCGGGTTTTCTCTCCATCCGGTTAAACCGGGCTCGCTTCCAACTCGAACAATACGGTAGTTCGGAGACTACCAAACCAAGGAATGCAGCATGGAAAGCTCAATGCAAAACTATGCCTTGCCCGGCAATTCCACGCAGCCACCGCCCGGTTTCCCGCATTCCCCTTCCAACTGGTCTCACGAGGACGCCAAAGCGGTGGCCCACGCGGAAGGACTGCTACTGGCCGACGAACATTGGCAGGTCATCCGCACCTTGCAGTCCTATTACGCCCGCCAGGACGACAACTGCGTCATCAACATCCAGCAACTGCATCGGCTCCTGGATGATCGTTTCCGCGCCATCGGCGGCCTCAAACGTCTGTATGAACTCTTACCCGGCGGCCCGGTAGCGCAAGGCTGCAGATTGGCCGGGCTGCACCCACCACCCGGCGCCATCGACCAGGGCTTCGGCAGCGTGGTCTAGTTTCAGGAATTGTTGCCTGGATGGAGCCGACTGCAGGCTCAATGTAGGAGCGACTTCCAAGGCGCGATGATTATGCCGCCCGGGTCATCGCGCCTTGGAAGGCGCTCCTACAAGTTGAATCAGGTCGGCCGAGCACCCTCGCCTAAACCTCGTTGCGCCACTCGGTATCCTCTCCGTCGAACAGCCGGTTTGCTTCGAGCGGCCCCCAGCCACCGGCGCTGTAGGTGTGAATGAAATCGCGTTCCTGCGCCCAGTATTTCAGGATCGGGTCGACCACGCGCCAGGCCCATTCCACTTCGTCGAAGCGAATGAACAACGTGCGGTCGCCTTCGATCACGTCCAGCAACAGCGTTTCATAGGCGTCGAGCGGATTTTCGTCGGCCGTGCGGAAGCTGGCGTTGAGTCTGACCACGCGGGTATCCATGTCCAGACCGGGCTGTTTGGCATGGATTTCCAGATGCATGCTTTCCTCCGGCTGAATCGACAACACGATCCAGTTCGGCTCCAGCGTTTCCAGGGGCGTCTCGCGAAACAGCTGTTGCGGCGGATGGCGCAGGCGTAACGCAATCATCGACATCGATTTCTTCAGGCGCTTGCCGGTGCGGAGATAGAACGGCACGCCGCGCCAGCGCCAGTTGTCGATGTAGAACTTGGCGGCGACGTAAGTCTCGGTCACCGAATTCGGCTCGACGCCCATCTCGTCCTGGTAGCCCGGCACTTCGTTCGCGTGCACCTTGCCGGCCTTGTATTGCGCCCGGAACGCATGCGCATGCACCGAGCGACGGGAAATTGGGCGAATCGAACGCAACACCTTCACCTTTTCGTCGCGCAGCGCATCCGCCTCCAGCGCCGGTGGCGGCTCCATGCCGACCAGCGTGAGCAATTGCATCAGATGGTTCTGCAACATATCGCGCAACGCGCCGGCCTTGTCGTAGTAATCGGCGCGTTTCTCGATGCCGACATCCTCCGCCACCGTGATCTGCACATGGTCGATGAAATTGCGGTTCCACAGCGGCTCGATCAGCGTGTTGGCGAAACGGAACACCAGCAGGTTCTGCACCGTTTCCTTGCCCAGGTAATGGTCGATGCGGAACACCTGGCTTTCGTCGAAATAGCGGTGCAGCAACTGGTTCAGCATCTGCGCCGATTCAATGTCGATGCCGAACGGCTTTTCCACCACGATGCGATGCAATCCGCGCGGCTTGGACAGCCCGGCGCCATCCAGATTCTTGATCACGGCGGCGAAATCGTTCGGCTTGATCGCCAGATAGAACACCACGTTGGAGCACACGCCCAGCTTCGGCTTGGCCAGCACTTCCTTGAGATCGAGATAGGCCTGCAGATCGTTCAACTCGCCGCGCAGATAATCGAAGCGGCTGGCGAAACGTTCCAGCGCTGCGCCATCCGCCTGCAGCTTTTGCGTCAGCAACGCTTTCACGTTCTCGCGCCAAGTGGCGTCGTTGAAATCGCGGCGTCCGAAGGCGACGAAATTCAGCCCATCCGGCAGCTTGCCGGCCTGTTCCAGCCGATACAACGCCGGCAACAGCTTGTTGGAGGCGAGATTGCCGGTGGCGCCAAAAATGACGAAATTGCACGGGGGCAGCGGGGTTTCCTGATCGAACATGGCAAGGTCTCCTAAGTGCAATGGCGCGCAATGCGCACCCGACTTCGTTTCTACTTCTGCACCGCGTGGCCGCCGAAACCTTGCCGCATCATGGCCAGCATCTGGTTGGCGAAATCGCCCTTGCCCTGGCTGGCGAAACGGCTCATCAGCGCCAGCGTCATCACCGGCGTCGGCACGCCCAGGTTGATCGATTCCAGCGCCGTCCAGCGGCCTTCGCCGGAATCCGCCACCACCGGCGCGATATCGTCCAGCTTCTGGTCGTTCTTCAGGAAATCGGCGGACAGATCGAGCAACCACGAACGCACCACCGAACTGTGCCGCCAGAGTTCGGCGATGGCGGCGATGTCGAGCTGGAATTCCTGTTTCGCGCTCATCAGCGCAAAGCCCTCGGCCAACGCCTGCATCATGCCGTACTCGATGCCGTTGTGAACCATCTTGGTGAAGTGCCCCGCGCCGACCGGGCCGGCATGCAGCCAGCCGGTTTCCGGCGTCGGCGCCAAAGCTTGCAGATACGGTGCGAGCCGCGCCACATCGGCGTCGGCGCCGCCAGCCATCAGGCAATAGCCGTTGGCCAGCCCCCAGACGCCGCCGGAAACGCCGACATCGACGAAATGCAGACCCTGTCCGTGCAGATGCTCGGCCCGGCACATCGCATCCTGATAAAAACCGTTGGCGCCATCCACCAGCAGATCGCCCGGCGCCAGCAACGGCGCCAGTTCGCGGATCGCCGCCTCGGTGGCTTCGCCGGCCGGCAACATCAGCCAGACGATGCGCGGCGCGGCAAGACCGTCTACCCACTCCTGCAACGTCCGGCAGGGCACGACCTGCGCCTCTTCCGCTGCCAGTTTTTCGGTAACGGCGTAATTGCGATTCAGCGTGTGCACCCGAATACCGCTTCGCGCCAAACGCCGCGCCATATTGCCGCCCATGCGGCCCAGACCATAAAGACCGATTTCCAGCATGCTGAACTCCAGGGTTGGATAACGCTTCCAGTATCGGCGCATCGGCGGGAAAGTTCAGGACACCACCCAACCTTTACGGTCAAACCTTCACGTAAACCCAGCCCTGCCCCATGCGGGTCATGATCTCGTTGATCGCCGAGCTGGCGGTATGCGCGACCGGCAGCAGTTGCACCCTGATCCCTTCGCGCTTCAGACGCGCCACGGTCTGGCCGCACGCCACGAAACTCAGATTGGCATGGCGGCGTGCCATGCCTTCGATGCGCTGCGCCAGCGGCGTGACATCGGCGCGCAACAGGTCGAGGCCATAGCTGTTGACGATGATTTCGACGCGCGCCTGCGGTTGCCGGTCGAGCACCTTGTCGGCCAGGTCGAGCACTTTGCCGAGGCGGCCGGTATCGCCGGAATCGAGATGCAGAATGATCTTGTTCTGATCGATCTGCTCGCTCAACGCAATCGGCTGATAGCCGTCCGGCAGACCGGCCAGACGATCGTAGGTCGGGCTCGCCACGCTGAAATCATGTGCCAGCCAGCCCGTACCGATACCTGCCGCCAGCAGCAGCCCCGCGGCCAGAGCTTGCACGCCGCCCAAGCGACCCTGCCGTTGCGTGCGCATCGGCATTTGCGGCAGATCGGCATAGGCGGCCTTGACCTGCTCCTTCAGCGTGCGCAATTCGCATGCCTCCGCCTTGAACGCCGCGTCTGTCTCCAAGCGAAGCAGGGCCAGTGCACGTTCGTCGGCGGCAAGCTCGCCATCGACGAAGGCCTCGAGATAGAGGCGCGACAAAGGCTCGTTCATTTCGGGTTGTTTCCCGGATGGGTTCACGGGTTGATTCATTTCACTCTCCTGATCGCCGCGCGCCTGGTATCGAGCACTTGTTCGTCCTGCATCCGTTCCGCCATGAAGTGCTGTTTGAGGGCCTGCCGCGCGCGCGACAGACGGCTCATGACGGTGCCCACCGGTACAGCGAGTATGGCGGCCACTTCGGCATAACCGCATTCCTCGATATCCACCAGCGTGACCACCTGACGCTGCCCGAGCGGCAACCCGGCAATCGCCTGGCGCACCCGCTGGATGGTTTGCCGGCTGGCATAGCGCTGTTCCGGCAACGGATCTTCGTCAACGATGGCTTCGTCGAGATCGTCCACATCGACGAACTCGCGACGGCCGCGCAAATGGTCGCGCCAGCAGTTGTTCAGGATCGAGAACAACCAGCTTTCCAGGGCCTGCGCATCGCGCAGTTGCTCGCTTCTGGCCAGCGCCTTGATCAGCGCTTCCTGAGCCAGATCGTCGGCCAGCGCGGCGTCGTGGCACCAGGCATAGGCCAGCCGGTACAGCCGCGGCCGCAATTCTTCCAGCCTGCGTCGCAGCGGGAAATTGAGCAGTGAAAACAGTTTCAGCAAACGGCACTCCTGGCTAACGCGGACTCGGATCCCGACAAGATAACTGCAAGGGTAAGACGGGCGCACTAGTCGAAATATTCCATGCCAGCGCTGGAATAACGCGAGACCCCATCGCGTCCTATCGATGTGGTTAACCGATCCGGTAGCCCTAACCCCGATAAATGGAGAAGACTGATGAAACGCACCTCTTTACTACTCGCCCTGCTTTGCGCCGCCCTGGTTCTGCCTGGCGCCCACGCCGGCGCGAAAATCGAGAAACCGACCGCTGAAGCCCAAGCGCTGGTGCAAGAAAAAATCGTGTATCACATCAACGATTTCAGCGTGGCGCGCGTAGCCATGCGCAACATCGAAAATCATCTGTCCGCCAGTCCCGAAGCCAAGATCGTCGTCGTCACCCACGGCAAAGGCATCGACTTTCTGCTCAACGACGCGAAGGACGAAAAAGGTGCTTATGCGCCGCAAGTGGCCGGCCTGAAGGAAAAAGGCGTCGAATTCCGCGTCTGCCGCAATACGCTGAAAGGCCGCAAGCTGGATGACAACGCGGTGATCATGGAAGCCCAGGTGGTGCCCTCCGGCGTCGCCGAAATCGGCAAACTGCAAGCCCGGGAAGGGTTCGTTTACCTGAAACCTTGATCCAGCCGCAGCGAGCGATGGGCGAAGCAAAGCGCGCCCATCAACCCGCAACCCCGAAACGTCAGACCTTGAACAGATCCGCCAGTTGACGCAGTTCGTCGGCCAGCACGGCGACCTGCTGCGCCACGGTGGAAGCCTGGTGGCTGGCGTCCGAGTTGCTTTCGGTCATTTGCGCAACCCGTTCCACGCTCTGCGCAATCTCGCGCGCCGCAATGCCCTGCTCTTTCAGAGCCAGATTGATATCCGCCACCGCCTGCACCACGCGCATCGATTTGGACTGGATATCCGCCACCGAATCGCCCGCCTTGTGTGCCAACTGGACGCCTTCGGAAACCTGTTTCACGCCGGCTTCCATTTCCGCGACCGCCTGACGCGCGCCGCTTTGCACCTTGTCGATCATGCTGGTGATCTGCTTCGTCGATTGCGCCGTGCGTTCGGCCAGTTTGCGCACCTCGTCGGCCACCACCGCGAAACCGCGCCCCTGCTCGCCCGCCCGCGCCGCCTCGATGGCTGCATTCAAGGCGAGCAGATTGGTCTGATCGGCGATGTCCTTGATGACGTTGACGATGTGGGAAATCTCACCGGTATAAGTTTCCAGCGCGTTGATCGTGTTGGCGGAGCCGTTGACCGCATCGGCAATCCGCCCGATCTCGTTCGCGGTGTTGTGGATGACTTCGCCGCCCTGGCGGGACGCCTCGCCCGATGAACGCGAAACCGCATCCGCCTCGTTGGCATGCTCGCCAACTTGATCGATGGACACCGAAAGCTGCTCGACCGACGCCGCCATGCTGGACGCCGCTTCGGATTGCTGGTTGGAAGCGTGCGAGGCATTGCTGCTCGATTCGGCCAGATCCTTGGCGGCCTGATCGAGCCGGCGCGTGTTCTGCTTGATCAGCGCAGCCCCCTCTTGCAGGTTGTTGCGCATGATGGCGAACTGATTCAGCAATTCACCCACTTCGTCGCGCCCGGCCAGCGGCACCGCCTTGGATAGATCGAACGCGGCGATGGAACGCGCTGCATGTACCGCCGCGGTCAACGGACTCGTGAACGAACGCACCACGACGAAGGCCACCACCGGCCACACCAGCAAAGCCATGCCGGCGACCAGCCCCAGCCCAACGCGAATGTTCTCGAACCCCGCCGCCTGATCCGCCGGCAACAAGGCTTCCGCCCGATCCAGTGCCATCCAGCCCAGGCCGACGCAAACCAGGATCGCGACCATCGAAGACAACGTCGAAATCCACAGCTTGGTACTCAGTTTGAGATCGAGCAGGCGCTGCAGCAGAGCGAACAAACCGGTCGGCGCCACCAGCCCCCCGGACAGACGAATACGCGGATCGTCACGCATGCGGCGATACAGCGCGTCGGCATTGGCAATCTCGTCGCGCGTCGGTTTCACCCGCACCGACATGAAGCCGCCATCCGGCGTCGGCGTGGCGGTGGCTTTGACCCAGTAGAAATCGCCGTTCTTGCACCGGTTCTTCACCACACCGGTCCAGGTGCGCCCCGATTTCAACGTGTCCCACAAGTCACGGAATGCTTCCGCCGGCATATCCGGGTGCCTGACCACGTTATGCTGCTGGCCGACCAACTCGCCACGGGTGAAACCGGAACTGGTTACGAAATCGTCGTTGACGAAGGTAAGCACGCCTTTGGCGTCGGTCCGACTAACAATCGCATTTCCGTCGGGAAAAACGCTTTCCCGCTGAGTGACCGGCTGGTTATTCCGCATTCAAAAATACTCCTTTGTTCGGTTCGACCACTCGGGTCACGCAATGAATTCCGTAAAGACTAACGGCGAATGCCAGATAATCTTGATAGAAATCAACCAAGGACCTCATCGCCATGCGCATTCTGTATGCCACTTCCGAGGCCGCGCCCCTCATCAAGACAGGGGGTCTGGCCGATGTTTCGGGCGCGTTGCCGGCAGCGTTACGCAGCATAGGACTCGATTGCCGCATGCTGCTGCCGGGTTATCCCGTCGTCCTCGAGAAGTTGCCAGCGGCGACTCAGGTCGCCCGCTTCGACAACCTGCTCGGCGACATCGAAGCGCGTCTGCTGATCAGCACCATGCCCGGTTCGGATACCCCGCTCTACGTGCTCGACGCGCCGCGCGCATACACCCGCAGCGGCGGCCCGTATCAAGATAGCTTCGGTCTCGACTACCCGGATAACGCACTCCGTTTCGGCCTGCTCAGTCAGGTTGCCGCACGCCTGGCCAGCGCCGACTCGCCGCTCGACTGGCGACCCGATGTGCTGCATTGCAACGATTGGCAAACCGGCCTGGCGCCGGCTTATCTACGCTTGACCGGGCAGGCCACGCCGAGCGTGATCACGGTGCACAATCTGGCTTATCAAGGCATCTTCCCGCCGGAGAGCGTGGCCGAACTGGAACTGCCGGCGTCCTGCTTTTCCATCGAAGGCGTCGAGTACTACGGCAACCTGTCGTTTCTGAAGGCCGGCCTGTATTACGCCGACCACATCACCACCGTCTCGCCGAGTTATGCCCAGGAAATCCAGATGCCAGCTCTAGGCATGGGCATGCAAGGGCTGCTGACCTCGCGAAGTCACCAGCTTTCCGGCATCCTCAACGGCATCAACACCAGCGAATGGAATCCGGCTTCCGATCCGCACCTGCCGTGCCAGTTCACATCCCGCGCAACGGCCGGCAAGAAAGCGTGCAAGCGCAAACTGCAGGAAGATCTCGACCTGCAACCGCTGGCCGATGCGCCACTGTTCGGCATGATCGCGCGCATGGCGCATCAGAAAGGCGTCGATCTGGTGCTTGCCGTCGCCGATGGCATCGTCGATCGCGGCGGTCAGATCGCGCTGCTCGGCACCGGTGAAAAGAGCATCGAGACCGCTGTGCGCGCATTGCTGGCGCGACATCCCGGCAAGGTCGCGGCCCTGATCGGTTATGACGAAGGCCTCTCCCACCGCATCGAAGCCGGCGCCGACCTGTTCCTGATGCCGTCGCTGTTCGAGCCGTGCGGCCTGAACCAGATGTACAGCCTGCGCTACGGCACCGTCCCCATCGTGCATGCCACCGGCGGCCTGCGCGATACGGTCGAAGACGGCGTCACCGGTTTTGTATTCCAGCAACCGACTGCGCACGCACTCTGGCTGGCCATCGAGCGCGCGCTCGACCTGTACGCGCAAAAACCGGCCTGGAAGAAGCTGATGCAAACCGGCATGAACCGCGATTTCAGTTGGGAGAAAAGCGCCCTCGCCTACCAGGCGTTGTATCGGGATTTGGTGCCGGCGTAGAAGCCGGCGTTGTTCGTAGGATAGGCCAAGCGCAGCGGATGCCTTGGCGGCGGGTTTTGCCGCTTAGGCATCCGGCGTGCCGATAAGCAGTGACTTGGCCGCCATCTTTTGGCGGCTTAGTCGTAGCTTAGTAGTTACATCAGAACTGATGCAGCGGGCCCATCCTACAAACTTGCCACCGTGTGGAGCGCGGGCGTCCCGCCCGCGGGTTTGCGCGCCTACAACAAGCGGGCGAGACGCCCGCGCTCCCAGGGATCGCTATCAGCCCAGCAACTGCGCCAGCACGAACGGCAGGATGCCGCCGGCCTGGAAGTACTCGATCTCGATCGGCGTATCCAGACGCAACTTGACCGACACATCCTGGCTGGAACCGTCGCCGCGCTTGATCACCAGCGTGACGTCCTGCTGCGGCACGATGCCGTTTTCCAGACCGACGATATCGAAGCTTTCCGAACCATCCAGCTTGAAGTCGGCTGCACCCTGACCGTCCTTGAACTGGATCGGCAACACGCCCATGCCGGCCAGGTTGGCGCGGTGGATACGTTCGAACGACTTCGCCACGACCGCCTTGACGCCCAGCAACTGCGTACCTTTCGCCGCCCAGTCGCGGCTGGAGCCGGTGCCGTATTCCTCGCCGGCGATGACGATCAACGGCGTGCCGCCAGCCTGATAGGCCATTGACGCGTCGTAGATGCTCATCTGTTCGCCGTCGAACAACGTCACGCCACCTTCCGAGCCTGGGATCATCAGGTTCTTGATGCGCACGTTGGCGAAGGTGCCGCGCATCATCACTTCATGGTTGCCGCGGCGGGCGCCGTAGCTGTTGAAGTCGGCTTGCGCGACGCCATGCTCGACCAGGTATTTGCCGGCGGGTGCTGCGGCCTTGATGTTGCCGGCCGGGCTGATGTGGTCGGTGGTCACCGAGTCGCCGAAGATCGCCAGCGCGCGCGCGCCGCGGATCACCGGATTCGGCTTGGCGGTGTTCTGGAAGAACGGCGGTTCCTGGATGTAGGTGGAGGCGTCGTCCCAGGCGTAAACCTGGCCGGCCGGCGCCGGCACCGCGTCCCACAGCGGGTTGTCGGCGCCGACATCCTTGTAGATCGCGTAGGCATCCGCCTTCGACGCGTGCGGCAGCACGGCGGCGATTTCTTCGGCAGTCGGCCAGATGTCTTTCAGGTACACCGGCCCATCGGTCCCTTCGCCGATCGGCTGATTCGCCATGTCGATATCGACGCGGCCGGCCAGCGCGAAAGCCACCACCAGCGGCGGGCTCATCAGGAAGTTGGCCTTCACGTTCTGATGCACGCGCGCCTCGAAGTTGCGGTTGCCGGACAACACCGAGCAGGCCACCAGATCGTGATCGAGAATGCCCTTTTCGATCTGTTCCGGCAGCGGACCCGAGTTGCCGATGCAGGTCGTGCAACCGTAGCCGACCACGCCGAAACCGAGTTTCTCCAGCGGCTCCAGCAAATCGGCGCCTTTCAGATATTCGGTCACCGCGCGCGAACCGGGGCCCATCGAAGTCTTCACATGCGACGGCATGTACATCCCCTTCGCCACCGCCTTCTTGGCCAGCAGGCCGGCGGCCAGCATGACGCCGGGGTTTGAGGTATTGGTGCAGGAAGTGATCGCGGCAATCACCACATCGCCGTGGCCGATTTGTGTCTTGCCATCGGCCAGCGTGTATTTGACCGGCAGCTCGCTCTCCGGCTTGCCATAACCGCCCTGATCCTTGGGCAGCGCAAACAGCGTCTCGAACGACTCTTTCAGTGCATATAGATTGATTCGGTCCTGCGGCCGTTTCGGGCCGGCGACGGAAGGTTTGACGCTGCCCAGATCGAGTTCCAAGGTCTGGCTGTACTCAATAGTCCCTGCCGCGGGAATGCCGAACAGGTTCTGCGCTTGGTAATACGCGCGCATCGCATCGACTTGCGCGGCATCGCGGCCGGTGGCCAAGTAGTACTGGCAGGTCGCTTCGTCGACCGGGAAGAAGCCCATCGTCGCGCCATATTCCGGCGCCATGTTGGCGATGGTGGCGCGGTCGGTGACCGGCAATGCCACAGCGCCTTCGCCGAAGAATTCAACGAACTTGCCGACGACTTTCGCGCGACGCAGCATTTCGGTGATGGTCAGCACGATGTCGGTCGCGGTCACGCCCGGCGCGGCGCGGCCGGTCAGGTTCACGCCGACCACATCCGGCGTCAGGAAATACACCGGCTGGCCGAGCATGCCGGCTTCCGCCTCGATGCCGCCGACGCCCCAGGCGACGACGCCCAAACCGTTGATCATCGTGGTGTGGCTATCGGTACCGACCAGCGTATCCGGGTAATACACGCCCTCCTTCTCCATGACGCCGCGCGCCAGGTATTCCATGTTGACCTGATGCACGATACCGACGCCGGGCGGCACGACCTTGAAGGTTTCGAACGCCTGCATGCCCCACTTCAGGAACTGGTAGCGCTCGATGTTGCGTTCGAACTCGATCTTCATGTTCTCGGCCAGCGCATCGGGCCGGCCGAAGACATCGACCTGCACCGAGTGGTCCACCACCATTTCCACCGGCGCCAGCGGCTCCACCTTGCTGGCATCCTTGCCGGCGCGCTCGGCGGCGGAGCGCATCGCGGCCAGATCGGCCAACAGCGGCACGCCGGTGAAATCCTGCAGCAGGATGCGGGCGACGACGAAGGGGATCTCTTCCGTGCGTGGCGCATTCGGCTGCCAGTTGGCCAGCTCGCGCACATGCTGCTCGGTGATCTTGAGACCGTCGAAGTTGCGCAGCACCGATTCCAGCACGATGCGGATCGACACCGGCAGTTTCGAAACGGCGCCAATGCCCGCCTTTTCCAGTTGCGGCAGGGAATAGAAGGAGCCGGTTTTTCCGTTGCCGGCATCGAAGGAATTGCATGTGTCGAAAAGGCTGTGCATGAGGCGCTCGGGGATTGGAAAAAAACAAAATTTTAACCAATCGAAGGACAGAAAACTCCGCCTGTTTTTCTGCAATGCAGCAAGCTAATATCCAGCAGCGAACGCACCCCCAGTCATCGAGAGGACAAACATGAGCGACCTGAACCAGCAAGCCCTGGACTATCACGAGTTTCCGCGTCCCGGAAAAATCTCCGTCGAATCGTCGAAACCCTGCGCCACCCAGTACGAACTCTCGCTGGCCTACACCCCAGGCGTCGCCGAACCGGTGCGCCAGATCGCGAAAGACCCGGCCAACGCCTACCGTTACACCAACAAGGGCAACCTGGTCGCCGTCATCACCGACGGCACCGCCATTCTCGGCCTCGGCAACCTCGGCCCGCTGGCCAGCAAACCGGTCATGGAAGGCAAGGGCATCCTGTTCAAGCGCTTCGCCGGCATCGACGTGTTCGACATCGAAGTCGATGCGCCCAGCGTCGCCAGCTTCATCGAAACCGTGGTCAACATCTCGCCCACCTTCGGCGGCATCAACCTGGAAGACATCGCCGCACCGCACTGCTTCGAGATCGAAGAAGCCCTGAAAGCACGCCTCGACATCCCCGTCTTCCACGACGACCAGCACGGCACCGCCGTCGTCATGTGCGCCGGCCTGCTCAACGCGCTGGAAGTGCAAGGCAAACAGCTCGACGACATCAAACTGGTCTGCCTAGGCGCCGGCGCCGCCGGCTTGTCCTGCATGCGCCTGCTCATCGCCATGGGCGGCAATAAGACCAACATGACGCTGGTCGACAGCAAGGGCGTCATCCACAGCGGCCGAAGCGACCTCAACAGCCATAAACAGGAATTCGCCAAGGTCACCGACCAGCGCAGCCTGGCCGACGCCATGCAAGATGCCGACGTGTTCATCGGCGTCTCTGGCCCCAACCTGGTCAGCGCCGACATGGTGAAAAGCATGGCCGCCAAACCCATCCTGTTCGCCATGGCCAACCCGGACCCGGAAATCTCCCCCGCCGACGTCCACGCCGCCCGCGACGACGCGCTGATGGCCACCGGCCGCTCCGACTACCCGAACCAGGTCAACAACGTCCTCGGCTTCCCCTACATCTTCAAAGGCACCTTCGACGCCCACGCCAAAGCCATCACCCAACCGATGATGATCGCCGCCGCCCGCGCGCTGGCCGCCCTCGCCCGCGAACCGGTACCGCAGGAAGTGCTCGACGCCTACAAGCTGGACAAACTGGAATTCGGCCGCGAATACATTATTCCGAAGCCGTTCGATCCCCGACTGATCGACCGCATCCCGCCCGCCGTGGCAGCAGCGGCGACGAAGTAAATCGTCTGTTCCGGGTCCCCGCGTAAGCCGGGATCCTGGCCGGGGTTGCAACCTCTGCGGGTGAGAAGTGACACCACGTGTAGGAGCGCCTTCCAAGGCGCGATAGCTCGGGCAGCAAAAGCAATCGCGCCTTGGAAGGCGCTCCTACGCGCCATGCCGACCTTGCCGCTCCGCCGCCCGGCCGGAAGAACCAGAGGGTTCACTCACCGCGCCGGCGCGCAGGAAGCGTGGCATTCCCTGGTTGCCGGTTCGGTTGAAATCCGTTTCCAGTGCAGCGCGCAATGCGCTTTCTTCCACCTCGAACAGCGCCGTCAAGCCTTCATGGAGCAGACGGAACAGTCGATCCAGAGCGAGGTCGCCGGTCATGCCGGTCTGGGCATAGAGCCAATCAGAAAATTGCAGGAAGCGCGTGAAGGGAGAATCGCCCAGGAGCAGCGGCAAGGCATGGGCAAATCGCCCGGAATTAGCCACCATGTCCCAATAGCGGGCGAAACGGGCCAGACGGCGCATCGTCTTGAAGCTGATGCAATCGGTGGCGAGGATTTCGTAGGGCGGCAGCGGGTTGTAGCGCATGCCGTGGCTTTCCGTATGGCGAGCGATGGGCGCGCCGCGCAGGCGTTTGAGGATGCCCACCTGGATCTCATGCGGCCCGAGTGCCAACAGCCGGTCGAAACCCTGGCCAAAGCTTGCCATGTCTTCGCCGGGCAGGCCGATGATCAGGTCGGCATGCAGATGCGCCTGACTGTGCTGCCGCATCCAGCGCAGGTTGTCTTCGGTCCCGGCGTTGTCCTGCTTGCGCGAAATCAATGCCTGCACAGCCGGATTGAACGTCTGCACCCCCACCTCGAATTGCAGGCTACCGGGGGGAAAGCGCACGATCAGGGCCTTGAGCGCCGCCGGCAGATGATCGGGAATGACCTCGAAATGCAGGAACAGTTTGTCGTCCAGTCGCGCCAGGAAAAATTCCAGAATGCGCACGCCGGTGTTCACATTCAGGTTGAAAGTGCGGTCGACAAATTTGAAGTGCCGAACCCCACGTGCATACAAGGCCGCCATCTCATCGAGAAAACGCGCCAGTTCGAAGGGCTTGGCGGTCTTGTCCAGCGCCGACAGACAGAACTCGCACTTGAACGGACAACCGCGCGAGGCCTCGACATAGATGAAACGGTGAGCGATGTCCTCGTCACTGTATTCGCGGTACGGCAAGACCAGTTGATCGAGGGGGCGGACTTCGCCAGCGATGATCTTCGCGGCCGGGGCAGTTCCCGCCAGAATCTGCTGGCAAAGCTGGGCGAAACTCACCTCGCTCGGACCGCTGATGACGTAATCCGCCAGCCCGACAATCTCCTGCCCCGCCGTCTCGTGGCTGACTTCCGGCCCGCCCAGCACCACCGTCACCTCGGGCGCAACCGCTTTCAGCATCGCCACGACGCGCGTCATCTCGACCACATTCCAGATGTAGACGCCGAAGCCGACGACACGCGGCTTGCTGTTCAGTAAATCTTCAACGATTTCAAGCGCAGGACGCTTGATGGTGTATTCGCGGATGGACGCTTCCGACCGCAAATCGCCCAGATTGGCGACGAGATAGCGCAGCCCCAGCGAGGCATGGATGTAACGCGCGTTGAGCGTGGCGAGAAGGATGGCGGACATGGTCGCTCTTGTACCAGAAGCGGGCGGCAGGCCAATAGCCGAACTGCCACCTTCGAAGGCGTATTGCGCGTTGAATCCCCCGAACGTCTGGTGACCTTATGTTCCACTTGTTTGATTTGCCGTTGGCAACCATGCAACCTAAACTGCATCGCATCTGCAATACAAATGGAACCACCATGAAAAACGCCACCTTGCCGCCGCTGCGTGTGAGCAGCGATTTACGCGCGGCGGCTGAATCCGTCTTGCGGGAAGGCGAAAACCTGTCTGGATTTGTGCTGGAAGCCGTGCAACTGAATATCGAACGCCGCGAGGCGCGTCGGGCATTCATCGAGCGCGGTTTGCTGGCGCGTGATGAAGCGCGGGCGACCGGACAATACGTTACTTCAGAAGAAATGCTGGCCCGGCTCGATGCGTCGCTGACGCGGGCGCGCGCCAAAGCGGGCGGCGGCGAGTGAGCTATCGGGTTCGCTTTGCCCCCCGCGCGGCGGACGATTTGCAGCGTCTGTTCGATGTTCTTGCGGGCGAGGATCTGCTCGCGGCGGAACGCGCTCGCGCGGCAATCGAGCAGGCAATCGAACTGCTGCGAAGCTTCCCGTTCGCGTGTCGCAAGGCGCTGCCGGATAACCCGTTCTTACGCGAACTGGTCATCGAATTCGGGCATTGCGGTTATGTCGCGCTGTATGAAATCGAAGACACGGAAACGGTGATGGTGCTGGCTATGCGACATCAACGCGAGGAGGACTTCTTCTGATGGCCGGCAGATCAAACGCCACCCTGCGCCCCGGACCACTTGTTCGTCGACATCAGTTCCACCAGCATGTAGGGCGATCCTGATCTCACCCTACCAATTATCAAGATCCTTCTTGGCGGTCTTGATGAATTTTCCGAAGTCACGATCCTTCTTTCTCTTCTCGATATCGGACATTTGGTAGAACTCGGATTCACCCCTGAGTTTGAGGTAATTGTCATAGTGCTCTTGACCAAGAGCGCCTGAATTGACCGCCGCAAGTACCGCGCAGCCAGGCTCGCCGGTATGGCTGCAATTTCTGTAGCGGCAAGCGGAGGCAAATCCGATGATGTCGGAAAAGCGATCGCCTATCCCGCTTTCGGCCCCCAGGATTCCGAACTCGCGCATACCCGGGTTATCGATGACCAAGGCCCCTCCGTCGAGGACGATCAATTCCCGGCGGACGGTCGTATGCCTGCCCTCACCCGTTCCGCTGACGCCCTTTGTTTGAAGTCTTTCCCGGCCGATCAGCTGGTTGATGAGCGTGCTCTTGCCCACCCCCGAGGAACCGACAAAGCAATATGTCTTTGCGGGCTGCAGCATCCTTTCGAGATCGTCGATGCCGTCTCGCGTGACGTTGCTCAAGGTCAGCACCGGCGCCGTAATGCCCGCAGCGCGGATCTCCGCCGACTGGGACGCCAGGACTTCCGGCGCAACCAGGTCCGTCTTGGTCAGCAGGATGCAGGGATCGGCCCCACCTTCCCGCACCATGACGAGGTAGCGCTCCAGTCGCTTGAGATTGAAGTCATATTGGCAGGACTGAACGATGATCACGGTGTCCACGTTGGCCGCGATCATCTGGGACTCGATGGAGTCTCCCGCCGATTTTCTGCGCAGCGCGGTCCTTCGCTCCAGAAGCATGTGGACCAACCCGAAATCGTCAGTCTGGTGTTTTTCCACACACACCCAGTCCCCTACACACGGGAGTTCCTGCGACTGCTGGTGGCGGTACAGATAACTGCCTGCCAGCTTTGCCCGAAAGGATCCGGTTTGATCCATGAGTAACAACAAGTCGCGATCGACCGCGACAACCCGGGCAATAGCATCCGCAGGCCCGCATTTATCGCGTTCTTCGAACCACTCACTCCAACCCAATCGAGCCAGATCAATATCTCGGCTTGCCATTCGTCACCCTGTTGTCTGGAAAAAATCTCGTTGGCCCAAACGATGGCTGTGAATATCGTCCAGCCCCCCATGCCGGTCAATGTGCTTCCTGATTAGCATGCCGACCTACGGATAAAGCCGCATTGTCGTAGTGCTGTTCGCCGACGGGCGGCCGACCAAGACGTTAAGATTCTGAGCAACCGCTTATTCCTGCTTGAAATGGAGCTTCGCATCATGTGGATTGCCGTTGTTGTTGCCCTGGCGTTGCTGCTGGTCGGGGTCGCTTTGATTGTTTGGCTGTTGCGTTCCATGGGTGAGAGTGGCATCGAAGCCGCCGCTCCGGGTAGCTGCCGCAGCGGTCGCTGTGGTGTGACGTCACCGGACCGGTCCGGCGGCGCCAGCGCTTCGTCGCCTACAGTAGTGGCATTGGATGACGTCATGAGTAACGAAATCACCCGTAAAGACGCGCTTTCGCCCAAGCAAACGCTGTAAGTCGGCTACGTAGGCATTACATCGAAGTCGTTGATTGTGCGAATGAATTCGCACCTACGCCGGGTGCGCTATTCAGTTCCTGAACGAGCACAGTACTGTACTGTTTTTATCAAGTATTTGACTATGATGGAAACGTCATGTGAGGACGCCCGATAGTCACGCTCGCACTTCGCGTTCAAGGGCTTCCGGAAATCAGGAGGTGACTGATGAGCGATCTGAACGAGGAGATGAAGGCCCGCTACAACAACGATTTCCTGAAGGAAATCGAAGAACAGGCGGAGATGGGCGAGTGGGTGAAGATGTGCATGCAGTGCGGCCTCTGTTCAGGCTCCTGTCCGACGCATTTCCAGGATGCCTGGGACCATCCGCCGCATGAAATTTTCATGATGATTCGTGCCGGCAAGCGGGATGAGGTGCTGCAATCCAAGTCGATGTGGATGTGCACCTCTTGTTACAACTGCTACGTACGCTGCCCGCGCAAGGTGCCGGTCACGCACCTGATGCATGGGATTGCCGAGTATGCCTACCGCATCGGGCAATCGCCGAAAGCCCAGCCGACCCAGCATCTGTCCACGACGTTCTGGGATAACTGCACCAAGACCGGCCGGGTCAACGAATTGCATCTGACGCAAACGCTCTATTTCAAGGATGGCGTCGTCGCAGGCATCAAGAAGCTGTTCGAGATGCAGTCCGTCGGCATGGGTCTGCTCAAGGCCCGCCGGATGAACCCGCTGGAAGCTGTTGGCAGCGGCCACAAATGCAAGGACATCAAAGGTATCCACGCGATGCTGGCCAAGGCGAAAGAACTGGAAGCCCAGCACAAGGAAGGCAAAGGATGAGGATGCGCCAGCAGGGGGCCGCCTTTCAACGCTGCCGGTTTTGTAGGATGGGCAAAGCGCAGCGTGCCCATCCTACAAAACTACAAAACGGCAGCGGGTTTTCAGATGAGTCGCGGTGCCGAGGTGGCGAGCAGGCCTCTTTCGATGGCGTAGGCCGTAATCGTCGAGGCGTTGTGCAGATCGAGTTTCTTCATCAGGTTGGAACGGTGTTTTTCGACGGTCTTGATGCTCAGGCAAAGGTAATTGGCGATGTATTTGTTGGGATGCCCTTCCGCCACCAGCTTCAGCACTTCGCGCTCGCGATGGGTCAGACGGTCCCAACTCGTGGTCGGGCTGTTGACGCCGCCGGTGCCCAGATAGGCGTTGATCACCTTGTCCGAGATGTCCGGACTCAGATAAGTCTTGCCGTTCAAGACACTGCGGATCGCGACCCGCAGTTCGTCATGCGAGGCGTCCTTGAGCATGTAACCGTCGGCGCCGGCACGCAGACAGGCATGTATGTACTCTTCGGTCTTGTGGAAGGTGAGCACCAGGACGCGCGTATCCGCGTTGCGACGTTTGATGTCGATCATCGCCTCGATGCCGTTCATGCCCGGCATGGAGATATCCATCAAAACGAGATTGGGGGATAACGCCGCGATCATGCGGATCGCGTCGCGGCCGTTATCGGCCTCACCGACGATCTCCATGTCGATATCCTGTGACAGTAGCGCCCGCAACCCTGCCCTGAGCAAGGTGTGGTCCTCTACGATGAAGATTCGCTGTTTCCCTTCCATAATGCCTCCTGCGCTGAGTTTTCCGACCCCGAACTGAAACGCGCTCGACGCATTCATTCGGGAAAACAACCTATGTATTACTGTACTGCTTGAACCTGATCTATATGACTTCGGGGGAAGGCTGCAGAAAAATGCTTCGAAATGAGCAGTCGCCGTTTTGCAAGCCGCAGGTGTGGGCGGTAGTACCACCTGCCTCATGGGTTCCCCGTGGTCTTATCGTTCTTACCCCTCCGCCCCCCTCGCGCAACCGAGACTTTCTGTCGAATTCGCAGCGGCAACATCCTCCCCGCATGGCCATGTCGCCCGAATACGCGTGCCTTGCCCGGACGTCGATTCGAGCCGATACACGCCGCCGGAAAAGGCGGCGCGCTCCTTCATGCTGAGCAGTCCCAGGCCCCGGCCATGTGCATCGGTACACACCACTTTGGCGGGATCGAAGCCGCAGCCGTTGTCCTCGATCAGCAAGTGCAACACGTCCTCATGCCGCTCCAGCTGAATCCGCACCCGATTGGCGCCGGCATGCTTGACGATATTGTTGATCGCTTCCTGGATGATGCGAAACAGGGTGATCTTGAGTCGATCCGGCACATCCGACTCTTCGATGGCGAACACTTTTTCGATGCGGATCTGGACGCATGTGGTCTCGTAATCACGCAGCAACCAGCCCAGGGTGGGCAGGATGCCCAAGTCGTCCAGCATCGGCGGACGCAGTTCTTTGGCCACGCGACGCACCTCACTCAAGGCATCCTTGATTCTGGGAATGACCTGTAGCAGCGATTCGACCACCGTGGCGTTCGATTCCGCCGGTGCGATGCGGACCGTGTTTTCCAGTGACATCTTGATCAGGTTCAGGCTCTGCCCGAGGCCATCGTGAAGATCCCGCGCAATCCGCCTGCGTTCGTCCTCCTGCATGGAACACAGCAACCCGGATAAACGCCGCAGTTCACGGCGCGATTCGGACAATGCAAGTTCCGCCCGCGCCCTTCTGTCGATAAAATTCTTGAACTCGCCATCAAACCGGTTCGCTTCCGGAAAGACGGCGCCACAGTGATTCATCGCCAGGGCCATTTCATCGAATGTCTTGGCGCGATGCCCACCAAGGCGTCCGCTCTCGTTGGCAGCTACCGTCGCCATATCGGAATTGACCGCGGCGCAACTACTCGCATTACCTGTCACACCTTGCATATGCAGCATACCGACCCCCTCAATATCCGCTCCTCTTGGATGATCCTGTTCACCGCTTGTTCTTCTGCGCGATTTCAGAACCGGAACTCCTCGTTTGCTCAGCGCGAACACGAGTTGATGGAATGTTAGTCAGCTTGCAGCACAGGAAAAATTGCCAGCCTATTTAATGTTGTGAAGATCGCTTTAGTAGGGGTTCCACTGAATTCCGTCTCGGTCATGCCGGCAAATGGTACGAATCCAGTGCACTGCCGCCGCTTCTGGACTGCATGCATCCCAGCATCCGAATGTAGGGTTAGACCGCAACAGAACCGGTAAATTACTTGATCGATATACTCTGGTAATTGGTATATAACCAATACACGGGATGGCGGCACTTCGTCGTTATCCGGTGTCTGTGATTCATCACCGGAGGGAAATGTCATGAGAAATATCCACATCGATTACCAAGGGTCGGAACTGAATTACCAGAGCGCGAGCCTGCTCGCCAAAGGCATCGCTCGTGAAAACCAGATGCAGGAACCCACCATCATGGCCTGGCATCGGAACAGCGATCAGACCATGCCGCCGATCTATGACGGCGCCGATCCGGATTCCTGGTGGGCCAAGTACGGCGCCGGCAACGGTGGCAAGTTGGAGGTCTGCATCGGCGATGACTTCCAGTTCGTGATGATGGATGCGCGCGGCTACGAAACCCTGGGTGCAATGCCGCTACGCAACCTGTCGGATGCGGAGGGCAATCAATTTCTCTGTTTCACTCCCATGCTGGGCATGGCGAGCAACCGCCCGACCACTGAGGCCTGCAGCACTCTGGACGGTTGGCTGGCCGATCAGTACTGAAGCGAAAATCACCTGAACGCCCGCGAATTTCGCGGGCGTTTTTTCCGTTTTTACCATTAGCCGCCGAACCGGCGGCCTGTAGAACATGGAGCCTCGCATGGAAAGTACGAACCCGAATGACCCGTTTCCGGTCCGCCTGTTTTTCCTGCTCTTTACCTCGATTGCCCTGCTCATCCTCGCCGGCGCCTGGTATATCGGCCATGAACGGATTTCCAGCGAATTGGAGTTGAACCGGTCCAGCGAGATCGGCACGGTCGTCATGGGCGTGCGGCGCCTCAATGACGAATTGCATTCCCCGTTCCATCAATTGCACACGCTGGCGCGGGACAAGGCCGTAACGCAAGCCATCGACGCCAATGATCCGGCGGCATTCGGCGGAATGGTCAACGCCTTTTCGACGTTGCTCGCCTTCAACGAGAACTATGACAAGGCGCGCTGGATTGACACTACCGGCAGAGAGCGGGTGCGGGTCAACAACGTCGACGGACGTCCGCAGATTGTCCCGGCCGACAAGTTGCAGAACCTGTCCGACAGCTACTACTTCAAAAACACCCTGCGGCTGAAACCGGGCCAGGTATACCTTTCTCCACTCGATCTGAACGTCGAAAACGGCAAGGTGGAAATTCCGCACAAACCCACGTTGCGGCTGGCGACTCCGCTGCAAGACCGCAATGGCCAAGTGCAGGGCATCCTGGTCCTCAACGTTGCCGCCCAGCATTTTCTCAATTCCTTCGTTGAAAGCCTGGTCGGTGCGCGCGACCACGCCATGCTGCTGAACAGCGCCGGCTACTGGTTGGTGAGCCCGAATTCGGAAGATGCCTGGGGCTTCATGTTCCAGCGCGACAAAACGCTCGCCAAGGCCGACCCCGCCACCTGGAAGAGCATTGCCAGCCTACCTTCCGGCCAGGTCGAAAACACAACCGGCATGTGGACCTGGAGCACCGTCTATCCGCTCAAGGTAGCCGACAACCGAACCACGGCCGAGATTCCGCATTGGCTCGTCGTTTCGCACTTGCCGGCGACGCAACTGGGCATGCTGCGCAAGGCGGCCTGGACCACGGTCGCCATCTCCACGCTGGTGCTGCTATTCATCTTCGGCGGCCTCAGCGCCTGGCTGGCACGCGCCATGACCAGCCGCACCCAGGCTCAGGTGGAGTCCGCCAAAGCCCACGCCGAAGCGACCGCGGCCAAGCATCTGGCGGCGGCGAGAAACCGCTTCCGCCTGGTGGTGGAAGCCAACAGCAATGGCCTGCTGGTGGTCGACCGTTTGGGCCGCATCGTTCTGGTAAATCCGGCGCTTGAACGCATGTTCGGCTATGAACCCGGGGAACTGCTCGAAAAGCCGCTGGAAACCCTGTTGCCCAAGAGCGTCATTCATCAACATGGCGAACTGTTCACCCACTTCATGGATTCCCCCCACGCTCGGCCGATGGGCTCCGGCATGGAACTGAACGGTCGCCGCAAGGATGACAGCCTGTTTCCGCTTGAAATCAGCCTGAGCCCGTTCAGTGAGAATGGCGAACGTTTCGTGGATGCTTTCGTCGTCGACATTTCCGAGCGCAAACGCATCGAGGAACTGCATCGGCAAGCCGAATCGCATCTGCGCTTGCTGATGCAAACCAACCCGAATGCTTTGCTGGTGGTCGATGACGCGGATCGGATCCAGATGACCAATCCCGCCCTCGACGCCATGTTCGGCTACGCCCCCGGAGAGTTGCTCGACCAACCGGTGGAAACGCTGGCACCGCTGACCAGATGGGAGGCCCACGCCGAACGGCACACGCAACATCCGGAAAAACGCGCCAGCAGGCTGAATGGAACGGTGCTCGATCTACATGCTCGCCACAAGGACGGCAGCACCTTCCCCATTGAAGCGAGCCTGTCGAGTTTCAACGACGAGGGCCGCAAATTCGTGCAAGCCACGGTGGTCGACGTTTCCCGGCGAGCAGCCGCGTAGGTGGCCCGCTTGCGGGACGAAGGAGGTCAGGATGAACAAAGACTATGTTTCGGAATTCACGCAATTCATCGACCAGTACCTGCAACAACATCCGGAAGTGGTGGAAGACCAGCAGCGCGGCTGGAATTTCGGTTGGCACACGGAATACATCGACGAAGTCGCGCTACGTGAAGCCGAGGAAGACCGCGTGCCGGATGACACCTATGGTTTCAACTGGGCAGTCAGACACGACCAACCGCATCCGTTCGAATCGCACTGAAGCCGGAGGATGTGCGAATAAATTCGCACCTACGACAACCGGAGTCTTGATGGCTCCCCCCTTTGAAAAAGGGGGGCTGGGGGGATTTCTCCACGGTTGAGCAAACTCCACGGTCGGCAAATCCCCCCTACCCCCCTTTTTCAAAGGGGGGACTCGCAACCAATTTATTCGCACAATCAATCCCAGCGCTCGTCGCGCACCTGCAGCCAGTCGCCGGCAATCTGGAGCGGCAACACCGCTACCGCTGTGTAGGCGGGCGGCGCCGTCACCGCGCCGGTTTTCAGGTCGAAGCGTGCGCCGTGGCGCGGGCAGATGATTTCGCAGCCATCCAGTTGGCCGCTGGCGAGTTCTCCGCCGTCGTGGGTGCAGACGTCTTCGATGGCGTAGAAACCTTCTTCCAGGTGAAACACTGCGACGCGGATGCCCGCCAGATCGATCACCCGCCGGGTACCGGTCGGGAAGTCCTCCACGCGCGCCACGTCGACCCAGTCGGACATCAGAGCAGTCCCAGTTGCAATCGCGCCGCTTCGCTCAGGCGGGATTTATCCCAGGGCGGCTCCCAGACCAGTTCGACATCCGCGCGACTGACCCCGTACACCGCTTCCACGGCGTCTTCCACCTGGGCCGGGAAGGTCTGCGCGACCGGGCAGCCGGGGGCGGTCAGCGTCATGCGGATGGCGACCCGGCCCATGTCGTCGATATCGAGGCCGTAGACCAGGCCGAGATCGTAGATGTTGATCGGGATTTCCGGATCGCGGATCTGGCGCAAGGCTTCGACGACCCGCTCGCGCAAGCCCTCTTCCACCAGTTTGCGGCCGAGTTTTTGCAGAATGTTCATGGCGGTCTCCGCACAAGTTCACGACGGCTGCGGGCAATACGGCGTGTCGTCTTCCGTACTGACCGTATCGGCGCGGTTTTCCAGCGCGGCATGCAGCGTGTGCCAGGACAGCGTGGCGCACTTCACCCGCATCGGAAATTCCTTCACCCCGGCCAGCACCCTGAGCTTGCCGGCGCCCTCCTCCGGGCCGTCTTCGGCCAGCATGGCGTGGACATTGCCGAACAGGCGATTCACCTCATCCAGCGTCTTGCCCTGCACGGCCTCGGTCATCATCGAAGCCGAGGCCATCGCGACGGCGCAACCGGCGCCCTCGAAGCCGATCGCCTTGACCACATCATCTTCGAGCTTGAGATGCACGCTGATTTCGTCGTTGCACAGCGGATTGAAACCGTGCGCATGGCGATTGCTGCCCGGCGGGTTTTCCGGGTAATGGCGCGGGTGGCGGTTGTGTTCCAGGATTACTTGCTCGTACAGATCGCGCATCTGGGTGTTCATCGGCGAGCCTCCATCGCACTGCGTGGCATACGGGCCTGCAGCCGCGGCATCAGCCAGGCACGCAGACCGGTGTCGTCGAGCAGGCCGAGCGCCTCGTCGACGAAGGCTTCCATCAGCAAGTGGCGGGCGCGCTCGGCGTCGATGCCGCGGCTGCGTAAATAGAACAAGGCGTCGTCGGACAGGCTGCCGACCGTGGCGGCGTGGCTGCATTTGACGTCGTCTGCATAGATTTCCAGTTGCGGCTTGGCGTCGATCTCGGCATGCGGCGACAGCAGCAGATTGCGGCTGGATTGCTGCGCATCGCTGCCGTCGGCGTATTGCTGGACTTCGACCCGGGCATCGAACACGCCGCGCCCGCGTCCGTCCGCGAGACCGCGGTAGAGCGTGCGACTGCGGCTGTTCGGGGCCTGATGGACGATACGCACATGCTGATCGGTCCGGCTGCGGCCCGTCGCGATGAAGACCCCGTCGACGCGGGCTTCCGCTCCGGTTTCCGCCAGCGCGAGCTTGAGTTCGTGGCGCGCGACCTGTCCGCTCAGCGTCAGGTTGAGCGCGCGATAGGTACTGTCGCCGGCCTGATGTACGGCAGTGAGGCCGGTATGAGTGGCGTTGCCGCTCTCTTCGACGATGCGCAGATGGGTCAGCCGCGCACCGGTTGCCAGGACGATTTCCGTCACCGGGTTTTGCCAGTATTCGACGCCGGTATTGCCCAGGAAATGCTCGACCAGGATCGCGTCGGAGCCTGCCGCCATGTTGACGAAGATGCGCGGATACAGCATCGCATCGACCTCGCCAGCGGCGAAGCGGAGAAACACCGGCTGGCGCAGGCGCTCGCCGGCCGGCACGCGCAGACAGGCGCCTTCGCGCCAGAGTGCGGCATTGAGCTGGGTCAGCGAACCGCTGCCGGCCAGACTGCCGAAGGCGGCCGGCGACCAGGTCGGCGCCGCCGCGCCGATGGCGTCGGCCAGCGTGCCCAGCACGTTGGCCGGCAACGTGGTGTCCTGCCAGACCAGGCGGTCGTCCAGATAAGCCAGCAACGCGCCCGGGTAATCCTCCAGCGCCGAGAGCAAGCCGGGCGGCCCTTCCGGGGCGTGCAACGGCATCCGTTCCAGATGTTCCAGCGAGATATAGCGCCAGTCTTCCTGGTGGCTGTCGGGCAGGCCGGTCTGCAGGAATTTGTGCAGCGCGGCCTGGCGCAACGCGGTGAAGCTGCTCGGTTGGTCGATATGGGATAGCGCGTCTTCATACGCGGCGGGGATGATCATAAGTAGGTCTCCTTGAAATCGGCCTCGTCGCCCAGCCAAGCGTAGCCCTTCTGTTCCAGTTCGACGGCCAGTTCGCTGCCGCCGGAGCGGACGATGCGTCCGGCGGAGAGGACATGCACATGGTCCGGCACGATGTAATTCAACAGACGTTGGTAGTGGGTCACCAGGATCATGGCGCGCTCGCTGTTGCGCAGGCTGTTGACGCCGTGGGCGACCACATGCAGCGCGTCGATGTCGAGGCCCGAGTCGGTTTCGTCGAGGATGGCCAGGCGCGGTTCGAGCACCGCCATCTGCAGGATCTCGTTGCGTTTTTTCTCGCCGCCGGAGAATCCCTCGTTGACCGAGCGATACAGGAAGCTGTCGTCCATGCCGAGCAGGGCCAGCCTGTCCTTCACATAGTCGAGGAAATCGATGGCATCCATTTCGGCCTCGCCGCGCGCACGGCGTTGGCTGTTGAGCGCGGTGCGCAGCAGTTGCACGTTGGCGACGCCGGGAATCTCCAGCGGGTACTGGAAGGCCAGGAAGATGCCGGCACGGGCGCGTTCTTCCGGACTCAGCGGCAGCAGATCCCGGTCCAGGTAATGCACGCTGCCGCTGCCGATGTCATAGCCCTCGCGTCCGGCCAGAACCTGCGCCAGCGTGCTTTTGCCGGAGCCGTTCGGTCCCATGATGGCGTGCACCTCGCCGGGACGGACATTCAGGTCGATGCCCTTGAGAATGTCATTGCCGGCGATGGAGACGTGCAGATTACGGATTTGCAGCATGGCTTGCTCCTTCTTTGACACAACTTAGCCCACAGCACCTTCGAGGCTGACGGCCAGCAATTTCTGCGCCTCCACCGCGAACTCCATGGGCAGTTCCTTGAACACTTCCTTGCAGAAGCCGTTGACGATCAGGTTGACCGCGTCTTCCTCGCTCAGGCCGCGGCTGCGCAGGTAGAACAGCTGGTCCTCGCCGATCTTGCTGGTCGACGCTTCGTGTTCCACTTGCGCGCTCGGATTCTTCACTTCGATGTACGGGAAGGTATGCGCGGCGCAATCAGGACTCATCAGCAGCGAGTCGCAACGGGTATGGTTGCGGGCGCCTTCCGCACTCGCCAGCACATTGACCAGACCGCGATAGGCGTTGCTGCCGTGGCCGGCGGAAATGCCTTTGGCGACGATGGTGCTGTGCGTGTTGCGGCCGATGTGGATCATCTTGGTGCCGGTGTCGGCTTGCTGATGATGGTTGGTCAATGCCACCGAATAGAACTCGCCGACTGAGTTGTCGCCGCGCAGGATGCAGCTCGGATACTTCCAGGTGATGGCCGAACCGGTCTCCACCTGCGTCCACGAGATGTGTGCGTTGTCGCCGCGGCACTCGCCGCGTTTGGTGACGAAGTTATAGATACCGCCACGCCCCTCCGCATCGCCGGGATACCAGTTCTGCACCGTCGAATACTTGATGCTTGCGTCCTTTAACGCGATCAACTCCACCACGGCGGCATGCAGTTGGTTCTCGTCGCGGCGAGGCGCGGTACACCCTTCTAGATAGCTCACGCCGGCGCCTTCGTCGGCGATGATCAGGGTGCGCTCGAACTGGCCGCTGTTGCTGGCGTTGATGCGGAAATAGGTGGACAGCTCCATCGGGCACTTGACGCCCTTCGGCACATAAACGAAGGAACCATCGGAAAACACCGCCGAATTGAGGCTGGCAAAGAAATTGTCGGTGTACGGCACAACCGAGCCGAGATACTGGCGCACCAGTTCCGGATGTTCGCGCACCGCCTCGGAAAACGAGCAGAACACAATGCCCAGCGTCTCCAATTTGTCCTTGAAGGTGGTAGCGACCGAGACCGAATCGAACACCGCATCCACCGCCACGCCGGCCAGCGCTTCGCGTTCCTGCAACGGAATGCCCAGCTTCTCGTAAGTGGCCAGCAGCTTCGGGTCCACCTCTGCCAGACTCTTCGGCCGCTCGCCTGTTTTCGGCGCGGCATAGTAGTAAATATCCTGATAGTCGATGGGCGGGTGATGCACCTTCGCCCAACCCGGTTCGCTCAGCGTCAACCAGTGCCGATAAGCCTTCAGCCGCCATTCCAGCATGAACGCCGGCTCACCCTTGGTCGCCGAAATGCGCCGTATCACGGCCTCGTCGAGCCCTTTCGGGAATGGCTCCTGTTCGATATCGGTGACGAATCCCCAGCGATATTCGCTGTCGAGATGCCGTTGCAAGTCTGTGTTGCCCATGATTTCTCCTACTTTATGACCGCCTGTTTCGGCATCGTCTGACGCTGCATGCGTTGCACTGAGCCGGTGGCCTTGGTTGCCACATTGGTTGCCGCATTGGTTGCCGCATTGGTTGCCATATCGGCCAGACTGACCGCCGCCAGCGCCACCTGCACCGCGCGGCTGATCAAGTGCCAGTTGTCGCGCGTGGCGCAATCCGCTTCCATGCTGCAAACGCCGCTTTGCACACCGCATTCGGTCAGCGCAAACGGCCCTTCGATGGCAGCGATGACATCGGCCATCGAAATGCTGCGCGACGCCCGCGCCAACATGTATCCGCCGCCCACCCCGCGCGCGCTGTTGACCAGCCCGGCGCGGGTCAGTTTCTTGAGAAGCGCGGCAACCGTCGGCGCCGGCAATCCCAGTTCGCCGGCAAGCTGCTGCGCGCTGACCTGACGTTGCGGCGCACGCGCCAGTTGTGTCATTAGCACGGCGGCGTAATCAGTCAATTTGGCAATGCGCAACATGGTCCCTCCGATTTTTTATATGGGACCGAATCAGTCCTGATTGGTTCAACAAAACCCATCGTTTCATAAGCTTAATGGGATTCAACTAAAGCAAAACCCAGCCACCTTAGGCGAATTGAACGGTAGCAAATTATCCTGGAATTACTTGAGTAAATTACTAGACTAATGGACAGGTATGGGCCGGACCGGCCTATCAGTTGCGCTATGTTTTTTTACTTACATCCAGGAGGAAGTCAGATGAACTCACTGCCCGACACCCCTTTGCTCGACCAACTCGAATCCGGCCCGTGGCCGTCCTTCGTCACCGGTCTCAAGCGGCTTGCCAACGACAATCCGATGATGGGCGACCTGCTTGGTCAACTGGAAACCTCGTACCGGACCAAGGTCGGTTACTGGAAAGGCGGCACGGTCGGTGTCGTCGGTTACGGCGGCGGCATCATTCCGCGTTTTACCGAATTGAAGGATGAAAACGGCAAGCCGCTGTTCCCCGAGGCGGCGGAATTCCATACCCTGCGTGTGCAACCGCCGGCCGGCATGCACTACACCTCCGATCTGCTGCGCAAGCTGGCGGATACCTGGGTCGATTCGGGCGGTTCCGGCCTGATCGCATTCCACGGCCAGTCCGGCGACATCATGTTCCAGGGTATCAAGAGCGAGAACGTGCAGAAAGCGTTCGATGGCCTCAATGCGCTCGGCTTCGACCTGGGCGGCGCCGGCCCGGCGCTGCGCACATCGATGTCCTGCGTCGGCGCGGCGCGTTGCGAGATGTCCAACTTCGACGAAGCGCGCGCCCTGCGCACGGTAATCAACAACAACCTGGACGACATGCACCGGCCGTCGTTGCCGTACAAGTTCAAGTTCAAGTTCTCCGGTTGCCCGAACGACTGCGTCAACGCCATCCAGCGTTCCGACATGGCCACCATCGGCACCTGGCGCGACAACATCCAGACCAACGAAACGGTTGCCAAGGAATGGATGGACAGCCACAGCATGAATGATCTGGTCAACATGGTCGTCAGCTTGTGCCCGACCAAGGCGATCACGCTGCGCGATCACGGCACGCCGGCGAAGGAACACGAGTCGGTGCTGCGCGTCGGCCTGGACACCGAAATGGCCATCGACAACCACAACTGCGTGCGCTGTATGCACTGTCTCAACGTCATGCCGGGCGCGCTGCTGCCGGGCAAGAACAAGGGCGTCACCATCCTGATCGGCGGCAAGGGCGTGCTGAAGATCGGCGCCACGATGGGCACGGTGATCATCCCGTTCATGAAGCTGGAATCCGACGAGGATTTCGAAAAGCTGAACGATCTGGCGCGCAGCGTGCTCGATTTCTTTGCCGAAAATGCGCTGGAACACGAACGCACCGGCGAGATGATCGAACGCATCGGCCTGGTCAATTTCCTCGAAGGCATCGGCCTGGAAGTGGACCCGAACATGATCATCCACCCGCGTACCAACCCTTACGTGCGTACCGACGACTGGGACGAGGAAGCCGAGAAATGGTTTGCGCGCAAGGCAGCCGAAAAGGACGCCGCCCGCAGCGATCTGCAAAAGGCGGCGTAAATGGCGCCGGGACGGCCGGCGAACGTGCTGCCGTCCCGGTGCCTCAACCAAAGGAGAGCAATCATGAAAAACCTCCATCTCGATTATTCCGGCGGATCGCTGGATTACCAACGCGCGAGTTTCCTCGCCCGGGATGCCGCGATAGCACAACAGATGCAGGAGCCGACCATCATCTCGTGGCACGGCAAAGACACGACGCCCTACTACGACGGCGCCAATCCCGACACCTGGTGGGAAAAATACGGTGAAGGCAACGGCGGGCGCCTGGAGATCAGCGTCGGCGACGAGTACGCCTTCGTGATGATGGATACGCGCGCGTTCGAGCGGGTCGGCGATATCCCGTTGCGCAATCTGCAGGATGCATCAGGCAAGCAATTCATCTGCTTCACACCGATGCTGGCGGGTTCTTCGATCCCCAACATGCAGGCCTGCAGCCCGCTCGACGAATGGGTGGCGGATCAGTTCTAGCCAGTGGCATAAACTTATTTCGCGCAGTTGCCGGTGTCTTAGGAGCGCCTTTCAAGGCGCGAAGTCCAGAACAATCGCGCCTTGGAAGGCGCTCCTACGAGTGGTGTCGCTGGCTACGCGAGACCAACTGAGGTGTCCAGGATGAACAGAGAAACCAGCCCAACCTTCGACGTCGACGGCTTCATGCGGGAGCCGGATGTCTGGGACGAAGCAACGGCCCGGCGGATCGCCCGTATGGACGGCGTCGGCGACCTGGATGCGGAACAGATCGCCCTGTTGCACCAGTTGCGCACGAGCTATCAGCGCATGGGTGGCTTGCCGGCATGGGCGCACGTCTGCCATCTGGGCGGCTTCGAGCCGGACTGCATGACGCGGCTGTTTCCCGACGCGCGCGCCGCTTGGCGGATTGCCGGTCTGCCCAACCCGGGTGAAGAAGCCAAAGCCTACATGTGAAACCCGTCTGAGACGGTTCGCCTCAACCAACGCTACATGTTGGTTTTCTGTCCGCTGTATTGTTTTCTTAGCCGCTTCGCAGGCGGCGTAGCCCGGACCTCTTCGATCAGTTCAATTCCGGGAGGACAGGGGCAGAGTCGCGCACGCTCCTTCAACAAGGCGGCGTATTTGCGTTCTAACGTGGCTCTGTCCTCATTCGAATGAATATGCCTGTGTGCGGCCTGGTAGTCATGGCATTCCAACTCGGTCAACAGCATGGGACAAGAGGGCATCGGCTCGATCTCAGCACTTGCCGCCAGTGGTTTCAGTGCGATGAGCAGGATAGTCAGCTTCGTAATATTCCGCATTGGACGACTCATGTTGGATGACCTTGGGCGACGTAAATCTGATTTCCTCGTAGCGCAATCCAGCTACAGCGGCAGGCTCGGTTTGACCGGATTCCTTGGCCCAGGCGGTATAGGCGTGTGCGTCCGGCATGCGCACACGCATGCACCCGCAAAACGGGGCCGAACGATTGCGCCGCCGCCCCAACAAGCAACCGGCCAGACACGCCAACGTAGCCAGCAACCAGTTCTGGCTGCGGCTTTCCTCGCCGGCGGGGAGGTGCTGCGAAGTTGCCCTCATGCCACCCCCGCACGCACCGCGCTGGCAAGCATGGCCGTCTTGTCGGGCTCGATCAGCGCCATCACCGTGTAGCCTTCATGGCGCAAGGCCTGCAGCGTCGGGCTGATCTTGACTTCCCACTTGTCGAGGCAATCCATCACGACGAATGAGATGTAGCCAAAACGATGGACATAGCGCGGCAGTTCATCCGCCATGTCGCCTTCGCCACTGCTCAAGCGATAGTCGATGCCCGCCGCTTCCAGCTTTTGCAGTAATTGGCCGAGCAGCGAAGTGGCCGGCTTTGGCGGATTCAGCAGCAGGATGTCGAGACGACTGCCGCAACTCCTGCAGAGCTCCAGCGCATGCTGCAGCACCTGGCGATCCATACAGCGCCCATCCAGCGCCAGCAGCATGCCGTTGGCGGGAATGGCCCCTTTCAGCGGTTTCAGCGGGGTGGCCGCTGGGCCACGTTTCAAGGCATTGATTTGCATAGGTTGTGCGCCCATGCGTGGTTCACCAGACCAGGCGAAGACCGTCGCGATCATTCTCGACGACGGTAGCGCGTTGATGGAAAGAGGCGTGGCCCGGGGCCTGGTACTTGAAATCCTCGACATCCAGGTGCGTGCCGACCGGGAATGAAAAAGCCCCGTGGCTGAGCACCATGCTGTGCGGCTCGACGTGTTTGACGCGATACAGGCCGAAGTTGTGGCCGCCATCCGAGATGGCCACGATGGTCAGTCCAGCCAATGTAGAAGGAAGGTACCCCTTGGCGGAAGGGGAAGAATCAGTACGATCAGTACGCGCCATGTTGTCTCACTCCTTTTGTCTTTTATCCTCATTTCCCGATCTCGCCAGATAACGGGGGATGGCACCTTTTCCTCAGCCCGAATCTGTTGCCCGGGTGACCTGAGAGGTGATTTTGGAAGACTAGCCGGAGTGAAACTTCCGCAATATGCGGGAGATATTTAGACGATATAAAGAAGACTTTAGGGACGCGCGACGGCGCCTTGCGCGAACCTCAGGATTGCGACGACTGCTGGGCGATGGCCCAGAATTGCAGCAACTCGGCGAGGGTGCGCACTCCGACTTTGCGCATGATGTTGAAGCGATGCACATCCACGGTACGGCTCTGGATTTCGAGTTCCGCCGCGATTTTCTTGGTATGGCCACCGACCGCAATCAGCTCCATCACCGCCATTTCGCGCGGCGTCAGCGAAGCGAACCTGGCCGCCGCGTCTTCGCGTGCCTGGCGGGCCTGCCAGATATCCTGGTCTTCCTTCAGGTACTTCTGAATACGATCGAGCAGATCCTGTTCGTTGAACGGTTTCTCGATGAAGTCCGAAGCACCGGCTTTCAAGGCGCGCACCGCCATGGGCACATCGCCGTGTCCGGTGATGATGACGACCGGCAAGGCAATATCCAGATCCTGCAGTTTGCGATGCAACTCCATGCCGCTCATGCCCGGCATGCGCACATCCAGCAACAGGCAACCGCGCATGCCCCGATCCGCCACAGCGAGAAAGCTCTCCGCCGTCGGGAAGGTTTGACTACGCAAGCTCACCGATCCGAGCAAGGCGCTCAACGCGCCGCGGACCGCGTCGTCGTCGTCGACGACATAAACAGTGGGCAATGAGGTTGGCGATAGCGTCATCAAGAAGTTCCCCGCGGCAAACTGAAAGTAAAAGTGGACCCCCCCTCCGGATTCAGGACATAGCCCAATTGACCGGCGTGAGTTTCGATAATGGAGCGGCTGATGGCCAAACCCATACCTGCTCCATCTGGCTTAGTGGTCATAAACGAATCGAAAACACGCTCACCGAGCGCTGCATCCACACCGACACCGGTATCCCTGACGTCGACATAGATCCGTTCCGTATCGAACGATGTAACCAGCGTAATCCTGCGCGAATCGGCTTCCGGCGGCAAAGAATCCATGGCATTTCGGAGCAAATTGAAGACCACCTGTTCCAGTAGAACAACTTCGCCTTGCACCGGCGGCAGGTCTTCCGCCAGTTGCAGAACGATCTCGATATTCAATGTCCTGGCTTCGTGGCGCAACAGATCGGCCGCTTCGCCGGCGAGATGATTCAGGTTCACCGGACCCTGGCGATGATCGCTCTTCTGCACGAAATGGCGCACACGCCGCACGATGTCGCTGGCGCGTTTGGCCTGGGCATTGATGTTTTCCAGCCAGGTATTCAGCTGGGCTGGATCCGCCTGGTTCTGCAGCGTGCGCAAACCCGCCGCGCTGTACATCGCGATGGCGGCCAGCGGCTGATTGATCTCATGCGCAATCTCGGTCGCCATTTCACCCATGCTGGCCAGACGCGAGACATGCGCCAGTTCTAGCAGGCGTCGGCGCTCCTGGCGCTCCGCCTGCTTGACCTGGGTGATGTCGTTGGCCACCACGAAAAACCCGCGCACGTCGCCTTGCGGGGAGATGTCCGGCAGAAAAGTCACCACCAGGTCACGCATCTCCAAGCCCGAAAAACGCGACTGACGCTCGAAGAACACCCGTTTCCCGGCCAGCGCCTCCTCGACATGCGGACGAATCTCCTGATAGGCCGTGTCGCCGAGAAGGTCGTGCATGGTCATGCCGTAGAGCTGGCGCGGACTCAGCCGGAAAAACTTCTCATAGACCTTGTTGTTGAATCGGTAACGCTGCTCCAGATCGACAAAGGCGACCATCACCGGCAGGCTGTCGATCACTTTTTCGAGAGACTCGCCAAGCGCCTTGTTGCGATGGATGACGAAGGCAAGCGCGCCAGCCACCAGGAATGCGAACATCACCAAGGTGCCGTATATCGTCGACAAGCGATTCAGCAATGCGTTATTGGACGCATCGATGGCTGCCGGCGACAGTTCAGCCACCAGCTGCCAGTAATAGGAATCCGCCGCCACCGGCCAGGCCGATCCGAGACTATCCGGCGGCTCGTCTATGTGGGTCAGGGGATAGACGCGTTCGAACCGGACGGAAGCGGTTGCAGTGTGATAACGACCAGTTTTTTCCGTTTCCATCTGCTGCCAAAGCGCGGGAGCTAATCTGGACAGCAGTTGTTGCGATCGCTCCGGGAACATGAAGCCCCACTCGTCCTCCGCTTTCGGGCCGATCAGCCAATAGCCGTCCGAGTTGATCAACCGAATCTTGCCGCCGTGTTCCTCCAGCCCCCTCAACTTGTCGATCAGGCGCTGGCCCAGATAATTCAGCACCACCATGCCGCGGATCTGGCCGTTGGCATCGGCCACCGGCATGGCAAAGCGGATGACCGGCTTGAACGGCCGTTCGATGGCGTTCCGCTCGATATTCAGATCGAACGGCGAAACGTAAATCTGGCCAGGCGCCAGCCACTGCGTTTCTTCGAAGTAATAGCGCCCGCGCTTGTTCTGTAGCGCCGCGTCCGCGACGATTTCCGGTTTGCCGTTATTGAAATCGACGCGCACCTCTTCCCTGCCATTCAGTCCGATGAAGCGAACCTGATCGTAGATGCTTTTTTGCCGGACCAGCCCGAGATACTCCCCGGCCAATCCCATCCTGCTGTCCGTACTGGCAGTTGCCATGTAGTGCTTGATTTCGTTGTGCTGCGAGAAATAGCGCAGATCGGACAGCACACTGTCGATTTCCTGATGGATGGCCACTGCGGCGAGTTTGACCACGTGATCCTGCTCAGCCTGCAACAGACTCCGCGTATGGTCCGATTCCGCCCGGTAATAGAAGACGAACGGGATGGCGAGCAGCGCGGAAAAGACCAGACCCAGCACCAGGGTGACCAGGACGAACTGGCGCAGATTGATTTGCACCAAGCGATGCAGCGTGTGGACCTGTGTAGGCAGAAGAGACTTCACTTTTCGTTCCTGTCATTTCATCCCGCTCCATTTTACCGACAGGCAACGCCAAAGACTTTTGCGTCTGCGATTTCCGCCAGGAGGCTGCAGATCGCCTCGGGAAACACCGGTTTGACCAGGTGCCCGTCAAAACCCGCGTCTTCGCAACTCGAACGGGCATCTTCGTCGCCATAACCGGTTACCGCCACCAGGCAGAGTTTTTCATCCACGCTCTGCCGGGCGCGCAATCGCCGGGCCACCTCGTAACCATCCATGCCGCGCAGCCCGATATCGAGCAGGACGAGGCGGGGATGGAAGTCCTGCGCCAGTTCCAGCGCCGCCTCGCCGTTGGACGCCGTCCTGACTTCATGGCCTTCGATCTGCAACAGCGCGGTCATGCTATCCGCCACGTCGGGTTCGTCATCCACCACCAGCACGCGACAGCCGGCCGCAGCAGGCTGCTTCGTCGTTACGCCCGCAGCTGCCTCGACATCGACCCAGACCGGCAAGCGGACCGTGAACTCGGAGCCCGTTCCCGGCCCAGCGCTGAACACTTCGATCGAGCCGCCGTGCATTTCCACCAGCCGCTTCGCCAAGGTCAAGCCGATGCCGAGGCCGCCCTGGGCGCGATCCAGCGAACGCGCGCCTTGCTGAAACGAATCGAAAATGCGCGGTTGCAACTCCTGCGGAATGCCCATGCCGTTGTCGCACAGCCTGATCTCGATCAGCGCCTCAGCCACGCTGACATTCAGCTCGATGTAACCGCCCTCCGGGGTGTACTTGGCGGCGTTGTCGAGCAGATTGAGCAGCACCTGCGCCAGACGCACCGGATCGCCGCGCAGCAAGACCGACTGCTGCGGGACGTGCCACTCGAAACGATGCGCCTTCGCCTCGATCAGCGGCCGCGCCATCTCCAGCGCCCGCTCGACCACCTCATCCAGCGAGATGATTTGCTGCTGCAACTCGACCTTGCCGCGCACGATGCGCGAAACATCGAGCAGGTCGTCGACCAGCCGGGTCAGATGCACGACCTGCCGTTCGATAATTTCATGCGCCCAGCGCACCTTCGGTTCCGGCGAATCGATGCGGCCGAGCACATGCGCGGCATTGCGGATCGGCGTCAGCGGATTGCGCAGTTCGTGGCCGAGCATGGCAAGGAACTCATCCTTGCGTCGATCCGCTTCGATCAACTCCAGCTCGGCCTGCTTCAGCTCGGTGATGTCCTGTGTGGTGCCGAAAGCACCGAGCAGCTTTCCGGCCGCATCGAATTCGAGCTCAGCCCGCTCGCGCACCCACTTCACGTCCCCATCCACCAGCAGTCGGTGTTCGATGTCGTAAGGCGCGTGGTGCAGAGCGGCTTGCCACATGTGATCCACGAATTGCCGATCATCCGGATGCACCGCCGCAAGAAACGATTCATAGGTCAGCGGCGTACCCTTGGCGATGCCGAAGATGCGGTGATTCTCGTCGGACCAGATCAGTTCGTTGCGTTGCACGTTCAGGCGCCAACTTCCGATCTGCCCAACCGCCTGGGCGCGATTCAGATCGGCCTGGCTGTCGCGTAGCGCCTTTTCGACCCGCATGCGTTCGGTCACCTCGCGCAGGATGACGGTGAACCGCCGGCTGCCATTGGCCTCGACCTGGGCCAGCGCGGCTTCGATGGGAAACAGCTCGCCGTTGGCCCGTCGCGCGCGCAGCACGCCGGTCCCGCCCAGGCTGCGGCTGACCGCGCTGGAGGAGCCGGCAAAGGCACGTGCAAGTTCGGCATGGATGGCGCGGGACGACTCGGGCAGCAGCCGATCGAGCGGCGAACCCAGCGCCTTGGCCGCCGACAGGCCGAACATGTGTTCCGCAGCCGGATTGAACAGCACGATGCGCTGGTTCTCGTCGACGCTGATCATGGCATCCATCGAGGCTTCGACCAGGCCGGCCAGATGTTGCTGCGCCAACCAGCGCTCGGTGATGTCGGTAAGGACGATACGCGCAGCCGGCTTGGCACCGTGATCCAGGTGCAGGCAATCCAGCTGGGCATGGAAAATGGAACCATCGGCGCGCAGGAGCGCCATTTCGCTGCGCATCTTTTCGCCCTGCTTCATCGCATTCATGAAGCGGCGGGTCCAGTTATCGCGGTCCGGCTGACTCACCAGGCTGCCGAAGGGGCGGTTCAGCAGATGCTTGCGCGGCAGACCGAACAATTCGGCGCCGGTCAGATTGGCTTCGACGATGACCGCAGCGCGGTTGAGGGTGAGATAGCCGACCGGGGCGAAGTCGTACAGATCGACATAGCGGTCGCGCGATTCTTCGATGATCTGCTGCGCCTGGCGCAATTCTTCGTTTTGCATCTCCAGTTCGATCTGATGCACCTGGATCTCGTGCAGAAGTTCTGTATCGGAACGGGCGTCCTTCACCGCGTCCGGGTCGTGGCCGGCAAGACGCAACTCTGCTTCTGCCCGAAGAGGATTCCCCCCCGGTTGTTCCGTCTGCATACGTATTCCCTTGAATTATCGAGTTGGCCCCCCTGACCTGGGGCACGGCTCCCGGTACATATGAACCAGGCAAAGCGAACTTGCCGAGAATTATTGATTCGGGATCCTGCCAAGAGCAATCAACTCAAACCCTACCCGGGAATGAGGAGTTTTATGCCCATCGTTTCCGCCACAACCGGGTTTACTGCAGAGAAACTAAAGTTGACTATATTTGTCGGACATACAGGGATAACCGCCCCCCCACTGATCAACCGCAAATAACAGGAATGGCCGTATGAAAAGAGACCACGCATCCAGTGTGCAGAAGCCTCGGCCCAGCGAAATGTATTTTCAAGCGCTGGTGGAATCGGCTCCGGACGCCATCGTCATCACCGACCCGACCGGTCGCATCGTGCTGATCAATGCGCAAACCGAAGTGCTGTTCGGTTATCGGCGCGAAGAACTTGAAGGGCAGCCGGTGGAAATGCTGGTGCCTGGACGCTTCCGTTCGGAACATCCCGATTTGCGCCGGGGATTTACCAGCGCGCCGGTCACCCGGCCGATGGGGGCCGGGCTGGATTTGTACGCCCAGCGCAAGGACGGCAGCGAGTTTCCGGTGCAGATCAGCTTGAGCCCGATCCGTTCGGAAGAAGGGTTGAGCATCTTCAGCGCCATCCGCGACATCACCCAACAACGTAAAACCGAGCAGCGCATTCGTGAACTGAACGCGCGTCTGGCCAGCCAGAACGCGGAATTGCAGGCGGTCAATCAGGAACTGGAAGCCTTCAGCTACTCGGTCTCGCATGACCTGCGCGCACCGCTTCGCGCCATCGACGGCTTCAGCCGCATCCTGCTGGACGAACAGGCCGAAGCCCTGGACGCGGCCGGGCGCAATCTGCTCGAACGGGTGCGTCGCGCCAGCCAGCACATGGGCCGCCTGATCGACGACCTGCTCAAACTCGCCCGCGTCACCCGTTCCGATTTCCAGATGCAGGACGTGGATCTGTCCGCGCTGGCCGCCGAAGTGGCCGAGGCGCAACGTCAACAGATGCCGGAACACGCGGTGGAATTCAGCTGCGCGCCCGGCCTGCATGCGCACGGCGACGCCAAACTGCTGCGCATCGCGTTCGACAATCTGCTCGGCAATGCCTGGAAATTCACTGGCGGGCGCAGCGCGGCGCGCGTCGAGTTCGGCATGCACGAGGAGGCCGGCGAAAAGGTCTATTTCGTCGCCGACAACGGCGCCGGTTTCGACATGGCCTTCGCCGACAAACTTTTCGGCGCCTTCCAGCGTCTGCACGACACCGGCGAGTTCCCCGGCACCGGCATCGGCCTCGCCACGGTGCAGCGCGTCATCCACAAACACGGCGGCCACATCTGGGCGCAGGCAGCGGTGGATACGGGCGCCAGCTTCTTTTTCACCCTAGCGCGACAACAGGAGACGGCATGAGCGACAAATCGATCCTACTGGTGGAAGACAACCCCGACGACGAGGCATTGACCTTGCATGCGCTGGCGACGCACAAGATCGGCAATCAGGTCGCCGTGGCGCGCAATGGCGTCGAGGCGCTGGATTACCTGTTCTGTACCGGCCCGCATTCCGAGCGCGATCCAGACGATCTGCCGGCGGTGGTGCTGCTCGACCTGAAGCTGCCCAAGATCGACGGCCTCGAAGTACTGCGCCGCATCCGCGCCGACAAGCACACCCGCTTGCTGCCGGTGGTGCTGCTGACCTCCTCCAACGAGGAAGAAGACCGTCTGCGCGGCTACAGCCTGGGCGCCAACAGCTATGTGCGAAAACCGGTGGACTTCGACAGCTTCGTCCATGCCGCCGGCCAACTCGGCCTGTATTGGCTGCTCCTCAACCAACCCGCCAAGGATTGAACTCATGTTGATGTCCCATGCTGAAGTTTCTGCTCCCGTTCAATTGCTCGCCCTGCTGGTGGAAGACTCGGAGGACGACAGCCTGCTGGTGCTCGACCAACTCAACCGGTCGGGCTTCCAGGTGCGCTGGGAGCGGGTGGACAACGCTGAAGATCTGGAAACGGCACTGCGCGACGCGCACTGGGACATCGTATTTTCCGACTACACCATGCCCCGCTTCCGCGGCGATCTGGCGCTGGAACTGATCCGCCGCTACGACCCCGATCTGCCCTTTATCTTCGTCTCCGGCACCATCGGTGAAGCCGCCGCCGTCGCCGCGATGAAAGCCGGCGCGCAGGACTACGTGATGAAACACGATCTGTCGCGCCTGGCTCCGGCGGTGCGGCGCGAACTGGAGGATGCGCGCATGCGGCGCGAACAGCGTCGCTCCGAACATGAACTGCGCAAGCTGTCCCTGGCGGTGGAACAGACCGCCGACAGCGTGTTCATCACCGATCTGCAAGGCCACATCGAATACGTCAATCCCGCCTTCGAGCATCTCTCCGGCTATTCGACCCGCGAAGCGCTCGGCCAGACGCCGGCGCTGTTCAAGTCGGACCGCAACGACGCGGCCTATTTCCAGCGCATGTGGGGAACCCTGCTGTCCGGCGAGACCTTCCACGACATCCTGGTGAACCGACGCAAGGACGGTGTCCTCTTCTACGAGGAAAAAACCATCACGCCGCTGACCGAAGCAGGCGGCCAGATCACCCACTTCGTCTCCACCGGCCATGACGTCTCCGAACGGGTACGCGGCGAGGAGGCGCGCACCCGCCTGGTCAGCATCCTGGAAGCCACGCCCGATTTCGTCGCCACCACCGACGCCGAAGCGCGCCTGCTCTATCTCAACCAGGCCGGCCGTCGCCTGCTCGGCCTCGGCGCGCAACATGACATCAGTGGCATGCGTCTGGCCGACTGCCATTCGGAATGGGGCGCCCAGCAGTTGACGCGGGTGGCGCTGCCCATTGCCGCGCGCGATGGCCTATGGGAAGGCGAGAGCGCACTGCGCGGCGCGCCGGACAAGGATCTCAGCGTGTCGCAGGTGTTGCTTGCCCACCGCAACGAAGCGGGCAACATCGAGTTCTATTCGACCATCGCGCGCGACATTTCCGAGCGCAAACAATACGAGGAAGAACTGCGCCACCAAGCCACCCATGACAAGTTGACCGGTTTGCCCAACCGCACGCTGCTGGACGACCGCCTCGGTGCCGAGATCCATCGCGCCATCCGCCAGGGCCGGCAGTTCGCGCTGGTCTTCCTCGACCTGGACAACTTCAAACGGGTCAACGACAGCCTCGGCCACCCGGCCGGCGATGCGCTGCTCAAGGAAGTCTCGAATCGGTTGCAAAGCGCCATGCGCCCGAACGACACGGTGGCGCGTTACGGCGGCGACGAGTTCGTCGTGGTGGGCGGCGATCTGGGCAGCGTGGAGCACGTGCTGGTGGTCGTCAACAAGTTGCGCAGCGCCTTCGAGAACCCCATCCGCATCGTGGATCGCGAGATTTTCGTCACCTTCAGCGCCGGCATTGCGTTGTATCCGGCCGACGGGCTCGACGCGGAAAGCCTGCTGAAGAACGCCGATACCGCGATGTTCCGCGCCAAGGACGACGGTCAAGGCCAGTTCCGCTTCTATGCCCGCGACATGAACGCGCGCAGCCAGGAACTGCTGGACATGGAAACCGGCTTGCGCCGCGCCCTCGAACGCGGCGAGTTCCAGATCTACTATCAGCCGCAACTGGATTTGCGCAGCGGCCGCATCATTGGCAGCGAGGCCTTGCTGCGCTGGCAACGGCCGGGCAGCGACCGCCTGACGCCGCCGACCGAATTCGTCTGGATGCTGGAAGAGACCGGACTGATCCTGCCGGTGGGCGAATGGGTGTTGCGCAACGCCTGTGCCCAGTGGCGCGCCTATCGCGCCTCCGGTGCCGCTCCGCAGCGCATTGCCGTCAACGTCTCGGCACGCCAGTTCAGCGACCGCGGTCTGGTCGACATGGTGGCCCGCGTGTTGAAGGAAGAGAACATGCGCGCCGGCGCCCTGGAGATCGAAATCACCGAATCCACCGTCATGCAGGACCCCGATCTGGCCGGCAACACCCTGGCCGCCCTGGCCGCTCTCGGCGTGCGCCTGGCGGTGGACGATTTCGGCACCGGCTACTCCTCGCTCGCCTACCTGAAGCATTTCCCGCTCGATACCCTGAAGATCGACGCCAGTTTCATCCGCAACCTGCCGGAGGATGCCGACGACGCCTCCATCACCGAAGCGAGCATTTCGCTGGGCCACAAGCTGGGCCTGGAGGTGCTGGCGGAAGGTGTGGAAAACAGCGCGCAATACGAATTCCTCCGAACCCACGAGTGCGACCTGATCCAGGGCTTTTATCTGAGCCAACCGATGCCGGCCGAACTCGCCATCCCGTTCGTGACCGAATCCGAAGCGTGACCCGGTTGGCGCTTCGGCGACGTGCAATCGCGCCTTGGA
>JASJPG010000020.1:51493-53300 GCA_031426815.1 Hydrogenophilaceae bacterium
GTAGGCGCGCCTTCCAAGGCGCGAGAGTAGATATCGATACAGGGTGGCTAAAGATTCCTCCAATTCCCCTTGTTGCCAGGCGGGGCAGAAGATGCATGAACCAGATGGATCGGATCAACGCAACGGTTGGGGAGACTTGATGGGCACTTTCAGAGGTTTGCAGTGGGATCTGTTCAGGTTCGAAAACACGCACACGGGTCAATGCAGAAGGAGATCGACATGATGTCCAACAAGCCCCATATCCTCCTTGTCGACAACGAACCGGCTTCGGCCAACCTCCTGGTCCGCATGCTGGCTAGCGATTACAAGGTGCAGCGTGCGCCGGACGCCCCTCATGTACTGCATGCCGCTCGCCGCAGAGGCAAGACGCCGGATCTGATCCTGCTCGACGTCAGCCCGCCCCAGCAGGACGGTTTCGAAATCTGCCGGCTACTCAAGGAAGACGAAAGAACCCGCTCGGTACCGGTCATGCTGATCACGCAGCGCGACAACGCCGAGGACGAGTTGCGCGGCCTCAAACTGGGGGCGATCGATTGCATCACGCGGCCGTTCAGCCAGGATGTGGTGAAGACGCGCATCCGCAACCAGGTCTTTCTCAAGATCAACAACGACATGCTGGAGCGCTACGCCAATCAGGATGGTCTCACCGACGTCGCCAACCGGCGCCGCTTCGATCTGGTCCTCGATGCCGAATGGCGGCGGGCGCTGCGCGACCGGAAACCCCTGTCGCTACTGATGGTTGATGTGGATTGCTTCAAGCAATACAACGATCTCTACGGCCATTGCGAAGGCGATCAATGCCTGCGCCGGGTGGCCGGCGCCATGGCCCACGAACTGACCCGCCCAGGCGATCTGCTGGCTCGCTACGGCGGCGAAGAATTCGCCGTCATCCTGCCCGGCACCGAACTGGATGGCGCCCACCTGATCGCCGAGCGCCTGCGCGATGCAATCGCGAACATGAACATTCCGCATCCCCGCCACGACGGCTTGCGCCAGGTCACCATCAGCATCGGCTGCGCCAGCATGCGGCCGGATTCGAATCTGACCTATAACGACCTGCTGCAAGCTGCCGACAAGCAGCTCTATGCCGCCAAGCATGCTGGCCGTAATTGTGTGAAAGCGGGGCAGTTGGTCGCCGAAGCGGCCTGAAGCGTTGGTTTCGATGGGCACCCTGCAGCAGTGTCGAAAAACGTGAAAACCCCAAAATAACCGTCACCCCGGCCTTCGCCGGGGTGACGGAGTGTTTTTCGACACCAATCTAAAGCTATCTTCAGACACATAAACGGTCCGGCAATTTCGATGGCCGGCACTCTCGTCTATCCTTTAAGTCCACAAAAGCAGCGGTTGGCGGTTGGCGATGAAGCAGTCGCTTTCACCGGACTGGCCCAAGTTGTCGCAAACCGAGGAGGCGAAGGTGATGTGTGAGCACTTCATAGTTGATTGGCAGGAACCCAACGAGTCAAAACCTGTTTGCGCGTACGTTTCCGTTCGCATGCAGGGTCGTAAAGCCGGGTTGTATCGAGTCAAGCAGGTCATGCATGAAGGCATGCTGCTTTCGCATGGCGCCATTTCGTTTCCGGTCGGCACCCGGCTGGATATCGATGACCCGCAAAGCAATATCCCTGGCGCCCGTCAGTGCGCGCAGGTGGTGGCCAACGACCAGCGCGGTTTGAGTCTGGCCTGGCCGGCGGTTTGTTGAGGCCGTGTCGACGGTTTTTTGTCGCGGCTCCCTCCGGGAGAGTGGCGACCCCACGCGTAGGAGCGCCTTCCAAGGCGCGATTGTTCTGGACTTCGCGCCTTGGAAGGC
>JASJPG010000021.1:0-29433 GCA_031426815.1 Hydrogenophilaceae bacterium
ACCGTGCTGTGTGTGCGCCTTCACGGGCGCACTAGGTGCGCCTTCCAAGGCGCGAAATCCGGAACAATCGCGCCTTGGAAGGCGCTCCTACAAGTGGTGTCGCCACTCACCCGGCCGGCATGACGGCAATTTCAAACTTCATCGGGCCTGTTCAATAGTGCGCACGACGATCAAACGGGCAATCAGGCCACCGCCGTCGCGCTCCGCCAGCTCGATGCGCCAGCCGTAGGCATCGGCCAACTGACGCGCAATCGCCAGGCCGAGGCCGCTGCCGCCGGCATCGAGGTTGCGCGAAGTCTCCAGCCGCGTGAACGGTCGAAACACCGCCTCGCGCTGCTCGCCGGGAATGCCGGGACCGCGATCCAGCACGGCGATGCGCACCGCGTCGGCATTGCAGGCCAGTTCCAGCTTGACCGGCTCGCCGGCGCCATAGCGGCGCGCGTTTTCCAGCAGGTTGCCGACGATGCGGCGCAGCGCCGCTTCGCCGACGCGCACCCGGCAAGGCGCCCCCGGCTGCCATTCGAGCGGCCCCAGCAACGCAGCCTGTTCGGCCAGATCGGCGAGCACGCCGGTCAGGTCGCATTCCTGCAAGGCTTCCAGCTTGAGCGAACGGGCGAACACCAGCATGTCGCCGATCAGGCGGTTCATTTCGTCCAGATCGTGTTCCATGCGTTTGACCAGACTGGCGTCGTCGCTTGCCAGCAGCGAAACCGCCAGACGCAGACGCGTGATCGGCGTGCGCAGATCGTGGCTGACGCCGGCCAGCAGCACGGTGCGGTTTTCCAGCAGCGCCTGCACTTCCTCGGCCATGCGATTGAACGCGGCGGTCAGTTCGCGCAGTTCGCGCGCGCCGGTTTCCGGCAGGACTTCCGGCGCGCGGCCCTGGCCGACTTCGCCGGCCTTCTGCGCCAGGCTGTTCAGGCGCCGGCTGGTCAGACGCACCATGAACAGCGCGGTCAATACGGTCAGCGCGGCGCCGAGCAGGAACACGCCGACCGCCGCCAGCGGCGCTTTCAACGCGTAGCGCTGGCGGTCGAAGCCGACGCGCAGCAATTTGTCGGCGACCTGGATTTCCAGCCAATCCCAATCGGGATCGACACTACGCTTCAACGCGATGTCCTGTTTGGCGCGCCGGGTCAGCGCCGCCGCGATGAGTTCGCCGAAGTAATTCGCCGGCGCGGCTTGCGGCAAACGGGTCTGCACCTCGGCCAGTGCCAGATCGTGGCTGAAGGCGAGTTCCATCTCGTAATCGGCCCGGGTTTGCGGCGGCAGTTCCACCCAGGTCTGCGCGGAAAGCAGGATTTTTGCGGCCAGATCGTCGGCGGAACGCTCCGCCAGCGGGCGGATCACCATGAACCAGACGACGCCGAAAGCGATCGCTTCGAACACCAGAAACGCTGCCAGCAAGGCGGCTGCGGTGCGGCCGAACAGCGTTTCCGGCAGCAATCGCGCAATCCACCTCACACCGATTTGCCCTTCGGCGAAAACAGATAGCCCTGGCCCCAGACCGTGCGGATGTAGACCGGATTGGACGGATCGTCCTCCAGTTTCTTGCGCAAGCGGGTCACCCGCACGTCGATGGAACGGTCGAACGGATCGCGTTCGTAGCCTTTCAGGCTGTCCATGATCTGGTCGCGCGACAAGGCGCGGTTGGGCCGTTCGATGAACAGCTTCAACAGCGTGAATTCGGCTTGCGACAGCGGAATCTCGGCCCCGTCGCGCGACAGCGCCTGCGCCGACAGGTCGAGCGAGAACGGGCCGAACCGGGCGATGTCATTGGCGGCCGCATCGTGGTTGCCGACATGGCCGCGCCGCAGCACCGCGCGGATGCGCGCCAGCAATTCGCGCGGGTTGAACGGCTTCGGCAGGTAGTCGTCAGCGCCAACTTCCAGGCCGACGATACGGTCGATATCCTCGCCGCGCGCCGACAGCATGATCACCGGCACGTCGCGCGCAGCCTTGACGCGGCGGGTCAGGCTGAGGCCATCCTCGCCGGGCAGCATCAGGTCCATCACGATCAGGTCCGGCCAGGCGGAAGCGAGGCGCTCGTCCATCTCCTTGCCGTCGCGCGCGACGCTCACGCGCATGCCCTGCTTGGCCAGGTAATCGGCCAGCAAATCGCGGATGCCGGCGTCGTCGTCCACAATCAGTACATTCGGGTTGTCGTCGTTCATCGCTTGCGGCTCGTCCATGCGTTATTTGAGTGGATTATTCATTAACTTCCCCGATACACCCCGCCCCGCGAAACACTTTGTTACAAATCGGCCGGCACCGGAAACCCCGGCGTTACGCCCGCCGCCTAGCATGAGATACATGGAAAGGAGCAAAACCATGACCCCCAGGTTTTACAAGATGTTGAGCGCTCTGTTGTTGGCCCTGGCGACTGTACCCGCTCTCGCCGCGCAAGCCGATAGCACGATGTTCGGCCAGCCGTTCGTCAAGCTCGCTCAACTCGGCCCGGATGAACGGCGGGCACTGCGCGAACGCTGGGAACAGGCCAGCCCGGAAGAACGCATGCGCATGCGCCAGTTTTTCCAGGATCGGATGCGGCAGTTGCCGCCCGAGGCACAGGAGGCGATACGCATCCCGTTTCCTGGCGCAGGCCAGCGCGAATACGGCCGCGAACGGACGGACAAGCGCCGCGGCAAACAATCCTCCGAAGGCGGTTTCGGCTTCGGTTTTGAAAAACGTCATTTCGAGGATGGTCAGACCGACCATCCCGGCTGGTCCGGCGAGCGTCGTCCCGAAGACGATGAGCGCCGCTGACCTCGATTCATGAAGGAGTCATCAACATGTCAGCACCCCGCAGCATCGTTCCCGCTTTGATCCTGGCGCTGTGCAGCGTCGCCCCCAGCCAGGCCGGCAGCCGTGCCGGCAGCAACGCATTCCAGGACACCGCCTGGGTCGTCGCCAGCACGCCGGTGTATGAGAAATTCAACGAACCCCGGCGCGAATGCTGGGACGAACAGGTCGGCTACGATTATCCAGACAGCGTGCGTGGGCCGGACCGCAACATCGGCGGCGCCATTCTCGGCGGCATCCTCGGAGGCGTGCTCGGCCACAGCGTCGGCAAGGGCGACGGGCGCCGCGCGGCCACCGCCATCGGCGCCATTACCGGCGCCGTTGCCGGCGACAAGTACGACAACAACCGCCCCGACCTGCGCGGCGAACCCATTCCACGCATCGAACAACGCTGCCGCAACGTCGACAACTGGAGCCGCAAGCTCTCCGGCTACAACGTGACCTATCGCTACCAGGGCCACGAATACGACACCTTCCTGCCCTACGATCCAGGCCGCAGCGTGCGCGTCAACGTCGACGTCAGCCTGGCCGAACGCTGAGCCCGAGCCGAACGAGGTTTGAATCTTGTTAGGGCGGAAGGGTACAGTGCGCACCTTTCGGCAACAGCGACATGGGCCAGCCCGCCCGCCTCGGCGTGCGACCCAGTGTGCGACTCAGTGTGACCTTCCGCTTTCCCATTCGTGCATTACCTCTGCTTGCGTCCTGTCTGCTGGCCTTCGCCGCGAGCAGTGCGCTCGCCTCGACGGAAAGCGATTTCCAGACTGCGCGCGAGGCCTATCAGAAGGGCAAGCTGGATCGATTCTTCAAGGTGGCCGCCAAGTTTCCGCAGGATCACCTGCTGGCGCCCTACATCCAGTTCTGGCGGATGAAAAGCAACTCCGCCGCGAACGCCGAACAGCAGGCGTTCATCCTGCAATACGCCGATTCGCCGCTGTCCAACCGGCTACGCGCCGATCTCGCCCGTCAATATGGCCGCGATGCCGACTGGCCGGCGTTTAGCGCGGCCTATGCGGCCGTGGTCAAACCCGATCAGGAATTGCGCTGCTACGAACTGCGTGCGCGCCAGGTCCAGGGCGATGCCCAGGCCGATGCCGCCGGCATTGCGCTCTGGCGCACCGCGCGCGACCTGCCGTCGAGTTGCGACCCGATATTCAGCCAACTCGCCGAGCGCGGCCTGCTGACGCTGGAAGATCGTCTGGCGCGGCTGCGTCTGGCGCTCGACGACGGCAACCTGCGCCTGGCGCGCGAGCTGGAAGCGAGGCTGCCGGACGACGCGCGCATGACCGCCGATGCGTTGAGCGCGGCGCAACACAATCCGCGCGAGTTGATCGCAGCGGCCGCCCCACAACGCGGCCAGCGTGAGGCCGCGCTGTATGCCTTGAGCCTGATCGCGAAGAATTCGCCGGAAGAGGCCGCGCAGGTCTGGGAGCAACATCAGGAAAAATATAGCGAGGCCGAACAGCGCTACGGCTGGGGCCAGATCGGCTTGCAGGCCGCGCGCCGGCATGACACCCGCGCGCTCGGCTGGTTTCTCCGCGGCGCCGCCGTCAGCGAAGCGCAGGCGACCTGGAAGGCCCGCGCCGCCTTGCGCGCCGGCAAGTGGGTCGAGGTCTATCGCAGCATCGAGGCGATGCCGGAAGCCACCCAGAACGATGCCGTCTGGCGCTACTGGAAGGCGCGCGCGCTGAAGGCGTTGAATGCGACCTATCCGGCCAATGTGCTGTTCGCCAAGCTGTCGCGCGAGATTCATTATTACGGCCTGCTCGCCGAGGAAGAACTGCCGACCAAGCTGGAAGCGCGGCCGGCCGATTACAAGGTGACGCCGGACGATATGAAGGCGGCGGAAGGCCGCAGCGGACTACAACGCGCATTGCTGCTGCGCAAGCTGGGCGACGACGGCAACGCGCAGGCGGAATGGGAATGGGCGCTGCGCGACCTGGACGATCGCGCCCTGTTGGCGGCGGCGGAACTGGCGCGGCGCAACAACTGGAACGACCGCGCCATCATCACCGCGGAGAAGACCCGCGACGTGCACGATTTCGACCTGCGCTACATCGCGCCGTACCGCGACCTGGCGAGCGATTTCGCGCAGGAAAACGGACTCGACGAAGCTTGGGTGTACGGTCTCATGCGGCAGGAATCCCGCTTCATCGACTACGCCCGTTCCGGCGTCGGCGCGCAGGGGCTGATGCAGATCATGCCGGCCACCGCCAAGTGGATTTCGCGCCAGCTCGGCCTCGGCAAGAACGCGCACAACAACGTCGGCAAACCGGAGACCAACATCCGCTTCGGCACCTACTATCTCAAACATATTTTCGACTCGCTCAGCCAGTCGCCGGTGCTCGCCACGGCGGGCTACAACGCCGGCCCCGGCCGCGCCCGCAAATGGCAGGCCGAAGTTCCGCTGGAAGGCGCGATCTACGTGGAAAACATCCCGTTCCTGGAAACGCGCGAGTACGTCAAGAAAGTGCTCGCCAACGCGATGTTCTATCGCAGCCGTTTCGGCGGCGTCTCGCAGTCCATGAAAGAACGCCTCGGCGAGATCCCGGCACGCGCGAATGCGCAACAGCCCACAACGCCGCAGCAAGACAACACGCTCAGCGCCGACGTGGCACAACAGTAAGTACACAAGAACGGCCGGCGAGACGCCGGCGCTCCGGCCTGCATCGTGTCGTTGGAGCGCTGGCGTCCCGCCGGCGATTGATCCGGCCCAACCATTCGACGCGTGCCTCCCGCGCTGCGCCGTTTGCCCCGCAAGTGAGCCGCCTGCGAATCCGGCGCCCTCCCTTGCGGATAGAATGGCCTTCGCCTTCTATTGCTCGCACAAAACATGCCCATTCAAAACGTTTGCATCCTCGGCGGCGGCGGTTTCGTCGGCCACCATCTGGTCGCCTTGCTGGCAGCGCGCGGACTCAACGTGCGCGTGCCGGCGCGGCGGCGCAATCCGGTGAAAGACCTGGTCGTGCTGCCCACGGTCGAAGTCGTGGAAACCGACATCCACGATCCGGCCAGCCTGGCCGCGCTATTCAACGGCATGGACGCGGTGATCAACCTGGTCGGCCTGCTGCATGAATCCAGCCCCGGCGGCGACACTCCGCAGGCGCGGCGCGGCAGTTTCCAGCACGCCCATGTCGAATTGCCGCGCAAGGTGGTGCAAGCCTGCAAAGCGGCCGGCGTGCCGCGCCTGCTGCATATGAGCGCGCTCGGCGCCGATGCCAACTCGCGCAGCGCCTATCAACGCAGCAAGGCCGCCGGCGAGGCGCTGGTCATGCAGGCCGAACTGGCCGTCACGGTGTTCCGGCCCTCGGTCATTTTCGGGCCGGGCGACAGCTTTCTGTCCTTGTTCGCCGATCTGCTCAAGCTGGCCCCGGTGCTGCCGCTGGCCGACGCGCAGGCGCGCTTCCAGCCGGTTTTCGTCGGCGATGTGGCGCGCGCTTTCGCCGATGCGCTGATGCAGCCGGAAACCCATGGTCAGCGCTACAACCTGTGCGGCCCGCAGATTTACAGCCTGGCCGAACTGGTCCGCCTGAGCGCCGCCAGCCTGGGCCTCTGCCGAGCCGTCCTGCCGCTGGGAGAAACCGCGTCGTACTGGTTCGCGCGCCTGATGGAACTGAAGCCCGGCAAGAAGTTGATGACGCGCGACAACCACTACGCCATGCTCACCGACAACGTCTGCCCGGACGGCTTTCCCGCCCGGTTCGGCCAGCCGACGCCGCTGGCCAGCGTGATCGGCTACCTCAAGGAAGCCGATCCGCGCCGCAGCTACATGGCGTATCGCGCCCACGCCGGCCGCTGAGGACACCCTTGCGTCTGCCTGGCCATATCCGGGTCTACGTCGTCGGCGGCGCCGTGCGCGACCGTCTGCTCGGCCTGCCACCGGGTTTGCAAACGAATGATCGCGACCATGTCGTGGTCGGCGCGACGCCGGAGGAAATGAGCGCGTTGGGCTTCCAGCCGGTCGGCAAGGATTTCCCGGTTTTCCTGCATCCGCGCACGCACGAGGAATATGCGCTGGCCCGCACCGAGCGCAAGACCGCGCGCGGCTACAAGGGTTTCCAGGTCTACGCGACGCCGGACGTAACGCTGGAAGAGGACTTGCGGCGGCGCGATCTGACCGTCAACGCGATGGCGGAAAGCGAATCCGGCGAGCTGGTCGATCCCTATGGCGGCCGCGCCGACCTGGCCGCGCGCGTGTTTCGCCACGTCAGCGAGGCTTTTTCGGAAGACCCGGTGCGCATCCTGCGCGTGGCGCGCTTCGCGGCGCGCTTTGGCGAATTTTCCCTGGCGCCTGAAACGCTAGCCTTGATGCGCCGGATGACGGCCGACGGCGAAGTCGATGCGCTGGTGCCGGAACGCGTCTGGCAGGAACTCGCGCGCGGCCTGATGGAACCGCAACCTTCGCGCATGTTTCTGCTGCTGCGCGAGTGCGGCGCACTGGCGAAGCTGTTGCCGGAACTCGACGTACTGTTCGGCGTACCGCAAAACCCGAAATATCACCCGGAAATCGACACCGGCGATCACGTCATGCGCGTCGTCGACCGCGCCGCCGCCGAGTCGCAGCCGCTGCCGGTGCGATATGCCGCGCTGCTGCACGATCTCGGCAAAGGCCTGACGCCGCGGGAAAACTGGCCGCACCATGGCGGCCACGAAGCGGCCGGGGTGGCCTTGGTCAAACAGGTCGGCCTGCGGCTGCGCGCGCCGACGGAATGCAGTGGCCTGGCGCAGATCGTCGCGCGCTGGCACGGCCAGGCGCATAACGCCGACAGCATGGGCGCGGCCGGCTTGCTCGATCTGCTCGAACAGACCGACGCCTTGCGTCGGCCAGAGCGCTTTGGCGATTTCCTGCAGGCCTGCGCGGTGGATTTTCATGGCCGCCCGGGTTACGAAGAGCGCGCTTACCCGCAGACGCAGCGTCTGTTGCAGGCGCTGACGGCGGCCAGGCAGATCGATGCTGGCGCAGTGGCGCAACAGGTCGCCCCCGCCGAGATTCCCACCGCCATCCACCACGCGCGCCGGCAAGCCATCGCCGCCGCGCTGCCGGAGCCGACATGACTGTTGAACCAGGTTCCGAACTGGCCAACCTATTTCCAGCGCTGCAGCATCTGCCCGCGCCGTTGGCGACGGAGGTCGCGCGCCAGGCCTTGCCGATGCGCGCGCCGGCCGGCACGGTGCTGTTCGATGCCGGCGTCGCCTGCCAGGCGTTGCCGCTGGTGCTGAGCGGCAGTATCCGGGTCAGCAAGCGCGCCGAGAACGGCCGCGAGATTCGCCTGTACGGCGTTCATCCGGGCGAATTGTGCATCGTCACCGTCAGTTGCCTGCTCGGCGCCAGCGTCTATCCGGCCACCGGCATCGCGGAAACCGAAGTGTCCGCGCTGGCGCTGCCGCGGCCGTTGTTCCTGCGCTTGACGGCGGAACATGTGCCATTCCGCGACGGCGTCTTCGGCCTCTTCGCCGACCGTCTGACCGGCTTGATGGCGCTGGTCGAGGAAGTCGCCTTCCACAAGCTCGATCAGCGTCTTGCTGCCTGGTTGGCGGCGCGCGGACCGACCATTCTGGCGTCGCATCAACTCATCGCGCAGGAACTGGGCAGCGTGCGGGAAATTGTGTCGAGGCTGTTGAAGCAGTTCGAGGAACTGAACTATGTGCGCCTGGGGCGCGAGCGGATCGAAGTGCTCGATCCACTCGGTCTGAAGAAACTGGCTGCAGGCGTTTAATTTGTAGGAGACCTGAAGACGCTTAGTCCGACGGCACCAAGCCGGTGCGGATGGCGTAACGGGTCAAGCCCGCCACATCGTGGATATTGAGTCGTTGCATCAACTGCGCGCGATGGCTCTCCACCGTTTTCACGCTGACATGCAATTGGGTGGCGATCTCGCGCGTGGCGTAACCACGTGCGATCAGATGCAGGATCTCGCGCTGGCGCGGGGTCAGGCGATCGTCGCGACGTTGGTTCTGACCGGGTTCCTCGGTCCGCAGATAGTCTTCGATGACGACGACTGCGTCCTTCAGATTGGCCAACACGGAGCGATGTTTTTCACTGGCCTGACGCAAGCCTTCCAGCGCCTGCTTCTGGCTGGTCACATCCATGCAGCAACCGATGAAGCCGAGCAACGCACCACTCTTCTCGTCGAGGATGGGCTGGCCGCTCTTGTGCAACCAGCGATAACGGCCATCGCGCCGACGCAAGCGGCATTCAACCGAGAAAGATTGTTTATCGGCGATGGCGCGCTGAATATGGTCGGGCCACGCCGCCGCATCCTCAGGATGCATCGCGCTCAGCCAATCTTCGTTTTTCGAGTCTTCCAGTTTGCGGCCGGTAAACTCGCGCCAGGCGCGATTGACCAGCAAACAATGCCCTTCGGCATCGGAAACCCAGATAATCGCCGGCACCCAATCCAGCGCCCGGATCATGTCGGGCGACAGTTGAACGCTGGCCATATTTGTCGTCATCTTTTGTAGCTCCTTCATCGAGCGGAACTCAACATGGTCCTTTACTCGAAAACCCGCATAGCTTAAGTATTACGCCATATGCTAAATATCGGGAAAAACCTGATTTTATTGTAGGGTTATGCTTGATTGCTTTCGAACGAACTCCACTACCGCTCACCAAGATCGCACGAGATCCGCTTTCTGAATTGCCGTTCGGCAGACGGCTCGTGGAGAATAGGCGGACATCGCCCCCCGCGCCTCGTTCTGCTCGGCCCATCTTTAGCGCGGGCCATGAAACCAACTGAAAGCGTCTGAACATGAGCATCAAATCCGATAAGTGGATACGTCGCATGGCGATGGAACAAGGAATGATCGAACCTTTCGAGCCCGGTCAGATCAAGAGCGTGAATGGAGAAAAAATCGTCTCTTACGGCACGTCCAGTTACGGCTATGACGTACGTTGTGCAAACGAGTTCAAATTGTTTACCAACCTCAACCACACCATCGTCGATCCGAAGAACTTCGATCCGGATTCGTTCGTCGATGTGAAAGGTGACATCTGCATCATTCCGCCCAATTCTTTCGCGCTGGCGCGCACCATCGAATTCTTCCGGATCCCGCGCAGCGTGCTGACCATCTGCCTGGGCAAAAGCACTTACGCGCGCTGCGGCATCATCGTCAACGTGACGCCGCTGGAACCCGAATGGGAAGGCCACGTCACGCTGGAGTTTTCCAACACCACGCCGTTGCCGGCGAAGATCTACGCTAACGAAGGCATCGCGCAGATGTTGTTCTTCGAGTCCGACGAAATCTGCGAAACATCTTATCGCGACCGTGGCGGCAAGTACCAGGGTCAAACCGGCGTGACACTGCCGAAAATCTGACTCGGCGTCTCGATCCCGTTCATGCCGACATGAACGGGCACACCGTGTAGTGAACGGACCCACGCCTCTGGCAGGGACTTTTTCATTCCCGCCATAGCGCGCGGAAATGCTGCTTTTGGCAGCGAAGAATTCACACTCGGGCGGGGTTCGCCTCCCTATAATCCGCGCGATTTTCCCGCGTTTTCCCTTTTTCAATTTCCACGCTTCAGCCTGAGGAAAAGCCATGCGCTTCCGCTTCCCCGTCGTCATCATCGACGAAGACTTCCGTTCCGAGAACGCCTCCGGACTGGGTATCCGCGCCCTGGCCAAGGCGCTGGAAGAAGAGGGCATGGAAATTCTTGGGGTGACCAGTTACGGCGACCTGTCTTCCTTCGCGCAGCAGCAAAGCCGCGCTTCCGGCTTCATCCTGTCGGTCGACGACGACGATTTCTCTTCCGATGAAGCCGAGGAAACCATCGCCGAGCTGCGCGCCTTCGTGCAGGAAATCCGTCACCGCAACACCGACATCCCGATCTTCCTTTACGGAGAGACGCGCACCAGCCGCCACATCCCGAACGACGTGCTGCGCGAATTGCACGGCTTCATCCACATGTTCGAGGACACGCCGGAATTCGTCGCCCGCCTGATCGTGCGCGAGACCAAGGCCTATCTCGATTCGCTGCCGCCGCCGTTCTTCCGCGCGCTGACCCACTACGCGGCGGACGGCTCCTATTCCTGGCACTGCCCCGGCCATTCCGGCGGCGTCGCTTTCCTGAAAAGCCCGGTCGGCCAGATGTTCCACCAGTTCTTCGGCGAGAACATGCTGCGCGCAGACGTCTGCAACGCGGTCGACGAACTCGGCCAACTGCTCGACCACACCGGCCCGGTGGCGGCCTCGGAGCGCAACGCCGGGCGTATCTTCAAGTGCGACCATCTGTTCTTCGTGACCAACGGCACCTCCACCTCGAACAAGATCGTCTGGCATTCCACGGTGGCGCCGAACGACATCGTCGTGGTCGACCGCAACTGCCATAAATCGATCCTGCACGCGATTATCATGACCGGCGCGATTCCGGTGTTCCTGATGCCGACGCGCAACAACTTCGGCATCATCGGGCCGATTCCGCGTTCCGAATTCAACTGGGAAAACATCCAGAAGAAGATCGCCGCGCACCCATTCGCGCCGGACAAGAACGCCAAGCCGCGCGTGCTGACCATCACCCAGAGCACCTACGACGGCATTCTCTACAACGTCGAAGAGATCAAGGCCGAGCTCGACGGCAAGATCGACACGCTGCATTTCGACGAAGCCTGGCTGCCGCACGCCACCTTCCACAGCTTCTATCGCGGCATGCACGCGATCGGCTCGGATCGGCCGCGCTGCAAGGACTCGATGGTGTTTTCCACGCAATCGACGCACAAGCTGCTGGCCGGCCTCTCGCAGGCCTCGCAGATCCTGGTGCAGGAATCGGAGAACCGCAAACTCGACCGCGACGTGTTCAACGAAGCGTTCCTGATGCACACCTCGACCAGCCCGCAGTACGCCATCATCGCCAGTTGCGACGTGGCGGCGGCGATGATGGAAGAACCCGGTGGCACCGCGCTGGTGGAAGAATCCATCGCCGAAGCCATCGACTTCCGCCGCGCCATGCGCAAGGTCGGCGCGGATATGGAAACCGATCCCGGCACCGACTGGTGGTTCCGCGTCTGGGGTCCGGAAGAGCTGGCCGAGGAAGGCATGGGCGACCGCGAGGACTGGATGCTGCGCGCCGGCGAACGCTGGCACGGCTTCGGCGACCTGGCGCCGGAATTCAACCTGCTCGACCCGATCAAGGCGACCATCATCACGCCCGGCCTCGATGTCGACGGCGACTTCGCCGACTGGGGCATCCCGGCCGCGATCCTGACCAAATACCTGGCCGAGCACGGCGTCATCGTCGAAAAAACCGGCCTCTATTCGTTCTTCATCATGTTCACCATCGGCATCACCAAGGGCCGCTGGAACACCATGGTCACCGAGCTGCAACAGTTCAAGGACGACTACGACCGCAACCAGCCGCTGTGGCGGATCATGCCGGACTTCGTCGCCAAACATCCGTGCTACGAGCGCATCGGCCTGCAAGACCTGTGCACGGAAATCCACGAGGTCTACAAGAACAACGACGTGGCGCGCCTGACCACCGAGATGTATCTGTCCGAGATGGTCCCCGCCATGCGCCCGGCCGACGCCTTCGCGCGCATGGCGCACCGCGCCATCGAGCGGGTCGAGATCGACGACCTGGAAGGCCGCATTACCTCGATCCTGCTGACCCCCTACCCGCCCGGCATCCCGCTGCTGATCCCGGGCGAACTGTTCAACGAAACCATCGTGCGCTACCTGAAGTTCACGCGCGAATTCAACGAAAAATTCCCCGGCTTCGAAACCGACGTGCATGGTCTGGTGAAGGACAAGAGCAACGGCAAGACGCGGTATTACGTGGATTGCGTGGCGTAGAACGTGGCGTCGGGAGAGGGCTTCGCGCGAGTGGCGCATGGCATTGAACCCCGCGCGGCGCGGCGCCTCGCATTCAGCCTCGCCGCCTGCGCGCTGCTGCTGAGCGGCTGCGCCGCGTCGCCGAAACAGGGCGGCTGGTTTGCGCTGCGCTGGATGGAGCAGCCGGGCGCACACGGCCCCTCCTCGCTCGCCCAGGCGCAGGATCAGGCGCAATTCCAGCAGGTGCTGTCGTTCGACGCCAGGGACGGCGACGAAAAATTCACCCAAATCAGCGGCCAGATCCGCGAAGGCGACGTGATCGCCTATCGCATGAAATGGCAGGACGCCTACCGCGACATCCTCATGCTCAAGCTGAACAAGGTGGGCTACCGGGTGTTCCGCTACGGCCACCTGGCCATCGCCGTGAACGACTCGGCCAACCCCGTCGGCTTGCGGGTGTTTTCCAGCGAGAGCTTCAAAGGGCCGAATCTGCGCGAGGACATCGCCAGCCTGCGCCAACACGATTTCGACATCTATCGTCTGGACAAATGGGAACGGGTAAACCGCGACCGTCTGCATGAATTCGTCGATGCCAGCATCCGCAAGGCCGGCAAATGGTACGGCTACGACTTCATGGGCATGTTCGGCCTGGCCAATTCCAACCTGCGCCCGACCGCCCCGGAAAACATAGGCCACGACTACATCTGCTCCACCGTGGTGGTCGGCGCGCTCTACTACGCCGGCCTGGAACTGGATGCCATCCAGCGCGACGGCCTGCTCGACCTGGTCACCCCGGCGCAGGTGGTCGACAGCCGAGGCCGTTTCTTCGTCGCCGACAAGATCGCGCTGGAAACGGAAAGCAGCGACTGAACCGGGAATGCCGACCCAGTTGAAATACCTGCGCTGGTTGCTCGCGATTCCGGCCTTTGGCTACCTGCTGGTCTGCGCCGACGTTTACCTGAAACAGGACGCCTTGCTGTTCCCCGCACCGGCGCTGAACCAACAACGCGCCGCCGGGTTTGAACGCGACCATCCCGGCAGCGGCTACACCCTGAAAACACGCGACGGCACCACATTGCGCGGCTGGCTCGATGTGCCGGTCGGCACCGCGCCGCGCCCGCTATTGCTGTATTTCGGCGGCAACAAGGAAGAGGTATCCGGCTGGATGCGGCTGCGCCATCACGCCCCGGACTGGGCCTGGGCATCGCTGAATTACCGCGGCTACGGCGCCAGCGACTGCCAGCCCTCGCAGACGGCGCTGGTCGCCGATGCGCAAGCCCAGTTCGACGCCCTTGCCGCCGACCCGCGCATCGACCCGAAGCGAATCGTCGTCATCGGCCGCAGCCTGGGCTCCGGCGTCGCCGTACAACTGGCGGCAAAACGACCGCTGCAAGCGCTGATCCTGGTCACCCCCTACGACAGCATGCTTAGCGTCGCAGCGGAAAAATATCCCTGGCTGCCGGTGCGCTGGATGCTCCGCCACCCGTTCGATTCCCTGGCGCTAGCGCCCACGCTGCACCTGCCGACGCAAATCCTGCTGGCGCAGGCAGACCTCCTCATCCCGCCCGCCCACGGCGCCCGCCTCGCGGCTGCTTGGGGCACGCCGGTGCAGCCCTTCCTGCTGCCCGGTGCCAACCATCACGACATTCTGTTGCATCCGAGGTTCTGGCTGGATGTGCGGGGGTTTCTGGCGCGGCAGGTAAGCTCAATCAGGAAGGATTGAGAAACAAGTTTGCCAACTGGCAACATACGACCTTATTGTTGAACGGTCACTGATCGGCCTGAACGGCCGGCGGCATTTCGATCCATACATGTCAGCAATAACAATCGAAACCTGACATTGAGCTGGGAGGTCGCTGGTTAGAATCCCACCGCCCGGTCGCCACATCATACGACTGGATGGTTGAAGGGCAGTGCGGTGGAACATTCATGTACTAGGATGCCTGAAGTCAGCGCCATAGGAGATTGGGCATGCAAGTAGTTGCGAACTACGAGATCAAGTCTGAATGCTCGGTGGTGGCAGATGATCTGCGCTTGCAGATTAAGCATCCCCAAGGGCTATATCGCGCACTAATCAAAAACATTCCACGCTCCGACTACTCCACACCGTTTCTCCTGTCTTTGCATCTTTACTTCAATGCACCGGATTTGGATGAGGCAAAGGAAATCGCGGATGAGCGATTGGCGGACTGTCTCAATATGCTCGCGTTTGCGAGCGGATCAGCCTTTTCGCGCCATCGAATCCGGCAGATTCTGGACTGCACCCCAGACAGTGGAATGCGGGACATACTTTTCTGGGGTGACGCAATTGACCATGAGAACCCCCAGCCGTTCTTGGACGAACGCACTACCAAGACCATAGAACGGCTTTCCGAATTCCAGACTCCACCCGCAATTCAGCGCGCGATGCGTTGGTATCGCTTAGGCATCAACGCAATGGTGCCCAGCGATCAATTTCAGTACTTCTGGTTTGCGTTGGAAATCATTGCTGAGTTTCAAAAGGGGCAAGAGAAAGTGCCGAGCAATTGCTCTCGCTGCAACTCCCCCTTGTTCTGCGAATCTTGCAACACGCACCCTGTGCACAAGCGGTATCAGAAACAAGCGATTCAAGCGTTACTGACCACCGTGGACAAGGAATGCGATGACGCAATGTTCACGCGTCTGGACAAGACGCGAAATGGACTCATGCACGGAAAGACGTTGAAGGAAATCGAGGGTGACCAGCCCGAGGAGCAAAAGCACATTGTTGATATCTTGGGCCACCTCGTGTGGAAGACCCTAATCAATCAATTTCCGCGCGAATGGTTCGATGGCAGCATTTCTTTGGGTGTGCCTTCAAAGTATGTCCATCAAAAGCTCCACGGAATCGCGCACATCCAGACCATCGTCCCGAAGGATGCTGAGGAAAATCTGGACCTGAGCTTCAGCGGCACCAAGATGGAGATGGTCACTAACGGGCCACCACAGAGTGCATTGCCGAGCTTTATGGTCATGACCGACGATCAGTACGCCCGCTTAGCCAAGTTGAGTTATGAGAAAGGCGACCACCAAGAAATGTGCCGCCGAACAATTGAAAGGGTGGAAGGCAAGAAGGATGGGCGCGTAGTCTGCATTGTTCTAGCGACAGACTTGGCGCGGATAAAAAAGGCCGTCGATGGCGGCGAGACTGGCAACTGGCAAGATTTGTTTCGGGAAATCATCAGCGGTGGAAGAGCGTGAACGGCTTTGTCGGCACCTCGAAGATTGAATAGGTACCTAGATGGCGTCCGTGTGGCTAGGCGAGAGACGTGAGGCTCGCGTATCTGAACCAATGTCAGGTTTCGATTGTTATTGATGACATTGACGGATCGAAATGCCACCGTCCGCTTCGGCCGATTATGTAGACCTCACGATTATGTGGAGTTGAAGCCGTGGCTGTCATCGGACACCTTGCCTGCAGGGAAACTTCCACATCCGCAGTCCACATAATCCGATGCCCGTCGCAAAGCAACCAAATTGGAGTTTAGGACATTCACTACGCGTACTCGACGTGAGATGGGCTTGCTGCTCGCCAAGACCGATATCTTGTGTCTGATATTGCTGCGACTGGCAACCGCACGAACTCGAAAATTATGTTGAGTTTAAGCCGGGCTCAGCTGCCAGCAGATTCCTGGTACACAAGCCTCCGAAACGGGATGGTTCGGTAGCTCAACATAATCACGGGGTCTACATAATCGGCCTTATGTTGAGCTCCACATAAGGCCGACCAGCAGACCTTCAAGGTGAACATATTGCCAGCGCATTTACACAAATCTCTTCACGCAACAGTCCAACTGTAGGCAGCGCCCCCCTGAATCATGCCCCGCACCAGCAACTCGCCATCCCGCCAGACGTCGGCAAGGACTTTTCCCATTCGCTGTCGATGCGCGCCTGGTCGGTGCGCAGGGTCAGGTATTCGCCGGTGAGGCGGCTTCTGAACGTGGAGAGAATGCCTTTCTTCGAGGCTTTGCCGGGGTCGGTGGCGGGGGCTTTGTAGACCTCGTGCCAACCGTCCGGCAGCAGGATGGCGGAGGTTTTCATGGCCATTCTCTGGGTGTCGCGGTTGACCTGTTGCAGCAAGGCGCCGCCCATGCCGAAGGCGATGTTGTCCGCCGCGTAGCCGTTGATCTTCAAGTTGGCGAGGATGTCGCGGATGGAGCGGCGGTTGATGCCGTCGCCGTAGATCACGCGGACGTGGTTGAGCACTCGGTAGCCCTTGCCGTTGACGACGTGGCCGAAGGCGTTGTCGAGCATGATGGTCACCAGGTTTGCCAAGGGAGTACTCCCTGCGAGCGATGCCGGTGGCAGATTCGTAGCCCGGATGCAGCGCAGCGAAATCCGGGACCATCGGCCAGCCATTACAATTCGCGCTCCTTGCGCTCCACCGGGCAGCACAAAATGAGCAGCAACACGATCACCGCGCGGGTGGCCTTTTCCTTCCAGGGCGCGTCCTACGAACTCGAAACCAGCATCGACCTTGACCGTTGCCTCGATGAGGAGGCGCCAAACTTCCATCTGCTTCTAGCCCGGACGTCTGGGATCGATCCCTACTCCTATCTGTATGAAGTGCTGGAGTCGTACGAGATCGAGTTTTCGCAGCCGACCGGCGTCGCGGTGCATAGCTGCGATGCCGGGGCGTTCGACTGGCACCGCTTCCAGCAGGATGCGCGCGAAACAGCAGACCTGCAGGTGGTCGGGCAAATCGCGGAACGGCTGCTCGGCGTGTCCGACCTGGACGCGCGTGCCGATCTCAAGGCCGCATTGCTGGCGGCGTATCGGGCCGGCAAGGAAGCAGGTTCGGGGTCATAAGAGAGGAATCTAGAAACGGCAGTCGACGTCGTTGACCGCCGCAAGCGATTGATATCAGCGCATTCAATGCCAACTGCGGTTTCAAGGATGAATCGGTGCGCGCGGCGCACCCTACCGGCTCAATTCCGCCCATTCCGCGTCGGTGAACAGCCTTGAGCGGGTGTGGAAGGCTTTGCCTTCCGATCCTTCCAGCGAGAAGGTGCCGCCGGTGCCCTCGATTACATCGATGATGAGTTGGGTGTGCTTCCAGTATTCGTATTGCGATTTGCCGATATAGAACGGGCAGCCGCCGATTTCGCCGAGATATTCATCGCCGGCGCCGATGGTGATCTCGCCGGGCAGGAAACAGTTGGCGGCGCTGTTGTCGCAACAGCCGCCGGATTGGTGGAACATCACCTCGCCATGCTTTTGCTTGAGGAACGCGATCAGTTCCAGCGCGGCTTCGGTGGCGATGACTTTGTCGACCATGGGGGTCTCCTGTAAAGGAAGGGGGCGGTTGCCCGCCCCGGAGAATCTCGCGTTGAACCGCCGAAGTAGGTCGGCAATCCCCGCAAGGGGGACGCTGGATCGGCGGGAAGGGATTCCCGCCCTACAACCTGACGTTACAACGGATCAGAAGAAGCCCAGCTTCTGCTCGGCGTAGCTGACCAGCAGGTTCTTGGTCTGCTGGTAGTGGTCGAGCATGACCTTGTGCGTCTCGCGGCCGATGCCGGATTCCTTGTAGCCGCCGAACGCCGCGTGCGCCGGGTAGGCGTGGTAGCAGTTGGTCCAGACGCGACCGGCCTTGATGGCGCGGCCCATGCGGTAGGCGACGTTGCCGTTGCGGCTCCAGACGCCGGCGCCGAGGCCGTACAAGGTGTCGTTGGCGATGGCCAGGGCTTCGGCTTCGTCCTTGAAGGTGGTCACCGCCAGCACCGGGCCGAAGATTTCCTCCTGGAAGATGCGCATCTTGTTGTGGCCCTTGAACAGGGTCGGCTGCACGTAATAGCCGCCGCCAAGCTCGCCGCTCACGTCTGCCTGGGAACCTCCGATCAGCACCTCGGCGCCTTCCAGGCGGCCGAGGTCGAGGTAGGACAGGATCTTGGTCAGCTGCTCCTTCGAGGCCTGCGCGCCAAGCATCGTCTCGGTGTCGAGCGGGTTGCCCTGCTTGATCGCCTTGACGCGGGCCAGGCAGCGTTCCATAAACTTGTCGTAGATCGATTCCTGGATCAGCGCGCGCGACGGGCAGGTGCACACTTCGCCCTGGTTGAAGGCGAACAGCACGAGGCCTTCGATGGCTTTGTCGAGGTAGCCGTCGTCCTTGTCCATGATGTCGGCGAAGAAGATGTTGGGCGACTTGCCGCCCAGTTCCAGCGTGGCCGGAATCAGGTTGTTGGCGGCGGCCTGGGCGATGACGCGGCCGGTGGTGGTGGAGCCGGTGAAGGCGATCTTGGCGATGCGCTTGCTGGTGGCCAGCGGCAGGCCGGCTTCGCGGCCGTAGCCGTTGACGATGTTGAGCACACCCGGCGGCAGGATATCGGCGATCAGTTCGGCCAGGATCAGGATGCTGATCGGGGTCGATTCGGCCGGCTTCAGCACGACGCAGTTGCCGGCGCCGATGGCGGGCGCCAGCTTCCAGGCAGCCATCAGGATCGGGAAATTCCACGGGATGATCTGGCCGACCACGCCGAGCGGTTCGTGCAGGTGATAGGCGACGGTGTTTTCGTCGATCTCGCTGATGCTGCCTTCCTGGGCGCGCAGGCAGCCGGCGAAGTAACGGAAGTGGTCGACGGTGAGCGGGATGTCGGCGTTCAGCGTTTCGCGGATCGGCTTGCCGTTGTCGACGGTCTCGGCATAGGCCAGCAGTTCGAGATTGGCCTCGACGCGGTCGGCGATCTTCAGCAGCAGGTTGCTGCGCTCGGCCGGCGAGGTCTTGCCCCACGCGTCGGCGGCGGCATGGGCGGCGTCCAGCGCCAGTTCCACGTCGTCGGCGCCGGAGCGGGCGGCCTTGGTATAGGGTTTCCCGTTGATCGGGGTGATCACATCGAAGTACTCGCCCTTGACCGGCGCGACCCACTTGCCGCCGATGAAGTTGTCGTACTGGGCTTTGAACTTGATCTTGGCTTCGGCACTGCCAGGCGCTGCATAAATCATGTCGGTTCCTTCAAGATGATTGATTGGTCTAGGTATCGATTGAGCGATGCGCCGCAATCGGTCGCTATTTTGCAAGGGACGTGCCAGCGCATAATTTACGCCAACCCATTGTTTTAACTGGAATGTTCAACCTTGCGAGACTGCCGCCGGCGGCAGTTGACACGTCCCGCTTTGGCGCACTGTCCCGAAATGACACACTCGTCGCGCCGACCTGGCAGTTAGTCTTGCCGCAGCGCAGCGAAGTCGTATAGTGCGGAACGATGTTGTTGCAGCAAGGAGTCACGCATGCTCAATCCGATCCCGAAAGGCCCCGCCGCCGCCTTGCGCCGGGCGCGCAATCAGTTGCTGGAATGCGGAGAAGTTCCCGCCGAAAACCTGGTCGGCCCGGTCGTGGCCCGTTCCTGGGGACGCAGCCAGGAAGCCGGTCTGGCGCCGGTCGGCCGGTTGCCGGAAGCGTTCCACCTGAACCGCTTCCAACTGACCCGGGCCATCGGCCGCCAGCAGGAACTGATCGCGCACGCGCGGCCGGTGATGGAATACCTGTTCGCGCAGACCCGCGACAGCGGCAACATGGTGATCCTGGCCGACGATCGCGGCATTCTGCTGCATGCCTTGGGCGACGCCGATTTCCTCGACCGCGCCGAGCGCGTCGCGCTGGCGCCGGGCGCCTCCTGGCACGAGCGGCATCGCGGCACCAACGCCATCGGCACTGCCCTGGCCGAGGCCGCACCCGTGGTGATCAATGGCGCCGAGCATTTCCTCGAGCGCAACGGTTTTCTCACCTGCGCCGCCGCCCCGGTGGCCGCGCCCGACGGCCGCCTGCTTGGCGTACTGGATATCTCCGGCGACCAGCGCCGGCGCCATCCACACACTTTCTGCCTGGTGCGCACCGCCGCCCAGATGATCGAGAACCGGCTGTTCGAGGCGTATCACAGCGGCAGCGTGCACCTGCGTTTCCACGCCCTGGCGGAAGGCATCGGCACGCTGACCGAAGGCGTGCTCGCGCTGTCCGACGAAGGCCTCATCGCCGGCGCCAATCCGGCCGCCATGCGTCTGCTTGGCCTGAGCAGCGCCGACCTGGGCTGCATCCACCTGGAACGCGTATTTCAACTGCGCCTGGCCGAGTTGCTCGACTGGGGCGCGCGGCGCGGCCACGAAGCGATGCTGGTGCGGCACACGACGCTTCATGGCGGCGGCCCCGCCGGCGAAGGCCGTTTGTTCGTGCGGGTGGAAACCAGCCGGGTATTACGCCAGGTGGCGCTGGTGAAACCCGTCGCGCCGATTTCTCCGGCGCCAGCCCCGGTCGATGCGCTGGCCGCGCTCGATAGCGGCTGCGGCCTCGTCGCGGCGGCGATCCACAAGGCGCGCCGAGTGCTGGACAAGCCCATCCCGGTGCTGCTGCAGGGCGAATCCGGCGTCGGCAAGGAAGTCTTCGCCAACGCCATGCACAAGTCGGGCCCGCGCCGCGCCAAACCGTTCATCGCCGTCGATTGCTCGGCGTTGTCGGAGAACCTGATCGAAGCGGAACTGTTCGGCTACTCCCCCGGCGCCTACACCGGCGCCCGGCGCGAGGGCTCGCCCGGCCGCATCCGCGAAGTGCGCGGCGGCACCCTGTTCCTCGACGAAATCGGCGACATGCCGCTGGCCATGCAGACCCGGCTGCTGCGCGTGCTACAGGAACGCCAGGTCACCCCGCTCGGCGGCGGCACGGCAGTGGCGGTGGATTTCGCGCTGATCTGCGCCAGCCACCGCAACCTGAAAGCCGAGATGGCAGCGGGCCGCTTCCGCGCCGATCTCTATTACCGCATCAACGGCCTCACCCTGATGCTGCCGGCTTTGCGTGAACGCAAGGACTTCGCCGCCCTGCTCGAACGTTTGCTGACCGATCTGCTACCCGGCCGCCGCATCGAATTCGAAGCCGGCGTCGCCGCCGCCTTCGCCGATTTCGCCTGGCCCGGCAATCTGCGCCAACTGGTCAACGCCCTGCGCACCGCCTGCGCCTTGATCGAGGACGACGAAACTCGCATCGGCTGGCGCCATCTGCCGGACGACTTGGCGGAAGACCTGCGGCAACGGCGCGCGCCCGAAGCGGCCATGCCGGATGCCACGGAAAACCTGCGCGACATCTCCGCCGCCACCATCACCCGCGCCATCAGCCTCAGCCATGGCAACATGTCGGAAGCCGCGCGCCGCCTCGGCATCAGCCGCAACACGCTGTACCGACGGCTGAAGCAGGCCGATGCAACGGGACGCGGCGCGCGGTCTGGTTCAACGTGATCGTGTAGGGTGCGCCATGCGCACCTTCCACAGGCGCGAGGCGATTTCTTCGATTTCCAACGGCAAGCAGCCGCAGTGTCAGCGACCAGATACCCAGCCCTTTTTCGGTGGTAACGTCGCATTTCCTGCTTTTATGGAAGGGTAGAGGCCCATGCATGAACTGCGCGCACTCGTGGTGGATGACTCGAAAGTCGGGCGTGTGACCATGCTGAGAAAGCTGGAGGCGATGGGTTTGAAGGTGGATCTGGCGGAATCGGGTCAGATCGCCCTGGATTACCTTGCCCAGCGGCAGCCCGACGTGATTTTCATGGACCACATGATGCCGGACATGGATGGCTTCGAAGCGACCCGGCGGATCAAGGCCGCACCCGCTACGCGGAACATCCCCGTCATCATCGTCAGCGGCAACGACGAAGCCGGTTTCATCGAGGAAGCGCGCGCGGCCGGGGCCATCGATGCCATCGGCAAGCCGCCCACCAACGAAGCGCTGGAAGCCCTGCTGGCCTCACTGCCGACACAGGACGCGGCAGCGGTCACCGCCCCGGCGCCGTCCCTGGACATGGCCGAGGTGCATGCCCTGCTGGCGCGTCTGGTCGCGGAGGGCCTAGCGCCCTTGCGCGAGGAGCGCAAGACGCTGGAGGAATCGGCTGTTCGTCTCGACCTTCAGGCTGCCGCCATGGCCGATCTTCAGCGCGCCGAAGCGGCTACCGTAGCGGCTGCCGAAACGCTGGCGAACCGCGTGCAGACCCTGGAACAGCGACTCCGGCCGCTGGAGTCCGAGGCGGCCAGGCCGCGGCCGGATCTCGCCGCCTTGCGGGCGGAGATTGAGCAACTCGTGGAACAGCGGATCGCCAGCGGACTAGCCGAAAGCCAGGCCCGGAGCGAATCGCTCGCGCCGCAGTGGGAGAACCAGCGCAACGATTTCCAGGAATTGCGGAGCAGGCTGGACGAGCACGCCGCACAGTCCGACCAATTTGGCGCCATGACGGACAGCCGCCTGAACATGTTTGGCGAGGATATGGAGCGGATATCCCGGGATGTGCAAGCCCTGTCGGCCGCACGGGCAGAACTGGCCGAATTGCGCCAGCACCTGAGCGAAACCCGCTTGCGCGAGCTTGTCGCGGAAAGCCTGAACCAACTCCATCCAGTCGCTGCGACCCCGCCGGCCGCCGGCGCGAGCCCGCAAACCGAGGTCACCGAGTTGCGCGCCAGGTTGAAGACACTGAGCACCCTGACCGCCATCGGCGGCGCGCTCCTGCTCGCGGCAATCGGCGGGCTCCTGATCTGGGGATAACAGGGTATCGAAAAACACGCCGTCACCCCGGGTGAGTAGCGACACCACTCGTAGGAGCGCCTTCCAAGGCGCGATTGTTCTGGACTTCGCGCCTTGGAAGGCGTTCCTACGACACCGGCAACTGCGCGAAATAGGTTAACGGAATAAACGGGGTCAGATCGCGTAGGGCGGAAAAGCCGACAGGCGCCTTCCGCCGAATGAACCCCGATTGCTCACGCGCACGGCTTCTGTGGGCGAGCCGACTCGTAGCGTGTGCATGCCGCACATACGGCGGAAGACGCCGGAAAAGACGCCGGCTTTTCCGCCCTACACGGCTCCTTCATGTCGCCGGAAAATTCTCTTATTTCTGTGTTGACAGAAATAAGAGAATGAACAACCATGCAGCCATGCAACTCACACCGACTTCCGAACGCTTCATCCTGCACTGGGGTGAAATGGGCGCCCGCTGGGGCGTCAACCGCACCGTGGCGCAGATCCACGCGCTGCTCTATCTCTCTGAGACGCCGCTGACGGCAGATGAGATCGTCGAGACCTTGAGCGTGGCGCGTTCCAATGTCAGCAACAGCCTGAAGGAACTGCTGTCCTGGCAACTGGTGAAGGTGGTGCATGTCATGGGCGACCGGCGCGACCATTTCGATACTTCGAAGGATGTCTGGGAGTTGTTCCGGCTGATCGTGGCCGGACGCCGACAGCGCGAGATCGAGCCGACCCTGGCCTTGCTGGGCGAGTTGCTGGACAGCCCGGAGATGGCGGGCGAATCCGCCGCCGTGCAGAAACGCGTCGCGGAGACCCGCCAATTCATCGCGACGCTGACCACCTGGTCGGATGAAATGCTGCGCATGGATCCGGGAACCTTGATGAAGGTGCTGAAGCTCGGTGCCCGTATCCGCAATCTGGTTCGTGGTGAGGGCGAGAAGTGATTCGCCCTTTTTTTGAGTAGTTATTTCTGTTTGTACAGAAATTTATGTCACAGGAGATTTCAATGCATGGCTCGATCTATCCGATGGAGTTTCTTTACGACGGCGAGTGCCGTCTTTGCCTGAACGATGTCGCGCACCTGCGCCGACTCGACCAGGCGGGCCGTTTGATCTTCATCGACGCTGCCGCTACGGACTTCGATGCAGCGCCCTACGGCGGGGACCGCGCGGCGCTGCTGGCGCGGATTCATGCCCGGCTGGCCGATGGCCGCATGGTCTCTGGCATGGAAGTGTTTCGTCTGGCCTTGGCTGCGGTGGGTTACGCCTGGCTGGTGGCGCCGACGCGCTGGCCGGGGCTGCGCCAGGTGAGCGAACTTGCCTACAACGGTTTTGCGCGGCATCGCGTGGCCCTGTCGCGCCGTTTCGGCGGGCTGTTTGCGCGGCACGCGCCGGTGTGCGATTCGAATCGCTGCCAGCGCTGAGGAGTTCGCCATGAATATCCTGATCTGCGGCGCGGACGGTTTTCTCGGCGCGGCCATCGCAGCGGCCTTGCAGGCACGCGGCCATACGGTGGTGCGCGGCGTGCATCGGCCGCGTCTGCCGGGCGATGTAGCGGTGGATTACCGGCACGATCTCGCCCCGGATGACTGGCTGCCGCGTCTGGCCGGCGTCGATGCGGTGGTGAATGCGGTCGGCATCCTGCGCGAACGGGAGCCGGACGATTTCGACCGGATTCATCGCCGCGCGCCGGCCGCCTTGTTCCGCGCCTGCGCCCTGGCCAGCATTCGGCGCGTGCTTCAGATTTCCGCACTGGGCGCGGCACCCACCGACTATCTGCGCAGCAAGCACGCGGCCGACCGGGTATTGCTGGAGGAATCGGCGCAGGGCGTGGTGCTGCGCCCCAGCCTGATCTTCGGCGAGAACGGCGCTTCAACACGCTTCTTTCTGATGCTGGCGAGTCTGCCGATTCACTTCATTCCCGGCGGCACCGGCCGGTTGCAACCGGTGCATGTCGACGATGTGGTGGCAGCCGTGGCGCGCCTGCTGGAGATCGACCCGCCAGCCGAGCGCATCGTGCCACTGGTCGGCCCGCGCCAGACAAGCTACGCCGAATGGCTGGCCGGCTACCGCGCCGGCATGGGCCTGACGCCCGCCTGGCGGATACCGTTGCCGGCCGGATTGATGACGCTGACGGCCCGACTGGCCGGGCTGGCGCCGGCTTCGCTGCTATGCGCCGATACCTGGGCCATGCTGCGCGCCGACAACACGGCCGATCCCGCCCCGGCGGCGAAGCTGTTGCAGCGCTCATTGCGCGCGCCGGAGCACTTCATCCCCGTGGAATCGCGCGAATTGCCACGATTGCGCGCGCTGGCAGCCTGGCGCGGTCCGATGTTGCGCGGGGTATTGGCGCTGCTCTGGCTGATCAGCGCAGCGGTGTCGCTGGGCATCTATCCGCTGGTCGATAGCCTGGCCTTGCTCGCCGCTTTCGATCTGCATGGCGGCCTTGCGCTGACGGTGCTGGTGGGCGCGGCCGGGCTGGATCTGGCGATGGCCGCCGCCACGCTGCTGCGTCCCGGCCGGCGGCTCTGGCTGGCGCAGATCGCGCTGATCTGCGTCTACAGCGTGCTGGTGATCTGGCGCTTGCCGGAATTCCTGCTGCACCCCTTCGCCCCCATCGTCAAAAACCTGGCCGTTCTGGCCTTGCTGACCCAGCTCTGGGCCGAGGAGAAATGAAATGGACACCTACAGCGTCGTCAAATGGCTGCACATCCTGTCTTCGGTGCTGATGGTGGGCACCGGCTTCGGCACCGCCTTCTATCTGTATTTCGCCAATCGCGCCGGCAATGTCGCTGCCATCGCCGTGGTCAGCCGTCTGGTGGTACGCGCCGATACCTGGTTCACCACACCGGCTGTGATCTTCCAGCCCTTGTCCGGCTGGTGGTTGATGCAGCAAGCCGGCTGGACGCTGAGCAACGACTGGATCTGGCAATCCATCGGCCTGTTTCTGTTCACTGGCGTCTGCTGGTTGCCGGTGCTTTGGCTGCAACTCAGATTGCGCGACCTGGCCGCTGCCGCCGACACGACCGGAAGCGCGTTGCCACCGGTGTATTGGCGCTATGCACGTTATTGGGAACGGCTCGGCTACCCGGCGTTTATCGCGATGCTGGCGGTGTTTTATTTGATGGTGGCAAAGGGGTAGCGACGTCAACGCGCAACGGTGCGCATGGCGCACCCTACCGGCCAACAAAGCCCGCGTAGGACGGAAAAGCCGACTGGCGCCTTCCGCCGAATGAACCCCGGTCGATCTCGCGCAGCGTGCCTGCGTGCTGGCGAAATCGTCGCGTGTGTGTGTTCCGTGCATGCGGCGGCGCCGGTGATGCCGGATACATCACGCATCGGCGTGCCGGAGGCGTTGCCGACCCAGACGCCGACCGTGTAGCGGTCGCTGTAGCCCAGGCAAAAGTTGTCCCGCATGTCCTTGGTTGATGCCGAAGGTGGTGGTTCCAGGCTGAATACGTAATGGGCGTCTCTGGGGAATTGGCCTAAACCGAGTCAGGCCCCTGCCGCAGACTTTAGAAAAAATGGCGAAGCTGCCCCCTTTGATTCATCCCTTTGATTCATCCATCGGACCCCTTTCATTCATCCCCCTTCCAGGGGGAGATCGCGCTGGGCCCCCATGTCACTGCAAGGGGTCGGAAAGGGTGATGAGCTTCAGATCGCCCGCATAGGCATCATAAAGCGCCGCGTTTAGCTGGCCCGACGATCCGACGCTGAGGGGGGCGAGAAACTCGGGTTCGTCATAGGTATTCAGATCCGTGAGCAGTTTCGTCGCCCAGCCCGCTCCCGCATTGGTCGCGTAATCGACGACGCCGTTGGCGGCATCATAGAAGCTGATAAACGCCTTCCCCTGAGCATTCAGTGTCATGGATAGCTTGCCGATGAGGCCCCGCGCAATCACCTGGGAGTCCCAGCCGGAGGCACCGGACCTGGCGTAGACCAACTCCCAGGAGTCTTGATAGGTGATCGCCACGTCGTCCCTGCGATAACTGAGGTGCACCCTGCCCCCATCGTCCACCAGCACCGAGCAGTCACTGCCATCCATCGCTCCCGAGTGGATGGCTTCGAAGGTCCAGGTCGTGGCATTGCGTGCTTTTTGTGCAAGCCACAGCCCCGGTGCGAGGGTATTGGACGAATAGGTCGGCATCTCCAGGCAGACATGGGCCATGCCGTTGGCCGAGATGGCGATGTCAGGGGGAGGGTCGTCGAATCTGGCCCGTGCCAATGGGCTCACCGACCAGGTACCCGACGAGTCGTTGGCGTACATCCATTCCCAAAGCGTGAAGTCCATGTAGACGATGTGGGCCTTGCCGTCCCCGTCCAGGGACAGGGATGCGCGATTGACGACATACTCAGCCGGGATCGTCTGGACCGACCAGCCCAGGGCCGACTTCCTGGCGTACTTCAACTTGTTCGACCCGGTATCGACATAGGCCATGACCACATCGCCCCCGGCCGTCACCGCGATGGACAAGGGCTTCTTGAGGGTGACGCCTTGCGCCACCGTCTCGATGGCCCAGGCCCCCCCGGCATTGGACGCGTGTTTCACCACGCGTCCAGATTTGTCCCAGAAGCCGACATGCAGGACGCCTGCCGCGTCCCGCGCCATGTCCGGAAACTCGCCCACAGGCTTGGCTTGGGCCACGTCCTCGAACTGCCAGGCGCCGTCACTCAACAATGCATGTCGCAGTCCCCCTTCCGCCAGGAAACCCACATGCAGACGGCCAGAGGAATCCCGTGCCGAGGAATAGGCACTGATGTTCCGCAAGGGCTCTGGGGGCCTCAAGATGCTCCAGGAATCGCCGGTCCGGGAGAGAAGGGACAGATTGTCGTAATGATTGACCAACAGGTCGACGGATCCATTCCTTCCCATGCTGATGGTTATGTCGTCCGGTGAGTCGAGACCATCGGCCATGGAAGTCGTCCAGCTTCCATCCACTCTGGTGAAGTGTTCCACCTGATCCCGGTTGTCGCACGGCCAGGGCATGCACCACATGGTGCCGTGTATGACCTCGCGATAGCCATAGGCGACCTGGGGGACGCCCCGTTCGTCCACCGCCAGGGCCAGGCTGGTCGGGACGATGCTGTAATCCTCGTGGAGCTGCTCGGTGCGCCAGGAACCCTGGGCGTTGCTGGCGTAGTAAATGGCCGTGTCCTCCAGGTATTGGCCTGCTGTCTTGCTGTAAACCAGGTGGGCTTTGCCCCAGGCGTCGACTTCCAGGGACATGTAGGCGGGCGCCGCGCCGGCCAGCTCGCTGTTTCCGGCGCCCGGCTCGGCCTGGAAATCCGTTGCCAACCAGCGTTCTCCGACAAGCCGTCCATAGGTGAACCGGCGGGTGAGCGAATCGTAGACGAGGGTATGCAGATCGCCATTCCCATCCACTGCCGCCGCCGCTGCCTGCAGCGTCTCGGCCGACCAGTGCCCCGAGCGGTTGGTCGCATAGATCAGCGCGGAACCGGTATCGAAGGAGATCAGATGGAAATGGCCATGGACATCAATGGAAAGCCGCGCCCCCCCGTTCGGTCCGGGGGCGATGCCGGCCACGTCCAGGGATTCCGTGTGCCAGCCTTCAGCGTCGCGGAAGTGGTGGTAGAGATGGTCGCCTCCAGAGATGAGATGGGGTTGGTCCTGGGCATCGAATGCCAGGCTCAGGCCGTGCTGATATAAATGGTAGGTGGGGCTGTCGGCTATCACCTGGATCGTGGTGGCGGACTGAGGTAGCGGCTGAGGCGGCTCGCCCCCCAGGGAGAACCGCAAGTGGGCCCGGGCCTGTTCGGTGGACACCAGCCGTCTTTCCTGGCCAAAGGCGCGAGCATCATTGAGATTCTTCATCAGTGCCACCACTGCGGCGGAATTGCCAAACGCGGGGGTGGAGAAATCCAGCCTCACCTGCTCCATGGCCGCCCGGACCTGGGGCGGAATCCGGATGCCATTGGCCGGGTCCCCATCCTGGTCGAGCGCCTGCAGCAGACGCGCGATGTTGGTCACCGCCGGGTCGTTTTCGTCCCTGGCCCCCGGCACCAGATCGATGGGCGTGACCAGCGCCACCCCGTTTGCCTTCCCCAGGGTGACGCCGCCCAGGCTGAATGTGACGATTTCCCCTTCCCGGTATTCGAAGGTCCCATTGGCGTCGGTGGTCCCGGAAAGCGTCTCCGTCGCATAGTGGACACCCTCCACATGGCTGTCCTTGAACTGTCCCTGCAAGACCGCCGAACTGCCGGAGTTATAGCCGGACCCGCAGGCGGAAAGCATCATGGCAATGGCGAGGCTGGCAATAAACGCCAGCCATGCAGAAATTAAATGCGGACAGACCCTGAGGTTTCCCCGCATTTTTCAAAGCGCCACGAAGCCACAAGCGT
>JASJPG010000022.1:0-132943 GCA_031426815.1 Hydrogenophilaceae bacterium
GTTACATGGCGGCGGTGAACCTGTCCAACAAACCCTACGACCTGGTCTTGCTGGAGCGCGCCAAGCTGCTGGCCAGTCGCTACGTACTGCATGTCGAAGGCCGGGCGGGACCGACTTTCGCCGAGGACGACACCGCTTTTCGCTATTCCGTGCATGACAAATGGGGCCGCAAGCTGGCCTCCAGCGGCCAGTTGCCGACCCCACGCCCGGCCGATTACAACCTGACCCAGCCGCGTCTGCGCGACACCCAGTTTCATGGCGAGAAGTTGCGTCTGATCACACTGCAGGTGACACGACCGAGCGGCGAAACCATGCTGGTGCAGGCCGCCGAACCGGTCGAAGCGCGCCTGATTCTGGGCCGCAGCATTCTCGGCAATATCGTCATTCCGCAACTGATCTTCATCGTCATCGCCGGCATTGCGGTCTGGATTGGCCTCAAGCGCGGCTTCGAGCCGCTGGAACGCTTGCGCCGGGATGTCGCCGGGCGTCCGCGCGACGATTTGCGGCCGCTCGACGAAACCCGCGCGCCGGGCGAGGTGCGGCCGCTGATCCAGGAGGTGAACGCGCTGATCTCGCGGCTGCAAACCCTGATGGATGCCCAGCGCCGTTTCATCGCCGATGCCGCGCACCAGTTGCGCACGCCGTTCGCCGGCCTCAAGGCGCAGGCCGAACTGGCCCGGCGCGAACAGGTCGCCGAACCGGTGCGCGAAGCGCTGGAGCGCATCTGCGTCAGCGCGCAACGCTGCAGCCATCTGGTCACGCAACTGCTGACCCTGGCGCGCAACGAGCCGGAAGCGCGCCGCAACGCACCGCTGGAAATGCTCGACCTGCATCGCATCGCGCAAGAGATCGCCGCGCACTGGGCGCCGGAAGCGTTGCAGAAGAACATCGACCTCGGCTTCGAAGCGGAACAGCGACAATGTCCGGTCAAGGGCGACGAAGCCAGTCTGCGCGACCTGCTCGACAACCTGCTCGACAACGCCATCCGCTATACCCCGGCCGGCGGCCGCATCACGGTGCGGGCGGGCTACGCCGAGGCGACCTGGCTGGAAGTGGAGGACAACGGCCCCGGCATTCCGGTCGAGCAGCGCGCGCAGATCTTCGAACGCTTCCATCGCATTCCCGGCAGCGGCCAGCCCGGCAGCGGGCTTGGCCTGGCCATCGTGCAGGAAGTGGCGATCCGGCATGGCGCGCGCGTGGAAATCCATGCCGGCCAGGACGGCGGCTCATTGTTCCGCGTGCGCTTTCCGCATCACGGCCAGACATGAACCGACCCGGCGGCAAGCTGAGCGCTTGAAAAGCGCTTGGTTGCAAGATGGCGTGCGGCTATCCTTCAAACCTATCGTCCAACAGGAAAGTCGACATGGCGCGACGCAGCTTCATCTTCTGCGACATCTGTAATCCGCTGGCTATTCGTTATATCGAGATGCGCCGTGCCAGCAGTCGCAACACGCGCGTCGGCCGGCGCTTGTCCGACGGTCGCAACTGGTTCGACGGCAGCGAGGAAGAAGCCACGCTGGCCGGCTGGGTTGCCACCAATGACGGGCAACACGTCTGCCCGGCCTGCTTCGGCCGCATGAAATCGATGCGCCATGTGCTGGAGGAACGTCTGTTCGTTTCGAGCAGCCTGACCAAAATTCTGGAAGACGAAGCGGATTTCTGAACGCGGCCGCTATGGGCGCGGGGTATATCTGAAGGGATTCGCCCGTCATTGCGTCAAACTTGACTCAGTATCCTGCCGAGATCGGACATGCCAACACACGCACCGGACAAATCGCTGTACACCCGCAATACCCTGGCGGCCATCCGCGAGCTGGATATCGCCATCGCCAACCACATCAACTGGCTGCGCCAGCTGCATGCTGCGTTGATCACCGACACGCCCTGCCCGAGCAAAGATCTGAAAATCGATGCCCACCTGCGTTGCGAATTCGGCCAGTGGTATTACGGCATCGGTGTTGTGCAACATCAAGGCGAAACCGGTTTCGCCGAGATCGAAATCAGCCACAACGCGATGCACGATGCCGCGCGACTGCTGCTCAGCCACCGGGTTGCCGGCGCTCCCATCGACATCGCGGAATATGATCGCTTCATGGATCTGGCGGTCCAGTTCAAGCAGGACGTGCGGGTCTACCAATACTCGCTGATCAACCAGGTCTGCACCGTGGACCATCTCACCGGCGCCTGGAACCGTCACGCAATGGCGATGAAGCTGGCCGAAGAAAGTGAGCGCACTCAGCGTTCAGGCCAGGTTTGCGCCTTGTGCATGATGGACATCGACTATTTCAAGCGCGTCAACGACCAATACGGGCACACGGTAGGCGACGAGGTGCTGCAGGCCTTCGCCTCCATCGTCAGCAAGGAAATGCGCAAGTACGACAGCCTGTTCCGCTATGGCGGCGAGGAATTCCTGATGTTGTTGCCGAATACCAGCCTGGATAACGCCACGCTACTGGTCAATCGCATCCGCGAGGCCTTGGTCGCCACCCCGATCATCAGCAACAATGGTGCAGTGATTCATCTGACCGCATCGTTCGGCGTCGCCCAGCACGTCGGCCACGAAGCCATCGAGGATGCGCTGGAACACGCCGACCACGCCCTGCTCGCCGCCAAGGCCAACGGCCGCAACAAGGTATGTGCGTGGGAAATACCGGTGTACGAGACGCAGCGTTCAGGTGGCAAGCAAGAATCGAGCGATTGATCGCCACGATCGCGTCCGCCGCGAACCTTAACCGCCCTCGTCCTTCAGATCGCGCGCCAGCAACGCCGCGACGGCTTCGCGCGGTGGCGTTTCCTGACTCAGAATTTGCGCCACGGCTGCGCTGATCGGCATCTCGACGCCCAATTCCCGCGCCAGCCGCACCACTTCCAGTGCCGTCGTGGCACCCTCAGCAACGTGGCCGAGTTCGCGCAAGGCCACTTCCAGGCTTTCACCGGCCGCCAGACGCAAGCCAAGTTGGCGGTTGCGGGAGAGATCGCCGGTACAGGTCAGGATCAAATCACCCATGCCGGACAGGCCCATGAAGGTCTCCGGCCGGCCGTCCAGCTGCAGGCCCAGCCGAGTCAGTTCGGCCAAGCCGCGCGTGACCAGGGCGGCACGGGCGTTGAGGCCGAAGCCGAGACCGTCGGAAATGCCGGCGGCGATGGCGATGACATTCTTCATCGCGCCGCCCAGTTCGACGCCGACGACATCGGTGCTGGCATAGATGCGCAGCATCGGATCATGCAGTTCGCGCGCCACGCGGCGGGCGAACTCGGCATCGGGGCTTGCCACGGTCAACGCGGCGGGCAGGCCGCGCGCGACTTCCTGGGCAAAGCTGGGTCCGGATAACACCGCCGCCGGAGGATGTGCCGGCCAGGCTTCCGTCAGCACGGCATGCGGTAATTTCTGGCTGCCGGTTTCCAGCCCCTTGCACAACCAGACGATCGGCACGGCAACGTCCAATTGGCGGAGCGACAGGGCGAGGGGGCGAAAACCGTTGCTGGGCACGGCAGCGATGAGCAAATCCGCCGCTGCGACCGCGCTGGCCAGATCGGCGCTGCTCGTCAACCCCGCCGGCAGCGCATGGCCGGGCAGGTAACGCCGGTTTTCCCGCGCCTCGGTCATGCTTTGCGCATGCTCGGCGGAACGGGTCCACAGGACGACCGGCGTATGCGCGGCCAGACGCAACGCCAGCGCCGTGCCCCAGGCGCCGGCGCCCAATACGGAAATACTCATGGCAGCCGGTTATCGCTGTCGGAGAACAGCGCTCAGTTGGGCTGGCCGGCGGCCTGCTGAGCCTGTTGCTGCTGCATGTAAAGGACTTCGAAGTTCACCGGTTGCAGCATCAGGGGCGGGAAGCCGGCCTTCAGCACGGCGTCGGACACCGCTTCGCGGGCGTAGGGGAACAGGATGTTCGGGCAGCCGATGGACAGCGCCGGCTCCATCGCTTCGGGCGGCAGGTTCTGGATGCGGAAGATGCCGGCCTGTTGCAGTTCGACCAGGAACGCGGCCTTGTCCTTGATCTTGGCGTTGATGGTCAGGGTCAGGATGGTCTGGTAGATGCCGTTCTCGACATCGACCGGGGCGCTCTGGGTGTTCAACTGCAGGTCGATCTGGGGCGCATCGCGGTCCAGGAAAATGGCCGGGGCATTCGGCACTTCAACGGAAAGATCCTTGACGTAGATCTTTTCGATGTTGAAAGAGGGCAGAGCTTGTTGCTGAGGTTGCTGGTCGGTCATGTCAGGGTCCGGTGAGTGTGAAAAAGGTGCGGCATTATAGCTGTGAGCCACTTGGTAAACCCGGGTCGGCCTCGGGTTTATCCTAGCCGCCTGTCGGACTTTGGAAGCATCGGCTGCAAACCGACCGCGACGGCCCCTTTTTCACCGGCTTCTTGCACCCGCAAGGGGTACGCCGGATTCGTACGCGCTAAAGCGCTACGACTCAGCTGCCCCATGGAACAACCATGCGGCTGCGAATCCGACAAAAAATGGGCTCGCCGGGGCCGGTTTTCGCTATCGACGCCCAAAGTCCGACAAGCGGCTAGCGGGATGATCAGAATCGCGCCAGCCAGGCCTGCAATTGCTGGGCCGGCAAGGCGCCCGCGACGCGATCGACTTCCTTGCCATGCTGAAACAAGGCTAGCGTGGGAATGCTACGAATTGAGTGTTGCCCAGCCAGCGTTTGTTCCGCTTCGGTGTCGACCTTGGCGAAACGGACGCGGCCGACGTATTGCCCGGCCATCCGGCTGTAGGTCGGCGCGAATTGTTTGCAGGGTCCGCACCAGGGCGCCCAGAAATCGACCAGCACCGGCAGTTCGTTGCGGCCGATGAATTTGGCGAAGTTGGCGGCGGTAAGTTCGACCGGGTGGTCAGGCAGCACTTCGGCGCCGCATTTGCCGCATTTCGGGTGTTGTTGCAGGCGTTCGGCGGGGACGCGATTGACCGCGCCGCAGTGGGGACAGACAAGTTCCATGGCTAGCTCCATTAATTCACTTGCAGCCAGATGGCGTCTGTCCGGGCTAAATCAAGCCGCCAGCAAAGGATCGAGTTCGCCGCCGGCATCGAGCGCGGAGAGGTCGTCGAAACCACCGACGTGTTGGTCGCCGATGTAGATCTGCGGCACCGTGCGACGGCCGGTAATCTGCATCATTTCATGCATCAGGGAGGGGTCGAGATCGACGCGGATTTTTTCGATCTGGGTGACACCCTTCTTGTTCAGCAGGCGCTCGGCCATCGTGCAATAGGGGCAAACGGCGGTGCAATACATCTTGATCGGTGGCATGGCGTTTCCTTATTTCTTTTCGCGCGGCAAACCGGCCTGTTCCCAGGCTTGCATGCCGCCGGCGAGGTTGTGCAAATTGTCGAAACCGGCTTTCTTCAGCATGCCGCAGGCACTGCCGGAGCGATTGCCGCTACGGCAGACGGCGACGATGGGCTTGCCTTTGTAGCGTTCCAGTTCGGACAGCTTGTTCTTCAACTGGCCCAGCGGAATGTGCTTGGCCCGGCTGATGTGGCCATCCGCCCATTCCGACTGCTCGCGCACGTCGAGCACCAGGGCATCGTCGTGGTTGAACAGCATGACGGCTTCCTGCGGGCCGATCTGCTTGACGCCGGAGAGGGCGCCGAAGAGACCGCCACCGCCCAGCAACATGAAGCCGGAGACGGCCGCCAGGAGGATGAGCCAGATGTTTTGACCTTGTGTGATGAATTCCATGAATAACTCGTGCCGGGATGCGAAGGGCGGCAAGTTTACCGTTACTCGCCGGGGATTACGTTACTTGCTGCAGGCGGTGCCGCCTTCCTTGAAGCCCATCTTCTTGAGCAGGAGATCCGGCGGGCAAAAGCCGGTAATGCCGGATTGCAGCAGATTGAGGCCGATGAAGGCGGTGAACCAGAGCCAGGACAGGCTGGTGATGTCAATCTGGCCGCTGAAGTGGGCCAGCGCGAGAGAGAGCAGAATCATGACGCCGGCCATGCTGCGGATGATGCGTTCGATGGTCATGGAGTGTTTCCTTTCAAGTTAAGAATTTGCAGATTCGTAGGAGCGATCCGTGGCAACTTTCCGCTGCCACAGGTAATACATCAGCGGAATGACCACCAGGGTCAGCGCCGTCGAAGCGAAGGTGCCGAAGATCAGCGAGACCGCCAGGCCGCCGAATACCGGGTCGGTAATCATGATTGCCGAGCCAAGGATGATCGCTAGCGCGGTCAGCAGGATCGGCCGGAAACGCACGGCGCCCGCCTCGATGACGGCGCGTTCCAGGTCGTAACCCTGTTTGCGGTAATCGAGGATGAAGTCGATCAGCAACAGTGAGTTGCGCACCACGATGCCGGCCAGCGCGATGACGCCGATCATCGAGGTGGCGGTGAACGCCTGATCGGTCGCCCAGTGGCCGGGGAACACGCCGACCAGGGTCAGCGGAATCGCGCCCATGACGATCACCGGCAGCGCGAACGACTTGTAATAGCCGACCAGCATCAGGTAGATCAGGATCAGCGCGACGATGAAGGCGGAGCCCAGGTCGCGGAACACGTCCAGCGTCAGCCGCATCTCGCCGCCCCAGAGCAGGGTGTTTTCCACCACATCCTTCGGGCTGGCCTGGGTGAAGCCGAGGTTGCCGGTGGTGAAGGTGGCGCCATTCGGAAGTTTCTTGCCGTCGAGCATTTCATCCAGCGCCAGCACGGCGTAGACCGGACTGGACTTCAACAGCTCGCCGCCGACCATGACCATGGCATGCTGGTCGCGCGCGTAGATCGGCTTGGCTTCGGTGACGCGCGTCACGCTGGCGATGGCGGACAGCGGTACCTGCATGCCGTGCGCGTTGCTGATGCGCAGATTCATCAGGGTTTCCGGGCCAGCGCGCAGCTCGCGCGGCAGGCGCACCTTGATGTCGATCGGCTCGCGCGCCGTGTCGACATGCAGCGTGCCGATGTCGACGCCGCTGACATAGTCGCGCAGCAGCTTGGCAACCTGGCCGGGCGCGACGCCGGACAGCAAGGCTTTCTCGCTGTCGACATGAATATGGAAGCTGTCGGCATTGACGGTGACCGAATCATCGACGTTGACCATGCCATAGATCTGCGCGAACGCCTCGTCGACAGCGGGTGCCGCGCCGCGCAACAGGTCGTAATCCGGGCCGTACAGCTCGGCCAGGATCTGCGCCTGCACCGGCGGGCCGGGCGGCGTTTCGTACAGCTTGATGCGCGCGGCGGGAAACTGCTGGCGCACTGTTTGCAGCGTCTCATCCAGCTGGATCGCGATGGCGTGCGAGGCATCGTCGCGATGATGCTTGTCGACGAAGTTGACGCGAATCTGCGCCAGATTGCTGCCGCGCTTGATCATGTCGCCGCGCACCAGCGCTGCGAAGTCGATCGGTGCGGTCATGCCGAGGAAGGTCTGGTAGTCGGTGACGTGCGGATGCTTGCCGACTACCGCGCCGACCGCGCGCGCGACCTGGTCGGTGGCGGCCAGCGCCGTGCCTGCCGGCATGTCGACCTGCAGCAGCATGGTGTTGGTGTTGTCGTTGGGCAGCATCTTCAGTTCGACGCCGAACAGCGACAGCGGGCCGTTCAGGCCGGACGGACGGATGAACTGCCAGGCCGGCATCAACATGGCGCCGACCAGCAGGCCGAGCACGATCAGGAAGGTGATGTTGCGCTTGGAGCCGGAACGAATCAGCGGCGTCAGCACCGAGATATAGGCACTTTGCAACGCATCAGGTTTCTGGGCGCATGGCTCTTCCAGACAGGGCTTGCGTTCCATTTCCTCCCGCGCGGCCTTCTTCGCCAGCCACAGGTTGGACGCCCATGGCACCACCATGTAGGCGATGACGATGGAAGCGATCATCGCCACCGGCACGTTGAACGGAATCGGCAGCATGAACGGGCCCATCATGCCGGTGACGAAGGCCATCGGAATGAACGCCAGGATCACCGCGATGGTGGCGATATTGGTCGGGTTGCCGATCTCGTTGGTGGCGATCACCAGCGTCTCGGCGAAAGGCTTGTTCGAGCCGTGATGCAGGTGGCGATGGATGTTTTCGATGACGACGATGGCGGCATCGACCAGCAGGCCGAGCGACAGGATCAGGGCGAACAGCGTGATGCGGTTGATGGTCTGGCCGAACGCCAGCCCTACCGCCAGCACCACGAACAGGATCAAGGGCACGGTCATGGTGACGATGCCGGCCTCGCGCCAGCCGAGGAAGATCACCAGGATCAGGACGACTGAAGCGATGGCGATGCCAAGGTGCATGACCAGTTCGTTCACCGCCGCGTCGGCCTTGGCGCCGTCGTTGCGGGTCACCGCAACTTCGATGCCGGCGGGAATCGCCTGTTGCTGCAACTCTTCCAGCTTGGCCAGCACGGCATCGGCCACCACGACGGCGTTGGTGCCGGCCTTCTTGGCGATGGCCAGCGTCACGGCGGGATTTTCGCCGCTTGTTTTGTCAACCGCAGCCGGGCCGAAGGCGAAGCGCGTGGTTTCCTCGATTTCGGCCGCGCCGTCCTCGATCCTGGCGATGTCCTTCAGATAGACCGGCGCACCAGCACGCGAGGCGCCGACCACGATCTTGCCGACTTCATCGGCGGAACCGAGAAATCCGGCCAGACGCAACGGCACGCTGCGGTTGTCCTGCACCAGTTCGCCCAGCGGTGCGGCGACGTTGGCGCCGCGCAGCATCTGATCGATGCGGTCGAGCGTCAGGCCGGCGGCTTCCAGGCGCTGCGGGTCGATCCAGACGTTGACCGCCTGGGCGCGACCGCCGACCAGTTGCGTGAACGACACGCCGGGCACGTTGCGCAGTTGTTCCAACAGGCGCTGCGCGATCTGGCGCAGACGGAAGTCGTCGTGCGCGCTGGAGGCCAGCGTCAAAGTCATGATCGGCACGTCGTCGACGTTGATCGGCCGCACGATCGGCTGCATCGCACCGGGCGGCACCCGATCCATGTTCTGCATCAACTGGTTGTAGAGCTTGACCAGACTGTCTTCCTGGCTCTCGCCGACTTTGAACTGCACGGTGACCAGGCCGAAGTCGTTGCTCGCGTAGCCATAAGTGTGCTCGACGCCGGACTGCGCGTTCATGATCGCTTCCAGCGGCTTCACCACCAGATTCTGGATTTCCGTGGCGGACGCGCCTGGCTTGGCGACGATGATGTTGGCCGCCGGCACGACGATCTGCGGGTTGTATTCGCGCGGCGTGACGACCAGCGCGAGCAGGCCGGTCAGCGACACCGCCAGGATGAACAGCGCGGTGAGTTTGGACGTGAGGAACCCTTTGGCGAGCTTGCCCGCCAGGTTCATCGGCGCTTTCGCGTGGGTATCGTGGTCACTCATGGCTTTATCCGGATACCCTTTGATCTAAAACCTTATCCCCGTTGTTCACCGCCTGTGCGTTGCCGGTAACCACCAGCTCGCCCGGATTGAGGCCGGACAACACTTCGACCAGGCCGCCCTCTGCTTTGCCGGTGCGCACCATGCGGTATTGCGCGACGTTCTGCGCATCGACCACGAACACGCCGGCGATGCCGGCGCGATCCAGCACGGCGGCGACCGGCACCGCCAGCACACTACGCTGGCCGGTGGGGAACAGCACGCGGGCGAAGGCCCCGCTCTTCAAGCCGGGGACGGCAACATCGAGTTTGACCATGTAGGTATGGGTCATCGGATCGGCCGCCGGCGACAGACGGGCCACCTTGGCGGCAACCGGTTTGTCCTGGCCGTCGATTTCCACCATGACGTCCTGGCCAAGCCGAATGCCCTTGTACAAATCATCCGACACCGCCGTCTGCACTTGCAGGCGAGCCGGGTTTTCCAGCATCAGCACCGGATGCCCGGGCGCAGCGATATCGCCTTCGTTGGCCAGTTTTTGCGTCACCACGCCGTTGATCGGCGCAGTCACCGTGGCATAGCGCATCTGTCCCTGCGCGGTGCCGAGACCGGCTTTGGCTTGCGCTGCGCGCGACACTGCGATGTCGTGGTTCAGTTTCATCTTCTCGAATTGCTGGCGGCTGACCACTTCGTCCTTGTACAGATTTTCGAAGCGGGCGTAATCGGCCTTGGCGTCCTGCATCGCATCCTCGGCCTGGCGCAGGCCGAGACGGGCTTGCTCGACGGCACCCTCGATATCGAGCGGATCGATACTGAACAGGCGTTGCCCCACTTTCACCGCCTGCCCTTCCACCACGGCGATGTCGCGGATGTAGCCCATCAGGCGGGAGGCGACGCGCACCGATTCGAGCGCAACGACGCTGCCGGTGGTGGCCGTGGTGGCGAGCGTCTCGCTGGCTTGCAACAACGTGATCTGCGCCTGCACCGTACGTTGCGCGGAAGCCGTTTTTTTTGCCGGATCTTCACCGGAACAAGCGGCCAGGGTGAATGCAAGCGCGATGGCGAGGACCAGCGGTTTGACGAGGGCGACTTTGGACATGTCGTTCTCCTGATTAGAGGTGTTCACTGGACAACACGCCGACGACCCGCTTCAGCTCGGCGCGGTTGACGGCAAGTTCGTAACGGGCGGCGACCAGGTCGGCATTGGCCTTGTCGAGTTGGGCCTGCGCGGCGAGCAATTCGATCAACGTCGCCATGCCGTTTTCATAGCGCTTCTTGACCAGTCGCTGCGCTTCCCCCGCCTGCTCCAGGCCGCTTTCGCGCACGGCGATCTTCTCTTCCGCCGCCAGCGCCTTTCGCCGCGCCTCGGTGACCTGATAACCGATGCCGTCTTCGGCCTGACGCAGTTTGGCCGCCAGTTCGGCACGAGCTGCCTGGGCACGGTCGATCGATGCATTGTTGACGCCGCCGTCGAACGCGGCCCAGGACAGCACCCCGGCGACCATGTATGAGGAAGCATCCAGGCCCAGGTTCTTGTCGTTCCAGTCCTGTCGCAGCATCACGTTGAATTGCGGCTTCTTGCCGGCGCGTGCCGCGCCCACCTGCGCGCCGGCGCCGTCCAGTTGATAGCGCAACGCGCGCAGGCCGGCATGTTCGTTCAAGGCCTGGGCGCGCAAATCGGTCGCGCTGCCGGCCAGCAAGGTGGGGTGCACCGGCGCGCCGACGTCGAGCGGCTCATCGAGCGACTTGCCCATCAACAACGCCAACTGATTCAGCGCCGCTGCCTCGGCGTTTTTGGCTTCGACCTGTTTGAGTTTGATGTCTTCCAGGTTGACCTTGGCGGTCAGCACATCGCTCTTCACCACCATGCCCTGTTTGTGCAGCTTGTCGCTGATGCGGACATATTCCTCGGCGGCGGCACGCCCCTCTTCGGCCAGTTTGATGTAAGCACGTGCGGTGTGGACGCCCTGATAGGCCATCAGGACATGCTTGGCGAGTTGCTGGCGGGCGACTTCATCGCCGGACTGGGCGGCGCGCACATAAGCCTTGGCGGTGTCGACATAGCTTTGCACCATGCCGCCGTTGTAGACCGGCACCAGCAGTTCGATACGGGAATTGAAGTTGTTGACGGCGTCGGGGTGATTCAGGTTGTGCGGGGCGACACCCAAAGTCGGCGCACCGAGGTACTCACCCGCACCGAAATCATTGAACGTGGCGCCACGCTGCCCCAACTTCATGCCAAACGCATTCAACGCATCGTTGCTGCGCGTTGCCGTCAGGGAAAGATTCAGCTGTGGAAGCTTTTTGCCTTCGGCTTGACGCACTGCCGCTTCCGCCTGTTCGATCTGGGCACGACTGATCGCCAGATCGGGATTCTGAGCCAGGGCAGCGGTGACACACTGCTTGTATTCAAGCTTCTCGGCCCACGCCGCGACACTGACTGCAGTAAACACACCGGCGATAAACAGCTGGTGCAATAAAAAACTTCTCATGACAACGCTCCAGGTTGAGACGCTGATCAACGCGCCCAACCGGGAACGCGATGAAATATTAGCTGCGGCTAATATACATGATTAGTTTTTCTTATGCAATCATAAGAAAAACAATTGGCCTCTACTTGGAGAAGCCGCAGAACACGTCGCGCATCATGCCAATCAGTTGCAGGGTACGGGTATCGCCGACGCGGTAGTAAACCCGGTTGGCATCCTTGCGGGTGCGCAGCACGCCCTTGTCGCGCAAGATGGCCAGATGTTGCGAAATATTGCTCTGCGAAGTGCCGACATTTTCGACGATGTCCTGCACGCTGACTTCCTTGTCACCCAGTACACACAAGATCTTTAAACGCAACGGGTGAGACATTGCCTTGAGTGCCCGTGAGGCTTGTTCGATGTGTTCGTCCTTGTCGATCAGGTCTGTGGACTCGGTAATCATTGCGGGCTCCGTACGGCGGAAAATGTTGTAATAACGGTGTTGTAATAACACTCAACCGGTTGACTTTCGCAACCGAACTTTCGCTTCAGTATATCTCGTATAGTATTCAAATATACTAAAATACTGCGCGAAAAATTGACCGCCAAAGACGATAAAATCCACTGATGCCTCCCGTTGCCCAAAAGCCCGTCCTCCTTCTGATTCTCGATGGTTTCGGCTGTCGTGAAGCCGATGCTTCCAACGCTATCAGCAGCGCGGTGAAACCAAATTTCGACCGCCTCTGGCACGACTATCCGCACACCCAGATCCAGGCCTCCGAAGCTGCCGTGGGTCTGCCGGCCGGCCAGATGGGCAATTCCGAGGTCGGTCATCTCAACATCGGCGCCGGACGTGTCGTCTATCAAGAATTCACCCGGATAGACCGCGCCATCCGTAACGGCCATTTCTCCAGCAATCTGGCGCTCATGGAAGTCATTGCCAAGCTGAAAGCGAATGGCGGCGCCCTGCACATTCTCGGCTTGCTCTCCGATGGCGGTGTGCACAGCCATGAAAACCACATTCACGCCATGCTGGACATGGCCTTGCACGAAGGACTGAGCAAGGTCTATGTGCATGCCTTCCTGGACGGCCGCGACACGCCGCCGAAGAGTGCGGAGGCCTATATCCGCTGCCTGCAGGACAAGATGGATGGATTGCACAGCGGTCGTATCGCCAGCATCGTCGGCCGCTACTTCGCGATGGATCGCGACAAACGCTGGGATCGTGTGAAGGTTGCTTTCGATCTGCTCACCCAGGGCAAAGCGCCCTACCAGGCACCGAGTGCCGGCCTCGGCCTGGAAATGGCGTATGCGCGCGGCGAAACCGACGAATTCGTCAAACCCACCGCCATCGCCGACGCCGGCGGCGAAGCGGTGCGCATGCAGGATGGCGATGCCATCGTGTTCATGAATTTCCGTTCCGATCGCGCCCGTGAGATCACCAAGGCGTTCATCGAACCCGGTTTCAAGGAATTCGAATGCGAATTCGTACCGAAACTTTCCAGCTTCTGCACCCTCACCGGATATAGCGAAGAGTTCGACGTACCGGTCGCTTTCCCGCCGGAACGGGTGCGCAACGGTTTCGGCGAATACATCGCCAACCTGGGTCTGCGTCAGTTGCGCATCGCCGAAACAGAGAAGTACCCGCACGTCACTTATTTCTTCAACGGCGGCGAGGAAACCGTTTACCCCGGCGAGGATCGCATCATGGTGAAGTCGCCGAATGTGGCGACCTACGATCTGCAGCCCGAGATGAATGCGTTCGAGCTCACCGACAAGCTGGTCGAAGCGATCCAGAGCCGAAAATACGACGCCATCATCTGCAATTACGCCAACTGCGACATGGTCGGTCACACCGGCATCATCGCAGCTGCAATCAAAGCCGTGGAAGCTGTCGATACCTGCCTGGGCAGAGTGGTCGCGGCCATGCAATCGATCGGCGGCGAAGTGCTGGTTACGGCCGACCATGGCAATGCCGAAAACATGGTGGACAACACCACCAACCAGCCGCATACCGCCCACACCACCAATCTGGTGCCATTCCTGTACATCGGCCGGCGCGCCCATATGCAACATAGCGGTGCGCTGGAAGACATTGCTCCAACCATGTTGAAGCTGATGGATCTGCCGCAGCCCATGGAGATGACTGGGCACGCCCTTGTCGATTTTGATTAGTCGACTACGCATCACTTCGGCGCGAATTTTCCCCGCCTTGCTGTGTTTCTGCGTGGCAGCCGCCGCGCAGGCGGCACCTGACGCAGGCAAGCAGGAAGAGCTTTCTGATCTGCGTTCCCGCATCCAGGCACTGCAAGAAGAACTGGAGCAGACCAGCGAAGACAAATCCGAGGTGACTGACGCGCTGAAGCACTCGGAGCGTCGCATATCCGATGTCAATCGCGGCTTGCGCGATCTCGAATCGCGCCAACGAACGCTGTCGCGTACGTTGAAACAATTGACCAGCGACACCCAAACCACCGAAGTTGAAATCGCCGATCAACAAAAACGGCTCGCCGAACTGCTGCGCGAACACTATGTCCAGGGCGGTAGCGATGCCCTCAAATTGATGCTGAATGGACGCAATCCGGGCGAGGTGGCCCGCAATATCGAGTATTACGGCTACATCGGCCGAGCACGCGCCGAACTCATACGCGAGCATCGTGCCTCGCTGACACATCTGCGCACGCTGCAGGAAAAAACGCGTGAACAGAACACCGGTTTGCATCAGATAAAGCAAGAGCGCGTCGCCCAGAAAAAAACGCTGGAGGCGGAAAAAGGTTCGCGCCAGCAGGTTCTCTACAAGCTGTCCGAACAAATACGCCAGCAACGCAAGGAAATTGACACGCTGGTCCGCGACGAAAAAAGGCTGACCCGGTTGATCGAAAAACTGGCCCGACTCGCTGCCGCTGCAAAACCACAGACCCAGCCGCAGCCCAAGCCCGGGCAAAAGGTCAAGGCAGTGGCGGATGCCAGCCTGGCCGGGCTGAATTTCCCGCGCCTGAAAGGCAAACTCGCACTGCCGGTCGCCGGCGAAATTCTCAATAAATTCGGCCAGAGCCGCGAAGACGGCGGCCCGGCCTGGAAAGGCCTGTTTATCCGCGCACGCCAAGGCAATGAAGTCCATTCCGTCGCCAGCGGAAAGATTGCATTCGCAGACTGGCTGCGCGGCTTCGGCAACCTGCTGATCATCGACCACGGCAACGGCTACCTCAGCCTGTACAGCAATAATGAAAGCTTGTATAAGCAGCCCGGAGACCCTGTCCGCGCGGGCGATGTAGTGGCCACCGTCGGTTCGACCGGCGGTCAAGACGAACCCGGGCTTTACTTCGAATTGCGCCACCAGGGCAAACCGTTCGACCCGCTGGCTTGGGTCAGATAATCTCTGTTCTGGAAATGATTCGACGATTCACGGGGAATTCTTCCGGTTTTCTGTACTCAGACGTCCATTCGCAAAATCAAGAGGCATCATGTCAGGCAAGCTCAAACAATTCAGTCTGATCGGCATCGGCATCGTTTTCGGCGCCGCGCTGACGCTCAACTATCCGGCCATCGCCGAACGCGAACCGGAGGCCTTGCCGATTGAAGACCTGCGCGCTTTCAGCGAAATCTTCGGCAAGATCAAGAGCGATTACGTCGAACCGGTGGAAGACAAGAAGCTGATCACGGAAGCCATCAACGGCATGCTTTCCGGTCTCGACCCGCATTCGTCCTATCTCGACGACGAGGCATTCAAGGAACTTCAGGTCGGCACCCAGGGCGAATTCGGCGGTCTCGGCATTGAAGTCGGCATGGAAGACGGCTTCGTCAAGGTCGTCTCCCCGATCGAAGACACGCCCGCGTTCAAAGCCGGCGTGAAAAGCGGCGATCTGGTCATAAAACTGGACGACACCCCGGTCAAAGGCATGACCCTTAACGACGCCGTCAAGAAAATGCGCGGCAAACCCGGCACCGACATCATCCTCACCATCGTGCGCAAGGGCGAAGCCAAACCTTTGGCGCTGACCCTGACGCGCGCGGTAATCAAGATCAAGAGCGTCAAATACAAACTGGTCGAACCTGACTACGGCTATGTCCGCATCACCCAGTTCCAAGAGCACTCCGGCGAAAACCTGGTCAGCGCGATCAACGACCTGCAAGTACAGAACAAGGGCAATGGACTGAAAGGTCTGGTGCTCGATTTGCGCAACGATCCGGGCGGCTTGCTCAACACCGCCGTCTCCGTTTCCGGCGCTTTCCTGAAAACCGGCGATCTGGTGGTCTACACCGATGGCCGTACCGAAGATGCCAAGATGCGCCTGACCAACGCGCGCGAAAACTACCTGCGCCCCGGTGAGAGCGACTACCTGAAGAACCTGCCGGCCTGGACCAAATCGGTGCCGATGGTGGTGCTGGTCAATGGCGGCTCCGCTTCTGCCTCGGAAATCGTCGCGGGTGCGTTGCAAGACCACAAGCGCGCCGTCGTGCTTGGTACGCAAACCTTCGGCAAGGGTTCGGTGCAAACCATTTTGCCGCTCAACAACGGCACCGCGATCAAGCTCACCACTGCACGCTATTTCACCCCGGGCGGACGCAGCATCCAGGCCAAGGGCATCACCCCCGACATCATTGTCGAAGACGCCACGATCTCGAATAGCGACGGCCCCAAGATGGAAGTGCGTGAAGCCGATCTGGAAAAGCACCTGACCAACAATCAGGAAGCCGAAACCGGCAAGGACGCCAAACCGAAAGAAGACAAGGCGAAGGACGAGAAAGCCGGGAGCGGCAAGAAGGACGCCAAACCGAAGCTGGAGCCAGGCGAGATCGTCAGCAAATCCGATTACCAGTTCAATCAGGCGCTGACCCTGCTTAAAGGTCTGTCACTACTGCAAAGCCGGAAAGAGTAGGAGGCCTGGGAATGACGGCCGCTTGCGACATTCAGAAGCGTCGCGAAATCGTCTTTCATCCCTTGCCGCCCGGCCAGATTGAACACGCCCTGGCGCTGCTTGCGCAGTTGCCGGGCCTGAAATCAAGCGAGATTGGCCCGCTGGCCGTGCAGATCGAATATTGCATTACCGAGCACTGCCTGGAAGATATCGAGGCGTTGCTGCACCAGCATTGCTTTCATCTGGAAGGCAGTCTGCTGATCCGGATCAAACGCAATCTGGCCTATTACTGCGAGCGCGTGCAGCGCGAGAATCTCGGCAAACCGGCGCCCCGCACCAAGAACTACCCCGCCCACATCGAAGCCTGGGCGAAGCGCCCGCATGGCGACCACGATGAAACGCCGGCGGAATGGCGGCAGTACAAGTAGCCCGGACTGCGCGATGATCCCGTTGGCGAACATGAACGACACCCAGCTCCTGCGCTATTCGCGCCACATTCTGCTCGACCAGATCGGCATCGCCGGCCAGGACAGGCTGCTCGCCGCGCACGCGCTGGTCATCGGCGCGGGCGGCCTCGGCTCCCCGGTCGCGCTTTATCTGGCGGTCTCCGGCGTCGGTCACATCACGCTGGCCGACGACGACGTGGTGGAACTCACCAACCTGCAACGCCAGATCGCCCACGACATGGCCAGCCTCGGTGTCAACAAGGCGCAGTCGGCCGCTCAGCGCATGCTGGCAATGAATCCGGATGTCCAGGTGTCCGCGCTCAATCTGCGACTGCAAGGCGATGCGCTGGATGCCGCCGTGGCGCAGGCGGATGTCGTGATCGATTGCTGCGACAACTTTCCCACCCGGCATGCCGTCAATCGCGCCTGTGTGCGCCGCCGCAAGCCGCTAGTCTCGGGCGCCGCGGTGCGCTTCGACGGCCAGATCGCGGTGTTCGATCTACGCGCCGAAGCCGCACCCTGCTATGCCTGCCTGTTCCCGGAACACGCGCGCGATGCGGAAATGCGCTGCGCCGAATTCGGCGTATTCGCCCCATTGGTCGGCGTGGTCGGCTCGATCCAGGCGGTCGAAGCACTGAAACTGCTCATCGGCACCGGAGAAAGTCTGTCCGGGCGGCTCCTGCTGCACGATGCACTGAGCGCGGATTGGCGCACGCTGCGGCTGAAGAAAGACCCCGCCTGCGAAGTCTGCGGACCCCACGCCCGCAGCTGAAAGTCAGGCTACCGGGTAAGGCAGCGGCCGGAATGCCAGCTTGGCGCCGTCGCGGCGGCTCAAGCGCACATCGCCGGCATCGACGCTGCTGCTATGCACCACGGCCAGCACATCGCAGCCGCCACCGGGGGCTGCCGCGGCATTGGCGACATGGCCGGCGGATTGATCGGGCAGATCGGCGCTGAACAACTCATCGCCCGGCTGCGCTGCCGCATCGACGTGGGCCAGATATAGCCGACGCTTCACCTTGCCGAGATACTGGCTGCGCGCGACGATTTCCTGGCCGGGATAGCAGCCCTTGTTGAAACTGACGCCGCCAAGAATTTCCATATTGGCCATCTGCGGCACGAAATGGTCCTGCGTTTGCGGCAGCACCATCGGCACGCCCGCCTGCACCATCAGCCAATCCCAGGCTGGCGCGCCAACCGGTTGACAGGTCGCGGCGAGTTTTTGCCACAACGCCGCTGCGGCATCGGTCTGCACAAAGACATCGAAACGTTGATCGCCCAGGCGCAGCACGAAGCTCTGTTCGCCCTGCGCCATGCTCATCAATCCTTCCGGCAGGCCATAGCCCAATGCATCTGACAGCGCCGCGCTCGCCTCCGGGCCATTCACGCCCAGCCGCACCCATTCCGGGCCGGCATCGCGCGCTTTTACCTTGCTGCGCAAAATGAACATGGACAGGCGCTTCTGGATCGCCTCGCGCAATGCCGTTGGCAGCATGACCAGAATGTCGTCGCCGCGCTTCATCACCAGGAAATTGGCCAGCATGCGGCCCTTGGGAGAAAGATAACCGGCAAACACCGCGGCCGACGCGTTCAGATTGCGCAGATCGTTGGTGATCTGGCCGTGCAGGAAAGTTTGCGCTTCTTCACCGGACAAACCGATCAAGCCGAAGTGGGACAGATCGGCCAGCACGGTCTGCGCTGCTGCGGCGGCCAACTCGCCGGCGTTGTCGCCGAAACTGGCGACAACGCCATCGGCGAGCGTGGCGCCCTGGCTAGAGAGATATTCGGTCCAGGCGGTCATGGAGCTAATCCTTGCAAGAGAGTGTCACGGGCAGATGCGCCCATAAGCGAAGAATTCAACGGGCAACACGCGGCAGTCCGAGCGGCCTACAACAAACCGGCTTGCGGCAGACGTTCCACCCGCAAGGTATGCAGTCGGCGGCTGTCGGCACGCAGCACGTGAAAACGGAAAGCGGCGATTTCGATCGATTCGCCGCGCTTGGGCACGCGTCCGAACGCATGCGTGACAAAACCGCCGACTGTGTCGAATTCATCGTCGGCGAAGTTGGTACCCAATGCCAGGTTCAAATCGCCGATTTCGGTTTGCGCCTTGACCCGCCAGACGCTGCCGCTCTCACCGTTGCCCGCTTCGGCGCCATCTTCCGAGATGATGTTGTCTTCGGCCTCGTCGTAGTCGTATTCGTCTTCGATATCGCCGACGATCTGTTCCAGCACATCCTCGATGGTGACCAGACCGGCGACGCCGCCGTATTCGTCGACCACGATGGCGATGTGATTGCGCGAGGCGCGGAATTCCTTCAGCAGCACGTTCAGCCGCTTCGACTCCGGGATGAAGATGGCCGGGCGCAGCTGATCGCGCAGGTTGATGTCTTCTTCGTTGAACAAGCGCAGCAGATCCTTCGCCAGCAGGATGCCGACCACGTTGTCGCGTTCGCCATCGACCGCCGGGAAGCGAGAGTGCGCCGTTTCGATGACATAAGGCAGGATGGTTTCGCGCGCATCGTTGATGTCGACCACGTCCATCTGCGCACGCGGAATCATGATTTCGCGCACCTGCATCTCGGAAACCTGCATGACGCCCTCGATCATCGCCAGCGCATCGGCATCGAGCAGATTGTTTTCGTAGGCCGCGTGCAGGAGTTCGAGCAACTCCTCGCGATTGTCCGGCTCACGCGAGAGCCAGGAGGTCAGACGTTCCAGGAAACTGGGGCGAGGTAGTAAGTGACTGTCTTCCATCTGATCAAGTATTTGCAGCGTAAGGGTCGGAATAACCCAGCAGCCGCATGATAAAGCCTTCAACCGCTTCCATTGTTACCGCTTCGGCTTCGGTTTCATGGTCGTAGCCTTGTAGATGCAGCATGCCGTGCAGCGTGAGGTGCGCGTAATGAGCGTCCAGCGCGATGCCCTGCTCCGCTGCTTCACGCGCCACCACCGGCGCGCAGATCACGATATCTCCTGCGAGCGGAGAGCCTGCAGCAGCCGCGCCGTAGGCGAACGTCAGCACGTTGGTGGCGTAGTCCTTGCCGCGATAGTCGCGGTTGAGCGTGCGCCCTTCCTTCTCGCCGACCACGCGCAATGCCACGCAGGCATCCACCATCAGCGCGGCTTTTGCCCAGCGGCGAAACTCGGAGCGCCGCGGCCGCACCGACTTCTTCACGGCGAACTGCAGGTTCAGATCAAGTTTGGGAGCGGCCATAAAACGCGTCATAAGCATCGACGATTCGCGCGACCAGCGGATGCCGCACGACATCGTCATTCTGGAATTCGGTGAAGGCGATACCGCGCACCTCCTTGAGTACTTCGCGCGCCTCGATCAGGCCGCACTTCTGGCCGCGCGCCAGGTCGATCTGGGTCACGTCGCCGGTCACAACCGCGCGCGAGCCGAAACCGATCCGGGTCAAGAACATCTTCATCTGCTCCGGCGTGGTGTTCTGCGCTTCGTCCAGGATGATGAAGGCGTGGTTGAGCGTGCGGCCGCGCATGAACGCGAGCGGCGCGATTTCGATGATCTGGCGTTCGAACGCGCGCGTGACCTTGTCGAAACCCATCAGGTCGTACAACGCGTCATAAAGCGGACGCAAATACGGATCGACCTTCTGCACCAGATCGCCGGGCAGGAAACCGAGCCGCTCGCCCGCTTCCACGGCAGGCCGCACCAGCACGATGCGCTTGACCAGATCGCGCTCCAGCGCGTCGACCGCGCCGGCCACCGCCAGGTAGGTCTTGCCGGTGCCGGCCGGGCCGATGCCCAAGGTGATGTCGAATTCCTGCATCTGGCGGATGTATTGATTTTGCCGCTCGGTGCGGCCATGCAGGCCGGTGCGCCGCGTCATCAAAACCGGAATGTCGTTTTCCTGGCTGGCAAGTTTCGGCTTGTGCACCGCTTCGACCAGAGCGAGCTGAATTTCGTCGATATCGAGCGGATTGCGCGCACGCTGGTAAAAGTCCTGCAGCAGACGCACCGCCAGCCGCGCGTTTTCGCCATCGACCTGAAATACTTCGCCGCGCCGCGCGAGTGTGACATTCAACGCCGTTTCGATCTGGCGCAGATTCTCGTCCAGCACACCGCACAGATTGGCCAGACGGGCGTTATCGACGGGGACGAAGGAGACCAGTTCCATCAAACAGCGTCAGGCTTCTTCACTGCGGACGACTTCGCCGCGCAAACTGTGCGGCATGGCCTGGGTGATGCGAACATCGACCATCTGGCCGATCAGGCGCGCCGGCCCGGCGAAATTGACGATGCGGTTGTTGTCGGTGCGGCCGGCCAACTCGCTGGCATCTTTCTTCGACGGCTTTTCGACCAGCACCTTCTGCACGCTGCCGACCATGCCAGCGCTGATCGCCCCGCCCAACTCGTTGAGACGCGCCTGCAGGCGATATAGGCGCTGGAGTTTCACTTCCTGCGGCGTGTCGTCGAGCATGCCGGCGGCCGGCGTACCCGGACGCGCGCTGTAGACGAAACTGAACGAGTAGTCGAAACCAACATCGTCGATCAGCTTCATCGTGGCCTCGAAATCTTCCTCAGTCTCGCCCGGGAAGCCGACGATGAAATCGCTGGCCAGACAGATGTCCGGCCGCGCGGCTTTCAGCTTGCGCACGATGGATTTGTATTCCAGCGCCGAATAGCCGCGTTTCATCGCGGCCAGGATGCGGTCGGAGCCGGATTGCACGGGCAGATGCAGGTGCGAAACCAGTTTCGGCAAACGCGCATGCACGTCGATCAGGCGCTGGGTGAATTCGCGCGGATGCGAGGTGGTGTAGCGCATGCGCTCGATGCCCGGAATCTCGGCGACCAGTTCCAGCAGCAATGCGAAATCGGCAATCTCACTGTCCTGCATCGCGCCGCGATAGGCATTCACGTTCTGGCCGAGCAGGGAGACTTCCTTGACGCCCTGCGCCGCCAGGCCGGCGACTTCGGCCAGCACATCGTCGAGCGGCCGCGAGACTTCCTCGCCGCGCGTGTAAGGCACCACGCAGAACGTGCAGTACTTGCTGCAGCCCTCCATGATCGACACGAAAGCGGTCGCGCCTTCGACGCGGGCCGGCGGCAGATGATCGAACTTTTCGATTTCCGGGAACGAGATATCCACCTGCGGGCGACCGGAACTCCGCCGCATTTCCATCATCTGCGGTAGACGATGCAGTGTCTGCGGCCCGAACACGAGATCGACGTAGGGCGCGCGCTGCACGATGGCCGCACCTTCCTGGCTGGCAACGCAACCGCCGACGCCGATGATCAGATTGGGATTCTTCTGCTTCAGGTGGCGCACCATGCCCAGATCGGTGAACACTTTTTCCTGGGCTTTTTCACGTACGGAACAGGTGTTGAACAGGATGACATCCGCATCTTCCGGCTTGTCGGTCTGCTCATAGCCTTCACCCGCGACGCCTGACAAGGCCAGTACGTCGGCCATCTTGTCGGAGTCGTACTCGTTCATCTGGCAACCGAAGGTGCGGATGAATACTTTGCGGGTCATGCTGGATATAAGGGGATGTGGTGGTGATGGGCGGAATCGAACCGCCGACCTGTGGGTTATGAATCCACCGCTCTAACCGTCTGAGCTACATCACCACGGCAGAAATGAGGCGCGGATTATCGTGATCGAGGGGGCTTCTGTCAACGATACGAGACCGTTCATGGCAAGCGGATAGTTGCTTGCAGTCCGGCCAGCAAGCCTGCGCTGTGTGGCACGGCAACTTCCAGGGAGTAACGATGATCGGCGCTGGCCGAGAGCGCACGCACTTTGCCCGGCAGATTCGAGTCGCCCAGCGACACCGTCGCCTTGTCGCCCAAGCGTAGGCCGACAGCCTGGGCTGCGCTGATTTGCGCACGCGCGATGAATTCATCGGCGCGGGCCACGGTAACCACGGCGGCAGGTTGGCACTGACTGGTAATCGCCAAACCGGGCTCGGCATGTCGCAACAACACCACACCATCGAACGGTGCGCGCAATTCGGTTTCGGCCAGCAGGCGACGCGCCCGTTCCACGCGCGCTTGCGCGGCCGCCAGCCCGGAACTGGCGCGGGCAAAGCGCAACTTGGCGGCATCCAGTTCGGTGGTGGAGGCGACCGTGCGGGCATACAGTTCCTGCACCCGATCCAGGTCGCGTTTGGCCTCGCCATGTTCTTCGCCGAGACGATCCATGTCGGCCCGGGATTCCGCCACACCCGCCTTGAACAGGGCGGGGTCGACGCTGGCCAGAACTTCGCCCTTGCGGACATTCTGTCCGGCTTGCACGGAGACGCTATCCAGCACGCCGGAAACGGGCAACGTCAGCGCAACCCGGCCCGACCAATCCAGCACTGCGGGGTATTCCGTCGCCTGGGCAAGCGTCGCCGCAAAGGAACACGCTGCAATCAGCAATCGGCCGCGCAGGTTCGGGGTATGCATTTTCTTGCTCACTTGGTTTCCTCTACTTTCGCCAGTCCGATCCGCTTCGCCAATTGCTGTGGCCCACCCATCAGCGCTTCCAGACGCGCCCAGGCCAGGGCCAGGCGATATTCGACGGCGCGACGTTTCAATTGCGCATATTGCGTTTCGGCCATGCTGCTGCCGAGGTTGGTCTTCAATTCCATCTCATACTCGGCGCGCGCCTTTTCCAGCGCCAGATCGCGCCAGGTCGCGTTCATCTCGGCGCTGCGGCGCGCGGTTTCACGCAAGTAGCGGATTTCTTCCATGGTTTCCAGCAAGGAGAGACGCAAATCCGTGACCAGCTTGTCATGCTGCGCCTGCAGTTCATGGAAGCGCGCCTGTTCGCGGCCCAGGCGTGCATCGACGCGGCCGCCCTGCCAGAGCGGCCAGGAAAAATTGAAACCGGCGCGCAGATCGTCCCGCGTCGAAGCGTCGCGGCTCCATGCCGCCGCCTCCGCTTCGAATTCAACGCTGGGTCGATTGTCCGCGCGGACACCGTTCAACCGGTGGCGGGCGGCGGCGAGCAACTGTTTCTGCGCGGCCAGACGCGGATTCCCGGCCAGGACATCGGCCAGCAAGACATCGAGTTCGGGCAAGGTACGCTCGTTGTCCGGCAATTTCGGATCGACCAGATCGTCCAGAACCGTGCCGGGCAGATTCATCGCGACCGCCAACGCCATCCGCTTTTCCCGCAGGCCGCGTCGCACGTCGTTGCGACGCGCCTGGGCATCGAAATAACGCGCCTCCAGTTCCGCCAATTCCCACTGTGCGACCTGCCCCACAGCCTGGCGGTCCTTGGCGTTATCCCAGCTGACATAGGCCGTCGCCTGCGCTTCGGTATCGGCGGCGTCCTGCATGTCGGCCAGCAACACATCGAAATAGCGCGTCATCAGCGTCAGGCGACGTTGTGCGCGCGTATCCAGCAACTGCAGGCTGCGCGCCTCGCGTTCCTGCTCGGTAGCCAGGGTACTGGCTTGCTGGCGTCCGAAATCGAGCAGGGTTTTGCGCGCGTTGAGCTTGATCAGGTGGTCCGGCTGGTAACGGTCGTTGAACAACTTGTTGCGGCCGCTGCGCAGCGAAGCATCCAGCGTCAGACGGAAGTCATTCAGGCTTTGCGCCAACTGCGCTTCGGCCTCCGCCATTTCGTTCTGCGCGCGCACCAACTCCAGTTCTGGATGGCTGGAATCGGCATGCGCCAGGACGGCATCCAGCGTCAACGCGGCTGCGTGCGAGAGCGACGCAACGGCAAACAACACGCCGACCCACGCACCCTGGCGTAACCAACCGCCCCTCATTGCTTGATGCTCAGGCGCTTGTAAACGTTGAACGGCGCAGCTTTATAAGCGCCTTCGACGACATAGCGGCCGAGCAGGAGGAACTCATCCGTAGTCTGGGTTGTACCGGTAAAGCGGGTTACGGCATTGCCATCCAGATCGAAGAAAACGAAGGTTGGCGTCGCGCGAGCGCGTTGTTCCAGCGCGAACGCTTTTTCCGTGGTTTCCTTGCCCTTGAAATCGACCATCGCGGTGTCGCCCTTCACGTCGACCGGATAGATCAGGAAATGCCGGCGAAAGTAATCCTGCACCACGTCCTGATTCAGGATGGTCGCTTTCATGCGGGCGCAGAACGGGCATTCGTCCATTTCGAACATGATCAGCACGCCTTGCTTGCCCTCGGCCTTGGCGGTAGCCAGTTCATCCTTGAAATCGCCCATCTTGGACATGAAGAAATGGGCGTGCGCATCGCGCACTTCAGCCAGAACCGGCGTAGCCAGGAACGCAAGCACAAGCAACAACCAACGCATCAAAAGATCTCCTTATTTCTTGGCATGAATGTAACGTTCGACCGCTTCGCGCGTCAGCGCGCCGACGTTGTAGGCGACAACCTTGCCCTGCGGGTTATAGAGGTAGGTTGTCGGCAAACCGGGGATCGAACCGACCTGCGCGGCAGATTTCTGATCGCCGAGAATGATCGGATAAGACACCATCATCTGATCGGAGAACTGCAACACCGCCTTGCCATCCCGGTAATCCATCGCCACGCCCAGCACGATCAGATTGTTTTTCTTGTTCTCGTGCAGCGCGACCAGATCGGGAATCTCCTCCAGGCAGGGCGGACACCATGTCGCCCAGAAATTCACCAACACCCACTTGCCCTTGTATTGCGCCAGCGTATGGGTCTTGCCCTTGCTGTCGACCAGAGTAAATGCCTGCGCAGACAGGCTAAGCAGCGCCAGGCAGATCAGAAAAACAGCACGTCGCATCATGTCTAGTCTCGAAAAATGGAGGAAATAGGAGTCACCAACCAGGCGAGAGTTCAGCAACTGCCCAAAGATTTGCCCATATTGCTCAGAATGTCGCTTGCAAGGTAAACAGCCAGGCGAGCAGATTCTCGGCGCGAATACTTTGGAAAAGCCTTTTGCGGTCAATTTTCAGGAAGGTAGAATGCCGCACGGAGGAGTTAAGCAAACCAATGCTACCCAGATATGTTCTGCCAACCCGCGAGTCGGGGCGCAATATAAACTTGGATACGAAACCCAAGCAAGTCGATGCTTGGTTGACGCGTTTGCCCCTTTCCAATCCGGTCGAAGCCGCCGAAGCAATGGCCGATTACCTGACCACGCTGAACCGGGTCGATCTTGCGCAGGATGCGCGGACAAAGATCGTCGAGCGGATGACGCCGGTGGTCGAAGACATCGTGGCGTCGCTCTACGAACAATACGGCTCGGTACCGCTGCCGCTCCTGCCCAAACAACAACGTAACGCCGACCTGGCGCGGCGCCTGCTGCACGAACTTGCGGACGGTTACAAGACACTGTTGATCGACTGGCTGAAACGGCGTTTCCATCTGTTCGGCGGCAATCCCGTATCGCTCTATCTGCAACGGATTTTGCTGGCCTTGCAGGCGATCCTGGAAATCAGTTTCGAAACGCACGACCCGATCCCGGAAGGCGTCTGGGTCGATCTGCATCAGACCTACAACTACGCGCTACGCAACGGGCTCCGGGATGCCATCCCGGAAGGCGGCACCAAGATGCTGTCCATCGAGCAGATCTACAAAGCCACACTGCTGATGGCGATGGCCGATCCTTATCGATTCCCGCAGGCCGAGTTGCCCTGGGCGAAGGACATCATCGCTCGCTTCGCCAATCTGGCCACGATTTTCCCGGCCGAAGACACGATCAAAGGCCAGGCCGGCCTGTTTGTCATTGAAGTCAATACCGACAGCGCACCGACCCCGATCGCGCGCGATGCGCATCCGATGAATCCGCGTTGGGATCTGCTGCTCAACACCACTGAACTGGCCAAACATCTGGCACTGATTACCACCCACCTGAAAGGCCAGGAGTCTCCCGAGAACATCGGCCTGCCCGATGTGGCACGCGACCCCGCCTATCCGTCCATGCTGCGTCGCCTCAAATTGAACTGGGGCGCTTCGCTGCAACGGCAATCGCAGCGTCGACGCCAACCGAACGGGCGCGAATTCGAAATCAGTTTCGGCCTCAAATCGGTGCAACAACTCATCACGCCCGCCACGTCCGGCGACACCATTCACTATGGCCTGGGCGGCAACGAAGCACCGCCGATCATCGTGCGCTGCAAAACCATGAATGACAGCATGGGCGGCTTGGCGCTGATCAAGACCGGCAATACGCCGATCCAGATTCGCGTCGGCGATGTCGTCGGCATCCGGCAGGACAAATCCGACTGGGGCGTCGCCCTGGTGCGCTGGTTCCGCGTTCCCGCTCAAGGCGAGATGTTCTTCGGCATCCAGCTCCTGGCCCCACAGGCGTTAGCCGTACAGGTGCGCCGCAAGGACAACGGCCGGCAATGGAGCGGCCTGCTGTTGCACCCCGGCCCGGGCAGCAAGCAAACGCCCATGCTGCTTGCGCAGCCGGGTTGCTTTGCGCCGAACATTCCCGCAGAAATTCATACGCCCAAGGGAAACCAGCTGGTGCAGATCGAAAAACGCCTCGAATCGACACCAAGCATCGAGTTGTTCCGCTTCCAGATGCACTCCATCGGAAAAACGCAGAACTAACGCGGCACGGCTGCCGGCGTCGCGGGGCTTTGCGATATCTGCCCATCGTCTTGCAGGGTAATCTCGCTAGCCACGCCGCCGACTTCATTCAGAATCAACACATTCACCCGCCGATTGCGGCTGCGCCCATCCAGTGTGGCGTTGGTATCGACGGGCCGATTATCGGCATAGCCGATTGCCACCATGCGTGCGGCGGGCACACCGCGTTCCGTGAACAGCCGCACGACGCTGCCGGCACGCGAAGACGACAGTTCCCAATTGGAAGGAAAGTTCGGGCTGTTGATCGGGATATTGTCAGTGTGGCCTTCGACCTGAATCGGGTTGTCGACCTGCCCGAGCACTTGCGCCACGGCCGCCAGCGCTTCCGACGACTGCGGCTGCAATATCGCCTCGCCGCTTTTGAACAGGACGCTGGCATTGATTTCCACGGTAATCCCGCGCGGCGATTGGGTCACCCGCACCTGGCCGTTCTGAATCAACGGCTGCATCGCCTGCAGCACGTTCTTGGCCACCTTCTTCATGCTTTCCGCGGCTTTCTGGCGCTCCGGCGTATCGGGCGGAGTCTGGCGCGGCTGCGGCACGGCCTTGCCGATAGGTTTGCCGGTACCGGACAGAACCTCCGGGTGCTTGCTGCTCATCTCGATCAGCTTATCCGTGCTGGGCTTCTCCTGGAACGCGTTGATCAGCGAGTCGGACATCACCCGATACTTGCCTTCGTTGACCGAAGAAATGGCGTACATGACCACGAAGAAGGCAAACAGGAGCGTGATGAAATCGGCATAGGAAACCAGCCACCGCTCCAGATTTTCGTGTTCCTCGGGTTTTTTCTTGCGGGCCATGTCAGCAGTGCTGCGCGATCAGGCCAGATAGCCCTGCAGCTTCGCCTCGATGACACGCGGATTCTCGCCGTTGGCGATGGCGACGATGCCCAGGATGAACAACTCCTTGTTGGCGACCTGGCGGCCGACCCAGTAACGTAATTTCCCGGCAATCGGCAAGAAGAACAGATTGGCGCCGCCGACGCCGTAGATCGTGGCAACGAAGGCGACGGCGATGCCGGAACCCAATTTGGACGGATCGGACAGGTTTTCCATGACGTGAATCAGCCCCATGACCGCGCCGAGAATACCGATGGTCGGCGAATAGCCGCCGGCGGCCAGCCAGACCTTGGCGGCATCGGTGCGATGCTGTTCGTAGGCTTGCAGATCGAGTTCCAGCGTTTCGCGCAGAACTTCCGGCTCGGCGCCGTCGACCAGCATTTGCAGGCCGCGCCGATGGAACAGATCGTTCTGTTGTTCGATGAACGGCTCCAGCGCCAGCAAACCGCCGCGGCGGGCTTTCTGGCTCCAGTCGATGATCATGTCGAGCGTTTCCTGGCTGGCGATACGCGGCGGCTGAATCACCCACTTGAGCATGTTGAGACCGTCCAGGAACACCTTCAGGCTGCTTTGCAGCATGACCGCGCCCAGCGTGCCGCCGATGACGATCATGAACGCGGTGAACTGGAGCAGCGAGCCCATGTTGCCGCCCTCCAGGAATTGCCCCAGCAGTATTGCCGTCAGGCTGAGGACGATGCCGATGATGCTGATGATGTCCATAGCGGGCGACTACGGGTTGGTCGACCAGTCGCGCAAACGTCCGCGCAAACGGGCGATGGCCTGGCCGTGCAACTGACAGACACGCGACTCCGACACGCCCAGTACCGCGCCGATTTCCTTGAAATTCATGTCCTGTTCGTAATACATGCCCATCAGCTGCTTTTCGCGCTCCGGCAGCACGCCGACCGCCTTGGCCAATGCGCCCTTGAAATGCCGCGAGGCGAGGATATCGAACGGCGCCTGATTGCGGCCGTCGGCAAAACGCTCCAGGAAATCGTCGCCATCGGCATTGTGCAGATCTTCGTAGTACACCAGTTGCGCGCCGCGGGCATCGTTCAGCAACTCGAAATAGGCCTGGATATCCAGCCCCATTTCGGTCGCGATTTCCTGTTCCGAAGGCGGCCGGTGGTGCCGCTGCTGCAGGGTATTGATGGTGTTTTCGATCTGCCGGCCTGCACGTCGCACATTGCGCGTGGCCCAATCGGCGTCGCGCAGTTCGTCCAGCATGGCGCCGCGTACGCGCTGAGTCGCATAAGTCTCGAAATGCGCGCCTTGTTCGCTGTCGAAACGATCGACCGCATCGAGCAGGCCCATCAGTCCGGCCTGGACAAGATCGTCCACTTCCACGCAGGCGGGCAGGCGCGTCATCATGTGGTAAGCAATTCGCTTGACCATCGGAAGATGCGCCCGGACCAGGGCGTCCTTATCGCTAACCTGCACTCCGCCGACCATGCTGTACCCCATGCAGTTCCCTTTTTGTTGCCGCTTCCATCGACATGCGACTGTACAGCCACATGCGCTGCCAATATTGCTCGAAATCGATCCGTTCGGTTTCCGCCTGGCGGCCGCCCGCGTCGCTGACCAGATCGATCAGCGACGCATCCAGTGCGGCCGGCTGCGCGCCCTGCCGCTCCCGGATGATGCTACCCAGAAACAGCGGCGTCACCCCCAGAAAACGTTGCGCAGTCTCGCGCAACGACGTGAACAACCCCATAGCCGCGCCTTCGTCGCAGCCATCCACCAAAACCAGCCAATGGTTACCTGCACAGGCGGCGTGCGCCGCTTTCATGACGGCGTAAGCATCCGCCAAAGAGGCCCGGTTGCCCGGCAAAACCAGCACGCGCAGCGTTGCCGTTGCCGCCAAGCCATGATTCCGCAAAGGCGCATCGCCACCGTTGTGCAGCAGCCATTCCGGCGCTTCGGCACGCGCTTTCCAATCATCCGCCATATCGAGCAAATCGTGCTCGGATAAACCCGCCAGCGTGCTGACACCATCTTGCGCAGACAGCAAGATCAAGCCATCGAGCGCCTGCTGCAGCACCGACACCAATCCGCGCCGGTGCGCGTCGACCAATCCGTAGCGCGGCAGAATACCGAGCAGCCCCGCCACGTTATTGGGCGGTCGCGTTTCATCCAGCAGCAGCACACGATGGCCGCGGCGTCCCAAACCCAGGGCCAGTGCCGCGCAAGCCCGCGCAGTACGGCGCGCATCCGGCCCCAGCACGCCCAACGCCTGGAAAGACGGTTTCGGCGCAAACATGCTGCGCAAACCGCTGGCTTGATCGAGCGGGTCAGCCAGCCGCACCCCAGCCTCCCATCGTATTGGCCGCATCCTTCAATTCGGGCATCGCCGCGGTTTGCAACGCCGCCGCCATCAGGATGGGATAGTCGTTTTCATCCTGGGTAAACGGCGATTCCTGCTGGTGGATCCGGAACGCGCGGTCGGCCAGATAAGCGGCATTGGCCTGATGCAGGTCTTCCGGCACGCGCTGGCCGTTGGTGACGTAATGCACCGGCAATTCGTGGCGAATAGCGACATCGAGCACCGGGCCGTAGGTCAACGCCTCGTCGATCTTGGTCAGGATACAACCGATCAGACCCGGTCCGCTGTAGGCCCGCGCCACCTCTTCCAGCGTCACGCCCTGGCTCGGCGCCCCCAGCAGCAACAGCCGCTTGACATCACGCTGTTCGCCGCACAACAGGGCAACCTGCTCGGCCAGGCGTTTGTCGCGCTGGCTCATGCCGACCGTATCGACGAACACCAGATGGCGGCCGGACAGATCCGACAAGGTCATTTCCAGATCGTTTTCATCGCGCACGGCAAACACCGGCGTACCCAGAATGCGGCCGTAGATACGCAGTTGATCCTGCGCGCCGATCCGGTAAGTGTCGGTCGTCACCAACGCCACCTTCGCCGCACCATGGCGCAACACGGCACGTGCCGCCAGCTTCGCCACCGTGGTGGTCTTGCCAACGCCGGTCGGTCCGACCAATGCATAGACACCGCCGCGTTCGACGATGTCATCGGCGCTGGTCGCCAGCTTGAGGTTGTGGGCGATAGTGGATTTGATCCATTTCAGGGCCTGCGCCAGATCGCCTTCGTCTTCCGGCAGGCGCTCCAGCAACATGCGCGCGAACGCCGCCGAAAAGCCGGCCGCCAGCAAACGTTTCATCGCCTCCATGCGCACCGGATCACGCCGCGTCAGATCGTTCCAGGCGAAGCCGGCCAGCTGGCCTTCCACCATGCCGCGCAACAAACGCATTTCCTTGGCCAGTTCGTCGACGGCCGCATCCTTGACCGCTGCGGCTTTCTCCGTCGCTACCGCCGGGATGGCTTGCGCGGGGGGCGCCGCGGCGGGCATGGCGGCGTGCGCCGATTGGCGGCTGGGCGAAGGGCGAATCAACGTCGAGACATCGCGATCGGCCAGGTAATCAGCCAACGTCGCCAGCTGCGGTTTGGCCTCGTCCAGCGTCAGATTGGCGCGCGGCGGCGGCGGCGGCGCTTGCACGGGTTGCGCCATCGCGCGCGGCGGTGCAGCCGGCAGCGGCGGTGTCCGCCAGAGCGCGGGTTCGGCCTGCGCGGCCAATGCCGCCATATCCATATCCGCCACGGCGATGATCTCGACGCCGCCGGCAACTTGCCGGTTGGACAGGATCAGGGCGCTGGCACCAAGGGCATCGCGCACCTGACGGAGCGCATCGCGCGTGGTTTGAGCATGGAATTTCTTGATCATGAGTCGATCACGTTCCGCTACCGATCAAGGTGACGATGCGGATGGTTTTGCCATCCGGGACTTCGGCATGCGACAACACCTTGAGGCCCGGTGCCGAACGGCGCAGAAAACGCGCCAGAATCGGGCGAATGGCCGGCGGCGACAGTAGGACAGCGGGTTGGCCGGCATTTTCCTGGCGTTCGACGGCCTGCACCGTTTCCCGCACCAGCTTTTCCGCCAAGCCGGGTTCCAGTCCGACGCCCGTGTCACCGCGGGAAGCCAGGGCCTGTGTCAGGATGTGCTCGAGGTTAGGCTCCAGGGCCATCACTAACAATTCCTGCGCTCCTCCAAAGGTTTCGTGGATGATAGCGCGTCCCAGGGCGGTTCTGACGGTAGCGGTCAACTCATCGGCATCCTGCGTGCGCGTGGCATGCTCGGCCAGGGTTTCCAGAATCGTGCGCATATCGCGGATATGGACCTGCTCTTCCAGCAGGTTCTGCAAAACCTTCTGCACGGTCGCCACCGGCAGTTGCTTCGGCGTCAGGTCTTCCACCAGTTTCGGGTACTGCTTGGCGACGTGATCCAGCAATTGCTGCGTCTCCTCGCGGCCGAGCAGTTCCGGCGCGTGTTCGTTGATGATCTTGGTCAGATGCGTCGCCACCACGGTGCCGGCATCGACCACCGTATAACCGTAGGTCTGCGCCTGGTCTCGCAACGCGGCCTCGATCCACACTGCCGGCAGCCCGTAGGCTGGATCGGTCGCTGCCTGGCCGTTCAAGGTGCCCAGCACGCGGCCCGGATTGATCGCCAGAAACTTGCCGGCGATGGCTTCGCCTTCCGCGACGCTGACCCCCTTCAAGGTGACCCGATAAGCATTCGGCTTCAGTTGCAGGTTGTCGCGGATATGCACGGCCGGCACCAGGAAACCCAGGTCCTGCGCAATCTTCTTGCGGATGCCGCGAATGCGCCGCAGCAACTCGCCGTCCTGGTGTTTGTCGACCAGCGGCACCAGGCGATAGCCGACTTCCAGGCCGAGACGATCCACCGCCGCGACATCGTGCCAGCCCACGTCGACCGGCTCTTCCGGCTTGGCCGGCGCGATTTCCGCGACGGGTGCCGCGGCTGCCGCCTGTTGCCGCTGAATCAGCCAGTAACCGGTGCCGGCCAGAATGCCGCCGATCAGGAAGAACGACAGATGCGGCATGCCCGGAATGATGCCCATCAGGGCCAGGATGCCGGCAGTCAGAAACAAGGTCTGCGGACGCCCGAACAATTGTCCGGTCAATTGCTCGCTCAAGTCCTGGTCGCTGGACACGCGTGAAACCACGATACCGGCGGCGGTGGAAATGACCAGCGCGGGGATCTGCGCCACCAGGCCGTCGCCAATGGTCAGCAGCGTGTAGTTGTTGGCGGCGGCGGCAAAACTCATGTCGTGCTGCACCACGCCTACGATCAGGCCGCCGATCACATTGATCAGCATGATGATGATGCCGGCCACGGCATCGCCGCGCACGAATTTGGAGGCACCGTCCATCGAGCCGTAGAAATCCGCTTCCTGCGCGATTTCCGCACGCCGCCGCCGCGCATCGTCCTCGCCGATCAAACCGGCATTCAAGTCGGCGTCGATCGCCATCTGCTTGCCGGGCATCGCATCCAGGGTGAAACGCGCCGACACTTCGGCGATGCGGCCGGCACCCTTGGTGATGACCATGAAGTTGATCAGCACCAGGATGATGAACACCACCAGACCGACCGCGTAATTGCCGCCGACCAGGAAGTGGCCGAACGCCTCGATCACCTTGCCGGCCGCATCCGTGCCGGTGTGCCCCTCAAGCAACACTACCCGCGTCGAAGCGACGTTGAGCGACAAACGCAACAGCGTGGTCAGCAGCAATACCGTCGGGAACACCGAAAATTCCAGCGGCTTCATGGTGTACAGGCTGATCAGCAGCACGATCATCGCCAGCGCGATATTGAAGGTGAACAGCAGATCGAGCAGGAATGGCGGCAGCGGCAGCACCATCATCGCCAGCACCATGATCACCAGGAGCGGCGCGGCCATCTTCTGCCAATTCGAAGCGTGCGGCAGTGCGATCGCTTCAGCCATCATGCCGCCTCAAGTCGAGCACCCGGATCCAGTTTCGGCGGCACCTGCCAGTCGTTCGGCAACACCGGGTTCAGCGACTGATTGAGTTGGTAGACATAGGCCAGCACTTGCGCGACGGCCGTGAACAAGGCGCCCGGAATGGCGTCGCCGACTTCGACATGGCGATGCAGCGCGCGCGCCAACGGCGGCGCTTCGACCACCGGAATGCGATGTTCGCGCGCGAGTTCCTTGATCCGCTCCGCAATCAGTTGCGACCCTTTTGCCAACACCACCGGCGCGGCCATGCCCTTCTCCTCGTACTTGAGCGCAACCGCGAAGTGCATCGGGTTGGTCACCACCACATCCGCCTGCGGAATCGCCTGCATCATGCGGCGACGCGCCGCCTCGCGCTGCAGGGAGCGAATGCGCGCCTTGATTTGCGGATCGCCTTCCATTTCCTTGCCCTCTTGCCGGATTTCCTCTTTGGTCATGCGCAAACCATGGTGGTAATCCCAGATCTGGAATGGCACATCAAGCAGAACAATAAGGGCGAAGGCCGCGACGGAAGCCAGAAAAGTGAACAGTGCGATCTCTCCAAAGTGAACCACGGCGGCTTCCAGCGGCTCGTTGGCCAGCGCCAGAATGCCGTCGTGCTGGCGCCAGATCATCCAGCCGGCCACGCCCGCAATCAGCCCCCCCTTCAACAGCGCCTTGACCAGTTCGGCGAGGGAATTCAGCGAGAACATCCGGGCGATGCCGGAGATCGGATTGAGTTTGGAAAAGTTGGGTTCGAGCGCCTGCGTCGAGAACACCCAACCGGACAGCATCAGATTGGCGCCGACCGCCGCGACCACCACGGTAACCGCCATCGGCAGATAGAGCAGCACGCCATCCATGCCGGCATCCATCAGATTGCGGCCCATCATGACCGGGCTGGCGACATCGGCCAGATCGAAGCTCAAGGCGTTGCGCATGACCCGGCCGAGCCCCTGATACATGAACACACCGAGAAACGCGATGACACTGGCGCTGGCCAATAAAACCGCGAGAGTTGCCAGCTCGCGCGAACGCGGCACATTACCGCGTTCGCGCGCCTGCTCCAGCTTGCGCGCTGACGCTGGTTCGGTGCGTTCAAGATCACTGTCTTCCGCCATCCTCGGGTCCGGTTGAACACCGGCTCGGGGTTATCTAAATGCGGCCGAGTTTAGCATGCGCCCCGGTGCCAATTGCCGCGGCAGGCAAAGAATGGCGGCGGCTCCGACGCGCAACCGGCACCACGAAAAACCGCCCGCGCGACGGGCTGAAAACGCGATTGTCGTAGCCCGACCGAATCAATATGCGACTTGCGGAATCACATCGAGAATCGCATGCGTGTTGCGATTGACCAGCACCACATCGGCACCCAGCGTCAGACGCGTGTACGGATCCGGCAGGTTTGGCAGTAGCTTGTCCAGATCGGTCGGCAATTTGTTCGGACGCAAACCGGAACCAAGCACATCACCCGGCTTGACGCGCTGCGCCGGAATCGCCCCGGTCGGCGCGCGACCGCCGGCTTGCGAATAGAAAGTGGTGATCGTCTTGCGCTCGGCATCGGAAAAACGCAAACCGGATGCATCGGGCTGAGTCGACGTTTTGGTCGCGCATCCCGCAACCAACAGACCGGCAAGGACCAGGAATTCTCGACGTTGCATGTTTTCCCCTCTGGCGACATGGACAAGGACATCCTGTTTACCAAAACGAGGCGGGGGAAACTTTGAGGCGTATCAATAAGTTCAAGAAAAGGAGACGGGCGTCGGCTGGCTGGACCTGTGTTCAGTCGGTATGGGCTAGATTTTCGTGGTTGATTAGGGCTGTTGATCGGCCAGAACCGCCATTCGCTGCCGCCGTGGGATTTCTGCTGAATGGCCGCAAAGTGGAAAGCGGCTGAATTCGACTTGTTTCGTGGGTGATTCAAGCTTGTGTGGGGTAGCTGGTCTCTACTCGAACGATTGGTCGCGGGTTCTGTCTCTAGCGGCTTCGTCGGCCCGCTCACGGTCGATATAGACGGCGAAAGCAGGTGCTTGCATGACGGCCCAAGCGGCGATCTCCACCTTTGGATGCAGCTTGAGGGTTTCAATCAACGGCATTCGGGTTGCGAGGGTATCGGCAAGCGAGCCGCTCCAGCCGTTTGGCCTGAAGCGCTGAAGAAATGTATCCAGAACACTTACGGGCTCAGGCGCTACATCGATGAGCCTAGTAGCCGCAGGCGACCAGCCTTCGGAATGATCTTCATCGCCTGCCTTCGAGAACCGCATCACCCGCGCAAGAAGTTCGTAGCGCGTTTCGGGCTTCTGTGAGGCCCACACCATCCAGACGTCATCCGGTATGCGATCGAGCGGGCAGGCGCGATTGCTTCTGATGTCCCGAAAGAGTATCCGTCCGGCACCATCCGCACCGGTCACCTGCTCGACGAGTAAATCGAGAACAACAACGGGGAAGGTTTTCGTGAGCGCAGTGATGATCTCGCCCAGATCTCGTGTAGATACCTTCCAGCTGGCGACCGCCGCAATGATTCGAGTACAGAAAGCACGCGCTTGATCCTCATGCTCTGGTTTATCGAACACCGCTTCGATCACTACGCCAATCATGTAATCGAGCTGCGCACCTTTCTCCAATTCAAGTTTGGCCAGAAATTCTCTACCCGTGGCCTTCATCGATTCACTCATCGGAAGCTTGTCAGAAACCCTGCCAAAGATGCGCATTCCCAGAACCTGTGTGGCAACGTCATTGCCGCCGTCCTTGGCCATAATCCCCTGCAAAATTAGGCGCAGTTGTTCGTCATCCAGCCCTTCGTGGGCTCGCCCGTTCGCGAGCAGAACAAAACTGGAGACCGGCACGGTATCGATCGCCAACGCCTTCATCATCCGCTCGAATGCTTTGCCATTAACACCAACGTTCACCTGCCAATTAAGCAGGTAGGAATGAAGACGAGGGTCTGCCAGAACCTCATCGAGCAGAGTTTCTGTTTCGCTCGTTGAGCGGGCCATTGCAGACACCAGAAAGCCGGAGAGGAACTGCGCCTTGCGTTTGTCTTCAGGAATAGTGAGAAACGCATCTCGCAAGAGGTTCCAGCATTCCGTAAGTGAGTCACAGCCCTTAGCCAAGCCTCGCCCGAGCGCGAATGTTTTCTGTGAATGCGCTGCAATGATTTCCGGATACATTGCGTCGAATAGTTGGGGATTCCCGGCGAGCTGTTGGCCGAGATCAGTGCATAGGTCATAAACCTTCTGCCTTGCCTCAAGGGGCTTCAGTTCCTCCTTCTCATCGGAATCGGCGATATCGAGCGCCCCCCATTCCGGCGAGAGCGCATAAGAGCGGATCATCCCGGCAAGATCGCCAGGGCGGAGGCGTTGCTCCAGCTGCTCCAGTTTCTTGAACGCGGCCTCGGACAACTTACCGTTACCGCGCCTCATGGCGTTGCGAACGCCGATCCAGCCTTCCGGCCATCCGTTGTTTCCTTCGAGGGCCTTTGCTAGCGCAATCACTTCATCGAACATGCCGATCCGCAGCAGTTCCGCGACATGGTTCGCCATCAACCGGCGAACACGATCCGACAATCCACTGCCTGAGGCTTGCGCGGCGCTGCCCATTTCGATGACCTGCTTGTACCAGTCCCTGACCTGATCGCCACTTTCCGGGTGAAGGCCGAAGTCGCGTTTCCACGCCCAAAACTCAAACGAGTAGTGCGACGAAAAACCTGATGTCTGGAGCATTTCTCCCAGAAGCGTCAGGCCGAGCTCCTGTTCGGCGGGAACGCTGCTATCAAGCAGCGTCCTGACAAATGCTGTTCGCTGGGCGGCGCTGGCATGCGTACCTGATAGATAAATCTGGAAAAGTGATTTGAGTGCATCGGCTGCGGAATCTTGCGCTCGGGGGACTTCATTTATCGCGAACCGCTTGAGCAGCGCTGCACTACGCTCGAACAATGCAGAATCGTAGGCAAGCGACCTGATAGCTCGGACGATCTGCGCCTTGTTTTCATTCTGTTCGCTGAAGAACCATTCTTCATTGTTTGCAGCTGTTTCTTCGATGAAGGCGAGTGTCGCGGCGGGATTGACCGGGGCAATATTTTCGAAGACCTCTTCGCCCAAACTGTTCAGCTTGCCGAGTTGTTCCAGCAGGCCGCCGGCCGCAAACCATTTCGCGGCCAGTGCAATGGCGCGCTCATCGTCATGAAGGTAGCCGATGCGGCGCGAGAAGGAGCGCAGCATCCGGGCTGATGAACCGTTGACGATGGCATCCTCAATCCGCTGTATCGGGATGTCTTCAAGCGCCCGCTTGGCTAGCCGGTTCGCCAGGGCGTGGGGAAGGATTGCCCGCCACTTACTTCGTTTCTGCACGAGCAACCTGCGGTGAAGCTCGGCGACGTGCTTGTGGAGCTGGTCCACCGACTGCCCTGCAAGCTTTGCCAAGGGCGAAAGCTCCGACTTAATGCCGTCCAGCGTCTCTCCATCGAATGAGTAGAGCAAGGCGCACGCTTTGGCGGCATCGAGCAGATCCGCGCTGCGCGCCTTCTGCTGGTAAAACATGCGCTCGAACAGTTCAGTGTCCTTGAGCTTGGCGAGCGACTCGCCGCTCTTAGCCGTCTCTGCCAGCGCGAAGGCTACGCGCGAGTTTCCTTCCGAGAATTTCGCGATGATGTGACGGCTCGGGGGCGCGATAGCCGGATAGCGGCTCTCGAGCATCTTCTCGATGAGATCAGGTGACGCGGGCTCTAGCTTGAAAACTTCCGTGTTCTGCAGTTCATCGTCGTTGATGTCGTATTCGACCGTGATGACGCTGAGCAGGCAGTTGGAGTTCGCAATCTTTGCCGCGAGCTTACGGTGCAAATCGATGCCGCAGTTATCGACGATCAGAACAACGCGGTGCCCCATGCTGATGAGCCGCGACAACATCTCCTGTGGAACGGGATCGGGTTCATCGGAAATATCGGTGTAGAGCGCATCGGCCCGTGGCAGCGCCCCGATTCCGATCCGATCATCGAAAAGCGCTTGGATGAGGCGCGTCTTGCCGACACCGGACAGGCCAGCGAGACGGATAACGCCCTTGGGCTTGGCGAGGATGTCGCGAAGCTTCGACAGGGCCTGCTCAGCGTTCAGCCCGTCCACGTTATTGATTGATGGGCCAACGAGCCGAGTTTGATTGTCCAGCAAATACGGCGCGTCCACGGATGCGGGCGAACTTGACCAGTCTTCGAATGGACGCCAGCCAGAGAGAGGAAGCCCGAGTTTTTCGCGCACCCACGGCACCAGCCCTGCGTGCTGGTTCACCCATGTGGCAATGCGACGACGGTCATAGAAGTCGAGCGTAAGTGAGGTGGCCGATGGAAGCACCTCTACCGCTTCGGCCATCGCTGCCTTCCGGTTCTTCAGGGACGTATCGGAAAGCGAACCCTCGGAGCTGATGATGATGTAGGCCCCGCCATTGGTCGCCAGCTCAGTGATGCTGGGAAGAACAATACCTTCGGGAGCCATCTCCTTGAGGATCGCTCCACGCGGCATCTTCTGGGCCTTGACCTGGAAAACGGTCGCCGCCTTGGGAACATAACCCGAGATCGCAGCGCCAGCCGAAAGCGCAACCCGCACATCGACGCCACCATCACTCGCATTTTGATGCCCGCCCCATGTCACTGCAGACGGGCAATGGCCGTGCGCCCGAACTTCACGCTCGCATAGATAGCCCACCAACGTTCGCAGGTCGGTGTCGTTGAGCTGCGCGATTTGATCGCCAGTAATTTCAAGAATCATCTCGACATTTTAGGGACTCGTTCCGCAATTCCATCAAAAATGGTCAGTCAGCGCTCCCGGGGGCTATTTCCAGAGTCGTGCAGTGCGACAGCGTAAGCAGATCAGTAAACGTGAGGATTTCTTCGGCCTATGAACAGCGCCACGCTGTTTGTGTGGGAAATGCTGTTATTCGCCTTCCCGGCAACACGGGGGGCTTGTACACACAGCTTCAAACGCCGTACCCCCAATTGTCTGCTTCGGGTCGGGAGCACTCCGACGATGCCATGCGGAGCGGTCATTCCCGAACGGCTGCAATCAGGTAAGGATGAAAGACCGTTCTGGCCGAGTTGCCGCCATTCCCATCGACCAGCCTCTGGGTCGGCGCCGACCGAGCTCCTCACCCGTCCATGAAAAAAGCCGGCATCAAGCCGGCTTTTTTCATTCAACACACGCCAAGTTTCAGCGCGGTAGCGAACTGCCGCCCATCAGGAACTCGTCTACTGCCCGCGCGCATTGGCGGCCTTCGCGAATCGCCCAGACTACCAGCGACTGGCCGCGGCGCACGTCACCGGCGGCGAAGACTTTGGCTGTGCTGGTGGCGTAGCTACCGGCGCCTTCGGTGGTCGCCTTGGCGTTGCCGCGCGCGTCCTTTGCCACGCCGAACGCGTCGAGCAGCTTCTGCACCGGGCTGACGAAGCCCATCGCCAGCAGGACCAGATCGGCTTTCATGTCGAATTCGGAACCCGGGATTTCGCTCATCTTGCCGTCCTTCCAGTCCAGGCGCACGGCCTTCAGGCCGGTCACCTTGCCGCCCTCGCCAATGAACGACTTGGTGGCGATGGACCAGTCGCGCTGGCAGCCTTCCTCGTGCGAACTGGAGGTGCGCATCTTGATCGGCCAGTTCGGCCAGGTCAGCGGGCGGTTTTCCTGTTGCGGCGGTTGCGGCATCAGTTCGAACTGACTGACCGAGGCGGCGCCGTGCCGGTTCGAGGTGCCAACGCAGTCGGAGCCGGTATCGCCGCCGCCGATCACGACGACATGCTTACCGGTCGCCTTGATCTGGTCGGCCACGGCATCGCCGGCGACGACCTTGTTGTTCTGGGTGAGGAAATCCATCGCGAAATGCACACCGGCGAGGTCGCGGCCGGGGACCGGCAGGTCGCGCGGCTGTTCGGCGCCGCCAGCCAGCACGACGGCATCGAATTCGGCCAGCAGGGCATCGGCAGTGACGTTTTCGCCAACATGCTGATTGACCCGGAACTCGACGCCTTCCGCCGCCATCTGCTGCATGCGGCGGTCGATGTGGCGTTTCTCGAACTTGAAATCGGGGATGCCGTAACGCAGCAGGCCGCCGATGCGGTCGTTCTTTTCCAGCAACGCGACGCTGTGGCCGGCGCGCGCCAGTTGCTGCGCGGCGGCCATGCCAGCGGGGCCGGAGCCGACCACGGCGACTTTCTTGCCGGTCTGGCGGGCGGCGGGCTGTGCTTGCACCCAACCCATTTCCCAGGCCTTGTCGATGATCGCGTGTTCGATCGATTTGATGCCGACGGCATCGTCGTTGATGTTCAGCGTGCAGGCCGCTTCGCACGGTGCCGGACAGATGCGGCCGGTGAACTCCGGGAAGTTGTTGGTGGAATGCAGCACTTCGATGGCCTGGCGCCAGTTCTGCTTGAACACCAGATCGTTCCAGTCCGGAATGATGTTGTTGACCGGACAGCCGCTCATGCAGAACGGGATGCCACAATCCATGCAACGCGCGCCTTGCACCTTGGCCTCGTCGTCGGTCAGGTGCAGCACGAATTCTTGGTAGTTGTTGACCCGCTCGGCAACCGGCAGGTTGGCTTCCGCCAGCCGCGCGTATTCGAGGAACCCGGTGATCTTGCCCATCACGCCGCCTCCAGCAATTTCTGTTCGGCCATTTCAATCAGGGCGCGCTTGTATTCATTCGGCATCACCTTGACGAACTTGCCACGATATTCATTCCAGTGGTCCAGGATGTGTCTGGCGCTGACGCTGCCGGTGTAGACGGCATGCTTTTCGAGCAATGCCTTCAACGTCAATTCATCCGCCTGGCCTTTGTGATGGATGGCGCCGTTGGTGACGGATTCGGCGTCTTCGATCTGTTCCAGCGAGACCATGGACAGATTGCAGCGCTTGCCGAACAGACCGTCTTCGTCGAGCACGTAAGCCACGCCGCCCGACATGCCGGCGGCGAAGTTGCGGCCGGTCTGGCCCAACACCACGACGGTGCCGCCGGTCATGTATTCGCAACCATGATCGCCGACCCCTTCCACCACGGCCGAAGCACCCGAGTTGCGCACGCAGAAACGTTCGCCGGCGACGCCGCGGAAGTAGCTTTCACCGGTCGTCGCGCCATACATGACGGTGTTGCCGACGATGATGTTCTCCGCCGGATCGCCGTCGAATGCTGCTGGTGGCTTGATCACGATGCGACCGCCGCAGAGGCCCTTGCCGACATAGTCGTTGCCCTCACCGGTCAGCTCGAAGGTGATGCCATGCGCCAGGAAGGCGGCGAAACTCTGGCCGGCGGTGCCGGTCAGGTTGACCGTGATGGTGTCGTTGGGCAGACCGGCATGGCCGTAACGGCTGGCGACCTGGTTCGACAGCATGGCGCCGGCGGTACGGTTGAAGTTGCTAATCGGCGTCGCGATGACGACTTTCTCGCCCCGCTCCAATGCCGGCAGCGCCTGTTCGATCAGTGTGTTGTCGAGCGCGTGTTCGAGGCCATGATCCTGCGCCTCGCAATGGCTGCGGGCGACATCCGCGGCAACTTTGGGCTGGTAGAAAATCTTGCTGAAATCGAGTCCGCTCGCCTTCCAGTGGTCGATGCCGGAGCGGGTATCGAGCAAATCGGCGCGACCGATCAGATCGGCGAACTTGCGGATGCCCATCTGCGCCATCAGTTCGCGCACTTCCTCGGCGACGAAGAAGAAGTAATTGACCACATGTTCCGGCTGGCCGGTGAATTTCTGGCGCAGCACCGGATCTTGCGTGGCGACGCCGACCGGACAGGTATTGAGGTGGCACTTGCGCATCATGATGCAGCCTTCGACCACCAGCGGCGCCGTCGCGAAACCGAACTCGTCGGCGCCGAGCAAGGCGCCGATCAGCACATCGCGACCGGTCTTCATCTGGCCGTCCACCTGTACCGCGACACGGCCGCGCAGCTGGTTCAGCACCAGGGTCTGCTGGGTTTCGGCGAGGCCGATTTCCCACGGGCTGCCGGCGTGCTTGATCGACGACAGCGGCGAAGCGCCGGTGCCGCCGTCATAGCCGGCGATCACGATATGGTCCGACTTGGCCTTGGCCACGCCCGCCGCGACCGTGCCGACGCCGGTTTCGGACACCAGCTTGACCGAGATGGAGGCGTTCGGATTGGCGTTCTTCAGGTCATGGATCAGCTGCGCCAGATCTTCGATGGAGTAGATGTCGTGGTGCGGCGGCGGCGAAATCAGGCCGACACCGGGCACCGAGAAACGCAACTTGGCGATGTATTCGGACACCTTGCCGCCAGGCAACTGGCCACCCTCGCCCGGCTTGGCGCCTTGCGCCATCTTGATCTGGATCTGGTCGGCGTTGGCCAGGTATTCGGCGGTGACGCCGAACCGGCCGGAAGCCACCTGCTTGATCTTGGAACGCATCGAGTCGCCCGCTTTCAACGGGATGTCGGCGACGACACGGCTCTTGCCGATCAACTCGGACAGCGTCGTATCCGTCTGCACCGGCTGGAAGCGCACGGCGTCTTCGCCGCCTTCACCGGTGTTGGACTTGCCGCCGATGCGATTCATCGCCAGCGCCAGAACCGTGTGTGCTTCGGTCGAAATCGAGCCGAGCGACATGGCGCCGGTGGCGAAGCGGGTGACGATACGGCTGGCGGGCTCAACTTCGTCCAGCGGTACCGGCGCACCCGCCGACTTGATCTCGAACAGGCCGCGCAACGTCAGGTGGCGCTTGCTCTGATCGTTGATCAGACGGGCATATTCCTTGTAGGTCTCGTACTTGCCGGTGCGCGTTGCGCTTTGCAATTTGGCGATGGAATCCGGCGTCCACATATGGTCTTCGCCGCGCACGCGGTAGGCGTATTCCCCGCCCGCTTCGAGCGCGTTGGCCAACACCGGATCGGCGCCGAACGCGGCCTGATGCATGCGCAGCGCCTCTTCGGCGACTTCGCGCAGGCCGATGCCTTCGACATTGCTCGACGTGCCCGGGAAGTACGCTTCGACGAACGCGCTGTTGAGGCCGATGGCATCGAAAATCTGCGCGCCGCAGTAGGACTGGTAGGTCGAGATGCCCATCTTGGACATCACCTTGTACAAGCCTTTACCGACCGCCTTGACGAATTTCTTCTGCGCTTCCTTGGTATCGGCGAAACCGAATCCGGCGATGGTCTCGAACGCCAGCCACGGACACACGGCTTCCGCGCCGTAACCGGCCAGCAAGGCGAAGTGATGCGTTTCGCGCACCGAACCGGTCTCGACCACCAGGCCGGTGCTGGTGCGCAAGCCGGCCCGCACCAGATGGTGATGCACGGCGGCGCAGGCCAGCAAAGCCGGGATGGCAAGACGCTCGCTGCCGACGTCGCGGTCGGACAGGATCAGCACGTTGTAACCGTCGCCGACCGATTTCTCGGCCTTCTCGCACAGCGCGGCGATGGCGTCCTGCATCCCCTTGGCACCTTGGACGACCGGGTAGGTGATGTCCGCGACCAAGGCGCGGAAACGGTTCTGCGTCAGGCTGTCGATGGCCTTGAGTTGCGCCAGTTCATCCAGCATCAGCACCGGCTGGCTCGCCTCCAGCCGCAACGGCGGGTCGATTTCGTCAGCTGCATGGATGCCGAGCAGATTCGGCTTCGGCCCGATGAAGGTCACCAGCGACATGACCAGTTCCTCGCGGATCGGGTCGATCGGCGGATTGGTCACCTGCGCGAACAATTGCTTGAAGTAGTGATAGAACGGCTTGGTCTTGTCGGACAGCACCGGCAAGGCCGAGTCGTTGCCCATCGAACCGGTGGCTTCTTCGCCATTGGCCGCCATCGGCTGCATGATGAACTTGAGGTCTTCCTGCGTGTAGCCGAAGGCCTGCTGGACATCGAGCAACGCGGAATCGAGTTCCACCTTGGCCTCGACCTTGGGCAGGTCGCCGAGGAAGTAGCGCGATTTCTCGATCCACTCGCGATACGGCTTGGCTTGCGCCAGCGCTTGCTTGACCTCGGCGTCGTCGATGATGCGACCTTGTTCCATGTCGATCAGGAACATCTTGCCCGGCTGCAGACGCCACTTCTTGACGATCTTCTCTTCCGGGAAAGTGAGCACGCCCATTTCCGAGGCGAGCATCACGAAACCGTCGTCGGTCACCAGGTAACGCGCCGGGCGCAAACCGTTGCGATCCAGCGTCGCGCCGATCACGCGGCCATCGGTGAAGGCGACGGCGGCGGGACCGTCCCACGGCTCCATCAGCGCGGCGTTGTACTCGTAGAACGCGCGGCGCTCTTCGTCCATCAACGGGTTGTTGGCCCAGGCTTCCGGAATCAGCAGCATCATCGCGTGCGGCAGCGAATAGCCGCCCGCCACCAGCAGTTCCAGCGCGTTGTCGAAACAGGCGGAATCGGACTGACCTTCGGCGATCAGCGGCCACAGTTTTTCGAGATCGTCGCCCAGCACGGCGGACTTCATCGCCTCGTGGCGCGCGGCCATCCAGTTGACGTTGCCGCGCATGGTATTGATCTCGCCGTTGTGCGCGATCATGCGGAACGGATGGGCCAGATCCCAGGCCGGGAAGGTATTCGTCGAGAAGCGTTGATGCACCAGCGCCAGCGCCGACACCATGCTTTCGTCCTGCAGATCGAGGTAATAGGTGCCCACTTCCTCGGCCAGCAGCATGCCCTTGTAAACCAGGGTGCGCGAGGACAGCGAAGGAATATAGAAATGCGCACCGTCGTCCAGCTTGAGCGCACGCACGGCATGCTCGATGCGCTTGCGGATCACGAACAGCTTGCGCTCGAAGGCGTTCTGGTCGACCAGACCTGCGCAGCCGATGAACACCTGGCGCATGACCGGCTCGATGGCGCGCGCTGCGGCGGCGATATCGCGGTTGTCGCGCGGCACGTCGCGCCAGCCCAGGAAATTCTGGCCTTCTTCGTGCACGATGCGCGCGATGGCGGATTCGCAGGCGACGCGGCCATTGCCGGACTGCGGCAAAAACACGGTACCACAGGCATATTCGCCGGCGACCGGCAGCGCGATTCCCAGCTTGGAGGCTTCCCGGCGCAGAAATGCGTCGGGCATCTGGATCAGCATGCCGGCCCCATCGCCCAATTTCGGGTCGTAGCCGGTGGCGCCGCGGTGCGTCAGGTTCTTGAGAATCTGCAGACCCTGACGCACGATGCTATGGCTCTTCTCGCCCTTGATATGCGCGATGAAACCGACCCCGCACGCGTCATGTTCATGTGCGGGATTGTATAAACCCTGTCTTGCTGGCATTGCCGCTGACCGCATTACTGCTAACCCTATCCATCCCTCGACTAACCGCTGCACGCGCCAAACCGAGGGTGTCTGACGCGGCTCGCCCGATACGCGACCGGGCAATGAATATTGAGGCGAAACCGGGAGATACTACTTTCAACACCGGCACAGTTCAACCGCAGGTTTGCGAACGACGCCGATCAGGCCCGGACTCCGAGAATAGCGCCTTGCGCTAATAAGTCTTTCAGCAGGCTTTGCGCAAAGCCGAGCAATGCATCGGGCGACAGCGCCATTTCCTGGGCAAGTGTAGCGACCGCCGCGCGTCCGCTCGACTCGGGATTTTCCTGTAACAGGTTGAGCAGACGCGCGCTGGCCGGATTGAGCAGCACGAAGCGAACGCGATGCTCGGCATCGCGAAACGCCAGCGTGAAGGTGGCCTGCGCGGGCGGTTCGGTTGGCTTGAACCGCGGCGAAAGCCGATGCACCGGCCAGCGATAGGCCAGCACGCGCAAGACCGGATTGAGCAGCGGCCGCCCAGCCAGCAAGTCGCCCGCCGCAGCGTAGGCGGGCAGATCCGCATCGCGGTCGGACGTATCCAGTTCGAGTTCGATCCATTCGTAATGCGCCAACTCCGGCAGGAAGGGCGGCACGTCGTCGGGACGCTGCCACTCACTCTGCAGATAGTTCAGGAACTCTTCGGGAATCTGCCGGAAATACGGGGTGTGGCTGACGTGGTCGCGCATGAAAGCGCGGACCAGCCGAGTCCAGCGACGCTGACCGAGAATCTTGCGGCAAACCGGGAAGCAGGAGAGCAGAAAACCCTCCAGGTTGTTGTAGAGCAGCGCGTTGTAGACCTTCATGCGACGCGCCGGCACGCCCTTGGGGCGGCTTACCCCCTGCGGATCGCGGATGTGGGCGGTAAATTCGCGCTGGTATTGCTGGAAATCCATCGGCTGCCTATCCACGCTCATGCCGCCCGTGTTGCCCGTTCCGCATGCCCGACCTGAATTTCCTTGATATGTACGACTTCCGATAGCAACGCAGGAAGCGGCGGAATATTGAAATCCCGTTCCAGGCAGGTGGGATGCACGCCCAACAAGTCATACGCGGTGTCCAGCAATTGCCAGACCGGATCGATCACGTCGGCGCCGTGGGTGTCGATGATGAGATCGGGCGCTTGCTGGTAATGGCCGGCCATGTGCATATAGACGATGCGCTCGGCGGGCATGCGGCGCAGGTAGTCGATCGGGTCGAACTTGAAGTTGACGCTGTTGACGTAGATGTTGTTCACATCCAGATGCAGCCAGCAGTCGGCTTCCGCCAGCACGGCGTTGATGAAGCTGGGCTCGTCCATCTCGCCGATCGGCGCCGCCACGTAGTAACTGGCGTTTTCGATGGCGATCTTCTGTTCCAGGATGTCCTGCACGCGGCGAATGCGCGCTGCGACATATTTCACCGCCTCGGCCGTGGGCGGAATCGGCATCAGGTCGTAGAGGTGACCATGGTCGGAACAGTAGGACAGATGCTCGGTGTAGAGCGGCATCCGGTGCGCGGCCATGAAGGCCTTGATCTTGCGCAGCAGCACTTCGTCCAGTGGCGTCGGGCCACCCAGGGAGAGCGACAGGCCGTGGCAGACGAAGGGATGGCGTTCGCTGAACTCGCGCAGATCGCGGGCATAGCGACCGCCCATATCGATCCAGTTTTCCGGCGCGAGCTCAAAGAAATCGATGGCTGCGGGAACCCCGGCTTTCAGCGCGGGAATGAGATCGCGCCGAAAGCCGAGTCCCGCGCCGGAAAGACGCGGAGCGTTCATGCGCCTGGCAAACTGGCGGCAATCAGTTCTTGCCGCCGCACTTGCCTTCCTTGGCATTTTTGGCGCCGCACATGCCCTCGCCGCATTTGCCTTCCTTCATCATTTTCTTGTTCGCCTCGACATCGGCGGCGCTCTTCATGCCACCGCACTTGCCTTCCTTGGCCTTGGCTTTGGCTTTATTGCCGCACTTGCCTTCCATGCGCTTCTGCGCGCCACACTTCGCTTCCGGGGCTTTGGCGGCGTCGGGGGCCGCCTCGGCGACCATATAGCCCTTTGTCATCGACTGTGCCGCAAACGGGTTCTCGTTGGCGGATGCCGGTGCGGCGGCCAGCGAAGCAGCGATGGCGGAACCCAGCGCCAGGGTCAGAGCGGTTTTATTAGTAGCCATGTTGAATCTCCAAATCGTTCAAAACGAAGAATGCCGGTAGTGGCAAGGTTCGCTTCCCCCCTCCTCCTCAGGCTGGGTTCGGCAAAGCGCAAACAGCGGGAGATCCAGCTTTATTCCCCCGTTGATCCATAATTTTTTATCGGACGCGCCCAATCTAGGCGCTGCCCTGAAAAACGGCAAGTTCTTTATTAAAGTCAACAAGATAGCAACATCTTGAATTACCTCGAATCGAAGCAATAATGAAATTGCCAGCCGGATGGATTCCGGTTTTTCCTCACCGAAAGGAGCGAATCATGAGCAACATTGTTCGGCGAGATCGCTTCGCTGTCGATGACATGCTGGATGATGTGTTCAGAGGCTATTTGGTGCGTCCGATGCGTTTTCCAGCAGAAATGCCAGAGATGCAGATGATCAAAATGGATGTAAAGGAAAGCGACAAGAACTACACGGTGCATGCCGAGTTGCCCGGCGTCGGTAAAGACGACATCCAGGTCACCCTCGAAGGCAACACGGTTGCAGTCAGCGCCGAGGTCAAGAAAAACAGCGAACAGAAGGAAGGCGACAAGGTTCTGCGCAGCGAGCGCTACTACGGCAGGGTTTATCGTAGCTTCGCACTCGGCCAGGAAGTGGATGAAGCCGGCGCGCGGGCCAAATTCGAAAACGGCATACTGGAATTGACGCTGCCCAAGAAAGCCGTTTCCGCAGCCAGGAAATTGGCGATCCAATGATCCGGCAGCGTTTATACGAAGGGCGGTCGCGGCCGCCCTTTTTTTGCCGTCCCGGTTTGCGGCTTTGTAGAATCGGCGGCGCGAGCATTTACTTCTAATTGGAAAATCCAGCATGTCGATAGCCAACCTGACCCCCGGCGACAAAGCCAAGGTCATCGCCGAAGCCCTGCCCTACATCCAACGTTTCTGGGACAAGACCGTGGTGATCAAGTATGGCGGCAACGCCATGACCGATCCGGTCCTCAAGGCTGCTTTCGCGCGCGATGTGGTGTTGCTCAAACTGGTCGGGTTGAACCCGGTCGTGGTGCATGGCGGCGGCCCGCAAATCGAGGATTTATTGCGCCGTGTCGGCAAGAAAGGTGAATTCATTCAGGGCATGCGCGTCACCGATGCGGAGACCATGGATCTGGTCGAGATGGTGCTGGGCGGCCAAGTCAACAAGGAAATCGTCAACCTGATCAATCAGGCGGGCGGCAAAGCGGTCGGCCTGACCGGCAAGGACGGACAATTCATCCGCGCCAAGAAACTGCTGATGGAATCGCAGGAAAAACCCGGCGACGTGATCGACATCGGCCAGGTCGGTGAAATCACCAAGATCGACCCCAGCCTGATTTCCTTCCTCGATAGCGGCGACTTCATCCCGGTGATTGCGCCCATCGGCGTCGGCAGCGCGGGCGAGACCTACAACATCAATGCCGACGTGGTCGCCGGCAAACTGGCCGAAGTACTGAAGGCCGAGAAGCTGGTATTGCTCACCAATACGCCCGGCGTGCTCGACAAAGCCGGCAACCTGCTGACCGGTCTGACCCCGAAAAAAATCGACGCGCTGGTCGCCGACGGCACGCTGTCCGGCGGCATGTTGCCGAAAATCGCCTCGGCACTCGATGCGGCCCGGAGCGGCGTCAAATCGGTACACATCATCGACGGTCGGGTGGAACATGCCTTGCTGCTCGAAATCATGACCGACCAGGGCGTCGGCACCTTGATTCAGTCGGCATAAGTAAAAACCCGTGCTTTCGCTGCAAATTTCCTTACCCACCAGAGGCTTAGTGCGTTCGCTCACAACAAGTGGCAAATGCTTCTGCTATGCTGCGATAACTCTCCTGTAGCGAATCTGACGTAGCGTGTTTTCCTTCTTCCGCAAAGAAAAACCTGACGATTTCCTTGCTTTCCTCAAGGAAGGCCATGACGCGTTCGGTCCCGGACCGGCCTACGCGGGCGCCAAACGCCCCGCGGAAGACGTCAGCGGCGGGATCGAAGTGCAGGAAGCCATGGGCGGCCTGGTGCCGGAACTGGAAGAAGCGGCGATCTTGTATGCCAACGGCAAGATCGGCGAAACCGCGGCATTGCTCAACCGCTACCTGCTCGACCACCGCGACAACCATGATCCGCTGCCCTGGTACATGTTGTTCGACCTCTACGAGGTCAGCGACCAGTCCGCTCCGTTCGAGGATGCCGCTGTCGACTTCGCGGTGAAGTTCGAGCGTTCGCCGCCGACCTGGACCCCGCGCGACAAGCCGAAAGGCAGCAGCCAGCCGGCGCCGCTGATGACCTATGGCGAAAAATACGGCAGCCTGGAACGCGTCAAGCAAAGTCGTTTCTTCCACGATGCGGAACATGCGCCCTATGTGCGGCTCGACGTTTCCAAGACGCTGGCACCCGATGAAGAAACCGCCCGTGCGATTCTGAACGATTTCATCCACCTGGATGAAATGCGCAAGCCCGTCGAACTGATCGGCGGACCGGGATTCGCGGTAAGGCTGGATGCGGCGCGCCAAGGAGAACGCCTGTCCGAGTCCGGCTGGTTCCTGTTCCTGGCGGTATTGCAATTGCTGGGCAAGGAAGACGATTTCGACAATGCGGCGGTGGACTACGCCGTTGCATTCGAGGTTTCGCCGCCCTCCTATACGCAACCGCGCCCACTACCGAACAAGAACGGCAAGGCCGATACGCTTGCCGCCCCGGCACCGGACACCGCATTCAAGCTGACCGGCATGATCGGACCCGGCTGCGAAGCACAGTTCAAAGATCTCAAACAGTATGCGGAAGGCCGTAAGCAGGTTGAAATCGACCTCAGCCAGGTCAGCCGTATCGACTTCTCCGTGGTTGGGCTGTTACTCGAAAACCTGATTGCCATCTCCGCAGCAGGCAGCAAGATCCTGTTCAAGGAAGGCAACGAACTGGTCAACACCCTGCTGCACATTGTTGGCGCCAGCCAATTCTCCGTGGTCCTCGGACGCACCCGCGCGTAGCCAGTCCCGCCGGCGTAGCCAGCCCCCCTCTTTTCAGCAAGACGCACATGGAACAATTTCACGGCACCACCATACTTTCCGTTCGCCGCGGCAATTCCGTCGCCATGGGCGGCGATGGCCAGGTCACCCTCGGCAACATCGTCATCAAAGCCAGCGCCCGCAAAATCCGCCGTCTGTACCAGGAACGCATCCTGGCCGGCTTCGCGGGCGGCACCGCGGATGCGTTCACCTTGTTCGAACGGTTCGAGGCCAAGCTCGACAAGCACCAGGGACATCTGGTCAGAAGTGCGGTGGAACTGGCCAAGGACTGGCGCACCGACCGTATCCTGCGTCGCCTGGAAGCCATGCTGGTGGTGGCCGACCACACCAGCACCCTGATCATCACTGGCGCCGGCGATGTGCTGGAACCCGAACAGGGCATCGCCGCCATCGGCAGCGGCGGCGCCTATGCCCAGTCGGCAGCACGCGCCCTGCTGGAACATAGCGACCTCGATCCGGAAACCATCGTCCGGGAATCGATCGGCATCGCCGCCGACATCTGCATCTATACCAACCGCAACATCCTGATCGAAACCCTCGCGCCCTGACTTGGTCAGGCTTTAACGGGACGTTTGGCGAGCTTGCGCTGCAAGGTGCGCCGGTGCATTTTCAGTGCCCGTGCCGTCGCGGACAGATTGCCTTCGTGCTGCGCCAGCACCTTCTGAATGTGCTCCCACTCCAGGCGATCCACCGATAACGGCGCATCCGGCGGATCGACATCCGCATCGCCGCTGTCGTCGCCCAGAGCGGCCAGTATCGCCGCCACGCTTGCCGGTTTCGGCAGGTATTGAACGGCGCCCAGCTTGATCGCCGCGACTGCGGTTGCGATGCTGGCGTAGCCGGTCAGCAGCAGGATGCGCGCCTGCGGTTGGCGCTGGCGCAACGGCTCGATCAGATGCAGGCCGGACTCGGCGCCGAGACGCAAATCCAGCACCACGGCATCGAAGCTCTGGCTCTCCGCCAGGCTCAACGCCGCTTCGATATTCACCGCGGTGTCGACCCGATGGCCGCGCCGCGTCATGGCGTACGCCAGGGTCTGGGCGAACACCGCGTCATCGTCGACGATCAGAATATGCCAACGCATCACGTCGACGCCGCCACGGGGAGCGGCAGGATGATGCGCGCATTGACGCCACCGCACTCCGATGCCCCGATTTCCAGTTGACCGCCCATGCGTTCCAGTGCCGCGCGCGCCAGTTCCAGGCCGACACCCCAGCCCGTGCGCTCGCCCGTGCGTTTGCCGCTGGCCAAGCCGCCGCCGCAATCCGCCACAGCAAGGCACAGGGACTGGCCCGAACGACTGGCCGACAAGCTCACGTAATCGGGCGAGGCCTGCGCGGCATTGTTGAGCAGCACGATCAGAACCGCCTCCAGCGCCGCATCGTCCTCCAATAACAGCTGCTCCTCCGCCACATCGGCAGCCACATCCAGGTGAACCCGCGCTTGCGGCCACATCAGCCCCCAGCGTTCCAATGTCCGTGCCAGCCAGGCCCGCGCCGGCAGCGGCGGTCCGGCGCGTTGACGGGTATCGCGCGCCCGCGCCGACGCGCCCAGGCGATCCAGCACACTCTGCATGCGGGTCACCTGACCGGATAGCAACGCCAGCGGCTGCGCCAGTTCATCGTCGCCGGCGTAATCGCGCCGCAACTCGTCCAATGCAATGCGCACCGAAGTCATCGGCGTCGCCAGATCGTGTGCCGCCGTTGCGGCTTGCAGGCCGAGCGCGAACAACTGCTCGTCGCGCAGTCGTTGCTCGCGCGCTTGCGCCAACTCCGCATCGCGACGTCGCAAGCTCGCCGCCTGGCGGCCGGCAAACGCCGCGACCAGTGCGGCGGTCAACAGAAAATTCAGCCACATGCCGGATAAATGCAGATCCACCGCCGCCTCGGGCGAAACCTGGATCTGCAATGGGTGATAGAAGCGCATCAGCACCGTATAAAGCCCGCCGACCCACAACGCCATGCCCCATGCGTGCAGCGGCGGCAAGGTCACCGCAGCCAGAATCAGCGGCGCCAGCAACAGCGAAATGAAAGGGTTGGCATAGCCGCCGGTCAGGAACACCAGCGCACCGATGCAGGACGCATCGACCGCCAGTTGCAACGCCACTTCCGTCTGCGCCGCGCCACCGGTGCGCAGGCGCAGCCAGGCGACGCCATTCAAGAGCACGTGCAAAGCGAGAAGCAAGACGAGAGACAGCAGCGGCAAACTTGCCTGCAGCCCCAGCGTGAGCAGGGCGACGCCGGCCCATTCGCTCAGGATCAGCGCGGCTCGCACTTTGATCAGGCGCTGCTGCGCCACCTTCGGCAGCACTTCGTGAGCGACCTGGAATAATCTGGTTAGCGAAAGCATGGCGTCATTCTAACGAGCGATGGCGCCGCCCCCCCTGCGACAACATGTCGCATTCCGCCGGCGTGGCCGCCTCGCTATGATGCATTCGCTTCCATACGTTTTTACGTATCGCTCGGCCCGCCTTGGCAACGCCAACGCGGGCCATTTTTTTGCCCGAAATTCCGTTCCCCTGCCTGCGACAATTTGCCACAGGCAGGGGCGCAGTCGAAATCCCTAATATTGCGGGCATCCATGACCTCGAAGCCACGCATGAAACTCAAGCCTTTAGCTCTGCTGTTAGCCCTGCCGCCCTGTCTGGCGAGCGCCGCCGAACTCCCCGTTCTGGAAGAAATTTTGGTCACGGCGCAGCGCCCCGGCTTCACGCCGTTCGCGTCCAGCCAGGCCAGACCCACCCCGCTGCATACCGATCTAGCCGCCGCATTGGCGGAACTTCCTGGTGCGGCCGTGGTGAAGAACGGACCGCTCACCGGCATTGCGCAGGTACGCGGCCTCGCCGGCGACCGCGTCAACATCCTGGTGGACGGCATGGACATCACCCCAGCCTGCCCCAACCACATGGACCCGCCGTTGCACTATGCGGCCGCAGCGGATAGCGAAAGCCTGACCCTGATCGCCGGTGCCTCGCCGGTATCGGCCGGCGGCGATGCGCTTGGTGCCACGATCCTGGCGCACTCGCGGCGGCCGAAGTTCTCCGCCGGCGACGCCTGGCAAGCCAACGGCAAGCTCGACGCCGGTTTCAGCGGCGCCAACGACGGCTGGAACCTGGGACTGAACGCCAGCACCGGCAACCGGAACAATGCGCTGTCCTACGCCGGCAATTTTGCCCAGGGCGACGATCTGAACTATGCCAATGGGAAGGTGAAAGACAGCGGCTACGACAGCCGGCGCAGCAAGCTGAACTACGCGCGCGGCACGGAAAGCGGCCGCTTCGACGTCAGCGTGAGTCGGCATCAGGTCAGCGATGCCGGCAACCCATCGTTGCCGATGGACATGATCAAGGACGACGCCAATGCGGTGAATCTGGCCTGGGCGGGCAAGCTGGGCGATACCAGCGCGACCGCCCGCGTGTACTGGCACGACATCGAGCATCTGATGGACAACTACAGCCTGCGCGCCAACGCCGGCACCCGGATGTATGCCCCCGCCACCAGTACGGATGTGGGCCTGGCACTCGCGGGCAAACGCCACCTGGCAGGCGGGCGGATGAGCTTCGGTGCGGAATGGCTGGGCAACGACTTCGCGACCTACCAGTGGAATGCAACCACGAATGCCTTCGCCGCCGACATCCTGCGCGACGCCAGCCGCGAGCGCCTGGGCGTATTCGGCGAGTGGCAGGGTTCGCTCGGCGGCGCCTGGAGCGCCAACCTGGGCCTGCGTTCGGATACGGTGAGCATGGATACCGGCCAGGTCCGCTCCGGCCCGGCACAGGCGGTCGCCACGACTGGCCTGGGCGGCGCCTTCAACGCCGTGTCGCACAAGAAGACCGACCACAACTGGGACTGGAATACGCTGTTCCAGTACGCGGCCGCGTCCGACCTGGGCTACGAGCTGGGCCTGACCCGCAAGACGCGTTCCCCCAGCCTGCTCGAACGCTATGAATGGACCCCGCTCAACGCCAGTGCCGGCCAGGCGGACAACAACAGTTATCTGGGCAACCTGAACCTGAAACCTGAAGTCGCGCATGCGCTGAACCTTGCCCTGCACGGCGAGGCAGGCGGGCACAGCTACAAGGTGGGCGCGTTCTACCAGCGCGTCGGCGACTACATCGTCGGCACGCCGCATACCACCGATGGCATCAACAACGTGTTGCGCTACGAGAACCATGATGCGCGCCTGCAAGGCATCGACGGCGTCTGGGCTTACCAGGCTGGCGCATGGCATGTAGACGCGACGCTGAGCTATGTGCGCGGCCGCAATCTGGATAGCGACAGCAATCTGTACCGCCTCGCGCCCTTGCGCCTGAACCTGCAAGCCAGCCATCGACGCGGCGCCTGGGACAACACGTTGGGCGTCCGCATGGCACAGCGGCAGGAGGACGTGGCACAGTACGCCAAGCCGGGCAGCGGCACGGCGCTGAACAACGAACCGATCACGCCGGGCTATGCCGTGTTCGACTGGCACGCGCAATGGCAGGCTGCCAAGAACGTGAAAATGCGTTTCGGCATCGACAACCTGCTCGACAAGCTTTATTACGACCACCTCGGCGGCATCAACCGCGTCAGCGGCGGCGATGTGGCCGTCGGCACCCACCTTCCCAGTGCCGGCCGCTTCGCCTTAGCTCAACTGGAATGGATTTTGTGAAAGGAATCGCCATGTATCGCAGCTTGCTCCCCCTGATTCTGGGCATGAGCCTCGCCCTCCCCGCGCTTGCCGACAGCGTCAAGATCGAAGACGCCTGGGTGCGTGCCACCGCGCCCGGCCAGAAGGTGGCCGGCGGCTTCATGCAACTCACCGCCGATGCCGACATGGCACTGGTCGGCGGCAGCAGCCCGGTGTCCCGATCGCTCGAACTGCACATCATGAAAATGGATGGCGGCGTCATGGAAATGCGCCAGCTCAAGGAGATCGCCCTGCCCAAAGGCCAGACTGTGAAGCTGCAGCCAGGCGGGCTGCACCTCATGTTCATCGGCATCAAGCAGCAGATCAAAGACGGCGACAAAGTGCCGGTCACGTTGATCGTGAAAGGCGCAGACGGCAAGGAACAGAAGCTGGACGTACAAGCTGAAGTACGCAAGCCCGGCGGGCACTGAGCGCGCCAAACAAAAAGCCGGCGGGGTGACCTGCCGGCTTTTTGGCGAAACGCGGAAGCGGTTTACTGGATCTCGCGTTCCAACTCTTCGATCGTGGCGTGGCGCACATCTTTGCCCTTGACCATGAACACCACGTATTCCGACATGTTGGTGGCATGGTCGCCGATGCGTTCGATGGCTTTCACGACGAACAGCAAATCGATGAAAGTGGAAATGGTGCGCGGGTCTTCCATCATGAAGGTGATCAGGTGGCGCGTGATGAGATGGAATTCCTCGTCCACTTCCATATCCTGCCGCGCCACGCCGGCCGCACCCGAGGCATCGAGACGGGCGAACGCGTCGAGCGACTCGCGCAGCATCTTGGTGGTCAGGCCGGCCATGTATTTGATCTCGTTGTAGCGCGGCGTCAGGATGCGGTCGCTGTCGTACACCTTGATCGCGAAGCGGGCGATCTTGGCCGCCTCGTCGCCGATCCGCTCCAGATCGGTAATCGTCTTGATGATGGTCAGGATCATGCGCAGATCCCCAGCGGTAGGCTGGCGTAGCGCGATGATCTGAGTACAGGCTTCGTCGGCCCCCACTTCCATCGCATTGACCTTTTGATCGTTGGCAATCACTTCATCGGCCAGCTTGGTATTGCCGGAAATCAAGGCCTCAACGGCCATATTGACCTGTTCCTCCACCATGCCGCCCATTTCCAGTACGCGCGCGCGCACGGCCTCCATGTCGGCATCGAATTGCTTATAGATATGTTCACTGGGCATTGCTGTGTCTCCTTCGATTGCCGCTCGTTGGGGTGTTGCTCACGGGATTGTCCTTGCCTCGGCGGCTTCGCGGATTATAGGGGGACCAACCGGGCCGAATATTACAGCTCGGTGACAAATGGCACGGTCAAACGTGTCTTGTCCACATCGAGGAGCAGGCGCCAGTCGCGGCGCCCGGTGACACAGATCGGCAAGGTGACGGTTGCGCGAAAGACCCCCTCGTTATCGGCGCGCAAGGTGTACAGGTTGAAGCCCATTTCCATGCCTTCCATCTGGAAACGCGCCTCCGCCTTGACCAGGCCCGCCGCCTTGACCCAGATCTGAAACGGCACCAGCGGCTTCAGGTCGCCCACCATGCCCAGGCGGATTTCGCGTCCATCGGCTTGCACCGTACAACCGCTGGCAAGTGTCGTGCAAGCGACCAGCGTGTCATGCCCATCCTCCGGCGCGCGACTGGCCCAGAGCACCAGCGCGATCAGCGCAATCAGCGCCAGCGGCCAGACCCGCATCATCCATGCCGGCGCCTTCATGCCGCGCCCCAGGCCTGGCTTTTCAGCGCGATACCGTGCGCACCGTAGCCGCGCACCAGGGCTAGGTCGTCTGGACCGAGACCGCCGAGCGCGAAGACCGGCAGCGGGCAATCGCGCAGCAACGCGCTGAACGCCGGCCAGCCCAAAGCGGGTTCGCCCGGATGGCTGGGGGTGGGCAAAACAGGCGAAAGCACCACGAAATCGAGCTCCAGTTCGGCGGCACGCTGCAGTTCCGCCTGGTTATGGCAGGACGCCGCCACCCATTCGAAATCGGGTCGTCGCTCCAGCCCGAGCAATTGGGCCGAATTGAGATGCAAGCCAGCGCCAAGGCCGGCGGCCGGCGCCGCGCCGGCATTGCACAGCAGCACCGCGCCGGCGGCTTGGCAGCGCGCGGCGACCTGTTCGAGCAGACCGGCCGGCACACCTCTTTCGCGCCACTGCAACAGCTTCAGACCGCCCGCCAGACGTCGGTCGAGACGCTGCAGAAAGACCTCTGGACCCAGCTTGGCGGCATCCGAAATAGCGTATTCCAGCGGCAAACGCAACGCCTTCAGAATCGGCCCGTTGGCGGGCAGGATCGGTGCCACATCGGGCGCGGCAGCGTGGGTCCAGGCGAATTGCTGGCCCTCATGCGGATGCGGTTCGCCGCGCCAGCGCGTCACCCGGAAGAAACGCAACATCACCGTCGCATGCGGATACGCGAAAATCCGGTTCAGCCAGGGCCAAGCCTGTTCGACCTCGATGCCCAGTTCCTCGCGCAACTCCCGCTCCAGCGCCTGGCGCGCGGTTTCGCCGGCCTCCACCTTGCCGCCGGGAAACTCCCACCAGCCGGCATACACCTTGCCCTCGGGCCGGCTCGCCATCAGGAACAGACCATCCGGGCGTTCGATCACCGCGGCGGCAACTTCGACGATGCACTCCGACATGCTCGATGCCGCTTTCACCGCGCGGGCGTACTGTTTTTGTCGGGCAAAGGAACCAGAGTCAGCGCCTTCTGCTCCGGCACGGCCGCACCCGGCGTCACATCGCGCACGTTGTCGGACATGCGCGTCGGCGCCGCCACCGGCGACTTCGAGGCGCTGGCATAGAGCGGCTGCATGCGGGGAGCGAGCGCGGACAGATCCTTGATGCGGGTATCCGGCGCCGGGTGCGTCGAGAGAAATTGCGGCGCCCCCTTGCCGCTCGCGGCAAGCATCTTTTTCCACAAACCCACGGCCGCAGCCGGTTCAAACCCGGCGCGGGCAGCGATTTCGATGCCGATGCGATCGGCTTCGCTCTCCGCACCACGACTGTTGGGCAACAGCCAACCCAACTGCGCCAACGCCGGGCCGACCTGCATCACCGCATTGCTGTTCCTGCCCGAAGCCGCCGCCGCGACCGCCACCGCGCCTTGCGCCAGCATGGAGTTCGACATCTTTTCCGCGCCGTGGTTGGCGAGCGCATGACCGATCTCATGTCCCATCACCTGCCCGATCTCGTCGTCGGTGGCCTGCAACTTGTTGATCAGACCAGTATAGATCGCCATGCGACCGCCGGGCAGGCAGTAGGCGTTGAGCGTCTCGGGATCGTCGATCACGGACACTTGCCAGTCCCAGTTCGCCGAATCCGGGCGGTAGCGTATGGCCTGCGCCACCAGGCGGTTGGTAATGGCATCGACGCGCGCCTTGAGCCGCGGATCGTTATTGACCTTGCCCTTCTTTTCCCAGGGGGTGAGCTCATTCACATAGGCCGAACCGGCCTGCGCGATGACCTGTTTCTCGGAAACCAGGGAAAGCTGCGAGCGCCCGGTCATCGGGTTGGTTGAGCACGCCGCCAGCGTGGCGAACAGCGCCGTGTAGATCAGTGTTTTCTTGAATTTCATGGTGATGGGCAAGCCAATCAGGAATCTGACTTTTCAAGACTGTCGAGACGCGCTTCCAGTTCCTGCAATTTCGCGCGCGTGCGCGCCAGCACCTGGGTTTGCACGTCGAATTCCTCGCGTGTCACCAGATCGAGTTTGGACAACCACGCAGCCAGACTGGCCTTGAGATTTTTTTCGACATCCTTGGCCGGGCTGAATGCCAGGATTTCAGAGACCTTTCCGGCGACTTCCTGAGCGAGTTTCTGTTTAAGCATGACGGGCTTTCGTGACGATTGAGTGGACGAACCACGTAGACAAGCTGGCAATGCGCGAGTTTAACAAAGGGGGCACTGCAATCTCGGGTGCCAACGCGGTGCATCAGGATTTCTTGATGCACCAAGAACGAGCGTCAAAATGCGCCAATATTGCTCAGATAACAACAACACATTGATTTATATCAGTTAATTTTATTGGCACAGTAAATGCTGAAGGAGGCCGTGCACCATCGCACCACTTTTTTCTGGAGAACCGTCATGAAGAAACTGCCTTACCTGCTCATTCTGTCCGGACTTATCAGCGTGCCTGCGATTGCTGCCGATGCACCGGCTTCGCCGCATACCGTCGCCTTCAACGTCGGCGTGACCACCGATTACATCTTCCGCGGTATTACCCAGACCCAGCATGACCCCGCCATCTCTGGCGGCGTCGATTACAGCCATGCCAGCGGTTTCTACGCCGGCGCCTGGCTGTCTAACCAGAAATGGGTGGAAACCTATGGCACGGCCGCTGCCGGCGATGCTTACAAGACAGACAGCAATCTGGAACTGGATTTGTACGGCGGCTACAAAGGCAGCGTGGGCGATATGGGCTATGACGTGGGCCTGATTCACTACTACTACCCCGGCGACAAGATCGCCGGCGTGGCGACCCCGGACACCACCGAGGTTTATGTCGCCGGCACCTGGAAAATGCTGACCCTGAAGTACAGTCATGTCGTGTCCGACTATTTCATCGGCTGGACCGGTGCGGCGAATGCCAAAACATCCGGCAGCAACTACCTCGAACTGAATGCCACGCATGATCTCGGCAGCGGCTGGGGCCTGTTGGGCCACATCGGCCACCAGAAGGTCAAACATGATGACTTCAACTTCGCTTCATACAACGACTGGAAAATCGGCGTGACCAAGGATGTCGGTTTCGGCACCGTCACCGCCGCCTATTCCGATACAGATGCCGACGACGTGGCCTACGGCAATTGGGATGGAGAGAATGTTGCCAAAGGCGTCCTGGCCATCTCCTTCTCCAAATCCTTCTAATTTCGTCTGAATCCGCCCCGCGCCGGAACCTCGGTGCGGGGCAACATCGGACCGGCAGTTCATTCAGGAGACCGTTATGAAATTCGTAACCGCCATCATCAAACCCTTCAAGCTCGACGAGGTGCGTGAAGCCTTGTCCGGCCTCGGGGTTTCCGGCATTACCGTGACCGAAGTCAAAGGTTTCGGCCGCCAGAAGGGCCACACCGAGCTGTATCGCGGCGCGGAATATGTCGTCGACTTTCTGCCCAAAGTGAAGATCGAAATCGCCATCAAGGCCGATCTGCTCGATCAAGCCATCGAGGCCATTTCCAAAGCAGCCCAGACCGGCAAGATCGGTGACGGCAAGATTTTCGTCTGGGACCTGGAACAGGTTGTGCGCATTCGAACCGGCGAAGTCGGCGAGACGGCGATCTAAGGAGAATCCACCATGAAAAAGCTCTTCGCCACCTTGATGCTCCTGGGCTCGCTCGGTTTTGCCGGCGTTGCCCTGTCCGAAGAACCGGCGCCCGCGCCGGCCGTTGCCGCTGAAGTAACCGCTGCGCCCGCTGCCGACGCAGCAGCACCGGTTGCAGAAGCGCCCGTTGCTGTTGCCGCTGAAGCCGCACCGGCCGAAGCAGCCCCGGCGCCCGCGCCCAGCCCCAACAAGGGCGACACCTCCTGGATGCTGGTCGCCACCTTGCTGGTGATCATGATGACCATCCCCGGCCTCGCCCTGTTCTACGGCGGCCTGGTGCGCAGCAAGAACATGCTGTCGATCCTGATGCAGGTGTTCTCGATCTTCGCGCTGATCACCGTGCTGTGGGCCATTTACGGCTACTCGCTGGCGTTCACGCAGGGCAATGCCTTCATCGGCGGCTTCGACCGGCTGTTCCTGAAAGGCATCTTCGACCCGGTCACCGGCAGCGTCGCCAACGCCGCCACGTTCAGCAAGGGCGTCGTGATTCCCGAGTTCACCTTCGTCGCCTTCCAGGCCACCTTTGCCGCCATCACCGTGGCACTGACCGTCGGCGCCTTCGCCGAGCGCATGAAGTTCTCCGCCGTGCTGCTGTTCGCCGCGCTGTGGTTCACCTTCGCCTACCTGCCGATGGCACACATGGTCTGGTTCTGGCCCGGCCCGGATGCCTTCACCGACGCCGATGCGGGTGCAGCTGCAGTTGCTGCCTCCGGCTGGTTGTTCCAGAAGGGCGCGCTCGACTTCGCCGGCGGCACCGTGGTGCACATCAACGCCGGTATCGCCGGTCTGGTTGGCGCCTTCGTGGTGGGCAAGCGGATCGGCTACGGTCGTGAAGCCTTCACCCCGCACAGCCTGACCATGACCATGATCGGCGCTTCCATGCTGTGGGTGGGCTGGTTCGGCTTCAACGCAGGCTCTGCACTGGAAGCGGGCGGCACGGCAGCACTGGCTTTCGTCAACACCCTGAACGCGACTGCGGCTGCGGCACTGACCTGGACCTTCGCCGAGTGGCTGCTCAAGGGCAAGCCCTCCATGTTGGGCGCGGCATCCGGTGCGGTAGCCGGCCTGGTGGCGATCACCCCGGCCTGCGGCTGGGTGGGCGTCGGCGGCGCACTGGCAATCGGTGCACTGGCGGGTGTGGTCTGTCTGTGGGGCGTGACTGGTCTGAAGAAGATGCTGGGTGTGGATGACGCACTCGACGTGTTCGGCATCCACGCTGTCGGCGGCATCCTGGGCGCACTGCTGACCGGTGTGTTCAACACCTGGTCCATGGGCGGCACCGGCATTCTCGACTACGTCAACAACACTGTGATCGACACGTCGATCGGCGCGCAGGTCTGGATTCAGGCCCAGGCCGTCGGTACCGCGATTGTCTGGTCCGGCGTGGTTGCCTTCGTCGTGTTCAAGCTGATCGACATGACCATGGGTCTGCGTGTACCGGAAGAACAGGAACGCGAAGGTCTCGATACCGCCAGCCACGGCGAGCGGGCCTACAACCTCTGATCGGATTCGTCCGACCTCTAAAGGGCGCCGCGAGGCGCCCTTTTTTTGTCTATGAAATCCGCTCCTGTAGTCAGGTTGCCCCGACAAAGGGCAAACGGCTCAGCTCATGCACCGATGTAGTGCACGACCAACCCGAACACCGCCCCATATCCCCACGGAACGGCCGTATCCATCTGATTATAAACAAACAATCGCTGACAAAAATACATGGCACAGGTCCTGCTACAGATTTTGCGAGAGGTGCTTCTTGGTGCCTTAGGCCAGCTAGGGTTCCGGTCCCGCAAGGGATGTCTGGTCCGAGAGCCGGCCGGTTCCGCCCACGGGTGGAGCTCCACGGAGGGATAAAAGCCCGGGAGGTAGCGCTGAGCCGCCCTCTCGCCCTTTTTCCCGGAACCGACTGGAGCCTGTCATGCGATTTCTCAAACGTCTTTCCCCTCGCCTTGCCGCCCTCACCGCACTTTCTTTAGCCGCCGGTTTCCTGGCCGCGCCGTTGCCGGCCGCCGCCGAAGTCAAGATCGGCCTGTCCGACTGGCCGGGCTGGGTGGCCTGGTATGTCGCCGAGCAGAAGGGCTTTTTCAAGAAGCATGGCGCCGACGTGAAGCTGGTCTGGTTCGCCAACTACACCGATTCGATCAGCGCGCTGTCCGCCGGCCAGGTCGACGCCAACTCGCAGACCTGGAGCGACACCATGGCGCCGCTGTCGAAGGGCCTGGCGCTGAAGACCATTCTGGTCAACGACAACTCGGCCGGCAACGATGCGCTGCTGGTCAGCCCGAAAATCAAGTCGTTCGCCGAACTGAAGGGCAAGAAGATCGCGCTGGAAGAATTCAGCGTGTCGCACTTTCTGCTCACCATGGCGCTGGCCAAGAACAAGATGAGCCTGAAGGACGTGCAGGTGGTCAACATGTCGGCCGGCGATGCCGCCGCCGCATTCATGGCCGGCCGGGTCGATGCCGCCGTGGTGTGGAATCCGTGGGTCAACAAGATTCAGAGCAGCGGCAAGGGCAAGGCGCTGTTCACCTCGAAGGACGTGCCCGGCCTGATTCCCGACCTGCTGGTGGCGCAGGAAAAATCCATCAAGGCCAAGCGCAAGGACTTCGTCGGCATGATCAAGGCCTGGTACGACACCGAGAAATTCATCCAGGCCAACCCGGATGAAGCCGCCAAGATCATGGCCAAGGTGGTCGGCATGGAGGCCAAGGAATACAAGATCTTCCTGCCCGGCACCCGCTTCTTCGACCAGAAAGCCAACCTGCAGGCATTCGGCCCGGCGACCGACGCGACCTCGTTGTTGGGCGTCGCCCCGACCATCGCCAAGTTCCTGGTCGACAACAAGCTGATGGAAGGCAAGGTCGATTACGCCAAGGGGCTGGATGCTTCGCTGGTGAAAGAAGCGGCAGGCGTCAAGTAAACCAGGGCTGCCGGCATGACTCCCTCCCGCCCCCGCCGCCCCGGCATGTGGACCATACGCGGTCCGCTGTCGCCCGCACAGTACTGGCTGTTCGCGCTGCTCGGCCTGTTCGCGCCACTGGCGCTGTGGTGGTTCGCGGCGAGCGGCGAAGGCGTCGACAAGGTGTTCCTGCCCGGTCCGCCGGACGTCTTCCACCGCCTGCTGCAGTGGTACATGGAAGACGACTTGATGGACGACGTCTGGGTCAGCGTCTGGCGCGTGGTGGCGGGTTTCCTGTTGTCCGCCATCATCGCGCTGCCGCTCGGCCTACTGGTCGGCACCTTCCGGCCGGTGCAGGCGTTTCTGGAACCGCTCACCGACTTCATCCGCTACATGCCGGCGGTGGCGTTCATTCCGCTGGTCATGTTGTGGGTCGGCATCGAGGAATCGTCCAAGATCGCCATCATCTGGATCGGCACCTTCTTCCAGATGTTGCTGATGATGGCCGAGGACGTGCGCCGCGTGCCGCAAGCGCAGATCGAGGCGGCGCAGACCATGGGGGCGACGCGCACCGAGGTCATCGAAAAGGTGATCTTCCAGTCGGCCAAACCGGCCTTGATGGACACTTTGCGCGTCACCATGGGCTGGGCCTGGACCTATCTGGTGGTGGCGGAACTGGTCGCCGCCAACTCCGGGCTGGGCTATTCGATCCTGAAGGCGCAGCGCTTCCTGCAAACCGACAAGATTTTCGTCGGCATCATCCTGATCGGCCTGATCGGCCTGGTCATGGACCAGATGTTCCGTTTCGCCCACCGCAAGGCCTTTCCCTGGCTGTACCTCAGATCATGAGCACGAAGATTTCCATCCAGCAGGTTGGCAAGGTGTTCGGCTACGGCCCGCACACCGTCGAGGCGCTCAAGGACGTCAGCCTGGACATCGCCGACAACGAATTCGTCACCTTCGTCGGCGCATCCGGCTGCGGCAAATCCACGCTGCTGCGCATTATCGGCGGCCTCGAATACCACACGGCGGGCGAGTTGCTGACCGATGGCCGGCCGGTCGCCGGGCCGGGTGCGGAGCGGGCGATGGTGTTCCAGCACTACAGCCTGTACCCCTGGCTGAAGGTGATGGAGAACATCAAGTTCAGCCGGCTACTGCGCCACGGCCGCGAAAACCTGAGCGACAGCGATGTCGAAGCGGCATCCGGTCGCGCCGATGCGCTGCTCAGCCTGATGGGCCTGAATGCCGCCGCCAACGCCTATCCCAACCAGCTTTCCGGCGGCATGCAGCAGCGCGTCGCCATCGCCCGCGCCTTGATGGGGCGGCCGCAGATCCTGCTGATGGACGAGCCGTTCGGCGCGCTCGACGCGCAGACGCGGGAAGTCATGCACGACCTGATCCTGCATGTGCACAAGCTGGAAAAACCGACCATCGCCTTCGTCACGCACGACGTCGAAGAGGCGATCTACCTGGCCGACCGCGTCGTGCTGATGGCGCCACGACCCGGCCGCATCGACAGCATCTATACCGTGCCGCTGCCCGCCGAGCGCGAGCAGGACATGAAACACACGCCAGAATTCCTCGCACTCAAGAAGGAAATTCTGGCGCGCATCAAGGAGACCTCAGGCATGCAGACCGATCAGGACATGCTCGATCAACTCAATCTCGGCGGGGTGTCGTAATGAACCTGCATGCCATTCCTACAGAAAAACTGCTCTGGGAAGAAACCGTTCCCGGTGGCTGCCACTGGTCCTGGCGCTTGCCGCGCGGCGTCACGCTGCGGCTGACCGCCAAGGGCGACGGCGCGAACCTGTCGTTGGTGTTGTACAACGCCAGCCAGAAACTGGAACGCTACAACATGCCCGATTCGCTGAAGGCGCAGCACACCGCGCACTACACGCGCGGCCATGTGCTGATGAGCGACATGGGCTGCGCGCTGGCCTCGATCACCGCTGACAGCCTCGGCTGGCACGACCCGCTCGGTCTACTGCTGGATGCCGAACGCATGCACGAGAAATACGGCGCGCACAACTACCAGCAGCATCGCAACGGCATGTACCGCGCCGGCAAGGACGGTTTGTTGATCGAGATCGGCAAGTACGGCCTGACCCGACGCGATCTGGTCGCGCCGGTGAATTTCTTCAGCAAGGTCAGCGTCGATGCAGAAGGCGGTTTTTGCTTCCACGAGAACCATGCCAAAGCTGGCGACGCGGTCGATCTGCGCCTGGACATGGATGTCATCGTCGCCGTTTCCAGCGCGCCACATCCGCTCGACCCGCGCCCAGACTACGCCCCGGCGATGGTCGGCGTGACCGCCTGGCGCTCCGGCCCGGCCCCGGCCGACGATTTCTGCCGCAGCTTCCGGCCGGAAGGCGGGCGGGCGCTGCAACTGACTGATCTGCAGTATCTGGCGTAAGGAAGATCACCATGACCGCCATCAAAATCCAGGCAAGCGCCCTGAACCCCGCCGACGCCAGCCTCAGCGTCGTACTGCCGGCCGGCGAACCCTGGCTGCATGAAGTGAAACAGGGGCAGACCCTGCGCATCGTCGACCTCGACGGCAACCAGGCCGCCGACGTGATCTTCTACAACCGCCACGACACCGACGAACACTACAGCGCCACCGAAACCATCCTGCGCCAGGGCGGCATCTACCTGACCACCGGTTCGGTGCTCTACAGCAGCGAGGGCCGGCCGCTGCTGACCATCGTCGCCGACACCTGCGGCCGCCACGACACGCTGGGCGGCGCCTGCGCGGCGGAAAGCAACATGGTGCGCTACGCGCTGAACAAGAAGTTCATGCACAGCTGCCGCGACAACTACCTGCTCGCCATGCAGCATTCCGACTCGGGCCTTTCCAAGGCCGATCTGGTGCCCAACATCAACTTCTTCATGAACGTGCCAGTCACCGAAAACGGCGACCTGACATTCGCCGATGGCGTTTCCGGGCCGGGCAAGTACGTCGAATTGCACGCCGAGATGGACGTCTGGGTGCTGGTCTCCAACTGCCCGCAACTGAACAACCCGTGCAACGCCTACAACCCGACGCCAGTGCAGTTTCTGGTGTGGGATTCGAAATAACAGCGTCTGCGTAGGGTGCGCCATGCGCACCGATTGATGGTCGATGGTGCGCACGGCGCACCCTACACGCCGCGAGGGGACGACCCGTCCGGTGAATGACAAGCATGCGGGACGGCCCGCGAGCGAGGACACATGTTCGACACCGTACTGATCGCCAATCGCGGCGCCATCGCCTGCCGCATCATCCGCACGCTGCGCCGCATGGGCGTCAAATCGGTCGCGGTGTATTCCGAGGCCGACCGGCATTCGCTGCATGTCAGCCTGGCCGACGCGGCCATCGAAATCGGTCCCGGCCCGGCGGCGCAAAGCTATCTGCGCGCGGAAAAAATCCTGGCAGCCGCGCAAGCCAGCGGCGCGCAGGCGATCCATCCCGGCTACGGTTTCCTGTCGGAAAACCCCGCTTTCGCGGAAGACTGCGCCGCCGCCGGCATCGCCTTCATCGGCCCCAGCCCGGACCAGATGCGCGCCTTCGGCCTCAAGCACACGGCGCGCGACCTGGCCGCAGCCAACCATGTACCGCTGCTGCCCGGCTCCGGCCTGTTGGCGGATGCCGGCCACGCCCAGGCGGAAGCGGCGCGCATCGGCTACCCGGTCATGCTGAAGAGCACGGCCGGCGGTGGCGGCATCGGCATGCGACTGATCTGGAGCGCCGACGAACTGGTCGAGGCGTTCCAGTCGGTGGAGAGGCTGGCGCGCGCCAACTTCAAGGAAGCCGGCATCTTTCTGGAGAAATACGTCGAGCACGCGCGCCATATCGAGGTGCAGATCTTCGGCGACGGCCAAGGTCATGTGGTCGCACTCGGCGAGCGCGATTGCTCGGTGCAGCGGCGCAACCAGAAAGTGATCGAGGAAACCCCGGCGCCGGGCCTCACCGACGCGCAGCGGCAAAACCTGCTCGCTACCGCCGTGCGCCTCGGCCAGGCGGTCGGCTACCGTTCCGCCGGCACCGTCGAATTCGTCTACGACGCACATAGCGGCCAGTTCTATTTCCTGGAAGTGAACACCCGCTTGCAGGTCGAGCACGGCATCACTGAGGAAGTCACCGGCGTCGATCTGGTCGAATGGATGCTCAAGGAAGCCGCCAGCGAACTGGATTTGAGCGGCTTCCAAACCGTGCCGCAGGGCGCTTCGATCCAGGTGCGTCTGTACGCGGAAGATCCCGGCAAGGATTTCCAGCCTGCCGCCGGCGTGCTGACCCAGGCCGAGTTCTCACCACAGGCTCGGGTTGAAACCTGGGTCGAACGCGGCAGCGAAGTACCGCCGTTCTACGACCCGATGCTGGCCAAGATCATTGTCAAAGCCGACGACCGCGCCGCCGCGCTGGCGAAGATGCAACAGGCGCTGGCCGACACCCGCATCGCCGGCATCGAATGCAACCTGGAATACCTGCGCCAGATTCTCGCCGACGGCGTGTTTGCCGCAGGCCGCCAGACCACGCGCTACCTGAACGCCTTCCACTACCGCCCGGAGACCATCGACGTGATCGAACCCGGCGTGCAGAGCAGCCTGCAGGACTGGCCCGGCCGCACCGGCTACTGGAATGTCGGCGTACCGCCGTCCGGCCCGATGGACCATCTGGCTTTCCGCTTGGCCAACCGGCTGGCGGGCAACGCGGAAGGCGTGGCTGCGCTGGAACTCACCGTCGCCGGCCCGACCCTGCGCTTCAACACCGATGCGGTGATCGCGCTGGCCGGCGCCGACATGGGCGCTGAACTCGATGGCGTAGCGCTGGCCAACTGGGCCGCACACGCCGTGCGGGCGGGTTCGATCCTGAAACTCGGCGCGATCAAGGACACTGGCTGCCGCACCTATCTGGCCGTGCACGGCGGTTTCGACGCGCCGGATTATCTCGGCAGTAAATCCACCTTCACGCTCGGCCAGTTCGGTGGTCATGCGGGCAGGACGTTGCGGGTTGGGGATGTGCTGCATCTTCAGTCAGATCCGGTCTCCGGGGTTCCCCCCTTTGAAAAAGGGGGGGTGGGGGGATTTAGCAACGGTTCAGCTTCAGTCACGTCCGGAGAAATCCCCCCCAGCCCCCCTTTTTCAAAGGGGGGAGAGGTCGTCCCCTACACCCACGCCTGGCAGATCGGCGTGCTCTACGGCCCGCACGGCGCGCCGGATTTCTTCACCGATGCCGACATCGAGATGTTCTTCGCCACCGACTGGGAGGTGCACTACAACTCCAGCCGCACCGGCGTGCGCCTGATCGGCCCGAAGCCTGAATGGGCGCGGCGCGACGGCGGCGAAGCCGGCCTGCATCCGTCCAACATCCACGACAACGCCTACGCCATCGGCGCGGTCGATTTCACCGGCGACATGCCGGTCATCCTCGGCCCGGATGGCCCCAGCCTGGGCGGCTTCGTCTGCCCGGCGACCATCGTGCAGGCGGAGTTGTGGAAGATGGGCCAGTTGCGGCCTGGCGATACGGTACGCTTCATGCGCCTATCGCAGGCCGCGGCGGAACGGCTGGAAGCGGCGCAGGACGCCGCCATCGCCACGCTGTCTCCCCCCTTTGAGAAAGGGGGGCCGGGGGGGATTTCTCCGGGCGCGGCAGAAGCGGAACCGTTGCTAAATCCCCCCCGCCCCCCTTTTTCAAAGGGGGGCGAAAACCCCGTCGCCCAACCCATCCTGCACCGCACACTCCTCTCCGATAACCCGGTCGAGGTCGTCTACCGCCGCGCTGGCGACAAATACCTGCTGGTCGAATACGGTCCGCTGGTGCTCGACCTGAATCTGCGTTTCCGCGTGCATGCGCTGATGACCCGGCTGGAAGCGGACGCCATTTCGGGCATCCTCGATCTGACGCCTGGCATCCGTTCACTCCAGGTGCATTACGACTCGCGTGTGTTGCCGCTGGACCGGCTGCTGCCATTACTGTTGGCGACGGAGAAACAACTGCCTACCATCGAGGACATGGAGGTGCCGACCCGCATCGTCCATCTGCCGCTGTCCTGGGACGACGCCGCGACCCGCCTGGCGATCGAGAAATACATGCAGTCGGTGCGCAAGGACGCGCCCTGGTGCCCGTCCAACATCGAATTCATCCGCCGCATCAACGATCTGGCCTCCATCGATGAAGTGAAGCGCATCGTGTTCGAGGCGAGCTATCTGGTCATGGGCCTGGGCGACGTCTATCTCGGTGCGCCGGTGGCGACGCCGGTCGATCCGCGCCATCGTCTGGTCACCACCAAATACAACCCGGCGCGCACCTGGACGCCGGAAAACGCGGTCGGCATCGGCGGCGCTTATATGTGCGTCTACGGCATGGAAGGCCCAGGCGGCTACCAGTTCGTCGGCCGCACCTTGCAGATGTGGAACCGCTGGCGGGATCAACGACAGGGCGCCGCGCAGTTCGCAGAAGGCAAACCCTGGCTGCTGCGCTTCTTCGACCAGATCCGCTTCTACCCGGTCAGCGCCGAGGAATTGCTGCAAATCCGCGAGGACTTCCCACTCGGCCGCTACCCGCTGCGCATCGAGGAAACCACCTTCCGGCTGGCCGACTACAACCGCTTCCTGGCCGACAACGCCGCGTCCATCGCCGCCTTCAAGACACAGCAGCAAACCGCCTTCGAAGCCGAACGCGAGCGCTGGAAAGCCGCCGGCCAGGCCGACTACGCCACCGACGCCAGCGTCGCCGAAGCCGCCACCGACAGCGAACTCGACCTGCCCGAACACGGCCGCGCCATCGCCAGCCACGTCGCCGGCAATGTCTGGAAGGTCGCTGTGGCGGACGGCGACCAGGTGAAGGCGGGCGATGCGCTGGTCATCGTCGAATCGATGAAGATGGAATTCAGCGTGGCAGCGCCCTGCGACGGCACGGTTTACAAGGTGTTCTGCCGCGAAGGCGGCCAGGTCAGCGCCGGGCAGGATCTGCTGGTGCTGGTGAGCGAATAATCCTTGAAACAGCAGTTGAACCCGTCCGAGGGCGGGGTGGGGAAGCCGGCTGGCAAGGCGCGACGACGAGTCATGCCGAGGCATGGCGAGGAGGAGCAACGCCGCCAGACGGTTTCTCCACCCCGACAGCGGGCGGGTAGCGGGCTCACCCAATGGGTGAGCGTCATCGCAGCGCAAAACGTCAGTCAGCATGAGGCCTCACGAGGGATAAGGAGCGGTCAACTGCTGTTTCAAGGATAAAGGGAAAACCATGCACATCAGCCTCGACATCGCCAACCTGCAACGCCTGTACCGAAGCGGCGAACTGACGCCGCTGCAGCTGGTGGAAACCCTGCTGCAACAGCTTCAGGGCGAAGACCGCCACCACGTCTGGATCAGCCGCTTCGACGCCGAAACATTGCGCGCCTATGCCCGCGCGCTGGCAGGCAAGGACATCGCTAGCCTGCCGCTGTATGGCATCCCGTTCGCGATCAAGGACAACATCGATCTGGCCGGCATCCCGACCACAGCCGGCTGCCCGGCCTATGCCTACACGCCGACCGTATCGTCGCCGGCGGTGCAACGCCTGATCGACGCCGGCGCAATCCCGCTCGGCAAGACCAATCTCGACCAGTTCGCCACCGGTTTGAACGGCACCCGTTCGCCCTATGGCGCCTGTCGCAACGCCTTCGATCCCGATTTCATTTCCGGCGGTTCCAGTTCCGGTTCCGCCGTGGCGGTGGCGCTCGGCCTGGCCAGTTTTTCGCTGGGCACCGATACCGCCGGCTCCGGCCGCGTGCCGGCGGCGTTCAACAACCTGATCGGGCACAAGCCCAGTTGCGGCGCGCTGTCGACGCGCGGCGTCGTGCCGGCCTGCCGCTCTCTCGATGCGGTGTCGATCTTCGCGCTGACCGCCGAGGATGCGGAGCGTGTGCTGGCGGTGGCCGCCGGCCATGATCCGCAAGACCCGTTTTCGCGCCCGTTGGCAGCGCACGGTTTCGACTTCGGCCGCGCCGCCACCTTCCATTTCGGCGTGCCACTGGCGAAAGACCTGGAATTCTTCGGCAATGCCGAGGCCGCGCGGCTGTTCGGTGCAAGCGTGGAACGGCTGCAGTCGCTCGGCGGCACGCCGGTGGAAATCGATCTGGCGCCGTTTCTGGAAACCGCCCGTCTGCTCTACGGCGGCGCCTGGGTGGCGGAACGCTACCAGGCCATCCGCGACTTCTTCGACGCGCAGGCCGATCAGGTTTTCCCGCCGGTGCGCGAAATCATTGCCGGCGGCAAGACGCAAAGCGCCGCCGATGCGTTCGCCGGCCAGTACCGGTTGCGCGCGCTGAAAGCGCAATGCGACACGGTCTGGCACGACATCGACGTGCTGCTGACGCCCACCGCCGGCACGATCTACACGGTCGCCGAAATGCAGGCCGACCCGATCCGCCTGAATGGCAATCTGGGCTACTACACCAACTTCATGAATTTGCTGGACCTGGCCGCCACCGACGTGCCGGCCGGCTTCCAGGCGGATGGACTGCCGTTCGGCGTCACGCTGATCGCGCCGCCGCATCAGGACGCGCCCTTGCTGCATCTGGCCGCGCAACTGCAGCGGATATCCGTCGACAAGCTCGGCGCCACGCAACACCCATTACCACCGGCGGAAAACCTGTCGCCGTTGCCCAGCGGCCAGATTAAGGTCGCCGTGGTCGGTGCTCATTTGTCCGGCCTACCGCTGAACTTCCAACTTACGCAACGCCAGGCCCGCCTGATCGATACCACGCAGACCGCGCCGCAATACCGCTGCTACGCGCTGCCCGACGGCAAGCGCCCGGGCCTGATCCGGGTGGCGGAAAACGGCGCGTCCATTGACTGCGAAGTGTGGGAAATGCCCGCCGCCCAGTTCGGCTCCTTTGTCGCCGGCATCCCGGCACCGCTGGGCATCGGCAAACTGGAACTGGCGGACGGCACGACGGTGAACGGCTTCATTTGCGAAGGCATCGGCGTGGCCGCCGCGGAAGACATCACGGCCTATGGCGGCTGGCGCGCCTGGCTGGCCCGCCGCGTTGCATAGATCCGCCCCGAGCGGCTTCAGCGCATGACGCGCGCGATTGCGGCAGGCGGCCCCAGCGCCGCCCAGTCTTCCGGGTAATGCCCTTGCACCACGCGGGTCGGCAAGCTGGACCAGCGATATTCGGCGGCGCGCTCGACCAGGCCATGCCGCACCGGTTCGTAATGGATGAAATCCAGATACGCGCGCAATTGCTCGGTACCGACCACCGAGCGATGTTCCAGGCCCGGCAACTGCGCGGACGTCTCGCGCCAGAAATCGAGGAAATCGGTTTGCAGCGCTGCCACCACGGTCGAACATGAATGGCCGCTGGGCGCGCGCAACAGAAAATGGGCATGGTCATCGAGCACGACATAAGCGGCAACGGACAAGCGCTCGCGTTTCTTGACCTCGCGCAGCTTCCCCAACAGACGTTTCTTGCAGGCTTCTTCCGTCCACGATTTAGCCTGTCTGGCGGAACGCAACGTCACAAAATCGAAAACATCGGGGCTGGCGCGAAACATGATGGGGAGCGAGCGAAGTCAAGACAGGCAACACCTTAACTTCGCGGCCGATGCGTCGACTATGCGTGCCATCACACGGCTGCCGCAAAGCCGGCGCCTACACTGGCGGACATCGCCGCAACGGCAATCCGGCCAAGCGCGCTAGCCGGAAAAGCACCTGCTGCCGCTATAATCCGCGCCAATTAAAGGTGTATGCCATGACCCATCCGCAAGATCCCAAATCCCATCTGATCGCGTTGTTCCAGCATGCCGCCGGCCAGTTCGCCAAAGCCGAGCATCTGATCATCGACCTGGAACGGCCCAAGCAAGCCAGTCACGGCGACTTCGCCTGCAACGTGGCCATGCAACTGGCGAAAGCGCTGAAACGCAATCCGCGCGAGGTGGCGCAGGCCATAGTCGCATCGCTGCCGGCGTCGGAATGGGTCGAGAAAACCGAAATCGCCGGCCCCGGTTTCATCAACGTATTTCTCAAGGCATCGGCCTGGCAGAACGTCGCGTTGCAGGCACTCGCCGCCGGCGAACAGTTCGGCCGCGGCACGCTCGGCCAGGGCAAGAAAATCCAGATCGAATTCGTCTCCGCCAACCCGACCGGGCCGCTGCATGTCGGCCACGGCCGCGGCGCGGCGTTCGGCGCCAGCCTGGCCAACGTGCTGACGCACGCCGGCTATCAGGTGCAGCGCGAGTACTACGTCAACGACGCCGGCCGCCAGATGGACATCCTGGCGCTGTCGACCTGGCTGCGTTACCTGGCCCTGGGCAACCAGTTCGTGCCCTTCCCCGCCAACGCCTATCAGGGCGACTACGTCGGCGCCATGGCCGACAGCATCTACGCGCTGCATGGCGAACGCTACCTGCGTCCCGCCGCCGAAGTCAGCGCCGATGCGCCCGATGCCGCCGGCGACCCGGAAGGCCATCTCGATGCCCTGATCGCCAACGCCAAACGCCTGCTCGGCGCCGATTACGCCTACGTGCACGGCCATGCACTGGAAGAGCAACTGGGCGACGGCCGTAACGACCTGACCGAATTCGGCGTCATCTTCGACACCTGGTTTTCCGAGAAGACCCTGCACGAATCCGGCCTCATCGACAAAGCCGTCAAGCAACTGCAGCAGCACGACCACATCTACGAACAGAACGGCGCGCTGTGGTTTCGCTCCACCGCCTTCGGTGATGAAAAAGACCGTGTGGTGCTGCGCGAAAACGGCATCTACACCTACTTCGCGGCCGACATCGCCTATCACCTGAACAAGTTCGAGCGCGGCTTCGACCGCGTCATCGACGTCTGGGGCGCCGACCACCACGGCTACATCGCCCGCGTCAAAGGCGCGCTGACCGCCGCCGGCGCCGATGCCGACCGCCTCACCGTGGCGCTGGTGCAGTTCGCCGTGCTGTATCGCAACGGCGTGAAAGCCTCGATGTCGACCCGTTCCGGCCAGTACGTCACGCTGCGCGACCTGCGCGCCGAAGTCGGCAACGACGCCGCCCGCTTCTTCTACGTGCTGCGCAAGTCCGACCAGCATCTCGATTTCGACCTCGACCTGGCCAAATCGCAAAGCAACGACAACCCGGTCTACTACATCCAGTACGCCCACGCCCGCATCTGCAGCGTGCTGAGCGCCTGGGGCGGCGTCGAGGCCGATCTGGCCGACGTCGACACCTCGCGTCTGCAACATCCGCAAGAATTGACCCTGTTGCGCCGCCTGGCCGAATTCCCGGAAACGGTGGATGCCGCCGCGCGCGACCTGGCGCCGCACAGCATCGCCTACTACCTGAAAGACCTGGCAGCGGAACTGCATGGCCTCTACGCCACCTGCCAGTTCCTGGTCGATGACGAAGAACTCAAGCTCGCACGCCTGTCCCTGATTGCCGCCACCCGCCTGGTATTGCAGGTCGGTCTCGGCCTGCTCGGCGTATCCGCCCCGGAAAGAATGTCGCGCGAAGAAGCCACCACAAACGAGGCCGGCGCATAAGTGTCCGCTCGAAAAACCCCCGGCAATCCGCGTCGCGACGAACCGAAGCCGCGCCAGGGCAAAAGCAGCAGCCTGTTGACCGGCCTGTTCATCGGCCTGGTGATCGGTCTTGTCGTGGCGGCCGGACTGGCCTGGTACTTCAACAACCGCAGCCCCGCCTTCAAGGCCGCCGAAGAAGCTCCACCCGCCCCTGCCAAGGCCGACAACTCCGCCAAGCGCGATGCGCCGCCGGCGGAAACAGCTGCGCCAGCCGAACCCGCCGCCGCAAAAGCCGCCCCGAGTTCGCCGCCGACCGCCGATGCCGCGCCCAGCGCAAACAAGCCGCGCGTCGATTACACCTTCTACGGCATCCTTCCCGGCGACAAACCGGCCAAGCAAGCCTTGCCCGCACCGACGGCGCCGAAGAGCAAAGATGTCTGGTGGCTGCAGGTCGCCGCGCTCAAAAGCCCCGCCGACGCCGACAAGCTGAAAGCCCGCCTGACCATGCTGGGCCTGCAAGTCGCCATGCAGAAAGTCGATAGCGGCAGCGGTCCGCTCTATCGCATCCGGACCGGCCCGTACAAACGCGAGGACGACGCACTCGGCGACCTCGATACCCTCGCCGCGAACGATTTCGAACCGCGCCTGTTTAAAGAACCCAACACCCCTTGATCGACCAGGAGAATCCATGAAATCGCTGATGACGCTGCTCGCGCTTACCCTTGCCCTTTCCATCGCCGCGCCCAGCGCAGAAGCCCTTGAATCCGGCAAAGACTATGCCGAGCTCTCACCCAAGCAATCGACCAACGTCAAGAAAGGCCAGGTCGAAGTCCTCGAATTTTTCTGGTACCGCTGCCCGCATTGCTTCGACCTCGAACCCGAGCTCAACGCCTGGATCAAAAAACAGCCGAATCGCGTCGTAGTGCGGCGGGTGCCGGCCATCCTGAACGAGAGTTGGGCCGCGCTGGCGCGCGCCTACTACGCGCTGGAAGCCATCGGTATGAACGACAAACTGCATGGCGACGTATTCAATGCCATTCACGTCCAGGGCATGGACCTGACCCCGCCGCAAACCTTCTTCGACTGGGCCGTCACCAAAGGCGTCGACCGCAAGAAACTGGCCGACGCCTACAACAGCTTTGCGGTCGACACCAAAGTCATGCGCGCCCAGCAACTGACCCGCGACTACAAACTCACCGGCGTCCCCGCCATCGCCATCAACGGTAAGTACACCACCTCCGCCTACATGACCGGTGGACAACCCGCGCTGTTCAAGACCATGGATGCGCTGATCGCACAGGAACTCAAGCTCAAGTAAGCTGAGCCGCCAGATTCGCCCGGATGGTGAAACAGGTAGACACAAGGGACTTAAAATCCCTCGGCGCAAGCCGTGCCGGTTCGATTCCGGCTCCGGGCACCAAGTTTAATTCCGATAGGTTCCAAAGAAGTCCAACAAGCCCGCAAGGATCAAGCCTTAGCGGGCTTTTTTGTTCCGGTAGGTTCCGAAAGGTTCCATTGAAAACCGGGGGCACAAGGGGGCACAATCGGGGGCATAGATTTATGCCCCCGGAGAATGTGCCCCCATGCCACTGACCGACTCGACCATCAAGACAGCAAAGCCCGGAGAGAAGCCCTACAAGCTGGCGGATGCCGGCGGCATGTATCTGGAAGTCTTCCCCAATGGGTCGCGCTACTGGCGCCTGAAGTACCGCCATGCCGGCAAGGAAAAGCGGCTGGCGCTTGGGGTCTATCCCCTGGTTACCCTGCGGGAAGCGAGAAGCAAGCGCGAAGAGGCGCGGCGGCTGCTCGATGCTGGTGAAGACCCAGCCGCCAGCATGACCAAGCGGGAGAAGAAACGGGCGGCCAGGCTGAAGGCGGAAAACAGCTTTGAAAACCTGGCCCGCGAATGGTGGGCAAACTCGAAAGGCCGGTGGACGGAAGACCATGCCAAGCGAATCATGGACTCGCTTGAAAGCGACGTATTCCCGGCGCTTGGCCATCGCCCTATTACTGAGATCACCTCGCCCGAAGTCCTGGATGTGGTGCGTACCGTAGAGCGCCGGGGCGTACTGGAAACAGCGTCCCGAGTTCAGCAACGCATCAAGTCCGTTTTCCGCTTTGCCATCCAGACCGGACAAGCCGCTTACAACCCATCTGCCGAACTGGCCGGCGTGCTGATGACCCGCAAGGTTCAACACCGTGAAGCCTTGAGCCGGGACGCCCTACCCGCCTTCGTCAAGCAACTGCAAACCTACCCCGGCACACCTGAGGTTAAACATGCACTCACGCTACTGATGCTGACCTTCGTTCGACCTGGTGAACTGCGCGGGGCACGCTGGGAGGAATTCGACCTTGAAGCCAAGGTTTGGCGCATCCCTGCCGAACGGATGAAGATGAAAGTGCCTCACCTGGTTCCCTTGTCTCGCCAAGCCCTGGAAGTGCTGGAAGAACTGCGCCCCCTGACCGGCCGTTTCGCCCTGCTGTTCCCTGGCTCGAAGGATCGGACGCGGCCCATATCGGAAAACACGCTGAACGATGCCATCCGAAAACGGCTTGGCTTTTCCGCGACGTCGCACGGTTTCCGTTCAACGGCTTCCACGATCCTGAATGAAGACGGTTTCCGGCCCGATGCCATCGAACGCCAGTTGGCGCACGCCGAGCAGAACAAAGTCCGCGCCGCCTACCATCGAACGGAATACTTGGAAGAACGGACACGAATGATGCAGGCATGGGCGGATTATCTGGACGCCCTCAAGGTGGAAAACGTACTTCCGTTCAAGGCGAAAGCGGCATGAATTCCGCGCACGTTTTCAGACGTTGAACAGCTACCCCTTTGATTTTTTGCTGGGACATCTGGGACATCTGGGACGTTGGCATTATTGTTGTTTGTATTCAATGTGTTATCGCATGTCGCCAAGTGGGACACAGGCCGATTTTCACCGGGACACGCTGGGACAAAAGCCGCATTTTCGGGGGAATTCCGGCTTTTTTCCTGCAAATTCCTGCAAATCTCGCGCCGTTTGGGGGTCTTGTGCAGACGTTTGCAAGTGTCCCGGAACGGAGTTTTCAGGCTGGCCCGAATGCCGGCGGGCCCAGGTTGGTGTGTCCACCGTCCCGCCGTGGTGGCGGTCCAGATCGCGGCCGGCAACGTCCCGGCCAGGCCAGCCCTTCGACATGGTGGAGCTGGCCGGCATGCCGGCGCCAGCGTCCCGGCCGAAGCCATCCCTTCGACCTGGTGGAACTGGCCAGCGTGCCGGCGCCATCGCGGGCGAGTCCAGGTGTTCGAGCAACGGCCGCCCTCAATCTGCCGCGCAAGGTTCTCTCCCCTTGCCGCCCCCCGCGCTTTGAAAACAGTACGCACTTAGCAAGTAATGTGCCACGAAAAACGCCCACTTCCTGACCAGCCGGTAAGCATTGATATACCCAATACAAGGGCAATGCGTGCGCGCGGAAATTATTCAGAAAACCGCTTTTGTGTGTTCAAAAAACAGGCAGCACACTGGGAAGCCGCTGTGGCAGCGGGCTGGCAGGGCGATAAGTGAAATCAATGGCGTTCGGCGAAATGTGCGGAACGGGTAATATGTAAAATGTAACTAACAAGTTTTGTTTATACACACGTTTTATGCAGCATTAGGCTACACTAAACACATCGAATTTCACGCGCACGCGAGGGCGAACTATGACCGGCGAAGAATTCAAGGCGGCATTGGCGGAACTGGGGTGGAAGCAAGCGACCATCGCCAGGCGCACCGGATCAAACCGGGTAACGGTCAGCCGCTGGATATCGGAAAACGCGGTTCCCCAATGGGCCGCTGAATACCTGCGCGTCCTGGTGCTGACCAAGCGGCTGCTGGAAGCCTTCGAGACCGAACCGCGCGCCCAACTGCTGCGCGACACCCGCGAGGCTTTGCTGTCCGACCCGAAGCAACACCCCGAACAGGACGATTGAGATTGCCGGCAACGGCATAGAAGCGGGGTACAAGGGTGAAGCAACACCCAAGCGCCCCTAACCGCAATGCAACTGCAAAGGAGTTACATCATGGCTGTCAAAACCATATCAGAAACAGACCTCCGGCACATCGAAGCACTATTCGCCGAGGTATGCAGCATCAACCAGCAAATCGGCATGCTTGCGGATGCAATCGCCGGAGGAAACCTGAGCGAAGGTGCGGTAGAGAGCATCGGAATACTAGCCAAACAAGCCGGCATGTTTGCCGATATGGGCCTGCAAAAATTCGGTCCTGGCGCTGTTGGCGGGGCTGCTGAGTGGCTGTATCCGGGCGCTTTGACGAAGGAATAACCGAGTAAGCCCGCCCCTACTGCGACGGCAGGAAAAGCCGGATACCTTCACCGGCCTGGGGTGGGCACCCAATGAGGGCGCTTGAAGGAAAGCGCAAACATGACCGAGAAAAAGACCGAAGCAACGCTTGATTTTGAGGCGAGCGCGGCAAAGCTGGCCGAATGGCTGGCTACATTCCGAGATAGCGAATGGACGCCAACAAAAGGCGTCAAAGAACTGAAAGCACTGGCGAAGCATCTTGTGCGCACAGCCGACATGCTGGATAGCGGCCAATGGATGTATCTGGAACATGTATTCGACACCGCCCCGGACCCAGTAATCATGCCGGATGGTACTGTCAACTACGACCCGCCAGAATTCGGGCCGAATGGCTGGCCAATTACCACCGACGAAACGAATGCAGGCCGCTATTCGAGCACCGTTTGCAACTTGCGTGACCTTGCCAGCACGGCTCTTCGAGAGGCGAACCAATACCCAAATTCACGCGCCAAGCCTGAGCTTGCGAGAGCCGCGAATCTGTTTCTGCATATCTGGCTTGAAGCCGGCAAAGACCGGCCCACTTTCTATGATGGCGCCGTAACGGAGGGCTCCCAAGGCAGCGAGGCAGTGAGCGCATTCAAGAGCGTTTTGGATGGCGCTGGCTACGTGCTTTCAAAGTCGCGCGTGCGTGGCATTTTGATCGAAGCATGGGCATTGTTTGACCCGCACTTTTTCCCGGAAGGGAGCGATACAACCAGTTTTTTTGTTTGGCGTCAGTGAGTTATTTTCGATCCCGGTTTCGGCGCTTCAATACAACCTAGCGGCTAGCAAACTAGCCCCATAACTTGCTCTCCACACCCCGACCAATCCGGTCGGATTCCATCGGAATCAATGTGGAGAAGCCATGCAACCGAACACCCTTACCCTTGTCCGAAGCCCAGACGCCCGCGCCGTCTTCGGCAACCTTCCAACCTCAACGTTCTATGAATGGATCGAGCGGGGCTTGATGCCCCCCGGCGTTTCTATCGGCGTGCGTTCCGTTGCCTGGCCCGCTCACGAGTTGCGCGCGATCGCCGCGGCCCGGATCGCCGGCAAGTCAGAAGACGAAATCAAAACCCTGGTGCAAGACCTGGTGAAGTCCCGCGCTACGCTGGCCGACAAGGTGGCGGCATGAGCGCCGACAGCATTGCCATGCTCAAGCAGCTGCTAGTGTTCAACGTGGTCAATCCGCCGGATGATGTGCTTCTCGGCATGCCCTGTCTGAAGCCCAGCAAGCCATATGGCTACAGATGGCAAATGCCTTGCGTTGGGCCGGAACTCGGCTTCGCCATCGGCTTTGAATTGGGACTGGCCTTCCTGCGCCTCACGGTCCGGCCAGGCTGCACCGTGTCGCCGGAACAGATGGACCTGGCACCGTTGGAACTGGCCCGCTTCGTGGCGGGGCATTCGCACCGTGTAGGGCGGCGGGGTGCTGGATCGGCCAGCTATCTGGACGGCTTCTTTTCCTGCATCGGCGCCTATCTCGATCACGCCTTGAACGCCCGGCAAACCCTGGCGGAACTGCGGCGCCGGCTGGTGGCGCTGGACGATCAAGCCCTGCGCGCCCGCTGCCTGGCCATTCTCGACGGCAGGCCGGTTGCCGACCTCTTCGACCCCAAAGGGCTGGGCTTCCTGAAGCTAGTCAAGCCGATAGCGCCGGGCGCCGCATCAAGGGGGCAGCCATGAAGAACCGCCCCAACCCGCACCGCCAGCCCCGGCCCAGCAAGCCAAGCCGTCAAACGCAACGCCGCCGGCGGGAGGTATCGCCCCCATGAGACCAACCGACTTTATCCGCACCGTTGCCGGCGCGGCGCTGAACCGCTTCGATGATTGCATGGGCTGGCTGGGGCTGGTCGGCAAGTTCCAGGCGCATGAATTCCTGCCCATCAACCCCAAGCGCGGCGACAGCAAGCCGGGTTCGTTCTCGGTCAACAAAATCAGCGGGGCATGGTCCGACTTTGCGACCGGCGACAAGGGCGGCGACCTGGTTTCACTGGCCGCTTACCTGCTGTCCTTGCGCCAGGGCGAGGCCGCCAGCCGGATGAATCGGGAACTTGGCTTGGGTATCGAGGAACCCGCCCACGCCAAAGGCCCAAGGCCGGGCGATACAAAGCCGGCGCATACCGATACAGCGGCCCAGCCGGCAAAACCCCGCCAAGACGCGCCAGGCGCGGCGGATGATGCCTTTGTCTGCATCATGCCCGTGCCGGATAACGCACCGGCGCCGCCGGCCGGGCACAGCCGCCACGGCAAGCCCTCCCGCCGTTACCCATACTTGGCGGCGGATGGCCGGCTGAACTTCTTCCATGATCGCTATGAGCCGAAGCGGGCCGGCGAGCGCAAGCAGTTCAGCCCCCTTACTCTGTGGCAAGGCCCCGGCGGCAAGCTGGAATGGCGCTTCAAGGCGCCGACCGAACCCCGGCCGCTGTATGGCCTGCCCAGCCTGGCCGCGTACCCTGAGGCGGAAGCCTGGTTTGTGGAAGGCGAGAAGGCCGCCGAAGCCTTGGCCGGCCTATTGCCCGGCGTGCCGGTGCTGACCTGGCAAGGCGGCGCGCTGGCCGTGGGCAAGGCGGATTTGTCGCCCTTGGCGGGCCGGCGCTGTGTGGTGTTCCGGGACAACGACGAAGCCGGCGCCAAAGCGGCGGATGGGTTGGTCAAGCGTCTGCGCCAGGTGCAAGCGGGATCTATTCGACTGGTCAACCTGGTGGCAATGGCACTGTCTGCGAGCTGGGAAGGCGAAGGCGACGCCCGCCGGCCGCTGCTGGTCGATGGCACGGCGCTGGCCGAAGGCGACGATGCCGCCGACCTGGTGGCGCGGGGCTGGGCGGCGGATCACTTCGCCCTGTTCCTGGCCCGGCCGGATGCGCTGGCGGAGATCGAGGCACGGGCCAAACCCGCCAGCCCGGCGCCCGGCGTGCAGACGTCTGCACAAGGTCCGGCCGCACCGTCTTTGCCGCTGCGCCGTTTCGTCACGGATGAGCGCGGCGTCTGGTACTGCGACCCGGAGAAGTCGCCCCGCTGGATATGTGCGCCGCTGGATGTGGTGGCGCTGGTGCGTGACCCGCATAACCACGGCTGGGCGCTGCTGGTGGCGTTCAAAGACCCGGACGGCAACCGCCATCGGGTGGTTATTTCCATGAGCCTGTTTCGCGGCGACGGCGCCGAAGTGGCGGGCTTGCTGCTGGATCAGGGCTTGAACCTCGCCCCGCGCGCCCGCGCCCTGCTGGTGGAGTACCTGCAAACCGCCGACACCCCGCGCCGGGCCCGGATCACCGGCCGCACCGGCTGGCATGACAGCGGCCCGGCCGGCGGCGTGTTCGTCCTGCCGGATACGGCCATCGGCGGCGGAGAGGAAGAGTGGTTGTTCGAGACGGAAACTCCGGCCGCGAACAGCTACACACGGCGCGGCACCCTGAACGGCTGGCGCCAGCATGTGGCGGCGCTGTGCGTCGGCAATTCCCGCTTGGCGTTCGCCGTGTCCCTGTCCTTCGCCTCGCCGCTGCTCTACCTGGTGGGCGGCGAGTCGGGCGGCTTCCACCTGCGCAGCGCCAGCAGCGACGGCAAGACAACGGCGCTACGGGTGGCGGCTTCGGTCTGTGGCGGGGCGGAGTACATGCAGCGTTGGCGGGCCACGGATAACGGCTTGGAAGGGCTGGCCATGCTGCACTGTGACGCGCCCTTGCTGCTGGATGAGCTGGCACAGATCGACCCGCGCGCCGCCGGAGAAGTCGCGTACATGCTGGCCAACGGCAGCGGCAAGACGCGGGCCGGGCGCACTGGCGCTGCCAGGGAGCGGAGTAACTGGCGCCTGCTGTTCCTCAGTGCCGGAGAGATCGGCTTGGCCGAACACATGGGCGAGGCTGGCAAGACGCCGAAGGCCGGGCAGGAATTGCGCCTGGCGGAGATTCCCGCCGATGCCGGCGCCGGCCTGGGGGTGTTCGAGCAACTGCATGGCCATGCCGGCGGCAATGAGTTTTCCAAGGCACTGGCGGAAGCCATCCGTCAGCAACACGGCACCGCCTTTCCGGCCTGGCTGGAACGGCTGGCCAAGGAACAGGCGGACATTCCTGACACCATCAAGGCCGGCATACGCGCCTTCGAGGCCCGCTTTCTGACGGATCAAGCCGGCGGCCAGGCGCACCGGGTGGCGTATCGCTTCGCCCTGGTCGGTGCGGCGGGCGAGCTGGCCACGTCCTGGGGCTTGACCGGTTGGCCCGAAGGCGAGGCCATGCAGGCGGCGGCAACCTGCTTCCGCGCCTGGCTGGAACGGCGCGGCGGCGAAGGCAATCAGGAAGAGCGGGCGATGCTGTCACAGGTGCGGGAGTTCATCCGGCGCCGGGGTGAAAGCGCCTTCTCCGATTGGGACCGGCCGGGCAATGATTCAAACACGCACGCGCCACGGTCAGCGGATCGCGTCGGCTACCGGCGCAACGAAGGCGGTTCGACCGGGACGGCCGAGTACTTCATTTTTTCCGAAACGTGGCGCAGCGTCATTTGCAAGGGCCTCGATCATGCCGCTGTCGGGCGGTTGCTGGTGGCGAAGGGCTACGCCGAAGCCGGGGAAAAGGGACGCGAATGGCTCGTAAAGAAAGTGATTCCGACCGAAGGATATAACCGCGTTGTGCATATCCTGCCGTCCATCTTTGAGGATGAATGATGCTGAACTGGGAAACACTTATCCCCGCTTCGATACCTCCCGAAAGCAGCGAAGCGAGGCACGTCGAAGACCCCGCCGGCCAGACTAAAAACCCTGCACCGGTACACACTCAAGCCAACGTAGCAGACACGCAAGCGGGACACGATTTGCAGGAAAAAGCAGCGAACTTGCTTAATTCTTGTGCGAATGTCCCAGCGTGTCCCGGTGAAAATCGGCCTGTGTCCCACTTGGCGACATGCGATAACACATTGAATACAAACAACAATAATGCCAACGTCCCAGATGTCCCAGATGTCCCAGCAAAAAATCAAAGGGGTAGCTGTTCAACATCTGAAAACGGCGCGCACGGTGGGGGTGCGGAGCTGGAAAATCTTGCGTCAGAAAATGAAGGGTCAAGCGTTTCCTATCCCCTCAATCCGGCCGCCGTTTGCCTGGTGGTTGCCGCCTGCGAAAAGTCGCCAAGGAACCCGACCCCGGAAGAGATGGGCCGGCATATTCTTTCCCTGCATCGCCTGCCGCCAGCCGAACAGGTACGGCACTGGCACGGGGTATGCCGTAAGCAAGGGCTGTTGCCGTGGCGTGTCCTGTCCTTCGAGAGCCCCGGCGAGGGGGAAGACTGTGGCATGTGTGTCCACCTCGATTCCATTCTCGATTACGTCGAAGGCGACGACCGGCGCCGCTGGCACTGGGCATGCAAGCTGGGCTATCTGATCCTCGAATACGGCCGGGCTACCGAGCGGATCATGCTGGCGCCGCCGGAGTGCCAGAGCTGGGAGCGGTTCTATCCTGGCAAGGCTAGATAAGGCTGCTTTATGGGGAGGGGGGGCTGAAATGTCTACATCCAACCATCCTAGGACCGTCTGGCTAGTTAAATTTTCACGAGCGGGAGTTTTGGGAGAGGGGGGGGTCAGATTCCATAAGTAAGACTTATTGAAATGTTCGTTGGTGACAGGCTGGCCGGGCAGTCATGGTGGGATGAAAAGAGCTTGCAACAGTGACCAGCAAAACAAAGTGGGGGCACATTTGGGGGCACAAATGGAATGCAGTCAGAACAACATCCAGCGTTTACAAGGCTTCGCCCTGCCATGTACGATTCCGGCTCCGCACCAGATGTAATGACGAAACAGGCTGCTTCCGGGTGGCCTGTTTCATGTCGGCATCGTTCGGCCTACCGCGAAAGTCCGGTTTGCCGAACAAGCCCACGACCGAGGGGACTGTTTGCCAATCGATCGCCTGCGTTCCAACGTTCCGCCACTTGCCTGGCTACCCTGGCTGACTCTGCTGATCGGTCTCGGGATTACCTATGCCGTCTGGCATGAGACCCGTTCCGACAGCGGGCAGGTCGCACAGGAAAAATTCGAGTTCCGTGTCGCCGAGATCAGCCGCGACATCGAGGGCCGCATGCGGGCCTACGAGCAGGTATTGCTTGGCACGGTCGGCTTGTTTGCCGCTTCCGAGAGCGTTACGCGCAGCGAGTTCAAAGCCAATGTCGATGTGCTGCGCCTGGCGGAACACTTTCCCGGCATCCAGGGCGTGGGGTTTTCCCGGCTGGTTGCCGCCCGCGAGCGGCAGCGTCATATCGAGCAGATTCGCCGCGAAGGCTTTCCGGAATACGACCTGCACCCTGGCGATGCGCGCGATTTCCACACTGCAATCGTCTATATCGAGCCGTTCGATTGGCGCAACCGACGTGCCTTCGGCTACGACATGTATTCCGATCCGGTGCGCCGCGTCGCCATGCAGCGCGCCTGGGAGGAAGGCGTCAGCGCAATCTCCGGCAAGGTCACCCTGCGGCAGGAAACCGAGGCGGACATTCAGGCGGGTTTCCTGATGTACATGCCGGTGTATCGCAACCAGCTTGCCCACGCCAGCCCCGCGCAACGCCGCGGCAACCTGCTTGGCTGGGTCTACGCGCCGTTCCGCATGAACGACTTGATGCGGAACATCCTGCAGAAGAATTTCGGAGAAAAGACGGCTGCGCTCGACCTGGAAATTTTCGACGGCAGCGATCCGTCGGCGGCGAACATGCTGTACGACAGCGACAAGATCAGCCGGCTCGCCCAAGTGCCATCGGGCGGCCATCTGGCCAAGCGGCAGATTCGCATCGGCGGACGTGTCTGGACCGTGCTGGTGCACGCGGCACGCGCGCCCGAGGCGCCGAAGCTGCTCGCAATTGCCGGCATCGGCAGCATCGGCAGCTTGATGCTGGCGGCGATTCTGTGGCTGCTGCTGCATGGCCGCGCCCGCGCACTCAAACTGGCGGCCGAGATGAACCGCGAGTTGCTGGCGCGGGAACGCTATCAACAGGAACTGCTCGCGCATCTACCGGCAGCCGTGGTGGTACATGGCGCGGATGGCGCGATCCGCTACACCAATGAGGAGGCCAACCGCCTGCTCGGATTGAATCCCGGCGAAGGCGACGCAGTGTTCGCCTGGCACCTTCGCCACGAAGACGGCAGAGCGATGGCACCGGCGGATTTTCCAGTGCAGCGAGTCCTGACCAGCCAGGCTCCTTTGCGCGGCGTCATGCTGGGTATCGCCCGCGACGAAGCCGCCGCGCCGTTGTGGCTCCAGGTCAATGCCTTCCCGCATCTCGATGCCGCCGGCAACCTCAGCGAAGTCGTCGTCAGCTTCCTCGACATCACCTCCCTCCGCACTGCCAAGGAAGCCCTGCAACGCGCGCTGGCCGAACTCGACGACATCTATCATCACGCGCCTTGCGGCTACCACTCGCTGGATGGCGACGGCCGTTTCGCGCGCATCAACCAGACCGAACTCGACTGGCTGGGCTATCGCCGTGAGGACATCATCGGCAAACGCTTTGCCGACCTGCTGACCCCGGCCAGCCTCACTGTATTTCAGGATAACTACCCGCGCTTCAAGGCCAACGGCGAAGTGCACGACCTGGAATACGAGCTGATCCGCCAGGATGCGTCGACCTTCACCGTGCTGCTGAGCGCAACCGCCGCATACGACGACGCGGGACGCTACCTGATGAGCCGCAGCACGCTGTACGACATCAGCGAGCGCAAACAAGCGGAAAGCGAGCTGACCCGCCTCAACCATCTGTATGCGCTGCTCAACCGGGCCAACCAGGCCATCGTACGCATCCGCGAAATCGATCCGCTGCTGGAGGAAATCTGCCGAGTCGCCGTCGAGGAAGGCGGCTTCGTCATGGCCTGGGCCGGCCGCGTCGTCGCGGGTCGGGTGATTCCGTACGCCCACTGGGGTCACGAAGAGGGTTATCTGGATCAGGTGCGCATCCTCGTCGCGGACCGCGCCTTGGGCGGCGGCCCGACCGGCACGGCGATCCGCGAAGGCCGCCACTACCTCTGCGACGACATCGCCAACGATCCGCACATGGCGCCCTGGCGCGAACTGGCGCTGGCGCGCGGCTACCGCGCCTCGGCGGCGTTCCCGGTGCGCATCGGCGGCGAAGTGGTCGGCGCCATCAACCTCTACGCGCCGACCGCGGGCTATTTCTCCGCCGCCGTGGTCGATCTGCTCAATGACCTCACCGAAGATGTCTCGTTCGCGATGAATGCCCATGACGAGGCGAAACGCCGCCAGAAAGCGGAAGACGATCTGCGCCAGCTCAACGAGCAACTCGAACAACGCGTACTGCAGCGCACGCGCGAGCTCGAAGCAGCCAACAAGGAGCTGGAATCCTTCAGCTATTCCGTCTCCCACGATCTGCGCGCACCGCTGCGCAGCATCGACGGTTTCAGCCAGGTGCTGTTGCAGCGCTATGCCGCTACGCTGGACGACACCGGCCGCGACTATCTCGGCCGAGTGCGCCGTGCCAGCCAGCGCATGGGCGAACTGATCGACGACCTGCTGCAACTGTCGCGGATGACGCGCGGCCCCTTGCGCCGGCAGGAAGTCGACCTGTCGGCGCTGGCTGTGGCGCTGCTGCAGGATCTGCAGCGGACAACGCCGGAACGCCAGGTCCAGCTCCGGGTGCAACCCGACCTGCGCGTGTTCGGCGACCCCGGGCTGTTGCGCGTGGTGCTCGACAACCTGCTCGGCAACGCCTGGAAGTTCACGCGGCATCGCGAGAATGCTGAAATCGAATTCGGCAGCCGCGTCCAGGAAAACGAATTGGTATATTTCGTCCGCGACAACGGCGCCGGCTTCGACAACGCCTATGCGAAAAAGCTGTTCCAGGTATTCCAGCGCCTGCACAGCGAGCGAGACTTCGAAGGAACCGGCATCGGTCTTGCCACCGTGCAGCGGGTTATCCTGCGCCATCACGGCCGCGTCGGCGCGACGGGAGAAAAGGGCAACGGCGCGACGTTCTGGTTTACGTTGCCGCAACGCGATCCGGCGCGGGACGACGAAATCAGCGACATCATGGACGAACAGGGGCAGACGTTTTGAGATACAAGGACAAGACCATTCTTCTCGTCGAGGACAACCCGGACGATGAAGAACTGACGCGGCTGGCGTTCGAGGAAAGCCATGTCGCCAACGAACTCGTGGTGGTACGCGATGGCGAGGAAGCGCTCGAATACCTGTTCGGCAGCGGCCGCTACGCGACGCGCGATCTTACCGACATGCCGCAACTGATCCTGCTCGACCTCAAGCTGCCCAAGGTCGATGGCCACGAAGTATTGCAACGCATCCGCGCCGACGCCCACACAAAATACATTCCGGTCGTGGTGATGACCACCAGCCGCGAGGAATCCGATCTGATCTCCAGCTACGACCTGGGCGCCAACAGCTTCATCCAGAAACCGGTCGATTTCGTCCGTTTCGGCGAAGCGGTGCGCCAGGTCGGACTCTATTGGCTGGTGCTCAACGTCAACGTGCCGCAGCACTGAACGCACCATGCAGCCGCTGCATCTTCTGCTGGTCGAGGACTCGGAGAATGACGCAGAACTGATCCTGCTCGCGCTCGCCGACGCCGGCCTGGCAATCGAAGCCAGCCGGGTCGAAACCGATGCGGAGTTGCGCGATGCGCTGCAGCGGACGCCGTGGGATCTGCTGATTGCCGATTTCAACCTGCCCAGCTTCAGCGCCGCAGATGCGCTTGCCATGCTGCAGACATTCGCGTTCGACATTCCCTTCATCGTCGTTTCCGGCTGCATCGGCGAAGAAGCCGCCGTCGCCATCCTCAAGGCCGGCGCCCACGATTTCGTGGCGAAGAACAACCTGGCACGGCTGGCGCCCGCCATCGAACGCGAGCTGCGCGAGGCGGAAACGCGCCGCGCCCATTTCCGGGCGACGCAGGAACTGGTCGCATCCCGCTTGCAACTGCGCGCGCTGTCCAGCCACCTGCAAAGCGTGCGCGAAGACGAGCGCACGCACATCGCACGCGAACTGCACGACGAACTCGGCCAGATGCTCACCGCGCTCAAGATCGACGTGTCCTGGCTGCGCAACCGCTGGCAGAGCAGCGAGGCGGCCGGCGTCGACCACAAGCTCGACAACATGAAGTTGCTGATCGACGACACCATCGCCGCCGTGCGGCGCATTTCCTCCGATCTGCGCCCGGTCATGCTCGACGACCTCGGCCTCAAGGCCGCCGTCGAATGGTTGGCGGAAGAGTTCGGCCGCCGCAATCCGGCGATCCATTGCGAACTGGCCTTCGCGCTCGGCGAGCATGAAATTGCCGACACGCTGGCCACCGCCGCGTTTCGCATCGTGCAGGAATGCCTCACCAACGTCTGCCGCCATGCCGAGGCCAGCGCGATCCAGATCTTCGTCGGCGTGCGCGACGACAACCTCGCCATCACGGTGCGGGACAACGGCCGCGGCCTGCCAGCCACACCCGCCGGCGCAGGCCACTACGGCCTGCTCGGCATGCGCGAGCGCACCGAGGCACTCGGCGGCAGGCTCGACCTGCACAGCGTGCCGAACGGCGGCGTCAGCGTCGAGGCATCCATTCCACTCACCCCAGAAAGCAGGCTGCCATGATCCGTATCGCACTCGCCGACGACCACCTGATCGTACGCCGTGGCCTCAAGCAACTGCTCAGCGAAGAAGTGGATTTCCAGGTCGTCGCCGAAGCGGCCGATGGCAGCGAAACGCTGAAGCTGGTGGGCGAATCGGACTTCGACGTGCTGGTGCTCGACATGTCGATGCCGGGCCGCAGCGGCATCGAACTGATCAAGCTGATCAAGGCCGAAAAACCGAAATTGCCGATCCTGGTACTGACCATGCATCAGGAAGAGCAATACGCGGTACGCGCCATGAAAGCCGGTGCCAAGGGCTACCTGACCAAGGAAAGCGCGCCGGAACAACTGGTCAGCGCCATCCGCAAAGTAGCCGCCGGCGGCGCCTTCATCACACCGGCCGTGGCCGAGCGCATCGCCATGGATTACGGCGTACCGCAGGACGAGGCCTCGCACACGCAGTTGTCCGACCGCGAATACCAGATTTTCGAATTGATCGTGGCCGGCAGGAACGTCACCGCCATCGCCGACGCGCTCTGTGTCAGCGTCAAGACCATCAGCACCCACAAGGCGCGCATCCTGCAAAAGATGCGCATGTCGAGCAGCGCCGACCTGATCCATTACGCCATCGAGCACGCCCTGTTCGATCCGCGCTGATCGGTGTCGTAGGCGCGGATTCCAAAGCGCGAAGTCCGGAACAATCGCGCCTTGGAAGGCGCTCCTACGCGTGGTGTCGCGGCAAGACCACTCATGTCCACTCCAGCCAATCTAAGGTTTCCAGGGTAATTCGTGCTCGGAATCCTCCTACAGCGCCTCGCCGCTCTCCCACACGCAGTTTAAGCATCCGCCGATTTTTTCGGCGGCGTGCCATGGGCACCATGCACCCGTCGAATCAACGTCCTCGCGTTCGGGGTGCATATGAAAGTTCTGGTAATCGAAAACTCGTCGGCAATCTGCGCAAGGCTGCTGGCTCTGCTGGGCGAAGACGGCCGCTATGAGGGCAAAGGCTGCGTAAGCAGTTCCGCCGCCGCGCTCGAAAAGATCCAGGCGTGCCAGCCGGATGCCTTGTTGCTGGCGCTACGCCTTGCCGACGGCAGCGGCTTCAATCTCCTCAAAAGCCTGCGCCGCACGCAACAAACGTTGCCGGTGATCCTGCTTTCCGAGAGCGACGAATGGCAATACCGGGCGCACGCGCAGGATCTCGGCGCCGCCGCCGTGCTGAATATCGCCAGCCAGTTCGAAGCCATCCTGCCGACGCTGGATCGCCTGCTGACCGCAAGCGACAACGCCGGTTCGCATCCAGCGCTGCCGGCATGACAACCACACCCCCCAACTCAACGCGGGCAGGCAAGCGCGAAGTAGGCAACCGTGAAGCGGTCAAGCGCGATGGCTGCGACCTGAAACGAAGCGACGCGTTGACCAGGAAAACGCAGGAAAAACCGGACAAGAAAACCGGCATGCAGGCCTGGTGGTCGAGCCATGCCAAGCGCAACAACTGGTGAATTCTCTGCAAGACAGGCAAGCGTCGCACCGAAAAATTCCAAGGAGACTGACATGAGCATCGAATCACTCAACGAAGCATGCGGCTGCCGCATCCGCATCGACGACGAACTGACCCGCTACACCGCCAGCCTGTTCGCCCGCACCCTCAACGAAGCACTCGTCGCCAACCGCAGCGTCGCCATCGACCTGACCGGCGTCACCGAGATCGATTGCGCCGGCCTGCAGATTCTGCTGATGGCACGCAAGGAAGCCCTGCTGCGCAACCGCGTGGTGCGCTTCATCGGGCAGAACCCGGTGGTGCTCGAATGCCTGCACCTGATGAATCTGCGCAATTTCTTCAAGTTCGAAGCAACGCCTGCGCTTGCCGCGTAAAGCCCCCTTCGACCCCGACCAAGGACATCGGCGATGCACACAAATCTTGCTGCCGTCAGCGACGACGCCGCGCAAACGAGTCAATACCTGACCTTCGAGGTGGGCGACGAAACCTATTCGATCGGCATACGCGGCATCAAGGAAATCATCGAGTACGGCAAGTTGACGGCCGTTCCGATGATGCCGCCCTTCATCCGCGGCGTGATCAACCTGCGTGGCGCCGTGGTGCCGGTGCTCGACCTGCTTGCCCGATTCGGCCAGGGGCGCAGCGAAACGCGGCGCCGCACCTGCATCGTCATCGTGGAAGCGGATAACGGCGGCGAGCCGATCGATCTCGGCATCCTGGTCGATGCCGTCGACGAAGTGGTCGGCATCCCGGCAGCGGATATCGCGCCGGCGCCGAGCTTCGGCAGCATGGATACCCGATTCATCGTCGGCCTGGGCAAGGTGGCGGAGCGCTTCGTGGCGATCCTCGACGTCGACCGGATCGCCAACAGCGCCCATCTGCCCGCCCCGACGAGCGTCGTATCGACCGACGGAATGCCTGCGCTGGCCCTGCCGGCTTGACGCCTCACGCACACCTACTCTAGGAGTCATCATGTTTCGCAATCAAAAGTGGAGTACCAAACTGGCCGTCAGCTTCGGTCTGCTGATCTCGCTCTCCCTGGCGAGTCTGCTCATCCTGTGGATGACGTTCGGCGAGGTGGCGCACGACACCCGCGCCGTGGCCGCCGAGTACTGGCCGAAGGCGCGGATCTCCAGCCAGATCATCGACGCGGTGAATGAAAACACGCAGGAAGTGCTGGCGCTGATGTACGTCTCCGATCCGGCCGACATCGCCGAGCGTGTCAAGCGCATGGGCGAGAAATCGAAGGCGCTGACCGATCTCTACACAGCGCTGGAAGACCTGGGTGCCGATGCCGACGAAAAACGGATCATCGCAGGCGTGCTGGCAGCGCGCAAAAACTATGTCGGCAGCCGCAAGCAAGCCATCGGCCTGTTGCAATCCGGCCAGCCGCTGGCGGCACAACAGAGGTTGATGCAGGAAACCATGCCGTTGCGGCAAAAGTATGTCGATGCGATCAAGGCGATGATCGAACGCCAGGGCGTGTCGATGGACGCGGCGACAACCCGCCAGGGTGCGCGTATCGGTCGGGCGCAAACCGTCGTGGTCGCCACCGGCCTGACCAGCCTGCTGTTCACCGTGCTGGTCGCGTTCTGGTTGATGCGTAGCCTGCTGCGGCCGCTGCGCCTGGCGACGGCAACGGCCGAACGCATCGCGACCGGCGACCTGACCGGCCTGGATACCGGCATGGTGACCAGCCGCGATGAAACCGGCCAGTTGGTCGCCGCCATGCAAAACATGGCCAGCAAGCTTGCGAGCATCATCGTCAGCGTGCGCAGTTCGACCGAATCCCTGGGCAGTGCCTCGGCCCAGCTCAATGCCACCGCGCAAAGCCTGGCGCAGGCCACCACGGAACAAGCAAGCACCGTCGAACAGACCGGCGATGCGGTCAAACAGATTTCGGTTTCCATCGAACAGAACAGCGCCGGCGCCGGCACCACCGACAACCTGGCACGACGCGTTGCGGCGGAGGCCGAAAACGGCGGTGGCGTGGTGCGCGAAACCGTCAGCGCAATGCAATCCATCGCCGCCAAGATCGGCATCATCGACGACATCGCCTACCAGACCAACCTGCTCGCCCTCAATGCCGCGATTGAAGCGGCCCGTGCCGGCGAGCACGGCAAGGGCTTCGCAGTCGTCGCCGCCGAAGTGCGCAAGCTGGCCGAGCGGAGCCAGGTCGCGGCCCAGGAAATCGGCCAGGTTGCGCAAGGCAGCGTGCAACTGGCCGAGCAGGCCGGCCGTCTGTTTGACGCGATGGTGCCATCGATCAAGCAAACCTCCGGCCTGGTGCAGGAGATCAGCGCCGCCTCGCGGGAACAGTCGTCCGGCGCCGGCCAGATCCAGAACGCGATGAATCAGCTCAACCAGACCACGCAGCAGAACGCCTCCGCGTCCGAGGAACTTGCCGCCACCGCCGAGGAATTGAACGGCCAGGCCGACCAACTGCAGCAGCTCATGGCCTTCTTCAAGACGCATAAATCGGTGCCGAGTGCCGACATGAGCCGCGCCGCCAAGCCATCCGCAGCGCCGCGCAATGCCTTCGGCGCAACGCTGGCTGCGGCATCGGGCACGGCTTTCTCTCCCGCCGGCGCCGACAACTTCGTGCGCTTCTGAAGCACAAACCTGGAAAAACAAATAGGAGACCTCATGAACAACATCAGCATCAAGATCAGGCTCGCAGCCATCCTGGCGATCATCCTGCTGTGCGGCGCATTTGCCCTCGGCACCAGTCTCGGCGGATTGGTGCGCATCGAACAGCGGGTGCAGGACATGGTCGCGCGCGACCAGGCGCTCGCCTTCACCAGTGTCGAAATGCTCGCGCAAGGCCTGCAGATGGAACAGGCGCTGCGCAACATCGTGCTCGACTTCAAGAACCAGCGTGCCCACAAGAATATGCAGCAGGCCAGCGACGAGTTTGCGCAGCAGGCGGCGCATGCGCTGCAACTCGCCGGCGACGATGCGAAGACGGTCGCGACATTGCGCGAGATCGTTGCGCTGCGTGAAAAACAGCAACCGGTGCAAGCACGCATCGTCACCCTGGCGGAACAACAGACGGCCGCCGCCATCGCCGCCATCAATGGCGAGGAAACGCCGTTGTGGCGCGAAATGCGCGCCCGCCTGATCGATCTGAACAAGGCGAAGAAAGCCGAGCTCAACGTTGCCGTCGGCGAGTTCGGCCAGATCAGCGCGAGCACGGTCGCCTGGGCTATCGGCCTGAGCGGCGCCGCTCTGCTGGTCGTGCTGGTTGCCGGCTACCTGTTCATGCTGAGCATCACCCGGCCGCTGCAACAGGCCGTCGCCACCGCCAACCGGCTGGCCGAAGGCGACCTCGGCGTGCGCTTTGCGAGCTCTCGCGATGAAGTCGGCCAGTTGCTGGCGGCGATGGGCAATGTGGTCGGCAAGCTGGCCCACATCATCGGCGAAGTGCGCAATTCGTCGAACGCACTCGGCGCCGCCGCGGAACAAGTCAGCGCCACCGCACAAAGCCTGGCGCAGGGTTCCAGCGAGCAAGCCAGCGGCGTCGAGCAGACCTCGGCATCGATCGAACAGATGACCGCCAGCATCGCCCAGACCACCGAGAACGCCAAAATCACCGAAGGCGTGGCCGGCCAGTCCGCCATTGCCGCCAGCCAGGGCGGCGAAGCGGTGAAGGGAACGGTGCAGGCGATGAAACAGATCGCGGGCAAGATCGGCATCATCGACGACATCGCCTATCAGACCAATCTGCTCGCGCTCAACGCCGCCATCGAAGCGGCACGCGCCGGCGAGCATGGCAAGGGCTTCGCGGTGGTCGCCGCGGAAGTGCGCAAGCTGGCCGAGCGCAGCCAGGTGGCGGCGCAGGAAATCGGCCAAGTTGCCACGGGCAGCGTGCAACTCGCCGAAACGGCCGGCAGCCGCCTCGACGAATTGGTGCCCGCCATCGGCAAGACCGCCCATCTGGTGCAGGAAATCACGGCAGCGTCGCAGGAGCAGTCGCTCGGCGTCAGCCAGATCAATCAGGCGATGAACCAACTCACCCAGACCACGCAACTCAATGCCGCCGCTTCCGAGCAACTCGCCGCCACCGCCGAGGAAATGAGCAGTCAGGCGGAACATCTGCAGCAACTCATGGCGTTCTTCAAGGTCGCGCCGGGCGAAGTGTCGGCGGCCGCTTAAACCAAATCAGACGGGAGGATGCAGCCATGAAAACAAGGCGAAACAGCCTGCGCGTGCTGTTGGTGGAGGATCGCGAGGACGACGCGGAACTAGTGCGGTTGACCTTGAGCGAGGCGAATTTTGCCCCCGCGATCCAGCGCGTCGACACCCGTGCCGGCGTTGAAGCCTGCCTGCGCGAGTCGACATGGGATCTGATCCTGAGCGACCACAATCTGCCCGGCATGGATTCCCTCGATGTCCTGCAGATGGTCGGCGAACTTGGCATCGCCACACCGTTCGTCATCCTGTCCGGCTCCATCGCCGACGCGCAGGCCATCGAAGCCATGCGGCGCGGTGCGCGCGACTTCATCCACAAGAACGCCCTGGGCAAGCTGATCCCGGTCATCCAACGGGAACTCGCCACGTTCGAGATGGCCGGCGAGTTGAACCGCCTGAGCGGCAACCTGATGCAGTTGGCGAATTTCGATCCGCTCACCGGTTTGCCGAATCGCGCCACCCTGTTGCGCGAACTGGCGCAACGGGTCGAGCAGTGCGCGGCGGGCGCACCGCCATTCGACCTGATCCTGGTCGAAATCAATCGCTTCCAACATCTCAGCCGCAGCCTGGGCGCGCAGCGCGCCAACCAGGTGATTGCCGAAGTCGCGTGGCGCCTTGCCGGCTGCGCCGGCCCGGACAACTTCATGGCGCACCTCGGCGGCGACAGTTTCGCGTTGGTGGTCTCGGCGGCGGACGCCAAAGCGCAGCAGGCGACGCTGGCCAGCTTGACCGCGTGCGTCAGCCAACCGATATACATCGGCGACGTCGAACTGTTCATCACCTTGAGTCTGGGCGACTGCAGTTTTCCGGCGGCCGCCCATTGCGTCGAAACGCTGTTCAGCCATGCCGAAACCGCGTTGTTCCACGCCAGGCAGACTGCCGGCAACAGCCATCGCCGCTTCCACTCGTCCATGGCGGGGACGGGAACGCGCGAGTTTGTCCTCGAGGCCGCCCTGCATCATGCCCTGAACAAGCGGGAGTTCGCGCTGGCCTACCAGCCGCAAGTCGACCTGCGCAGCGGCCGCACGGTATCGGTCGAAGCGCTGCTGCGCTGGCAGCATCCGGAATGGGGGCCGATCGCGCCGCTCGAATTCATCCCGCTGCTGGAAAAGACCGGCCTGATCGTGCCGGTCGGTGCCTGGATCATCGACACCGCCTGCGCCCAACTGCGCGCCTGGGAAGATGCCGGCCACCGCCCCGTGCGCATGGCGGTAAATCTGTCCGCCCTGCAATTCGGCGATGCGGCGCTGACGCGGGTGGTCGCCGACGCGCTGCGCGACCACGCCATCGCACCGGACCGCCTCGAACTGGAAATCACCGAAAGCATCGTCATGCAGGCCCAGGATGCCGCCATCGCCGCGCTGCGCGACTTGCGTCGCCTCGGCGTACGCATCGCGGTGGACGACTTCGGCACCGGCTATTCGAGCCTCAGCTATCTCTCACGCTTCCCGATCACCACGCTGAAAATCGACCAAGCCTTCGTGCACGAATGCGAGGACAGCCCACGCGATCGGGCGCTGATCGAAACCATGATCGAAATGGCCCATCGCCTCGACCTGGAGATCGTCGCCGAAGGCGTCGAGACCCGGCAACAAGCCGACTTTCTGGCCGCCCGCAACTGCAAATTCGCGCAGGGCTATTTGTTCGGCAGACCGATGCCGGCCGATGAACTCGGCGAGCATCTGGCCGGTAGCGCAAGCAAGCTGCCCTCCGATTGCGGCGTCGCTGGCGTCCATATCGCGCCTTGGAAGGCGCTCCTACGAAACCCGTGGCGGTAGGAGCGCTTCCAAGGCGCGATTGCACGGCTAGCCGATTTCGATACGTTCGAGGATGACCCGCGCGCCCTGGCGGCTGGCCAGTGCGTGCGCGGCGTCGCGCCATTCGCGCGCGGCGACGGCGTCGCCGGCGGCAGCGGCGCACAGCCCGCGCAGGCGCAGCAATTCGGCTTCGACGTAGTGGTCGTGCCAGTAGGCGCAGCGCGCCAGCGCGGTATCGAGGTGAGCGGTGCACGCGGCCAGATCGCCCAGGCGATAGAGGCCGTCGACGTACATCGAGAGGATGGTGACTTCCAGACTCGGCAAGGCCTGGCCGATCAGTTCCAGGCTGCGCACGGCGAGCGGGATGCCGCCGGCGTCGCCGGCGCAGCAACGCACCCAGGCCTGCATGACGGCGCCGACGCCTTGCCAGATCGCGAAATCGTGCCGGTCCGCCAGCGCCATCAGGCGGTCGGCGAAATGCCGCACCGGTTCGATCTCGCCGCGCAGCAGTTCCAGCCGTGCGGCACAGGCGACGGCGAAGGCCAGCGAATAGGGGTGGCCGAGCGCTTCGGCGAGTTCGACGGCGCGGGCCTGCGCGGCGGCGGCGGCGACCGCGTTGCCCTGCAGCCAGAGCGTCCAGGCCAGCAGCGACAGGCTGGTGACGCCGGTGTCTTCATGGAAATGATCGAGCAGTTCGGGCGGCCGCTGGCTGTCGTAGAGCGCGACGGCGTCATCCAGATGCCGGCGCGCCTGCTCCAGTTCGCCCAGCCAGAGGTAGGTATTGCCATAGGCATAGGCGGTCTGCAGGCGATGCAGCGCGGAACCGGTCGCCTCGGCGGTGCGCTGCAGTATGTCGACGTAACGCAAGGCGTGCAGGTAGCCGTCGTGCGAACTGCCACCCAGCCAGAGGCCGTATTCGGCGAGAAAGACCTCTTCCCGTTCCGAATTCGGGTTGCTGCGTTCGAGCACCTGACTGAACAGCGCGCGCGTCTCGGCCGCGCCATAGCCGCGCAGCGCCACCGTGGCATTGCCCTCGCCGAGCAGCAATCGGGCGATGCGGCGGTCGTTCGCGGGCGATGTCGGCATACGCTCCAGCAGTTCCCGCGCACTGTGAAAATGGCGCGCCGCTTCGGTGTGCGCGGCCATGCTCAGATCGCGCCGCGCCGCCTGTTCGTACAAGCCGACCGCGCTCGCCGGGTCGCCCGCCAGCGCGGCATGACGCGCCAGCCAGTGCGGCTGCTCATCGGCCAAGCCAGGCATGAATGCCGGCGTCGCGGCCTGGATGCGGCCATGCATCTGGCGCCGCTCATGGAAGGACAGGCTGTTGTAGAGGGTGTCGCAGACCAGGGCATGGTGAAAACGCCGGCGTCCGCCTACGCCCGGCTTGACCAGGCCGTGCCGCTCCAGGGCAAGCAAGGCGTCGGCGAAGCGCGCCTCGCCGATCTCCGGGAACAGGGCGCGCAGCAAGCCGGCGTCGAACTCCTCGCCCAGGGTCGCCGCACCCCAGGCGATGCGGCACAGCAGCTCGTCGCCGGCGATGGGCGCCAGGATGCTCTCCTCCAGGCTGGCCAGCGGCTGCTCCGCTGGATTCGTGCCGGCCTGCGCCTGCACCAACGCTTCGATGAACAGCGGATTGCCGTCGGCGCGCGCGACGATGTCGGCGATATGGGTCTCGTCCAGCGGCGCGTGCTGCAGACTTTTGACCAACTCGCGGCTCTGCTCGGCGCTGAGCGGATCGAGCCGGAGCCGCGGCAATTGCGGTTGCCAGGTGTCGGCCAGCGGTGCCCGCGCGGTGATCAGCAACAGCCAGGGCAGTTCGGCTGCGCTGCCGAGCAGATCGCCGATGAACTGCAGCGTCGACGGATCGGCCCAGTGGATGTCCTCCAGCACCACCAGCACCGGCCCGTTGCCGGCCAGGTTGGCCAGCATGGCGCGCAGGGCCTGGTGCAGGCAGCGGCGGCGCGAAGCCGGCGACGACGCGGCATCATCCAGCGGCAGGCCGACCAGCCAAGCGGCCATGCGGCGATGTTCGTCGGCCAGATCCGGGTGCCGCCGGTCCAGCCAGCGATCCATTTTCAGCTGGCGGATTTCCGAGTTGTCGCCGGCATGAATGCCGCATTGGGTTTTGATGGTTTCACTGATCGGGAAAAACGGCGCCTCGCTCTGGTTCTGCCAGCATTGCAGGACCACCGCCTGTCCCGGCTCCGCCAGCGTGCCGACCAGCCACTTGGCCAGGCGGCTCTTGCCGCTGCCGGGCGGGCCGCCCAGGACGACCGCGCGCAAGCCGCCGCGCTGCGCGCCGCGCCACAACGTACCGAGCTGGCGGCGTTCCACTTCGCGTCCGACCAGGGCCGGTTCCCGGCGTGCCGGTGCGTTCGCCAGGTTGCCGATGCGGTAGGCCTCCAGGCCTTCCTGCGGAAAGAACTCGGGCGACCGCTCCAGCGGCGCCAGAGCGAGCGTGTTGACGCGTTCGACGAACGCGCTGGTGGCCAGAATCTCGCCGGGGCTGCCGCTGGCGGCGAGCTGCATGACGATAGCGCTCATCCCCCCCAAGGCATCGGGGCAGTCCGCTGCCGGCCACACCAGCATGGGGCCGTGATGCAGTGCGAAACGCAGCAGGACATCGTCGATTTCCTGCTGCAAGCGGATGTTGTAGGCCGCGCGCAACGCGCTCTGGCAGGCATTGGGCACGCCGTTCGGGTAACCGAAAAACGCCAGGATGCTGCCATCCGGCGTCAGGCAGGCGTGAGCGCCGTAGCGGCTGACCTCGGCACTGACGAACTGGCGCGCGCGCATCAGTGCCGCCAGCTTGTGTACGTCCTGCGTTGCCAGGCTGCGGATCTCGACAAAGAGCAGCGTCATCGGCCGCAGCCGCGCCACCACCTGCACCGGTTCCGCCCGCGTCTGCAGTTGCGTGAGGGGATGCGCCGAAGCATTCAGGCGGCCGATCAGATCGCGCACTTCCTGCCCCGGCGCGATATCCAGTTCGCGCAGAAACAGGCCGCGCATGAAATCGAAATGCGCCAGCGCGGTGGGAATGCGGCCAGCCTCGGCGAGCAGCCGGAGCAGACGCAGATGGAAGGACTCGTTCCAGGGATCGATGCGGGTCTGCGTCTGCGCCAACTCGATCTGGCGCGCGCTGTTGCCGGCGGCGCCAAAGAAATCCATCAATTGTTCGCAGATCACGAGCAGCTTCTGATGAAACGCCAGCCGCTTCAGATCGAGCCATTCCATGTAAGCGGGCGCATCCGGCACGATGAAGCCCGGCATCAGTTCGCCGGAATAACCACTCACCTGTTCGAACACGTGCTCGGCGTCAGCGCCGGTGAATGCGCTGGCGGCGACACCTTGCAGCTGCACCGCATCGACGCTGTCGCCCGCGCGCGGAATGAACCAGACATGCAGCCGGTCGCTGCCCAGCCGCTCCGGCCCGAGCAGTTTGCGCAGCGCATGCGCGGCATTGCGCAGATTGGTGCGCGCGGTGTCCTCGTCCTGCTGCGGCCAGAGCAGATCGGTCAGGACTTCCCGCCGTTGCCGACCGGGTTCCAGCAGCAGATAAGCGAGCAGCGCGAACACCTTGGTGTAAGGGAATTTGAGCGGCAGCCCCAATCTGGCTTCGGTCGCGCAGAGCAAACGTACATCGAGAGACATGCAAGATCCCGTCGGAAAGGCCTCCCGGCGGCGGCCAGAGGTAGGTCGCGGCGATTGTGCCATGGCTGCCGCGGCGCTCGGCATCGGGGGATGGATGAGAGGTCTTGCCCCGTGGCGGGCAAGGGGGCTGCGCGTTCACAATCCAAGCAGCGGCCTGGAAGCGCTCCTTCGGCGTTTTCGCAGGAAACGAACCCCTTCTGATTGCGAGTCAGTCTCAACATAATGTTCATGTCGTCACCGAATCCGGGTGTTCATTGCACAGCGTAAGCACGCTGCCCTCCCTTTCCGCCGGACAGCGGAAATCCATCAATCGCCTCACCGGCGTGGTGGCGTTGGTGTGGACCCTGGCGGTCGGGTTGTCGCTCGGCTGGAACATCTACCAGGAAGACGCCAAGGTGATGGAACTCGCCATGGCGGAAGCCCGGGCCAACATCAACCGCGATCTCGCCTTCCGGCTCTGGGCCACCAGCCGCGGCGGGCTCTACGCCGCGATCGGCGAAAAAGTTCAGCCCAGCCCGTATCTCGCCCATATCCCCAACCGCGATCTGACCGCCCTCAGCGGCGAGAAACTGACGCTGATGAACCCGGCCTTCATGCTGCGCCAGATGATGAACGAATTCGGCGATCTCTACGGCGTCAAGGCGCGCATCACCGGCCTGCAGGTGTTGAATCCGGCCAACCGGCCGGACGCCTGGGAAAAGAGCGCCCTGCTCACGTTCGAGCGCGGCGCCAGGCAGGCGACGACGGTCGAGCAGATCGACGGCGTGCCATATCTGCGCGTGATGCGGCCGATGATCATGGAACAGGGCTGCGTGAAGTGCCATGCCTGGACCAAAATTCCGGTCGGCGGCATCCGCGGCGCGACCGGGGTGTCGGTGCCGCTGCGGCACTATTATCAGATCAAGGCGCGCGAGATCGAGTATCTGGGCCTCAGCCACGGCGGCATCTGGCTGTTGGGGATGTTTGCGGTCGGTTTCGTCTCGCAACGCGCCCGGCGCCATTCCGGCGAGCAGGAGCAGGCCCAGCGCGTCCTGCGCGAGAGCGAGGAGAAGGTACACCTGCTGCTCGATTCCACCGCCGAAGGCTTGATCGGGGTGGATACCGAAGGCATCTGCGTGTTCGCCAACCCGGCCAGCCTGCGGCTGCTGGGCTACGACCGCGCCGAGCAACTGCTGGGCCGAGCCCTGCACCCGCTGATCCATCACACGCATCCGGACGGTTCCGCCTACCCCGCGCGCGATTGCAAGACCCGCGGCGGCATCGATGCCGAGATGGGCGTGCATGTCGACGACGAAATCTTCTGGCGCGCCGACGGCAGCGCCTTCCCGGTGGAATACTGGTCGCATCCCATGCGCCGCGACGGCAAGGTGGTCGGCGCGGTGGTGGCGTTCGTGGACGCCTCCGCGCGCCGGCTGGCCGACGACAACCTGCGCAAGCTGTCGCGCGCCGTGGAACAAAGCCCCAACGCGGTGATCGTGACCGATTGCGCCGGCAAGATCGAATACGTCAATCCCAAGTTCAGCGAGATCAACGGCTACACGGCCGCCGAAGCGATCGGCCGCAACCCGAGCCTGCTGAGTTCGGGCGAAACGGCGCGCGAGCTCTACCGGGAAATGTGGGACAACCTGCTGGCCGGCGCGGAATGGCGCGGCGAATTCAGGAACCGGCGCAAAAACGGGGAACTGTACTGGTGCCTCGAATCGATCTCGCCGGTCAAGAACGAACGCGGCGAAATCACCCATTTCGTCGGCATGATGGAAGACATCAGCGAACGCAAATTGGCCGAATCCACCATCCGCCGCCTCGCCTTCTACGATCCGCTCACCGACCTGCCCAACCGCCGCCTGATGCGCGAGCGGCTGGAGCGGGCGATCATCTGGAGCCGGCGCGGCGGCACCCAGGCGGCGCTGCTGTACATCGATCTCGACCGCTTCAAGACGGTCAACGACACCCTCGGCCACAGCGTCGGCGACGCGTTGCTCAAGGCCGCCGCGACGCGTCTCGCCCATTGCGTGCGCGAGGAGGACACCATTTCGCGCCTGGGCGGCGACGAATTCGCGGTGATCCTGGGCAATCTCCGCGGCAGCGAGGAAGCCGTGGCGGTGGCGGAAAAAATCATCGCGGCGATGCAGACGCCGTTCCCGCTCGACGAGCATGAAATCTTCATCTCCGCCAGCATTGGCATCAGCCTCTACCCGACCGACACCGCCGACATGGACAGCCTGCTGAAGAACGCGGACATCGCGCTGTATCAGGCCAAGGACCAGGGCCGCAACAGCTTCCAGTTCTATTCGGAAAGCATCAACACGCTGGCGATGGAGCGGCTGGAACTGGAAAACGGCCTGCGCAAGGCCATCGAGCGCGGCGAGCTGTACCTGGAATATCAGCCCCAGCTCGACCTGAAGAGCGGCGCGGTGTTCGGGTTGGAGGCGCTGGCGCGTTGGCGCCACCCGGCCAAGGGCATGATCCCGCCCGACAAGTTCATCCCGCTGGCGGAAGAAACCCGGCTGATCATCCCGATCGGCGAATGGATCCTGCGCACCGCCTGCAACCAGCTCAAGGCCTGGCACGATGCCGGGCGGGACGATCTGACCATCTCGGTCAACCTGTCGGCGGTGCAGTTCCGCCAGAAGGGGCTGCTCGACACCGTCGCCCGCGTGCTCGGCGAGGCCGGCATCCCGGCCGCCAAGCTGGAACTGGAAATCACCGAGAGCATCCTGATGGGCGATACCGGCGAAACCATCGCCACGCTCACCGGCTTGCGCAGCCTGGGCGTGCGGCTGTCCATCGACGATTTCGGCACCGGTTATTCCTCGCTCGGCTACCTCAAGCGCTTCCCGGTGAGCACGCTGAAGATAGACCGCACCTTCGTCCGCGACATCACCGTGGACCCGGACGACAAGGCCATCGCCGAAGCGGTGATCGCGCTGGCGAAGAGCCTCAAGCTGTGGGTGATCGCGGAAGGCGTGGAAACCGAGGCGCAGCTTTACATCCTGCGCCAGCTCGATTGCGACAGCATCCAGGGCTACTTCGTCAGCCGACCGGTCATCGCCGAGCACGTCCCCGCGCTGCTGCAAAAGCTGGCGCCGCCGGCGGCGTAGCGACGCAAAACATTCAGCCCTGACTGCCGTATTCTGGCTTTCCGACACACGCATAGAACCGCAAGGTCAAGGAGGCGGACAAGAAAGCCAGAATACGGCTCCTTGGTCCAACACCCTCCAGACGGTAAAGTTGCCGCCTTCCGGTGCTTGGCACTAGACCACCAAGAAACAAGCCCATGGCCCTCAAGAAATCCGAGCTTTATTCCTCCCTCTGGTCCGGCTGCGACGAGCTGCGCGGTGGCATGGATGCCAGCCAGTACAAGGACTACGTGCTGGTTCTGTTGTTCATCAAATACGTCAGCGACAAGTACGCCGGCGTGCCGTTCGCGCCGATCACCATCCCGGAGGGCGCCAGCTTCAAGGACATGGTCGCGCTCAAGGGCAAGCCCGACATCGGCGACCAGATCAACAAGAAGATCATTGCGCCGCTGGCCAACGCCAACAAACTGTCCGACATGCCGGACTTCAACGCGGAGAAGTTGGGTAGCGGCAAGGAGATGGTGGAACGGCTCACCAATCTGATCGCCATCTTTGAGAACAAGGCGCTCGACTTCTCGAAAAACCGAGCCGACGGCGACGACATTCTGGGCGATGCCTACGAATACCTGATGCGCCACTTCGCCACCGAGAGCGGCAAGAGCAAGGGCCAGTTCTACACGCCCGCCGAGGTCAGCCGCATCATGGCGCAGATCATCGGCATCCGCGACGCCAGGACCAGCGCCGCCACCACGGTTTACGACCCCGCCTGCGGTTCCGGTTCGCTGTTGTTGAAGGTCGGCGACGAGGCCAGCGCCAAGGTCACGCTGTACGGGCAGGAGAAGGACGGCGCCACCAGCGGCCTGGCCCGCATGAACATGATTCTGCACAACAACCCCACGGCGCTGATCGTGCAGGGCAACACGCTGGCCGAGCCGAAATTCATGGAAGCCGGCAGCCTCAAGACCTTCGATTACGTGGTCGCCAATCCGCCCTTCAGTGACAAGCGCTGGAGCACCGGCATCGACCCGCTGAACGACCCCCATGATCGCTTCCAGCCGTTCGGCACGCCGCCCGCCAAACAGGGCGACTATGCCTACCTGCTGCACATCGTCCGCTCGCTCAAGAGCACCGGCAAAGGCGCGTGCATCCTGCCGCATGGCGTGCTGTTCCGGGGCAATGCCGAAGCCGACATTCGCCGCGCCCTGGTGCGCAAGGGCTACATCAAGGGCATCATCGGCCTGCCCGCCAACCTGTTCTATGGCACCGGCATCCCGGCTTGCATCGTGGTGCTGGACAAGCAGGATGCCCACGCCCGCAAGGGTGTGTTCATGATCGACGCCAGCGCCGGCTTCATGAAGGACGGCCCCAAGAATCGGCTGCGCGACCAGGACATTCACAAGATCGTCGATGTCTTCAACAAGCGACTGGACTTGCCCAAGTACGCGCGCATGGTTCCGGTCGAAGAAATCGAGAAGAACGCGTTCAACCTTAACCTGCCGCGCTACATCGACAGCCAGACGGCGGAAGACCGGCAAGACATCGAAGGCCATCTGAAGGGCGGCATCCCAAGCGAAGATGTCGATGCGTTGCAGCGCTACTGGGCGATCTGCCCCAAGCTCCGGCAGACCTTGTTCAAGGAAAACCGCCCCGGCTATCTCGACCTGGCCGTGGACAAGGCGGCGATCAAACCCGCCATCTACCAACACCCCGAGTTCGCCGCCTTCATCGCCGGCATGAACGCCCACTTCGCCGCGTGGCGTACAAAGAGCGCAACCACGCTGAAGGCCTTGCAGGCCGGCTGCCATCCGAAAGCCGTCATTGTCGCTCTCGCCGAAGACCTGCTCGCCCACTACAGCGGCCAGCCGCTGATCGACCCCTACGCCGTCTATCAACACCTGATGGACTACTGGGCCGAGACCATGCAGGACGACTGCTACCTGATCGCCGGCGACGGCTGGAAGGCCGAGACCAGCCGGGTCATCGAGACCGACAAGAAGGGCAAGGAAAAGGACAAAGGCTGGACCTGCGATCTGGTGCCCAATGCCCGCAGCGTCGCCCGCTACTTCGCCAAGGAACAAGCGGCCATCGACCAGCTCGCGGTTGATCTGGAAACCACCGCCGCCAGCCTGGCCGAGTTGGAGGAAGAACACAGTGGCGACGACAACGTCTTCTCCGGCTTCGACAAAATCAACAAGGCCAGCGTCAGCGACCGCATCAAGGAAATCAACAACGAGTTGAACGAAAATGCGCCTGAAGCGGCCGACGAGATCATCGTGCTGCGCGACTGGCTCAAACTCAGCGCCGACGAAGCCGCGTTCAAGAAGCAACTCAAGGACGCCGAAGCCGCGCTCGACGCCCAGGCCTACGCCCACTATCCCAAGCTCAACGAAACAGAGATCAAGGCGCTGGTGGTGGACGACAAATGGCTGGCCGCGCTGGACACCGCCATCCACGGCGAGATGGACCGCATCAGCCAGGCCCTCACCCAGCGCGTGAAGGAACTGGCCGAGCGCTACGAAATCCCGCTACCGAAACTGACTGAGGCCGTGGAGAGTCTTTCAGCCCGGGTGGAAGTGCACCTGAACCGGATGGGGTTTGTATGGAACTGACCGAACTGACGGAACTGAGCAGCCAGGACGGCTACCGCGAACTGCTGGAGCAGATTTCGCAAACCTACACCCAAGGCCGCGTCCGGGCGGTGCAGGCGGTCAATGCCCAAATCACCGAAACCTACTGGCAGGTCGGGCGGCACATCGTCGAATTCGAACAAGGCGGCAAGACCCGGGCCGATTACGGCAAGGCGCTGATTGCCAGCCTGGCGCAAGACCTCGGCCTGCGCCACGGCAAGGGTTTCAGCCGCAGCAATCTGATCCGCATCCGTCAGTTCTACCTGGCTTACCCAAAAGGTGCGACGCCGTCGCACCTTTTGGGTTGGTCGCATATCGTGGAACTGCTGAAGATCGACGACCCGCTTGAGCGTGGGTTCTACGAACAGCAATGCGTGCGCGAACGCTGGTCGGTGCGCGAATTGGTGCGACAGAAAGCCAGCGCCCTGTTCCTGCGTCTCGCCGCCAGCAAGGACAAAGCCGGCATCCTGCAACTCGCCGCCCAGGGCCAGATCGTCGAAGCGCCCGCCGACCTGCTGCGCGAGCCCTACGTGTTCGAATTCCTGAAAATCCCCGAGCCTTGGCGGGTCTCGGAAAACCAGCTCGAAACCCTGCTCTGCGACCACCTGCAACAGTTTCTGCTGGAACTCGGCAAAGGTTTCACCTTCGTCGGCCGGCAATACCGCGTCACCCTCAACAACACCCACTACAAGGTTGATCTGGTTTTCTACCACCGCATCCTGCGTTGCTTCGTGCTCATCGACCTGAAGATCGACGAAGTACAACACCACGACATCGGCCAGATGAACCTCTACCTGGGCTATTTCGCCAACGAGGAAAACGTCGAAGGCGACAACCCGCCCATCGGCATCATCCTCAGCCGCCACAAGGACGAACTGCTGGTGGAATACGCCACCTACCAGATGAACAGCCAGCTCTTCGTGCAGAAATACCAGCTCTACCTACCCGAGCGCGAAGAACTGCGGCGGGAGTTGGAGCAGACCTTGCGGGAGGCGGACGCATGAACACGGTGGAAGCGCCAGCGGCAGCGACTGAGGGCCGCATGGAAGTGAAGGAGGCCTGTGCCCGTTATGTGGTCGAGGCTGGGATGCGGGCGCCGAAGGGATACAAGCAGACTGAGGTGGGAGTGATTCCGGAGGATTGGGAGAGCACCTTGCTCGGCACCATTGCGACTGTTTCATCCGGTGGAACGCCAAGTCGGAAGGTTCCGGAGTATTGGAATGGAGATGTTCATTGGGTTACGACTGCAGAGATCGACTTCAATGTTGTCTGGAGTTCAGCCGAATCAATTTCCTCACTTGGTCTCGCTAATTCTGCGGCAAAGCTACTACAGCCGGGAACGATGCTCATGGCCCTGTATGGCCAGGGCAAGACTAGGGGTAAGGTGGCTGTGCTTGGAATTGAGGCCGCGACAAATCAGGCATGCGCTTCGATCACTGTGACATCCAAGGTATCTCAGGTGTACGTTTTCCACCTACTTGCCAGCCGGTATGACGCTATCAGAGGTCTGAGCAATTCAGGTAGCCAAGACAATCTTTCCGGCCAAATCGTCAAGTCCATCGGAATCCCGCTCCCACCCACCAAAGCCGAACAAGAAGCCATCGCCGAGGTGTTGAACGATGCGGATGCCCTCATTGAATCCCTGGAGCAAATCCTCGCCAAGAAGCGCCAGATCAAACAAGGCACCATGCAGGAATTGCTCACTGGCAAGCAGCGCCTGCCGGGGTTCAGCGGAGAGTGGGAAGTGACAAATTTTGACAACATCGCTGATCCGACTCAACGGTGGAGTTTCACAGGCGGTCCGTTCGGTTCGAACTTGAAGTCATCTGATTACACCGAGAACGGGGTGAGGATTATTCAACTTCAGAACATTGGGGATGGTGAGTTCAAAGATGACTATGAGATTTTCACGTCACCCGAAAAGGCCGATGAACTTCTGAGCTGCAATATCTTCCCAGGCGAGATCATCCTCTCGAAAATGGGCGATCCGGTGGCGCGAGCATGCATTATCCCGAAAGCTGCCCAGCGCTACTTGATGTGCTCCGACGGTATCCGACTCGCCGTCGATCCGAAACGATTCAATGTTTATTTCGTATACACATTGATAAACGCCCCAGAATTTAGAACCAAGGCTGCGAATGCAGGCACTGGTTCCACAAGGAAGCGAATTGGACTATCTGAGCTACGGAATCTGGAGCTTTCGTGCCCACCACTCGCTGAACAAACCGCCATCGCCACCCTCCTCAGCGACATGGACGCCGAACTTGCCGCGTTGGAGGTCAAGCTCGCCAAAGCCCGCCAGCTCAAGCAGGGCATGATGCAGGAACTGCTCACCGGGAGGATTCGCCTCATATGAAAGAAAACCAGCACGTCGAATGGAAGTCGTCCTGGCGGGACGAATATCTGAAATGGATATGCGGCTTCGCCAATGCCGAGGGTGGGGTGCTGGTGATCGGTCGCGACGACCGTGGCCGCGTGCTGGGACTGGAAAACGCCGCCCGCTTGCTGGAAGACATCCCCAACAAGGTGCGCGACATCCTGGGCATTCTGGTGGACGTGAACCTGCGCCAGGAGGCGGGCCTGGATTATCTGGAGATCGTGGTGGAGTCCTACCCCTACCCGGTGAGCTACAAGGGCGAGTACCACTATCGCAGCGGCAGCACGAAACAGGAACTGAAGGGCGCGGCGCTGGATCGCTTTCTGCTCAGGAAGCAGGGACGGCATTGGGATGGCGTGCCGGTGCCGGGATTCGCGCTGGCCGATCTGTCGTCGGCGGCACTGGCCGCTTTCCGCAAGCGGGCGGCGCGGAGCGAACGCCTTTCGGCGGAACTGTTGGCAGAGACCGATGCGGTTCTGCTGGACAAGTTGCGTTTGATGGACGGCGCCTACCTCAAGCGCGCCGCCGTCTTGTTGTTTCACGACGAGCCGGAACGGATTGCGACCGGGGCCTATGTGAAGATCGGCTTCTTCCGTACCCATTCCGATCTGCTTTACCACGATGAAGTGCATGGCAATCTGTTCAACCAGGTGAACGGTACGCTGGACCTGTTGCTGACCAAGTACTTGCGCGCGGGGATTTCTTATGAGGGCGTGCAGCGGGTCGAGACCTTCCCGGTGCCCGAGGCGGCCTTGCGGGAAGCGGTGATCAACGCCATCGCCCACAAGGACTACGGCAGCGGAGTGCCGATACAGATCAGTGTCTACGGCGACAAGCTGATGATCTGGAATGCCGGCGAATTACCCCACAACTGGACCATGGAACGTCTGACCGGCAAACACGCTTCGGTGCCGTTTAATCCGGACGTCGCCAACGCTTTTTTCCGCACGGCCTTTCTGGAATCCTGGGGGCGCGGCATCGATCTGATCCGCCAAGCCAGCCTGACTCATGGCGCACCGGAACCCCGCCTGGAATGGGATAACGGCTTATGGGTGGTGTTTCCGTTCGCGCCCGGCTGGACGGAGGTGAGCATTACCCAACCAGTCACCCAAACAGTCACCCAACCGGTGGAAGTGCCGCAGCCAGAGTCGCAGCCAGAGTCACGGCCAGAGTCACGGCCAGAGTCACTTGAGGCAAAGGTGATGACATTGCTGGTGAGCGGGCCGCTTTCAAAGGCGGAGTTGGCTACCGGACTGGGGCACAAGGAAATTTCCGGCCAGCTAAACAAGATCATCCGTTTGCTCATGGCGGAGCTGAACGTCGAGCAAACCATTGCCGACAAACCCAACAGCCGACTGCAGAAATACCGTCTCACCGCCAAGGGCGCGACCATCCTGGCCGCTTTACGGAAAGGGAAAGCCACCCCATGAACCCCATCGGCCAACCCGAACGCGCCACGCAGAACCGTGTAATCGCGCTGTTCCGCGATGAGCTGCATTACCGCTATCTTGGCGACTGGGGCGACCGGGCCGGCAACAGCAACATCGAAGCGGAGCTGCTCACCGCGTATCTGACCAAGTGCGCTTACACCCCGGCGCAGATCGGCAAGGCGCTCGATGCGCTGCGGCGGGAAGCGGATAACCACAGCCGCAACCTGTACGGCAACAACCAGGCGGTTTACGCGCTGCTGCGTTACGGTGTGCCGGTGAAAATCGAGGCCGGCAAGGTGACGGAAACCGTGCATCTGATCAATTGGCTGGAGCCGGCGGAAAACGATTTCGCCATCGCCGAGGAAGTCACTTTGCGCGGCAACCACGAACGTCGGCCGGATCTGGTGCTGTATGTCAACGGCATCGCCATCGGGGTGCTGGAGTTGAAGAATAGCCGCGTGTCCATCGGCGAGGGCATCCGGCAGAACCTGTCGAATCAGCAGCCCGAGTTCAACGCCGGCTTCTTCAGCACGGTGCAGTTCGTCTTTGCCGGCAACGATTCCGAAGGGCTGCAATACGGCAGCATCGGGACGCCGGAGAAGTATTTCCTCAAGTGGAAGGAGGACGAACAGGACAACAGCCGTTTCAAACTGGACAAGTACCTGCTCAAGCTGTGCGCCAAGGACCGCTTGATCGAGTTGATGCACGACTTTGTGCTGTTCGACAGCGGCGTGAAGAAGCTGCCGCGCGTGCACCAGTATTTCGGCATCAAGGCCGCGCAACGGCATGTCCGTGAACGCAAGGGCGGCATCATCTGGCACACCCAGGGCAGCGGCAAGAGCATCGTCATGGTGCTGCTGGCGAAGTGGATACTGGAGAACAACCCGAATGCCCGCGTGGCCCTGATTACCGACCGCGACGAGTTGGACAAACAGATCGAGCGGGTTTTCACCGAAGCGGGCGAGACGCTCAAGCGCACCGGTAGCGGTCGTGAACTGATGCGCCAGCTGGCCCAGCCCAAGCCACGCTTGTTGTGCTCGCTGGTGCACAAGTTCGGCCGCCGGGATGTGGATGATTTCGATGCCTTCATCAAGGAGTTGGAAGCTCAGCCCAGCCAGACGGTGGGCGAGTTGTTCGTCTTCGTCGACGAATGCCACCGCAGCCAGACCGGCAAGCTGCACCGGGTGATGAAGGCGATGCTGCCGAATGCGGTGTTCATCGGCTTTACCGGTACGCCGCTGCTGAAGCAGGACAAGGCGACCAGCCTGGAGGTCTTCGGCGGCTACATCCACACCTACAAGTTCGCCGAGGCGGTGGAAGACAAGGTGGTGCTCGACCTGATCTATGAGGCGCGCGACATCGACCAGCGGCTGGGCGCCGAAGACCGGATCGACCAGTGGTTCGAGGCCAAGACCCGCGCGCTGAATGACTGGCAGAAGGACGAATTGAAGAAGCAATGGGGCACGCTGCAAATCGTGCTCAGTTCACGCTCGCGCATGGATCGCGTGGTGGCGGACATCGTCTTCGATTTCAGCGTGAAGCCGCGTCTGTCCAGCGCGCGCGGCAACGCCATCCTGGTGGCGTCCAGCATCTACGAGGCGTGCAAATACTTCACCCTGTTCCAGAAGACGCCGTTCAAGAACAAGTGCGCGGTGGTGACTTCGTACAACCCGCAGGCGCAGGACGTGACCAAGGAGGAGATCGGTGCGAACTCCGAGACGGATAAACAGTTCGTCTACAACACCTATACCGAACTGCTCGAAAAGGTCGAAGCCAAGCCGGGCATGACCCGGACGGAAACCTACGAGGAATGGGCGAAGGCGTTGTTCATCAAGGAGCCGGCCAACATGAAGTTGCTGGTGGTGGTGGACAAGCTGCTGACCGGTTTCGACGCGCCGCCCTGCACCTATCTCTACATCGACAAATCCATGCAGGACCACGGGCTGTTCCAGGCCATCTGCCGCACCAATCGGCTGGATGGCGAGGACAAAGAGTTCGGTTACATCGTCGATTACAAGGATCTGTTCAAGAAGGTGGAAAACGCCATCGCGGTCTACACCGCCGAACTCGATCACAGCGCGGGCGGGGCCGACCCCGAAGTGTTGTTGCAGGACCGTTTGAAGAAGGGCAGGGAACGCCTCGATAGCGCGCTGGAAGCGCTGGCCCTGCTGTGCGAGCCGGTGGAACCGCCCAAAGGAGAGCTGGAACACATCCACTACTTCTGCGGCAACACCGAGCTGGCAACCGACTTGCAGGCGCGCGAACCGCAACGCGCCGCGCTCTACAAAGGCACTGTGGCGCTGCTGCGCGCCTACGCCAACATCGCTGATGAACTGGAGTCCGCCGGCTACAGCAGCGCCGACATCGAGCGCATCAAGCGGCAGCTCGACCATTTCTTGAATGTGCGCGAGATCATCCGCAAGGCCAGCGGTGAGAGCCTGGACCTGAAAGCCTATGAAGCCGACATGCGGCATCTGATCGACACGTATATCGAAGCCGACGCGCCGCGAACGATTTCACCTTTCGAAGGCATCGGCCTGCTCGAACTGATCGTGAAGACCGGCATCGCCGAGGCTATCGCCACGCAGTTGGGCAAGTTGAAGGGCAACCAGAATGCCGTCGCCGAGACCATCGAGAACAACGTCCGCAGCAAGATCATCAAGGAACACCTGAACGACCCGGCGTACTTCGAAAAGATGTCGGCATTGCTGGAAGAAATCATCGCGGCACGCAAGGCGAAGGCGATTGAGTATGAGGAATACCTGAAGCGCATCGCCGAACTGGCCCACCGGGTGGAAGCCGGGCATGCGATCGACACGCCAGAGGCGTTGAAGAAGAGCCCGGCATTGCGGGCCCTGTACAACAATATCAAGCCGGGCGGGCCGCATTTCGTCGGTGCGGCGGAAGCACGCGGCGACAGCGGGATGGATGCCGATCCGGTGCTTGCGCTGGCGCTGAGAATTGACGAAACGGTACGGATGAACAAGCCGGACGACTGGCGTGGGCATCAAGCGCGTGAGAACGTCATCAAGGCCGCGCTGTTGCCGTTGCTGGGCAACGACGTGGCCGAGGTCGAGCGTGTTTTTCTAATCATCAAGGCGCAGACCGAATACTGATGAGCACCCGGATCGACCTGGGCGAAATCGCGGTGGACGTGGTGTTCAAGGACATCAAGAACGTCCATCTGGGCGTCTATCCCCCGACCGGCAGGGTGCGAATTTCGGCCCCGACGCGGATGAGCCTGGACAACATCCGCGTCTTCGCCATTTCCAAGCTCGCCTGGATCAAGCAGCAACAGAAGAAGCTGCGGGAACAGGTGCGCGAGACACCGCGCGAGTATCTCGACCGGGAAAGCCATTACGTCTGGGGCAAACGCTATCTGCTCAAGGTGGTTGAGGCCGACGCCGTGCCGGGAGTGGAACTCAAGCACAGCCGGATGCTGCTGCGTGTGCGTCCGGGAACCGATGAAGCGAAGATGCAGGCCATCGTCGACCAGTGGTATCGGGAGCAGATCAAGCTGGAGGTTGCTTCGCTGATCGCTCAGTGGTCGGTGTTGATGGGTGTCACAGTGGAGCGGTTTTTCGTGCAAAGAATGAAAACGAAGTGGGGCAGTTGCAACCCGGGCAAGCGCCACATTCGTCTCAACACCGATTTGGCCAAGAAACCACGCGAATGTCTCGAATACATCGTCGTGCATGAATTGGCCCATCTGCTGGAGCCGACGCACAATTCGCGCTTCATCGCGCTGATGGACCGGTTCATGCCAGGTTGGCTTGTGCGCCGCGATCAGCTCAATCAGTTACCGGTGAGTCATGAGGATTGGAGGTATTGAGATGTCTTTCTTCAGTTGCCATACCTCCCGCGCCGCCGATATGGTTGTTTTGTAGGCGGCTTTGGGCTAGTTTCCGGCCCCACGTTAGGGGTGCCCAAACCAGGCGATCTGGAGGGCTGAGAACACACCCTTGGAACCTGATCCGGGTCATTCCGGCGTAGGGAAGCGTCAAGTTCATGCTTGAGCGCCCTGCGTTTTTTCTTGTTGGAGCCGCTCATGAACGCCGCCGTACCCAAATCGACCCTGTCCGCCGCCGCCCCCTTCCTCGCCGCCGACGCGCAGGTCGACGCCGCCGCCATCCAGCCGCTGCCGAATTCGCGCAAGATTTATGTCGCCGGCAGCCGGCCGGACATTCAGGTGCCGATGCGCGAAATCAGCCAGGCCGACACGCCGACCGCGATGGGCGGCGAGAAGAATCCGCCGATCTACGTCTACGACTGCTCCGGCCCGTATACCGACCCCACGGCAAAAATCGACATCCGTCAGGGCCTGCCGGCACTGCGCGCCAAATGGATCGAGGAACGTAACGACACCGATGTGCTGCCCGGGCTGACCTCGGAATACGGTCGCCAGCGCGCCGATATGGCTGACCTGGCGGCGCTGCGCTTCCCCGGCCTGCATCGCCTGCCACGCCAGGCCAAGGCGGGCATGAATGTTTCGCAAATGCACTACGCCCGGCAAGGCGTCATCACGCCGGAGATGGAATACGTCGCCATCCGCGAGAACATGCGCCGCTCGGAATATCTGGCCATGCTGCGCAGTTCCGGTCCGCAGGGCGAGAAGCTGGCCAATCTGATGGGCCGCCAGCACCCGGGTCAGAACTTCGGCGCCTCCATCCCGAATGAAATCACGCCCGAATTCGTGCGCAGTGAGATCGCCCGCGGCCGCGCCATCATCCCGTGCAACATCAACCACCCGGAAACCGAGCCGATGATCATCGGCCGCAACTTCCTGGTGAAGATCAACGCCAACATCGGCAATTCCGCGCTGGGCTCCTCGATCAACGAGGAAGTCGACAAGATGACCTGGTCCACCCGCTGGGGCGGCGACACGGTGATGGACCTGTCCACCGGCAAGAACATCCATGAAACGCGCGAGTGGATCATCCGCAACTCGCCGGTTCCCATCGGCACCGTGCCGATCTATCAGGCGCTGGAAAAGGTCGACGGCCGCGCCGAGGAACTGACCTGGGAGATGTTCCGCGACACGCTGATCGAACAGGCCGAACAGGGCGTCGACTACTTCACCATCCACGCCGGCGTGCTGCTGCGCTACGTGCCGATGACCGCCAACCGGATGACCGGCATCGTCAGTCGCGGCGGCTCGATCATGGCCAAGTGGTGTCTGGCGCATCACAAGGAATCGTTCCTGTACACGCGCTTCGAGGAAATCTGCGAAATCATGAAGGCCTACGACGTCGCCTTCTCGCTCGGCGACGGCCTGCGTCCCGGCTCGATCTACGACGCCAACGACGAGGCGCAACTGGGCGAATTGAAGACCTTGGGCGAACTGACGCAAGTGGCCTGGAAGCACGACGTGCAGGTCATGATCGAAGGCCCCGGCCATGTGCCGATGCACCTGATCAAAGAGAACATGGACCTGCAACTGGACTGGTGTGACGAAGCGCCGTTCTACACGCTCGGGCCGTTGACCACCGACATCGCGCCCGGCTACGACCACATCACCAGCGCCATCGGCGCCGCCCAGATCGGCTGGTACGGCACCGCGATGCTGTGTTACGTCACGCCGAAGGAACACCTCGGCCTGCCCGACAAGAACGACGTCAAGGAAGGCATCATCACCTACAAGCTCGCCGCCCACGCCGCCGACCTGGCCAAGGGCCATCCCGGCGCGCAGATTCGCGACAACGCCTTGAGCAAGGCCCGCTTCGAATTCCGCTGGGACGACCAGTTCAATCTGGGCCTCGACCCGGACAAGGCGAAGAGCTTCCACGACGAGACCCTGCCCAAGGAATCCGCCAAGGTGGCGCACTTCTGCTCGATGTGCGGACCGCATTTCTGCTCGATGAAAATCACTCAGGACGTGCGCGACTTCGCCGCCAAACAGGGCATCAGCGAAAACGAGGCGTTGGAGAAGGGGATGGAAGTGAAGTCAGTGGAGTTCGTGAAGACGGGTGCCGAGGTCTACCACAAGGTCTGACTGTCGTCGCACGCTATTGCCGGAAACAATCAGGCCCGACGCCCATAGTAGGTGCGAATGAATTCGCACCTACGCTCACGCAACCCGTTGACCATTCCTGCAGGCCAACTCAGGCGTATTGATCGATCCGGCCCGGGTTCGGCAGAACGTCTTCCTGCGCGGCGTAGGCCGACAGGCCGCGAGCTTGCGCTCTGACAGAGGCACCGGGACTTGAAGCAGCGCTATCGCCGGAAGCGTCAGCCTGTTCCGCCTGTTTCATCCGGCTCAGTTCCGCCCGCGCCTGGCTTTCCATCTGAGCGGCGGCTGCGGCGACGGAGCGATCCTGCGACGACGGATCGATCGGCGCCAGGGCGGCGGCCTGGACCTGGCGGGCGCGAGCGATGGTCGATTCCGGCGTCTGGCCGGAAGAAAGACTGATCGAGACTTCGCCGGCCACCGCATATTGGCGGCCATCCGGTCCGCGCACGAATTGAAAGCTGGCCCCGCCAGCCAGACCGCCGCCGGCTGCCATGTGCGCTTGTTCGTGGGCACGCACTTTGCGGTCGATGGCTTTCAGGCGATTCACTTCCTGCTGCTGTTCCGGCGTCAACTCGCTCGCACCACTCCCGGCCCGCTGATAAACGGGCAGTGGTGTCGTTCCGCCGACGCTACCGATAGCCATGCAAACACTCCTTCCGCTCCATTAGGCCAGTATAGAAAGTACCGAAGCGAAGCCCAACGCCGCGCTGGGCCGCCAGACCCAGGGAAACGGCCAAACAATGCTTCGAGGCATAAAGAAATTGCCAATTGTCCAGCCTCCCCCCATTTCTTAAGCTTCATTTCTCATTCGCAGCCCGGCAACAGGCATCAATCACGGATGGAGGAAGACATGAAAAAAACTATATGCATCATCTCTACGGCGCTATGGACCGCGACTTCGGCAGTTGCCGCGGTCCAGCCTGAACAGGCGCCAGTCGCCAACAAAACGCCGGGGTGGCAACCCGCCCCGGCGAATGTCACTGAATGGGCAGACCGCTGTACCGACTCCACAGTCAATGGCTGGGGTTTCAAGGATCCGAAGAACTTCGTCAGGTTGATGGAAACGTTCAGCGACCCGGCCATCTTTCTCGAATTCGCGCGACGCATGGAAGACCCCGAGTCCTATGCCAGGATCGCCAGCCAGATGCTCGATCCGGCTACGGCAAAGAACTACCTGGAGTGGACCGACCCCGCCATCTTCGCGAAGTGGACGCTGGCCCTGGGCGATCCGAATTTCTACACAGCCACGCTGCGGCCGCTGGCGGATCCGTCCACCTACCTGCGCTGGCTGGCCCTGCCAGTCGATCAGCGCACCTGGTCGGTGGCACTGAACATGCTGAATCCGGCGATGTGGCTGAAGTGGTCTACCGCGCCGGTCAACCCTAAAGTGCTGGAGCCGTTCGTCAAGGCGGCGGATGTGAACAACACGCTCAGGTGGCTGCAGACGGCCGGCGACCCGGCCAACTACAAGACCTGGAACGGCGTGTACGTGCCGCAAAACGGTCAAGTCGGCGTCATTCCATCCGCCATGCCAGGCAACCTGAACGCCCCCGCCCCCGCCCCCGCCCGACTCGACACCTCGACGGCACCAGCGCAGGTGCAGGCAGTGAAATTCGTGAACGGAACGGCAAGCAGACCCTAGGGAGGCGGGAAGAATTCGCCATCCCCGCGAAGGCAGGGATCCAGGTTATTGATTCAACTGGGTTGCCGCCTGCGCGGAAACGACGAACCCGAAAAATCAGCAATTCCCTGGCAGCCTCTTGAGCGGAAAAAATCCAAAACCGTTTGCAAAGGATGCAATGAATCCAATCCTGTCCATTCCGGGTATACAACCTGCCGGCAAACCCAGGTTGCCTTACTCCAGGTTTCAGGTGCTGCTTGCGCTTGATGGCAATCACCTGACTCCCCTGCTGTTAAGCGCCGCGCTGACGCACTGCGTACCACTCACCGACCGCCTCGACATCCTGCTGGTCAATCCCCCGAAGGCGCCGACCAGCCTGTTGTCGGTCATGCTGCTGCGCCTGGAACATTCGGGCATCGACTATCGCCTGGCCAGTACCGAAGGTGAACTGGGCGAGCAGATCCTGGAATACCTGAATCGTTTCCTCGGCATCACGACCGTACTGGTGGACAGACTGACGCCGCTGGAACAGACGATAGGGCCATCGCTGGAACATCTGCGCACGAAGGGTTACCGCTTCGTTCCCATTTCCGAGCAGATTCAGATGGAATGACGAATCAATCGGGAAACAGCGGTTGGCACGACTTGTCACTTTTTTGACGGTGCGAATTCATTCGCATCGAAGTCGTTGATTGTGCGAATGAATTTGCCCCTACGCGTGTTCCAACTGCGCTTCGCAGGATAAATCGACGCCAACTTCAGGGCGTATTCGTCGCCCGCTTCAGGCCGGAATCGGGTCGAATCCACTAGACTTTGCGCTTCGACCAACGAGAGCGCAGTCATGAATTCAAAAATCCCCCGCATCATCGGATTGATCTTTCTTGCCCTGATTCTGCTCGCGGCAGGCTGGGTCTGGCTGACGCTGCATTGGAGTTATGCGGAAGGGGAGCGCGCCGGTTATGTGCAGAAACTGTCCAAGAAGGGCTGGCTGTGCAAGACCTGGGAAGGGGAAATCGCCATGGTCACCATGCCGGGTGCCATTCCGGAAAAATTCCTTTTCACCGTGCCGGACGATGCCATGGCCGACAAGATCAATGGCATGGCCGGCCAACGCGTGGTTCTGAGCTATCAGCAACACAAATTCATTCCGTCCTCCTGCTTCGGCGAGACCGAATATTTCGTGAACGACGCCCGGGCGGTGCAGGCTGAAACGACCACGTTGCCGGCGCCTTCCGTTCCACAGGGACAATTGCAGACGCCGCCCTGATCCCGCCACTCGCGCAGCGTCCGATGCCTGAAATCATGCTTCCGACTCCCCCACCCACAGTGAGCACATCATGAGCGACGCACTCAACTACCTGATCGCCGTGCGCGGCGACGCCCTCGGCCATTACTTCAAGTTCCTCAAGGACACCGGCAAACACCTCGATCCGAAGACGCGCAATCTGATCTCGGTCATCACCAAGGTGTATGCGCAGACCGAGCCCGGCTTCAAGCAGTACCTGATGCGGGCGCTGCGCGAAGGGTGTTCGCCGATGGAAGTGGTCGATGCGCTGCTGATGGCGTTTCCGGCCCTGGGCCTGGCCAAGATCGTCTGGGCCACCGAAATCCTGCTGGAAATGGACATGCCGGAGTTCTCGCCGGAACTGATCGGCGGCCTGCCGCAATGGCGCGACGTAATGGCGGTGGCGGATATCGCCGACGGCGAAGTGCAGCGGGTGGATTGCCGTGTGCGCACGGTATTCGTCTATCGCGTGGCGGAAACCTACAAGGTCTACGACTCGCATTGCCCGCACCAGGTCACCAATATTCCGCATCTGGCATTGGATGGCTTGACGCTGACCTGTCCGAAACACTTGTGGAAGTTCGATATCGCCAGCGGCGCATGTATCGATAAGGGCAATCACCCGCTCAAGGCGTTCGAGACCAAGGTGGAAGACGGCCGTCTGTACGCCATGTGGTAAGCCGCCCAGCGGCGGCCGGGGCATGCCCGGCGAGCGATTGAATTGGTTTTATTAAATTCGTTTTGACAGATGTGTTTAACGGTTATAAGCTGAATCACCGTTCAATCAAATCTGTCGAGACGAATATCATGCTGGACCAGCAAGTTTTCTTCGAAGCCCTCAACGACCCCATACGGCGGCGCATCCTGAGCCTGCTGCTGAGTCACGACGAACGTTGCGTGTGCGATCTGAATGCCACGCTCGACGCGCCGCAACCCAAGGTTTCCCGCCATCTCGGCGTATTACGCGAAGCCGGTCTGGTACTGACCCGGCGCGAAGGCGTCTGGATGCATTACCGTCTGCACCCCGAACTGCCCGCCTGGGCCATCCGCGTGCTGTGGCACATGAACGAAGGCATGCCGGCTGATGTTGCCGTGGCCGACCAGGTCTGTCAGACCTGCGCGGCCTGAATCCCGATTTTTCCCGCTCGAAAGGCCTCCCGATGAAAAACGTATTGATCCTGTGCACCGGCAACTCCTGCCGTTCCCAGATGGCTGAAGTCCTGCTCAACCATGATCTGGCCGGCCAGGTGCATGCGCTGTCCGCCGGCACCAAACCGCAACCCAAGGTGGCCGATGGCGCCATCGCCGCGCTGCAGGAAGCTGGCCTGAATACCGAAGGGCTGTACCCGAAGGATGTCGATGCGGTGATGAACGAAAGCATCGATCTGGTGGTGACCGTGTGCGACAACGCCAAGGAAACCTGCCCGATCTTCCCGCGCCCGGTGAAGAGCATCCATCTGCCCTTCCACGACCCGCACGGCGAGCCACTGGAGAGTTTCCTGACGGTGCGCGATGACATCCGCGCCCGCCTGACCGCCGCCGTGCGCGCCGAATTCGGTCTCTGAACCTGACTCCGCCGGAGGAAATCGCCATGTCCGACCGCCCCTACAACGTGCTGTTCCTGTGTACCGGCAATTCCGCCCGCTCTATCCTGGCCGAGGTATTGCTGAACCACTGGGGCCGCGGCCGCTTTCACGCCTACAGCGCCGGCAGCCATCCCGGCGGACAGGTGAATCCTTTCGCCATCGAATTGCTGCAAAAGAACCGCCTGCCGACCGATGAGCTGCGCAGCAAATCCTGGGACGAGTTCGCCCAGGCCGGCGCGCCCGAACTGGATTTCGTATTCACCGTCTGCGACAACGCCGCCGGCGAGGTCTGCCCGGTTTGGCCCGGCCAGCCGATGACCGCGCACTGGGGCATCGCCGATCCGGCGGCAGTGGAAGGCAGCGACGACGATAAGCGCAAGGCGTTCTTCGTGGCGTTCAACCAGTTGCAGAACCGGATTTCGATGTTCGCCAGCCTGCCGATCGCCAAGCTGGATCGGCTGTCCCTGCAGAACAGCCTGAATAACATCGGCAAGGACAGCGCAGCATGAGTGCCCAATGCGAAGTCACCGGCAAGCGCGCAGCCCACGCGCCGATGAACCTGTTCGAACGCTGGCTATCACTCTGGGTGGCGCTATGCATCGTGGTCGGCATCCTGGCCGGACAGTTGCTGCCGGCGCCGTTCCAGGCGCTCGGGCAGATGGAAGTGGCGCAGGTGAATCTGCCGGTCGGGCTGCTGATCTGGATCATGATCATCCCGATGCTGATGAAGATCGACTTCGCCGCGCTGCATCAGGTCAAGTCGCACTGGAAGGGCATCGGCGTCACCTTGTTCATCAACTGGGCGGTGAAGCCGTTCTCGATGGCCTTGCTGGCCTGGCTGTTCATCCGCCAACTGTTCGCGCCCTATCTGCCGGCGGAACAACTCGACAGCTACGTCGCCGGCCTGATCCTGCTGGCCGCCGCGCCGTGCACGGCGATGGTCTTCGTGTGGAGCCGGCTGACCGGCGGCGACCCGTATTTCACGCTGTCGCAAGTCGCGCTGAACGACGCCATCATGATCTTCGCCTTCGCGCCCATCGTCGGTCTGCTGCTCGGCCTGTCCGCCATCGTGGTGCCGTGGGCAACACTGCTTACTTCCGTTGTGCTGTACATCGTCATCCCGGTGATCCTGGCGCAAATCTGGCGCAAGCAACTGCTGAAACAAGGGCAGGCCAGGTTCGATGCCACGCTGACCAGTCTCGGCCACGCCTCGATCGTCGCGTTGCTCGCCACGCTGGTGCTGCTGTTCGCCTTCCAGGGCGAAGCCATCATTGCGCAACCGCTGATCATCCTGCTGCTGGCGATCCCGATCCTGATCCAGGTGTTCTTTAACTCGTCGCTGGCCTACTGGCTGAACCGCAAGGTCGGCGAGAAACACAGCGTCGCCTGCCCGTCGGCATTGATCGGCGCCTCCAACTTCTTCGAACTGGCGGTGGCGGCGGCGATTTCGCTGTTCGGCTTCCAGTCCGGCGCGGCACTGGCCACCGTGGTCGGCGTGCTGATCGAAGTGCCGGTGATGCTGCTGGTGGTCAGAATCGTCAATCAAAGCAAAGGCTGGTATGAAGCCGGCCTGCCTTCTCGCTAAGGAATCCATATGCACAAATTGATTCTTCTTTTGGTGGCCCTGTTCGCCAGCTCTGCCCAGGCCGCCGAGTTCATGCCGAGAGCGGAAAAAGTCGTCGACAACGTCTACGCCATCATCGGCCCGCTCGGCCAGCGCAGCCAGGACAACGACGGCTCCAACGCCAATTTCGGTTTCATCGTCACCGCCCAGGGCGTGATCCTGATCGACTCCGGCGCCAGCAAGCTGGGCGCGCAGAAAATCGCGGCGGCGATAGCGCAGGTCACCGACCAACCCGTGCGCTGGGTGGTCAACACCGGCAGCCAGGACCATCGCTGGCTAGGCAACGACACCTTCGCCAGCCAGGGCGCGCAAATCATCGCGCTGAAACGCACCACCGCCACGCAAGCGGAATTCGCCGCGCAGCACCTGCAGATGCTGGCCGGCTTCCTCGGCGCGCGCCTGGACGGCACCAAACCGATGCCCGCCACCAGCTTGCTCGACGGCAACGAGGCCACGATCGAACTCGGCGGCGAAACGCTGACCTTACGCCATACCGACACCCACTTCCCGGGCGACGCCTGGGTCTGGCTGCCGAAACGCAACGTCATATTCACCGGCGACCTGGTCTATGTCGACCGCATCCTCGGCGTGTTGCCCTGGTCCAGCGTGAAAAATGGCCAGAAGGCGTTCCACGCGCTGGAAGCGTTGCACCCGAAACACATCGTGCCCGGCCACGGCAATGTCTGCGACCTGGCCAAAGCGAAACGCGATTCCGGCGATTACGAGGCGTTCCTCGCCAACGTGATCGGCAAAGCCGCGCAGGACATGGAACCGCTCGATGCGACGCTGAACAAATACGCCGATCTGCCGCAGTTCAAGCATCTGTACAACTTCAGCGACCTACACCGCGCCAACATGAACCGCGCATTCGTCGAGTTCGAGGCGAATTGATGCTCACGTGTAGGCGCGCCTTCCAAGGCGCGATATCGCGACGAATCTCAGCCAATCGCGCCTTGGAAGGCGCTCCTACATAACCATGTTCGATACGCTCGCCACCTTCCTCGTCTTCAACCTTGCCGGCCTGACGCCCGACTCGCCGCTCGGCGCCGCGCTGCATTTTTTCGTCATGGATGTGGCGAAAATTCTGGTGCTGCTGACCACGGTGATCTATCTGATGGGCTGGCTGCGCGCGCTGCTCACCCCGGAACGGGTGCGCGCGATGATGAAGGGCCGCTCCGGCCCCGGCGCGCGCTTGCTGGCGGTGGGCCTGGGCGCGGTGACGCCGTTTTGTTCCTGCTCGTCGATTCCATTGTTCATCGGCTTCGTCGAGGCCGGCATTCCGTTGGGCGTCACGCTGTCGTTCCTGATCGCCAGCCCGATGGTCAACCAGGTCGCGGTCGTGGTGCTGGCCGGCGTGATCGGCTGGCAGATGACGTTGATCTACGTCTTCACCGGCCTCTCCATCGCCTTCGTCGGCGGCTATGTGTTGCAGGCGTTCAAGCTGGAACGCTGGGTCGAGGAATATGTCTGGAAGATACAGATGGGCGAAGCAACGGCAGCTGAACGCGACGACAGCCTGCGCGCCCGCCACGACTACGCCTGGAACGAAGTGCGCCAGATCGTCGGCCGCATCTGGAAGTTCGTGATTGTCGGCGTCGGCATCGGCGCCTTGATCCACGGCTATGTGCCGGCAGATTTCGTCGCGCGCATCGCCGGCGACGGCAGCGTGCTGTCGGTGATCGTCGCGGTGCTGGTCGGCGTGCCGATGTATTCCGACGCGGTCGGCATCATCCCGGTGGCGGAAGCGCTGCTCGGCAAAGGCGTGCCGCTCGGCACCGTGCTGGCGTTCATGATGGCGGTCGTGGCGCTGTCCCTGCCGGAGATGCTCATCCTGCGCAAAGTCGTGAAATGGCCGCTGCTCGGCCTGTTCGCCGCCTATCTCGCCACTGCCTTTGTGGGCGTCGGCGTTCTGTTCAATGCTTTGAGGAGTTTCTTATGAACCAATCTCACGCAAACCCGCTACATCCTTCCATCGTTGCGCTGGTTTCACTGGCCGCCAACATCGCCTCGAACCACCCGAAACAGGGCCTGTGCCAGGTCGACCGTCTGAAGGAATATGGTGTCGCGAAGGATCAGATCGACAGCGTGATCGAGATCGCCAGACACATCCGCGACGAAGCGTCGCAAGCGCTCGATGCGAAGTTCGACGAAGCCTATGCACAGGGCTTCGAGCCAGCCAAGCCGAAGCTACCGGTCGACCCGTTCGCCAACATCGCCGTGGTGGAAAGCGGTACCTGTTGCACGCCGACCCAATCCGGCCAGTCCTGCTGCTGAAACAAATTCCATCAAGGACATTGCGGAAAACCATGCAAGCACACAACCACGACTCCATTCGTCAGCAAGTACGCACCGCTTATGCGGCGGTCGCCAACACCGGTTCATCCTGCTGCGCCACGGCCCCCGCGCCGGGCGGCTGCTGCGCCCCGTCCGACCAATCAGTCGCCGAACTGCTGTCACGCGGCATCGGTTACAGCGCGGAGGACACCGCCGCAGTGCCGGAAGGCGCCAACCTCGGCCTCGGCTGCGGCAACCCGCAGGCCATCGCGGCGCTGCAAACGGGCGAATGCGTGCTCGACCTGGGCAGCGGCGCCGGCTTCGACTGCTTCCTGGCCGCCCGCGCGGTGGGCGCCGACGGCCACGTCATCGGCGTCGACATGACGCCGGACATGGTCTCGAAAGCGCGCACCAATGCGGCAAAAAGCGGTTTCGCCAACGTCGAATTCCGCCTCGGCGAGATCGAGCATCTGCCGGTGGCCGACGCCAGCATCGACGTGATCATTTCCAACTGCGTCATCAACCTGTCGCCGGACAAGGCGCAGGTGTTCCGCGATGCCTTCCGGGCGCTGAAACCGGGCGGCCGTCTGGCGATTTCCGACATCGTGCTGACCGCCGAACTGCCACCGGAAATGCACGCCGAAATTGCCCTCTACACCGGTTGCGTCGCGGGTGCCGCGTCGGTGGCCGATCTGGTCGCCATGCTGGCCGGCGCGGGTTTCCGCGACATCCGCATCGCGCCGAAGGACGCCAGCCGCGAATACATCCAGCACTGGGCGCCGGGTCGCGGCGTCGAGAATTACATCGCCTCGGCCAACATCGAGGCGGTCAAACCAACCAACGCTCCCCCTCTCCCTCTGGGAGAGGGTTGGGGTGAGGAAAAGCCATGAAAAACATCAAAGTCCTCGGCAGCGGCTGCCGCAACTGCCAGACCACCTACCAACTGATCCAGGAAGCCGCCAAGGCGCGCGGCGTCGAAATCGAACTGGAGAAGATCGAAGACATGGCCGCCATTTTCGGCTTCGGCGTCATGTCCACCCCCGGCGTCGTCATCGACGGCAAAGTTGTGCATGCCGGCGGCGTGCCGGACCGCAAGAAAATTGAGGGCTGGCTGTAAGCGACCGTCTGGGAATCGCGCCTTGGAAGGCGCTCCTACGAAACCGTCAGCAAGTCCTGTAGGAGCGCCTTCCAAGGCGCGATTTTCGACGACGCACTTGACGTCAGCGCACCTCGCGATCCCGCCAGACCAGCAGCCCCTGGCAATTGAGTTCGACGTCGTTGGCGAGCAATTCGTCGCAGGTAGCGTCGTCCAGCGTGCAGCCATGCGCGCGCAGGCGGGCCATCAGGCAGTCGCGCATCGCATTCTTCAAGGCATCTTGGCGGGCTTGGCCCGCGCCGGGCGCGACCAGCGCCATGGCGACGTATTCGTCGATCAGCGCATGCAGCGTCGGCGCCAGTGCCGGCAGATTTTCGATGCGGCCGTAATGGGTTAGATAAGCGGCCTCGGCGTTGCGCGCGACCAGGCGGTCGATTGAGGCATGCAGCGCCTCCGGCTCGAACTGCACCGGCGTCGTGGTGGGGAAGATGAAGGGACGCCGAGTGTTGCCAACCTCGACGTCGAACTCGCGGTAGGAAATGCCGAAGGTATCGCCGGTGAACAGGCTGTTGCTGGCCATGTCGTGGATGCAGTAGTGATGCCGCGCATGCCCCGGTGTGTCGATGAATTCCAGCCGGCGGCCGTTGAAATCGAGCACGAAACCCTCGGTTCCCACCACTCCTGCCTCGATCACGCGATCCGCCGGTGCCGGCACGATGTCGCCGTACAACTCGCGGAACGGCGCCTCGCCGTACACGGCAATGGAACCCTGCACCAGCTTGCTCGGGTCGATCAGATGCCGCGCGCCGCGCGGATGCACGACCAGCTTCGCGTTCGGGCAGGCGGCCAGGAAGGCGCCGGCCGCGCCGGCGTGGTCGAGATGCACGTGCGTGACGATGACGTAGTCGACCGCATCCGGCGCCACGCCCAACGCGGCCAGCGCGGCGAGCACGTGCGGTACAGCGGCATTGGTGCCGGTATCGACGATGGCGGCGCGGCCCTGTTCGACGATCAGATGCACGGCGGCGAGGCCGGGGCGAACGTATTCGGCGTCGAGCGTGACGATGCCGTGAGTATGGTGGCGTGCGTTAACAGGGGTCATGACGCGCTTTCTTTCAACGATTCACATCGACGACAAAACGGCCGGTCATCTGTCCGGCCAGCATTTTTTCGGCGGCGGGCAGCGTCTCCGACAGACCGATTTCATGTGCGATACCGGCCAGGTCGGCCGCTGTCAGCCGCTCGGCCAGCAAGGCCCAGGCAGCCAGGCGACGCGCCAGGCTCGCATAGACCGAATCGATGCCATACAGCGTGATGCCGCGCAGGATGAACGGCGCTACCGTGGCCGGGAAGTCCATACCCATCGCCAGGCCGCAAGCCGCCACCGCGCCATTGCGTTTGACCTGCGCGCAGGCATTGACCAGCGCCTGACTGCCCAGCGCATCGACGACACCGGCAAAGCGTTCCTTCTGCAACGGTTTGCCGGGCGCGGCCAATTCGGCGCGATCCAGCACTTCACTCGCCCCCAGATTTTTCAGATAGGCGTGATCCGCCGTTTTGCCCGTTGCCGCGCACACTTCGAAGCCGGCGCGCGCCAGCAGAGCCACTGCGACAGAACCGACGCCGCCGGTCGCGCCGGTGACCAGAATCGGCCCGTCGGCCGGGGTCAGGCCATGCCGTTCCAGCGCCTGCACGCACATCGCCGCCGTGTAGCCGGCGGTGCCGATGGCGGCGGCATCGCGCGGCGTCAGCGATGCAGGCAGTTTCACCAGCCAGTCACCCGGCGCGCGGGTGCGTTGCGCCAGGCCGCCCCAGCGCGTCTCGCCCAGCCCCCAGCCGTTCAGCACCACCGCATCGCCGGGCTGGAAGCCGGCATGCGTCGAACTGACCACCACGCCGGCCGCGTCGATGCCGGCGATCATCGGCCAAGTGCGCACGATGGGACTCTTGTTGCACAGCGCCAGCGCGTCCTTGTAGTTGAGCGTGGAGTAGTCGATGCGCAGCTCGACATCGCCTTCTGGCAGGGCGTCGAGTTCGGTGACCTGGACGGAAAAGTTGGGGGTGTTGGTGAGGTAGAGGGCGCGGTAGGGCATGGAAATTCCGGTGGAATCGATCAAACGCCAAACCCCGTGGGCAGATTGGCGCGCGAGTGCATGCACGGGCGGATGCACAGCCGAAGTGCTTGCGACGCCGAACTCTAGCAGGGTGTGGAAAAACGTAAAAACCTTAAAACCCCGGCTATATTCTGCTTGCGACGGCTTTGAATCAGGGGCTCCTCGTCGCCTCGCCCCTTTGCGACCCTTCAAAATCACCATGCGATAAAAATCGAATGACGGTTTCCAGCCAGCCGGCCGCACGGCCATCTGTTCATGTTGCGCTGATATGCGCAGGCATCATCCTGTCCGGCGCTGCGGCCTGCTCATCTTCCCCTGCGGTGTCGCCGCCGGCCGTCGGGATACTGATCGAGTTCCGCGAACCGGTCGACGGCGCCGCACCCGAACTGTTGTCCCGTCTGCAGCGGTTGAGTGGCGCCGCGTCGATCCGTTACCTCGCACCGACATCGCCGAAAAGCCACGCGTATCAAATCGCCTGTACTGACGACCCCGCCTGCGCCGCCGCGATTCGTTCGCTACGTGCGGACCCCGCCGTACTGGATATCTCACCCAATCGACTGCGCAAACCGCACTGATGACTCAACGCCTCCCTCTCCTCCTTGTCTCTTTCCTTGCGCTCGCTACGCATGCCCTTGCCAGTCAGGCTGCGGAAGGTCGCGTCATCGTGAAATACACGGCTTCCGCGCTCAAACAGGCGCAGTCCCTCGATCGAACGGCAAATTTCGCGATGCGCCTGGGCTTGACGCTGCGGGCCGGCCTGCGCATCGACGCGCGCACCGAAGTTCTCCTGGCGAGCGGGCTTTCCTCGGACGAATTGGCGGCCCGGCTGACCGGCGCGGCGGAAGTCGAATACGCGGTGCCGGACCGCCTGCGCACCATACGCGCGCTGCCCAATGACCCGCTGTTTTCAGGGCAATGGTATTTGCAGACGAACGAAGCGGCGGCGATCCGCGCGACCACGGCGTGGGATCAGACAACCGGTCTGGCGGATGTGGTGGTTGCGGTCATCGATACCGGGGTGCGTTACAGCCACCCGGATCTTTCGGCGAAACTGCTGCCTGGCTACGACTTCGCCTCCGATGTAGCGAACGCCGGCGACGGCGACGGACGCGACGCCGATGCCAGCGACCCGGGCGATTTCATCTCCGCCGCCGAGGTCAGCGACGCAGACCTGCAAGCAGTGTGCGGCGCCAGTCTCACTCAGCAGTCCAGCAGCTGGCACGGCACGCGCATTGCGGGCATCGTCGGCGCGGCGGGCAACAATGCCGACGGCATTGCCGGCACCAGTTGGGGCGCAATGATTCTGCCCGTGCGCGTGCTGGGAAAATGCGGCGGCTTCGACTCGGACATTCTCGCCGGCATGCGCTGGGCGGGCGGCTTGTCGGTGCCGGCCACCCCGGCCAACCCCCACCCGGCCAATATCATCAATCTGAGCCTGGGCAGCACCGGCGGTTGCTCTAGCGCCTATGTCGACACCATCGCCGAACTGGCCGCGCGCGGCGTCCTCGTAGTCGCCTCCGCCGGCAATGAAACGGGGGCGGTGGAGAGCCCCGGCAACTGTCCCGGCGTACTCACGGTCGGCGGGGTACGCCATGTCGGCACCAAGGTCGGCTACAGCAGCCAGGGTCCGGAAATTTCGATCAGCGCCCCGGCAGGCAACTGCGTCAACGTCGGCGGTTCCTGCCTGTTCAGCATCGACACCACAACCAACCTGGGCGCCACCGCACCGGGCGCCGACGGCTACACCGATGCAACAAACTACAACGTCGGCACCAGCTTTTCCGCCGCGCAGGCCGCCGGGGTGGCGGCCCTGATGCTTTCGGTCAATCCGGCGCTGAGCCCAGCCGAACTGATCGCGCGTATCAAGCAGTCGGCCCGCCCCTTCCCGGTCGACGACACTTTGCCGACCTGCCCGACCGTTTCCACCACGGGCGACAGCGTCGGCCAGTGCAACTGCACCACGACCACCTGCGGCGCCGGACTGCTCGATGCGTCCGGCGCGGTCGCCGCCGCGCTGTCACCCGCTTCAGGCGGTGGCGGTGGCGGCGGCGGTGGTGCGTTGGATATGGGAACGCTGCTCGCACTGGCCGTACTGGGCGGCCTGGCCTATCGGAACGGGCGCATGCCTAGGCGGCACGACAGCTAAACGGCGATCCCCTGGCTCAACGTTCGTTGCCGTTCAATGCCAGGATCGCCGCGCGCATGCGCCAAATCATGTAAATGCCCGGCAGGCCCAGCACCACGGCCAGCACGAAGAACGCCGGCCAGCCGATGGATTCGGACAGTACGCCGGCCAGGGGGCTGACGTAGATGCGGCCGACCGCGGCCAGCGCCGACAGCAGGGCGTAGTGGGTGGCGCTGAAGCGGTTGTTGCACAGGCTCATCAGCAAGGCGACGAAAGCGGCGGTGCCCATGCCGCTGGTGATGTTCTCGGCGGCAATGGCGAACATCAGCAGGCCGTCGATCTCGGCCGGCACTTTGATCGCGACGAAACCCCAGTCGAACGGCGCCAGCGTGAAGCTGCCCCAGGCGCCCTTGCCCAGCACGGCGAGCGACCAGAAGCCGAAGTTGGCCACCATCTGCAGCACGCCGAAGATCAGCAGGGCACGGAACAAACTCATGCGCAGCATCAGCGCGCCGGCCAGCAAGGCACCGAAGATGGTCAGCCAGATGCCGATGATCTTGTTGACGATGCCGACCTCGGCCTGGCTGAACGCCATGCCCTTGATCAGGAACACGGTGGTCAGGCTGCCGGCGAAGGCATCGGACAGTTTGTAAAGCACGATCAGCAGCAGAAACGCCCAGGCGCCGGGCTGCGCGAAATAGCTGGAAAGCGAGCGATTCAGCGTCTCGAAGCCCACTTTCCGCGCTGCCCAACCGCCCAGCGGCAAGGCGCAGACGATGCCGGCGAGCACGAAGATCAGACGTATCCACTTGTTCGGATCGTCCGGGTTCAACCCCGCCGCCATCAACGCCCAGCGGCTGAGAAACGCGCCGGCCAGCACGCCGGAAAGCAGGGCGAGGAAGCCGAGCACCTCCCGCGTCGGATCGGAATCGAGCGCTTTCGAGGCGCTGCTGACGCGTGGCAAGGTCAGCAGCGACACCACGGCGGCGGCGACGAAAATACCCGCCATGACCCGGTAAACCGCACCCCAACTACCCCACTGATCCGCCCAGATCAGCGCGATGCCACCGGACAGGATCATCGCCAGTCGGTAGCCGAAGACCGCCAGCGAGGAGCCCAGGCCGCGTTCGTTTGCCGGCAGCACATCGGTCCGGTAGGCGTCGATCACGACGTCCTGCGAAGCGGAGAAAAACGCCACCAGCACCGCCGCCGCCGCGAACAGGAACGGCGTGTCCTTCGGCGAAACCGTCGCCATCCAGAACAGCACCGCTGCCAGCATCAGTTGCGTCAATACCAGCCAGCCGCGCCGCCGTCCGAGAAACGGCGGCTCGAAGCGATCCATCAGCGGCGCCCAGAGGAATTTGAAGGTGTAAGGAATGCCGACCAGGCCAAGGAAACCGATGGTGGCGATATCCACGCCATCCACCGTCAGCCAGGCTTGCATGGCTTGGCCGGTGAGGGCCAGCGGCAGGCCGGAGGCGAAACCGAGAAAAAGTACGGCGATGAAACGGTGGATGGCGGCGGAATTCATGTGGGGAATGCAGTTGGAAAATCAGGTTGGGGCCGGATTTTGGCCGGAATACGTAGGGTGCGCCACGCGCATTGATCCCGTCACCCACCCGTAGGAGCGCCTTCCAAGGCGCGATTGTTCCGG
>JASJPG010000023.1:0-3573 GCA_031426815.1 Hydrogenophilaceae bacterium
GATTGTTCCGGACTTCGCGCCTTGGAAGGCGCTCCTACGACACCGGCAACTGCGCGAAATAGGACGAAAACAAGCCGCGCAAGCGGCCTTTTTTCATTCCAGCATCGCGATCCTGATCATTCATTCGCCGACAAGCAGAACGCCGCACTCTACAAAGGCTTCCAACGAAATTCGCCACGGCGCGACGCAAGCTGAATCACCAGGAGACAGAGCATGAGCATTCCGCGCGAACAACTGAAAGAGATGGATTTCCGGGATATCGCCACAGGGATATTGCTGGAGCCGGTGCATCCCGGCGAAGTCCTCATGCACGACTTCATCGAACCGCTGGGGCTGACCCGCTACAAGGTGGCCAAACTGGCCGGCGTGCAACAGCGCCGCATCGACGAGATTTGCGCCGGCACCCGTGGCATCACTGGCGATACCGCGCTGCGCCTGGCCCGCCTGTTCGGCACGGAAGCGGCATTCTGGGTCAACCTGCAAGCCCAGTACGATCTGGAAACGACATACCGCGCCATGCACGAGCGAATCGAGGCGGAAGTGACGCCATTGGCATTGGCGGCATGATCCTAGAAACGGCAGTTGACGTCGTTGTAGGTGCGAATTTATTCGCACGATCAAGCGCTTATGTGCGAATAAATTCGCACCTACATGACCGCCGCAAGCGATTGAAATATCAGCGCATTCAATGCCAACTGCGGTTTCAAGGTTTAAGGATGATTTGCAACGGATAGTCCTGAACTCCAGGCTGAAATACATTGAGGACGTTGCCGCTCAATGAATGGCAACGTCCTCGATCGGCTATCAGCTCAATGCTTTGATGTCATGAATCGTTGCGCTCGGAGATCACCACCACCCAGGATACGCCGCCGACTTTGACGACGACCTGAATCGGCAAGCCTCCGCTAGGCACATTTACGGCCACGAAACTGAGATTCTCGCGGACAAAACTCAGCCAGCTCGGCAAGGCATCGCCGACCACGGTGGACACCTGGACGACCGCATTGCCCCTACCCTGCTCGGCAATCTGCTCGGGCAGGGCGAAGCTGAATCCAGTACCGGAGGCAGACAGGCTCTTGGGAACCGCGACATTGATCATGCCGTTCGCGTTCGGCGCGGGTTCGCTGACCAGGGAAACCGCGACTCCGGCGCTACCGGTTTGCACCGGCGAAACATCCGCCCCCGCGCCTGCAGACCCATTCGATCCGCCTCCGGAAGAAGCGCCCGCGCCACCCGCAACGCCCGTGCCCACTGAACCACCCGTATCCAGACCGCCACCGACCGGCGCACCGGCCCCCTCTGCACCACCAGAAGACAACGGCGCCAAAGGTTCGGTATGGGTATCCAGATTCGGCAACGGCGTCACAATCTGTGGCGGCTGCGGCGGCAGGGAACTGGAGGTGGTCACATCGACTATCGTCAGGCCACCCACGAAGGTGTTGCCGCTCTCGGCCAGTTCCACTTTACCGGTCACGGATGAGACATACGCGCTGCCGCCGACATCGATGTTCGTCTCGGGTGCCTGCGTAACGCCGCCGTTCGCGTTGATCACGAGTTCACCGGAGGCCGAAACATCACCCAGCAGCAAATCACCGCTGCCATCGTTGAGTGCAACGTCCTGGCCGCTGAGCGAAACGGCTGCAGCGAATTCATTGCCGGCATTGGTCAACGTAATGTCGCCGTCGGCGCTTAGATTCACGTCGCCTTCAACGCGGATCGCGCTTCCTTCCGCCTGAGCGATGTCGCCACCGCCAACCACACCCAGCGTTCCCGTTACCGCGATATTGCCCAGCACCACGTCGCCCTCTGCAGCGCCGACATTTGCATTGCCGCCTACCGTCAAAGTGCCGCCAGCCGTCTGGCTGAATCGATCGGCAACCGTGAAATCACTGCTGCTACGCGTGGCGCCGCCGGTTTGCTCGAAACTTCCCAGATGGACGTCGCCGGTGCTGTCAAACACGCCGCCCGACTGGGTCAGGCCTGCCAGAACAGTGCCACCCGCGCCGACATCAAGTTCGCCACCCGTCATGGTGAGGCTTCCGGCCGATCCAAGACTATCGATGCTGACTGGAGCGCCGGATGCGGCAAAGGTCACATCGACATTCGCGGGGATTTCGACCGTTGCAACGTTGGCCAGATCGGGCACCGCCCCACCCTCCCAGTTGTTCGCATCGAACCAGTTTCCGGTCGGGCCGCCCACCCAAATGACGGTAGCGAGGCGGGTGATATCTGCCGTCGTGCCGGTCTGGCTGGTGATGCTGTAGTTGCCCGCATCGGCGCCGCTGTACTGGCTGTTCAGCGTGACCGTCTTGCCGGTGCCGACGTGCTTGCTGTCGAACGCACCGCTGGCGGCCACGATGAACGTATCGCCTGCGACCAGGCCGTCGAGGACCGCACCAGTAGTGCTGACCGTGGCCGTGGCGTTGCCGTCGTAGACCTTGTCGGCCGCCGTGAGGCCGCTCACCGCCAAGGCTTTGGCACTGATGTCGGCCGTGGTTTCGGCCTGGCCGGTGATGCTGTAGTTGCCGACATCGGCGCCGCTGTATTCGCTGCTCAGCGTGACCGTCTTGCCGGTGCCGACGTTCTTGCTGTCGAACGCGCCGGTGGCGGCCACGATGAACGTATCGCCGGCGACCAGGCCGTCCAGGACCGCACCAGCCGTGCTGACCGAGGCCGTGGTGTTGCCGTCGTAGACCTTGTTCGCTGCCGTGAGGCCGCTCACCGTCAACGCCTTGGCGCTGATGTCCGCCGTGGTTTCGGCCTGGCCGGTAATGCTGTAGTTGCCGACATCGGCGCCGCTGTATTCGCTGCTCAGCGTGACCGTCTTGCCGGTGCCGACGTTCTTGCTGTCGAACGCGCCGGTGGCGGCCACGCTGAACGCATCGCCGGCGACCAGGCCGTCCAGAACCGCGCCGGCCGTGCTGACCGAGGCCGTGGCGTTGCCGTCATAGACCTTGCCCGCCGCCGTGAGGCCGCTCACCGTCAACGCCTTGGCGCTGATGTCGGCCGTGGTTTCGGCCTGGCCGGTGATGCTGTAGTTGCCGGCATCGGCACCGCCGTAATTGCTGCTCAGCGTCACCGTCTTGTTGCTGCCGACGTTTTTCGTATCGAATGCGCCGCTGGCGACGACGTTGAGCACGTCACCGGCAACCAGACCATCAAATACCGCGCCGGCGGTGCTGACCGTGGCGACCGTGTTGCCGTCGTAGATCTTGTCCGCTGCCGTGAGGCCGCTCACCGTCAAAGCCTTGGCGCTGATATCCGCCGTGGTTTCGGCTTGGCCGGTGATGCTGTAGTTGCCGACATCGGCGCCGCTGTATTCGCTGCTCAGCGTGACCGTCTTGCCGGTGCCGACGTTCTTGCTGTCGAACGTGCCGGTGGCGGCCAGGTTGAACACATCGCCATCGACCAGGCCGTCCAGAACCGCGCCGGCTGTGCTGACCGAGGCCGTGGCGTTGCCGTCATAGACCTTGTCGGCTGCCGTGAGGCCGCTCACCGTCAACGCCTTGGCGCTGATATCCGCCGTGGTTTCGGCCTGGCCGGTAATGCTGTAGTTGCCGACATCGGCGCCGC
>JASJPG010000024.1:0-82298 GCA_031426815.1 Hydrogenophilaceae bacterium
TGGCCCTCGGCCTGGCCGCACTGCTGTGGATCCTTTGGACCCTGTTCTACAACGGTTTTTCCGCGCTGAGCTGGGACTTCTTTACCCAGGACACGCCGGCCCCCGGTTCCGAGGGCGGCGGGTTGCGCAATGCCATCGTCGGCAGCCTGATGATCGTCGGCGTGACCACGCTGGTATCGACGCCGATCGGCATTCTGGCCGGCATCTATCTGGCCGAGTTCGGCGCGACCTCGAAATTTGCAGCGACCACGCGTTTCGTCACCGACATCATGTTGTCGGCGCCATCCATCGTGGTTGGCCTGTTCGTCTATGCCCTGGTGGTGGCGACGCTGGGCGGTTTCTCCGGTTGGGCGGGGTCGCTGGCGTTGTCGCTGATCGCCATTCCGGTGGTGGTGCGTACGACGGAAAACATGCTGCTGCTGGTTCCCACCGCACTGCGCGAAGCCGCTTTCGCCGTCGGCGCGCCGCGCTGGCAGGTGTCCTTGAAAGTCACCCTGCGTGCGGTCAAGGCCGGCGTGGTGACCGGCATCCTGCTGGCCATCGCGCGGGTGATCGGGGAAACCGCGCCATTGCTGTTCACCGCGCTGAACAATCAGTTTTTCAGTACCGACATGTCGCAGCCGATGGGCAACCTGCCGGTGGTGATCTTCCAGTTCGCCATGAGCCCCTACGACAACTGGGTCAACCTGGCCTGGGGCGGCGCCCTGCTGATCGCCCTGCTGGTGCTCGGTATCAACATCGTCGCGCGCGTCCTGTTCCGCAACAAATCCTCAGCCTGACGTTCACGCTGACGTTCACGTTAACCCCCCGGAGTTCCTTATGTCCGCCCCCCATACCACTGCCGACGGCGACGCGATCCTGTCCATCCGCGACCTGAACTTCTATTACGGCGATTTTCGCGGTCTGACCAATGTTTCGCTGGATATCGCCAAGAGCAAGGTGACGGCGTTCATCGGCCCATCCGGCTGCGGCAAATCGACGCTGCTACGCACCTTCAACCGCATGTACGACCTTTATCCCGGGCAGCGCGCCGAAGGCCAGATCAACTTCCACGGCAAGAATCTGCTCGACAGGAAACAGGACGTGAATCTGGTGCGTGCCAAGATCGGCATGGTGTTCCAGAAGCCGACCCCATTCCCGATGACGATCTACGAAAACATCGCGTTTGGCGTGCGGCTTTATGAAAGGCTGCCCAAGTCCGAGATGGACGATCGCGTCGAATGGGCGTTGCGCAAGGCGGCGATCTGGGAAGAGACCAAGAGCAAGTTGCAGCAAAGCGGCTTGTCGCTCTCCGGCGGCCAGCAACAACGCCTGTGTATCGCGCGGACCATCGCGGTGAAGCCCGAAATCGTGCTGCTGGACGAGCCCACGTCTGCGCTCGACCCGATCTCCACCGCCAAGATCGAAGAGCTGATCAACGAACTGAAGAACGAATACACCATCGCCATCGTCACCCACAACATGCAGCAAGCGGCGCGGATCTCCGACTTCACCGCCTTCATGTATCTGGGCGAACTGGTCGAATTCGGCAAGACTGACAGCCTGTTCGTGAAACCGACCAAGCAGCAGACTGAGGATTACATCACCGGTCGTTTTGGTTGAACGCTGGTCGTGGCGACGACTTTGCCCGTGGCCGCTGTCATAAATCCTTCATCTTCCTGTCACCTCGGCTGGTTAAGCTGTTCACTTTAGCGTGGACATCGTTTCGCCTGAGCCGTGCCTTCCCTTTCTGAAATTCAACGCGAACTTACGCACCTGCGCGCCAAGGTGTCGGTCGGCCAGCAATCTTTGCTGGCCGACTGGCAGCCGATTCTGGCGGACTCGGAGTACGCGAAGGATGCGGCCAATCTGGCCGCCTACATCGCGTTCCGTCGGGAAGACCTGCGCAGCCTGCAAGAGAGGCTCTCCGAACTGGGTCTTTCTTCGCTGGGGCGCTGCGAAGGGCATGTGTCCGCCACACTGGATGCCGTTGCGTTGGCGCTCAACGCATTGAGCGGCGAAAGGCCGCCTGACGCCGCCTTGCCGATGGCTGGACGCGCCAATCGCCAAGGCGACCGTCGCCTCAGGCAGAACACCCAGCGCCTGCTCGGGAAAGAACCTAAACAACGGCGCAGCCGCATCATGGTCACCCTGCCGACTGCGGCGGCAGGTGAACTTCGTTTCGTGCGCGACCTGATCGAACGCGGCATGGATATCGCCCGTATCAACTGCGCGCATGACGACGCCGCGACCTGGCGGGCGATGATCGACAACATTCGCGTTGCCGTCGCCGCGACCGGGCGCGCCTGCCTGATCCACATGGATCTTGCCGGGCCGAAATTGCGTACCGGCGAGATGGCCGCTTCGCCTGGCCTGCTGCGCCTGAAACCGAAGCGCGACGAGCGGGGCGATACGCGCGCGCCGGCCTATTTTCTGTTCGATGCCAGCGGCGAGCCTGGCGGCCCCGGTCTGCGCGGCGCCAGCGGCCTGATCGGCTACCCGCGGCTCAGTGTCCCGCGTGACTGGCTCGACCGTTTGCAACCGGGCGATCTGGTGGAAGCCACCGACACGCGCGGCAAGAAACGCATCTTCAATGTGCTGGAACGCATGGGCGAGGCACATCTGCTGGCCTGTACCGCGGAATCGGTCTGGCTCGAGCAGGGCTGCGCGCTGAAGCGTCTGTCCGGCGAGAGCAAGCAGCGCATGACCCAGGTCGGTGCACTGGAAGCCAGCCCGGAAGTACTGCTGGTGCGGAGCGGTGATCAAATTCTGTTGTCACGCGATCTCGCGCCCGGCGAGTTGGGCATGGAAGCCGGCTACGCCGGTCGCATTCCTTGCGCGCAGCCGGAAGTGCTGGACAGTCTGTGCGTAGGCGAGCGGGTGTTCATCGACGACGGCCAGATCGGCGCCGAAGTCGAGCGCCTCGACGCGGCGGGTGCCTGGTTGCGCATTACCCGTGCGCGTCCCGAGGGCGACAAGATCCGTCCGGCCAAGGGACTGAATTTTCCAGACAGTGACATCCAGCTTCCGGCACTAGCCGAAAAGGACTTGCTCGATCTCGATTTCGTCGCGCGCGAAGCCGATATCGTGGGCTATTCTTTCGTGCAGTCGGCGGAGGACATGGATCTATTGGCAGACGAACTTGACGCGCGTGGTGCGGCAAATCTGGGCCGCATCGCCAAGATCGAAACCCGCCAGGCGGTGGCCAATCTGCCCGAGATCGTCGTTCACGGCGCCAGTCGGGGACCCTTCGGACTGATGATTGCGCGCGGCGATCTGGCAGTGGAAATCGGCTGGAGCCGGCTCGCCGAGATTCAGGAAGAGATATTGTGGCTGGCGGAAGCAGCGCATGTGCCGGTCGTTTGGGCGACACAGGTGTTCGAGCAATTGATCAAGGAAAATCTGCCCTCGCGGGCCGAAATGACCGATGCTGCGATGTCGGAACGCGCGGAATGCGTGATGTTGAACAAGGGGCCGTTCGTGTTGGACGCAATTGCTATGTTGGGTGACATTGCTCGCCGCATGCGCAGTCATCAGCACAAGAAATCCGCCCGTTTGCGGGCATTACATTGGTAAGGAAGAATCATCATGGCCAACGCTGTAAAAAATATCGCCAAATTCATCCGGAAAAATCCGGAGGACAAGGCTTGTTCTGACCTGCGTGATCTCTGCATGGCGCTGGAGTCTTCAGCTTCGTTCGACCTCGGCTGTCTCTATAACCTGGACAAGAAGCCATTCGAGTTGGCGATCGAGTTGCTCGAAGAGTGGCGTTTCGACCGCCATGTGTTTGAACGCCGTCTGCAGAAATATCTGGACGAACCGGTAGAAGATTGAGCGAAACGACCTGGAAAGGTCTCCTAAAGCGAAGTCGCCACTTCGCGCAGTACCGTTTCAAACCGCATGACGATGGCCTCCCAGCCGTGTTCCAGCATGCTGCGGCTGGCCTCGCAACCGAGGCGTCGGCGCGACTCGACATCGCCAGCCAGCATTACTGCCGCAGCAATGAAAGCCGTGGCATCGCCGGCCGTGACCGCGCTGCCGTTGTCTCCGTCTCGAATCAAGATCTCTGCCGCCGCGCGTCGGTAGGTGACGACGCACAAGCCGCTGGCCAACGCCTCGGTCAGTACATTGCCCCAGGTTTCCGAAAGACTGCCGAACAGGAACAGATCCGCGCTGGCGTAGTGGGCGGCAAGTTCATCGCCGACGCGCGTTCCGGCAAAAACGTGATCCGGATGCTTCGCGCGCAGTCGCGCCAGAGCGGGGCCGTCGCCGACCCAGATCATGCGCGCGCGCGGATTGCGGGCGGCGATGGCGGCAAACGCCTGTTCCACCACTTCCAGGTTTTTTTCCGGCGCAAGACGGCCGACGAACAGACAAGCCAATTCTTCCTCTGCCAGACCCCAGCGCGCGCGCAGCGACGGGTCGCGGCAAGTCGGCCGAAACAGCTGGGTATCGACGCCGCGCCCGACCGCGCGCACGTTGGGAATGCCGCGCGCGCCCAGTCTGGCGGCCAGTTCCGGCGTCGGCACCAGGGTTGCCTGGCAGCGCCGGTGCAGGGCGTCCAGCCAGCCGGTGACCCAGGGCATCAGCCAGTCGAGGCCATAGTGCTGGCTGTATTGGTCGAAGTGGGTGTGATAGCCGGAAGTCAGTGGCAACTTGCGGGCGCGCGCCGCGGCAACGGCCGCCCAGCCGAGGGGGCCTTCGGTGACGACATGAACCAGATCGGGGCGTTGCGTATCCATCAGGCGGCCGAGACGCCGCCAGGCCGGCCAGCCCATGTGGAGGCCGGGATAACGGGGGATCGGCAGGCCGGGTACGGTCCAGGTCTCCGCCTCGCCCGCTTCGTTCCGCTGCCGCGGCCGTACCAGCCCGACCCAGTGGCCGCGGGCGCGCAGGCCCTGCAGCAGGCGTTGCGTGGTCATCGCGACGCCGTTGATTTCGGGCGGGTAGGTCTCGGTGACGAGCAGGATGCGCAGCGGTTTCATCATGCCAGGCTGCGGTACAGCACCGCGAGTCGCGCCGCCAGGGTCCGGTCGGACCATTCCTGCGCATAGCTGCGCGCCTGGTCGCCCAGGCGTACGCAACTTTCCGGGTCGTTCAGCAGGTCCGCCAGCACGTTTGCAAAGTCGGTCGGGTCGTCCGGCGCAATGCGGCAGCCGCGCCCGGGTGCCAGGATATCCGCCGTGCCCATGATCGACAGCGCGACCACCGGGCAGCGTTGCGCCATCGCTTCCAGCAGCACCAGACCCTGCGTCTCGGTGCGCGAGGCGAAGACGAACGCGTCGGCGGCGGCATAGGCGGCGGGCAGTTCGCGGCGGCGATCCAGGTAACCGAGAAAACGCACGTTGTCGCTCAGGCCGAGGCGAGCGGCCTGTTGCTCCAGATCGGCGCGCGCGGGGCCTTCGCCGGTGACCAGAAACAGGAGGTCGCGGCATTGCCGCTTCGCCAGCGCGGCCGCTTCGAGCAGAAAGCCGATGTTCTTTTCGTGCGCCACGCGGCCGACGAACAAGGCCACCGGTCGTTCCGGCGCGATGCCCTGCTCGGCGCGGAAGCGCAGGGCGTCGCCCGGGGTGAATGCGCTGGCCGGCAGGCCGGTCGGCAATACGTGCAGGGGACGCGTGACGCCATAGTCGCGCAGGCGTTCGCGCATCGCGGAAGACGGCACGACGATCGCATCCAGCGCATTGCACTGGCCGCGCGAAAAACGCCGTGCCAGGCCGCGCAGCGCGGCCGCCGGCAGCCAGGGGATGTAGTGCTGCAGGTATTCCTCGAACAGCGTGTGATAGGTGGCGATCACCGGTTTGTTCAATGCGCGGGCGGCATGCAAGCCGGCGTAATGCGCCGCGAACGGGGTCTGGATGTGAATGACGTCGCAGTCGGCCGCCGCCCGCAGCGTGGCGTCGCGCAACTTCGTGTAATGCGCCAGACGGTCTTCCGGATCGCCCAGCACGCGCCGCGACGGCACCCGCGTTACGCCGGCCGTGGCTACATCGTTGCCATAGCTGGGTGCGATCAGACTGGCCGCCACGCCCTCGGCGGCAAGGGCGCCGCGGAAGGTTTCGATGGAGGTGGAGACGCCATTGATGCGCGGGAAATACACGTCTGAAACCATGAGGACGCGCATCAATCGGCCCCGGCCGGGAGTGCGCTGAAATCGTCGCGTGCCGACTGTCCCACTGCGTGGCAAATGGCGCTCCATTCCACCATTTCCAGGCGTCCGTCGAGGTGTTCGACGATGGCGGTGCAGGAATCGACCCAGTCGCCGCAATTGGCGTAGACCAGTCCATCGACTTGCTTCAGCGCGGCCCAGTGAATATGGCCGCAGATCACGCCGTCGAGGCCGCGTTCACGGACATGGTGGATGACGGAATCCTCGAAATCGAAAATGAACTGCAAGGCGGTTTTTACCCGCCGCTTGGCATAGCCGGCCAGCGACCAGTAGCCGGCTATGCCGAGCAGTCGGCGCAACCGCGACAGCCAGCCGTTGAGCCTGACCAGCAGGTCGTAAGCGAGGTCGCCAAGCAGGGCGACCCAACGGTGATGCCGCGTCACCTGGTCGAAGTCGTCGCCGTGGATGAGTAGAAAGCGGCGTCCGTCGGCGGTTTCGTGCACGAACTCGCGTTCCACCCGGATATCGCCGAAAGCGGTTTCGCAGTAATCGCGCAACGCTTCGTCGTGGTTGCCCGGCACGAACACCACTTGTTCGCCGTGGCGGGCGCGGCGCAGCACTTTCTGGATCACGGTGTTCTGCGCCGGGCTCCAGTGGATACTGCGGCTCATGCTCCAGAAGTCGATGATGTCGCCGACCAGGTAAAGATGGCTGGATGAGTATTCGCGCAGAAAGGCGAGCAGGCTATCGGCCTGACAAGCTCGGGTGCCCAGATGGACATCCGATATGAAGATGGAGCGGACGGCTGGCATGGCTGCGAATCTGCCCGCTCAATGTGACGCCATGGTGACATGTCCAATCAATATTTCTTGCAGTGGGCGGCTGTGACATTTTTACGCGTCCGCACAGGCAAGCAGAGCAGGGTGATTGACCCGCGCCGGCTTCGACATTAGACTTCGCGGTCTTTTTTGAGGGGGAAACCCGATGCGTCGCAAACTAGTCGCCGGCAACTGGAAAATGCACGGCAGTCTTGCTGAGAACGAGGCTTTGTTGTCCGGCTTGCTGGCTGGCATGGGCGACGTCAAGGCGGGCGTGGCGGTTTGCGTGCCGTTTCCCTATCTCGCGCAAGTTCAGGCCAGGCTGACTGGCAGTGCCATCGCCTGGGGTGCGCAGAACATGAGCCAGCAAGCCAAGGGCGCGTTCACCGGCGAAGTGTCGGCCAGCATGCTGAAAGATTTTGGCTGCGCTTATGTCATCGTCGGTCATTCCGAGCGCCGCGCCATTTATGGCGAAAGCGATGCGCTGGTGGCGGAAAAGTTTGCGGCCGCACAAGCGGCGGGCCTGACTCCGATTCTGTGTGTCGGAGAAACGCTGGAAGAACGTGAAGGTGGCATCACGGAAAGCGTGGTGGCGCGTCAGATGGATGCGGTGATCGGTAAATTCGGCGTCGCGGCGCTGGCGAAAGCCGTCGTGGCTTACGAGCCGGTCTGGGCGATCGGCACCGGCAAGACGGCCAGTCCGGAACAGGCGCAGGCGGTGCATGCTTTCATTCGCGCCAAGGTGCATGCGCTGGATGCCGGTGTGGCGGAAGGTTTGATCATTCAGTATGGTGGCAGCATGAAAGCCGCCAATGCGGTTGAGTTGCTCGGTCAGCCCGATATCGATGGCGGCCTGATCGGTGGTGCAGCTCTGGTCGCGGATGAATTTCTGGCGATTTGCCGCGCGGCGTGAATAAAGGTTAAGGTTAGTAATGGAATTTCTGGTCTGGATCGTACATATACTGGTTGCCGCCGCAGTGGTTGGTTTGGTGTTGCTGCAGCATGGCAAGGGTGCGGATATGGGCGCGGCGTTCGGTAGCGGTTCCTCCGGCAGCCTGTTCGGTGCGAGCGGATCTGCCAACTTCATGTCGCGTGCCACTGCGGTATTGGCAACGTTGTTTTTCATGACCAGCCTGGGACTGACTTATTTTTCCAGTCAGAAACATGCGGCTGCGATCAAGCCGGTGGTGCAGCAACCCGCGGCGCCGCAAACGGCTCCGGTTGCGCCGGCCGGTGGTGGGGATAAATCGGGTGCGATACCCAAGTAAGTGAACCGAGTTTTGGGCATGCCGAGATTGTCGGTGTGCCAGGTAATGCCGACGTGGTGAAATTGGTAGACACGCTGTCTTGAGGGGGCAGTGACGAAAGTCGTGCGAGTTCGAGTCTCGCCGTCGGCACCATCGAATTTCTTTATATCCCTTTATGAGTAATTAATAACCCATTGATATCAATGGGTTTTTTGTTTTCTGTTGCCTTGACGTAAGGTTGCTGAAAGCCTAGACTCCGCGCCTCTTGGCATGACTGGTTCATGCGTTTCGGGGTTCACATGCTCGAAAATTATTTTCCGGTTCTGATGTTTATTCTGGTGGGCTTGGCCGTCGGTGTCGGGCCTATGGTGGCGGGTTTCGTGCTCGCGCCGCACAAGCCGGATGCGGAAAAACTTTCCCCTTACGAATGCGGTTTCGAAGCGTTCGAGGATGCGCGCATGAAGTTCGATGTGCGCTACTACCTGGTCGCCATCCTGTTCATCCTGTTCGATCTGGAAATTGCGTTCCTGTTTCCCTGGGCGATCGTGCTGGAAGAGATCGGGATGTTCGGCTTTTTGTCGATGGTCGTTTTTCTCGGGATTCTGGTGGTTGGCTTCGTCTATGAGTGGACGAAGGGCGCGCTGGATTGGGAATGAGCCATGGCATGGATATTGAGGAGGCGCTGAGATGAGCATCGAAGGCGTACTCGAAAAAGGATTTGTCACCACGACGGTCGATGCAGTGGTGAATTACACCCGCACCGGTTCGCTTTGGCCGATGACTTTCGGTCTGGCCTGTTGCGCTATCGAGATGATGCAGGCGGGTGCGTCGCGCTATGACCTGGACCGTTTCGGTATCGTGTTCCGGCCAAGTCCGCGCCAATCCGATCTGATGATCGTGGCCGGTACGTTGTGCAACAAGATGGCGCCGGCCTTGCGCAAGGTGTACGACCAGATGGCGGAGCCACGCTGGGTGCTGTCGATGGGTTCCTGTGCGAATGGCGGCGGCTATTACCATTATTCCTATTCGGTGGTGCGCGGCTGCGATCGCATCGTGCCGGTGGATGTCTATGTGCCGGGCTGTCCGCCCACTGCCGAGGCGTTGTTGTACGGGTTGATCCAGTTGCAGAAGAAAATCCGCCGTACCAGCACCATTGCCCGCTGACCGAAACCTTTGAACATGCCGCGCTTATGCCAATAACCCCGGAAGTCCTGCTTGCGCGTGTGCAAGAGATATTGGGCGACAAGATCGTGAAGGGCGCCGTCGCGCTCGACGAGGCGGTGATTGAGGTGCGTCCTGAGGATTGGCTGGATGTGGCGCAGACTTTGCGCGACGAGTCCGCGCTGGCATTCGATCTGATGGTCGATTTGTGCGGCGTCGATTACTCCACCTACAAGGATGGCGCCTGGGAAGGTGATCGTTTCGCTGTGGTGTTGCATTTGTTGTCCATCAAACGGAATCATCGTCTGCGCGTGCGGACCTTCTGTGCCGACGACGATTTGCCGCTGGTTGCCTCGTTGATCGATGTCTGGCCGGCGGTGAACTGGTTCGAGCGTGAGGCGTTCGATCTGTACGGCATCATTTTCGACGGACATCCCGATTTGCGCCGCATCCTCACCGACTACGGTTTCATTGGTCATCCGTTCCGCAAGGACTTCCCGATTTCCGGTCATGTCGAAATGCGTTACGACCCCGAACTCAAGCGGGTTGTTTACCAGCCGGTCAGCATCGAGCCGCGTGAAATCACGCCGCGCATCGTGCGGGAAGATCAATACGGCGATGTCGGCCAACGCGGAGGGGTTGCCTGATGGCCGAGATCCGCAACTACACGATCAACTTCGGTCCGCAGCATCCCGCCGCGCATGGCGTCCTGCGCCTGGTGCTGGAACTCGACGGCGAGGTCATTGTGCGCGCCGACCCGCACGTCGGCCTGCTGCATCGCGGTACCGAAAAGTTGGCCGAAACCAGGACTTTCCTGCAATCCGTGCCGTACATGGACCGTCTCGACTACATGTCGATGATGGTCAACGAACATGCCTATTGCATGGCCATCGAGAAGCTGGTCGGCATCCAGGTGCCGGAACGGGCGCAGTACATCCGCGTGATGTTCGATGAGATCACCCGCATCCTGAACCACCTGCTCTGGCTCGGAACGCATGCGCTGGATATCGGCGCGATGACGGTGTTCCTCTACGCCTTCCGCGAGCGCGAAGATCTGATGGACGTGTATGAGGCGGTATCCGGCGCGCGCATGCACGCGGCCTACTACCGTCCCGGCGGCGTCTATCGCGACCTGCCCGACAGCATGCCGCAATATCAGGCCAACCGCCGCCAGAACGAAGCGGACATCCGCCGCATGAACGAAAACCGCCAGGGCAGCGTGCTCGATTTCCTGGAAGATTTCTCGAATCGCTTCTTCGGCTACGTCGACGAATACGAAACCCTGCTGACCGACAATCGCATCTGGAAGCAGCGCACGGTCGGCATCGCCGTGGTCGATCCGGATCGCGCCAAGGCGTTGGGTTTCACCGGTCCGATGCTGCGCGGTTCCGGCATCGCCTGGGATCTGCGCAAGATGCAGCCGTATGAAGTCTACGACCGCATGGACTTCGAGATTCCGGTCGGCCGCACCGGCGACTGCTACGACCGCTATCTGGTGCGGATGGAAGAAATGCGCCAGAGCAACCGCATCATCCAGCAGTGCGTGGCGTGGCTGAAGGCCAATCCTGGCCCGGTCATCGTCGCCGACCACAAGGTCGCGCCGCCTTCGCGTGTTTCGATGAAATCGAACATGGAAGAATTGATCCATCATTTCAAGTTGTTCACCGAGGGCATGCACGTGCCGGAAGGCGAAGCCTATGCGGCGGTCGAGCATCCCAAGGGCGAGTTCGGCGTCTACATGATTTCCGACGGCGCCAACAAGCCGTATCGCCTGAAATTGCGTGCGCCCGGCTTCTCGCATCTGGCCGGCCTCGACGAACTTTCGCGCGGCCACATGATCGCCGATGTGGTGGCGATCATCGGTACGCTGGACATCGTGTTCGGCGATATAGACAGGTAAGAGATCTCCATGCTATCCGCCCCATCCCTGGCCTTGATCGACAAGGAAGTCGCCAAGTATCCCGCCGAGCAGAAGCAATCCGCCGTGATGAGCGCGTTGCGCATCGCACAGACCGAGCTGGGCTGGCTTTCGAAAGAGTGCATCGAATACATCGCCCACTATCTGGCCATGCCGGCGATTGCAGTGTACGAAGTGGCGACCTTCTACAACATGTACGACCTGGCGCCGGTCGGCCGCAACAAGGTCACGCTGTGCACCAACCTGCCCTGCCAGCTGCAGGGCGCCGACCAGGTGGCCGCGCAGATGCGGGCAAAACTGGGCATCGGCTTCGGCGAAACCACCGCCGACGGCCGTTACACGCTGAAAGAAGGCGAGTGCATGGGCGCCTGCGGCCACGGCCCCCTGTGCCTGCACAACAACCACACGATGCACGACCACCTGACGCCGGAATCGGTCGACAAACTCCTGGACGACATGAAATGAGTTTGCTCACGCCCGATACCCAAGTCTGTCTGTGGACGTTGCAGCATCCGGAACCCGCTTCGCTGGCCACCTATACGGCCAACGGCGGTTATGCAGCGCTGAAGAAAATTCTCGCCGCACAGACGCCGGCCGAAGAGATCATCGCCGAGGTCAAGACCAGCGCCCTGCGCGGTCGCGGCGGTGCGGGCTTCCCGACCGGCCTGAAGTGGAGCTTCATGCCGCGCAATTTCCCGGGCGACAAATACGTCGTGTGCAACACCGACGAGGGTGAACCGGGCACCTTCAAGGATCGCGACATCCTCCGTTTCAACCCGCACCAGCTGATCGAAGGCATGCTCATCGCCGGCTACACGCTTGGCGCGAAGGCGGGCTACAACTACATCCACGGCGAAATCTTCGAACAGTATCAATCCTGGGAACAGGCGCTGAAGGAAGCGCGCGCCGCCGGTTTCCTGGGCAAGAATATCCTCGGCTCGGGCTGGGATTTCGACCTGCATGCACATCACGGCTACGGCGCCTACATCTGCGGCGAAGAAACCGCTTTGCTGGAATCCATCGAAGGCAAGAAGGGGCAGCCGCGCTTCAAGCCGCCGTTCCCCGCCAGCTACGGTCTCTACGGCAAGCCGACCACGATCAACAACACCGAAACCCTGGCCTCGATCCCCTGGATCATACAGCACGGCGGCCAGGCCTTCCTGGAACTGGGCAAGCCCAACAACGGCGGCAGCAAGATTTTTTCGATCTCCGGCCATGTCAACAAACCCGGCAACTACGAGATTCCGCTCGGCACGCCGTTCGCTGACCTGCTGGAAATGGCGGGTGGAGTGCGGACTGGCCATACGCTGAAGGCGGTGATTCCGGGCGGTTCTTCCGCGCCGGTGTTGCCGGCGGATGTAATGATGGCCTGCACGATGGATTTCGATTCGATCTCCAAGGCGGGTTCCATGCTCGGTTCCGGCGCGGTGATCGTGATGGACGACAGCGTCTGCATGGTGAAAGCACTGCAGCGGCTGTCCTACTTCTATTTCGAGGAATCCTGCGGCCAGTGCACACCATGTCGAGAAGGCACCGGCTGGCTGTATCGCATCATTCACCGCATCGAGAATGGTCTCGGACGTCCGGAAGACCTCGATGAACTGTTGCGCATCGGCAAGAACATTGGTGGCAACACGATTTGCGCCCTGGGCGAGGCGGCGGTCGGACCGGTCGCCAGCTTCGTGAAACACTTCCGTAAAGAGTTCGAGTACCACATCGAACACAAGAAATGCTTGGTGAGCAACTGATATGCCCCTGATCGAAATCGACGGCAAGCAGATCGACATCGCCCCGGGCGCGACGGTGATGGATGCGGCGCATCAGGCCGGCATCAGCATCCCGCACTTCTGCTACCACAAGAAACTGTCCATCGCGGCCAATTGCCGCATGTGCCTGGTCGAGGTGGAAAAAGCGCCGAAGCCGCTGCCCGCCTGCGCCACACCGGTGACCGACGGCATGAAGGTGCAGACGCGCTCACCGAAAGCCATTGCCGCGCAAAAAGGCGTCATGGAGTTTCTGCTGATCAACCACCCGCTCGATTGCCCGATCTGCGATCAGGGGGGCGAATGCCAGTTGCAGGATATCGCAGTCGGTTACGGTGGCTCTTCGTCGAATTACCAAGAGCCGAAGCGGGTTGTGAAGGACAAGGAACTCGGCCCGCTGATTTCGACCGATATGACGCGTTGCATCCATTGCAGTCGCTGCGTGCGTTTCGGCCAGGAAATCGCCGGCCTGATGGAACTGGGCATGCCCGGTCGTGGCGAACACACCGAAGTGATGCCGTTTCTGGAAACCCAGGTCAACCACGAACTGTCCGGCAACGTGATCGAACTCTGCCCGGTCGGCGCGCTGACTTCGAAGCCGTTCCGCTTCAGTGCGCGCTCCTGGGAACTGTCCCGGCGCAAATCGGTGAGCCCGCACGATGGCCTCGGCGCCAACGTCCAGGTGCACGTCAAGAACAACCGCGTCATGCGCGTGGTACCGCTGGAAAACGAAGCGATCAACGAATGCTGGATCGCCGACCGTGACCGCTACAGCTACGAAGCGTTGAATTCCGCGCAACGTCTGACCCAGCCGCTGCTGAAAAAAGATGGCGTCTGGCAACAAGCGAATTGGCAGGAGGCGCTCGAACACGTCGCCAGCCGGCTCGGCCAGATTCGTGAGACTAAGGGCTCGTCCGCCATTGGTGGGCTGGCTTCGCCGCACCAGACGGTCGAAGAGCTGTACCTGTTCACCAAGCTGTTGCGCGGCCTCGGCAGCGAGAACATCGATCATCGTCTGGCTCAGGCCGATGCCACCGTCGGTACCGGTGCACGCTGGCTGGGCATGCCGGTCGCCGAACTGACTTCGTTGGATCGTGTATTGCTGGTCGGCTCCACGATCCGCCACGAACAACCGCTGGTCGCGCAGCGCCTGCGCCAGGCCGTCAAGCGCGGCGCGCAACTCAACGCGCTGCACGCCGTCGGCGACGACCTACTGTGCAAGCTGAATGCCCGCTTGATCGCCAAGCCAAGCGTCTGGCTCGATGCGTTGGCGCAGATCGCCAAAGCCATGCAGGAAGCCGGTGCTGATGTTGCCGCCGTGGCCGCCGCGATTGCCGCGGTCGAGGTGAGCGATGCGGCTCGCGCCATCGCCGCCAGCCTGTTGAGCGGCGAACGGAAAGCGGTGCTGCTCGGCGCGCTGGCGCAGAACCACCCGGCCGCCGCGCAACTGCATGCCCTGGCACAAGCCATTGCAACCGCCAGCGGTGCGAGTCTCGGTTTCCTGTCTCCCGCCGCCAACAGCGTCGGTGCGCAACTGGTCGGCGCATTGCCCGGTCCGCACGGACTTGCCGCGCGCGCCATGCTTGCGGAAACGCGCGCTGCTTATGTCTTGCTCGGCGCCGAACCGGAATTGGATGCCTACGATGCGGCGACAGCCGCCGCCGCGCTGCGCGGCGCCGAATTCGTGGTGGCGATCAGCGCGTTCAAGACCGCTGCGCTGGACGCCGCCGACGTGCTGTTGCCGATGGCTTCGTTCGCCGAGACTGCCGGCAGTTTCGTCAATATGGAAGGCCGCCTGCAAAGCTTCCATGGCGCCGTCAAGCCGCAAGGCGAGGCGCGGCCGGCCTGGAAGGTGCTGCGCGTGCTGGGCAATCTGCTCAGCCTGGGCGGTTTCGATTACGACGGTGTCGAGGCGGTACGTGGCGATGCCTTGCCCGCCGACTTTACCGGTGCGCTCAATAACGCGGCGCCAGCGGTCGATCTCGTCGCGCTCGCTGCGGCGGCCGGACTGGAGCGAGTGGGCGAGACGCCGCTGTATCAACTCGACCCCCTCGTGCGCCATGCGCCCGCATTGCAGGCAACGGCGGATGCCGCCAGCCCGGCGGTCTGGCTCGGCAGCGAATTGCTGACGCGTCTGGGAGTCGCCGAAGGCGGCCTGGTCCGCGTGCGCCAGGGTGCCGGCGAAGTCGTATTGCCGGTGCGCCGCGACGACCGTCTGGCGATCGACGCCGTGCGGGTGGCGGCTGCGCATCCCCTGACCGCCGCCTTGGGGGCTCGTCTCGGCCCCATCAGCGTGGAGAAGGCCTGATATGGACGCATTGCTCAATCCCGTCGCCGAACTGCTCGGACCCGCCTGGCTGCCGCTCTGGACGCTGGTGAAAATTCTGCTCATCGTCGTGCCGCTGTTGCTGTGCGTCGCCTACCTGACCTACGCCGAGCGCAAGGTGATCGGTTACATGCAGGTGCGCATCGGCCCCAACCGGGTCGGTCCGCTCGGCCTGCTGCAACCCATCGCCGACGCGCTCAAGTTGCTGATGAAGGAAATCATCATCCCGAGCGGCGCCAACAAGGGCTTGTTCCTGCTCGGTCCGGTGCTGGTCATTGCGCCGGCGCTGGCGGCCTGGGCGGTGTTTCCGTTTACCGACAAATTGGTGCTGGCCAACCTGAATGCCGGACTGTTGTACATCATGGCGATCACGTCGATGGGTGTGTACGGCGTCGTGATTGCCGGCTGGGCGTCCAACTCCAAGTACGCGTTTCTGGGCGCGATGCGCTCGTCGGCGCAGATCGTGTCGTATGAAATCGCCATGGGCTTCGCGCTGGTCGGCGTGCTGATGGCTTCGCAGAGCCTGAACCTGACCGACATCGTCAACGCGCAGGCGGGCGGCTTCTGGCAGTGGTACTGGCTGCCGCTGTTCCCGCTGTTCATCGTCTACCTGATCGCCGGCGTGGCGGAAACCAACCGGGCGCCGTTCGACGTGGCCGAGGGCGAGTCGGAAATCGTCGCCGGCTTCCACGTGGAATATTCCGGCATGGCGTTCGCCGTGTTCTTCCTGGCCGAATACGCCAACATGATCCTGATCGCCGGCCTGACCAGCATCATGTTCCTCGGCGGCTGGCTGTCGCCGTTTCCGTTCCTGCCGGACGGTTTCTTCTGGATCGCGGCCAAGATGGGCTTCGTGCTGTTCCTGTTCCTCTGGTTCCGCGCCACCTTCCCGCGTTATCGCTACGACCAGATCATGCGGCTGGGCTGGAAGGTGTTCATCCCGGTGACGCTGGTCTGGATCATCGTGGTCGGCGCGGCGATGCAGACGCCAATCGGCTACCTGTTCCACTAAGGAGGACGCAATGTTCAACAGCATCAAGTCCTTCTTCGACACCTTCCTGCTCACCGAATTGTTGCGCGGCATGGCGTTGACCGGCCGCAATCTGTTCGCGCGCAAGATCACGGTGCAGTTTCCGGAAGAAAAAACGCCGCAATCGCCGCGTTTCCGCGGCTTGCACGCGCAACGCCGTTATCCCAACGGCGAAGAACGCTGCATCGCCTGCAAGCTATGCGAAGCGGTGTGCCCGGCGCTGGCGATCAAGATCGAATCCGAGCAGCGCGCCGACGGCACGCGCCGCACCACGGTGTACGACATCGACCTGACCAAATGCATCTTCTGTGGCTTCTGCGAAGAAGCCTGCCCGGTCGATGCCATCGTGGAAACCCGCATCCTCGAATATCACGGCGAGAAACGGGGCGACCTGTATTACACCAAGGACATGTTGCTGGCCGTGGGCGACAAGTACGAAGAGCAGATTGCTCGCGACCGCGCGGCCGATGCCCGCTATCGTTGACCCGCAGCGCTGACGGAATCGAAATGGAATTTACTGGCTTCGTGTTCTACCTCCTCTCTGCCATTCTGTTGCTGGCGAGCCTGCGCGTGATCACCGCGACCAACCCGGTGCATGCGGCCCTGGCCCTGGTGCTGGCGTTCTTTACCGCGGCCGGCTTATGGATGCTGCTGGAAGCCGAGTTTCTGGCGATCACGCTGGTGCTGGTCTACATCGGCGCGGTGATGGTGTTGTTCCTGTTCGTCGTGATGATGCTGGACATCAATCTGGAAGAACTGCGCCGCGGCTTCTGGGGCTATTTGCCGGCGGCCGCACTGGTGGGCGGCCTGATGGTGGCGGAAATGGTCATGGTGCTGGGCGGCAAGGACTTCGGTCTGGCCGCGCCGCTGGCGCATGCCGCCGACTACAGCAACACCAAGGAACTCGGCCGCTTGCTCTATACCGATTACGTTTACCCGTTCGAACTGGCTGCCGTGTTGCTGCTGGTGGCGATGGTCGCTGCCATCGCGCTGACCCATCGCAAGCGCGGCGACACCAAGCAAATGAATCCGGCCGAACAGGTCAAGGTGAAGCGCGCCGACCGGATCCGCATGGTCAATCTGAAGCCGCAAAAGCCGGAAGCCCCCAAAGAGGAAGACGCATGATCGGCCTGAACCATTACCTGATTCTGGGTTCCATCCTGTTCGCAATCAGCGTGGTCGGGATATTCCTGAACCGGAAGAACATCATCATCATCCTGATGGCGATCGAGCTGATGCTGCTGGCGGTGAACATGAACTTCATCGCTTTCGCGCGGTATCTGAACGACACCGCCGGCCAGGTCTTCGTGTTCTTCATCCTGACCGTGGCCGCCGCCGAATCCGCCATTGGCCTGGCGATTCTGGTCGTGTTGTTCCGCAACCTGCGCAGCATCAACGTCGATGGCCTGGATCGGTTGAAAGGCTAAATGATCATGGACATGCAAAGCCTTTACCTGACCGTTCCGCTGGCGCCGCTGGCCGGTGCCATGATCGCCGGCCTGTTCGGTAAAACCATCGGCCGCGCCGGCGCGCATACGGTCACCATCCTCGGCGTCGCCATCGCGTTTCTCGCCTCGCTGCTGATCTATCAGGATGTCCAGGCCGGCAATACTTACAACGGCGCGGTCTATACCTGGCTGACTTCCGGCACGCTGCATCTGGAGATCGGTTTCCTGATCGACCGGCTGACCGTGTTGATGATGCTGGTGGTGACGTTCGTGTCGCTGATGGTGCACATCTACACCATCGGCTACATGGTGGACGATCCCGGTTACCAGCGTTTCTTCAGCTACATCAGCCTGTTCACCTTCTCGATGCTGATGCTGGTGATGGCGAACAACTTCCTGCAGCTGTTCTTCGGCTGGGAAGCGGTCGGTTTGGTTTCTTACCTGCTGATTGGCTTCTGGTTCACGCGCGAAACTGCGATCTACGCCAACCTCAAGGCCTTCCTGGTCAACCGCGTCGGCGATTTCGGCTTCCTGCTCGGCATCGGCCTGGTCTGGACCTATTTCGGCACGCTCGATTACGCCCAGGTGTTCCAGATGGCGCCGCAACTCGCCGGCCACACGATCAGCCTGATCGAAGGCCACGAGTGGAGCCTGATGGCGGTGATCTGCATCCTGCTGTTCATCGGCGCGATGGGCAAGTCGGCGCAGTTCCCGCTGCATGTCTGGCTGCCCGATTCGATGGAAGGCCCGACCCCGATCTCCGCGCTGATCCATGCCGCGACCATGGTCACCGCCGGCATCTTTATGGTGACGCGGATGTCGCCGCTGTTCGAACTGTCCGATACCGCACTGTCCTTCGTCATGGTGATCGGCGCGATCACCGCGCTGTTCATGGGCTTCCTCGGCATCGTGCAGAACGACATCAAACGCGTCGTGGCGTACTCGACGCTGTCGCAACTCGGTTACATGACCGTCGCGCTGGGTGCCTCCGCCTACTCGGTCGCCATCTTCCATCTGATGACGCACGCCTTCTTCAAGGCCTTACTGTTCCTCGCCGCCGGTTCCGTGATCATCGGCATGCACCATGACCAGGACATCCGCAACATGGGCGGCCTGCGCAAATATATGCCGATCACCTGGATTACCTCGCTGGTCGGCTCGCTGGCCTTGATCGGCACGCCGTTCCTGTCCGGTTTCTATTCCAAGGACAGCATCATCGAAGCGGTCAAGTTCTCGCATCTGGCTGGCTCCGGTTTCGCCTACTTCGCCGTCACGCTGGGCGTGTTCGTCACCGCGTTCTACTCGTTCCGCATGTATTTCCTGGTGTTCCACGGCAAGGAGCGCTTCCGCAACGCGCATGCCGGCCACGACCAGGAAGGCGGCAAGGACGACGACACGCATGGACATCATCACGGCGGCCACACAGCGCCGCACGAGACGCCCTGGGTGGTGACGCTGCCGTTGGTGCTGCTGGCGATACCTTCAGTCATCATCGGCTATCTGACCATCGAACCGCTGATGTTCGGCAACTGGTTCGGCCATGCCGTCTATGTCGCCGAGTCGCATACGTCCATGCAGGAACTGGCACATCACTTCCACGGCGCCGCGGCGATGGGCCTGCATGCCGTGCAATCTCTACCATTCTGGTTCGCGCTGGCCGGCGTCGGCCTGTCCGGGTTCTTCTACCTGAAGCGGCCGGATATTCCGACTGCGATCCAGAAGCGCTTCCGCGTGGTGAACATCATCCTGGAAAACAAATACGGTTTCGACGCGTTCAACGCCTGGTTCTTTGCCGGCGGCGCGCGTCTGATCGGCGGCAAGTTCTGGCGCTGGGGCGACGTTGCGGCCATCGACGGACTCATGGTCAACGGTACGGCACGCCTGATCGGGCGTATCGCCGGCGTCGTGCGGCATCTGCAATCCGGCTACATCTACCACTATGCCTTCGCGATGATCATCGGTGTGCTGCTGCTCGCCACCTGGTTCGTGCGCGCTTAGTTGGCAAACACATCAAGCATTTATGAAAGCGACTGCAGCTCATGATTGAAGGGATCGGCCTCGGGGTAGGTCTACTAAGCCTCGCCATCTGGGTGCCTATCGCGGCGGGCGTACTCATCCTGATGACCGGAGGCGACGACAAGAACGCCGATGGTCAGCGTACCGTGGCGTTGCTCGGCGCGGTGCTGGGATTTGTGGTTACCCTGCCGCTGTGGACCGGGTTCGATGCCGCGACCGCGGCGATGCAGTTCGTCGAAGTCGCGCAGTGGGTGCCGACGTTCAATATCCATTACCGCCTCGGCGTCGACGGTATCGCGATGCCGTTCATTCTGTTGAACAGCTTCACGACGGTGCTGGTGGTGCTGGCCGGCTGGGCGGTGATCAAGCAGCGCACCGGCCAATACATGGCGGCCTTCCTGATCCAGTCCGGCTTGCTCAATGGCGTCTTCTGCGCGCTCGATGGCGTGCTGTTCTACGTCTTCTTCGAAGCCATGCTGATTCCGCTCTACCTGATCATCGGCATGTGGGGCGGTCCGAACCGGGTTTATGCCGCCATCAAGTTCTTCCTGTACACGCTGCTCGGCTCGCTGCTGATGCTGGTGTCGCTGATTTATCTCTACTTCCAGAGCGGCGGCAGTTTCGAGATTCTGGCTTGGCATCGCGTGCCGCTGACGATGTTCGCCCAGACCCTGCTGTTCATCGCGTTCTTCTTCGCCTTCGCGGTGAAAGTGCCGATGTGGCCGGTACATACCTGGTTGCCTGATGCGCACGTCGAAGCGCCCACCGGCGGTTCCGTCGTGCTGGCGGCGATCACGCTGAAAGTCGGCGCCTACGGTTTCCTGCGTTTCATCCTGCCGATCCTGCCCGATGCCGCGCATGAATACGCATACGTGATCATTACGCTGTCGTTGATCGCCGTGGTCTACATCGGCCTGGTCGCGCTGGTGCAGTCTGACATGAAGAAGTTGATCGCCTATTCGTCGATTGCCCACATGGGTTTCGTGACGTTGGGCTTCTTCATGTTCAACCCGCTCGGCATGGAAGGCGGACTGATCCAGATGATTTCGCACGGCTTCATCTCGGCGGCGATGTTCCTCTGCGTCGGCGTCATGTACGACCGCGTGCATTCGCGCCAGATCGCCGATTACGGTGGCGTCGCAAATACGATGCCGCGTTTCGCCGCCTTCTTCATGCTGTTCGCCATGGCCAATGCCGGCCTGCCGGCCACCTCGGGTTTCGTCGGCGAATTCATGGTCATCCTGGGCGCGGTGCAGGTCAATTTCTGGTGGGCGTTCCTCGCCGCCACCACGTTGATCTTCGGCGCCGCCTACACCTTGTGGATGTATAAGCGCGTCGTGTTCGGCCCGGTCGGCAACGAGCATGTGGCGGAAATGAAGGACATCGATTCCCGCGAATTCGTGGTACTCGGCCTGCTGGCCATCTGCGTGCTGGGCATGGGCCTGTATCCGTTGCCCTTTACCGAAGTAATGCATACCTCGGTGGACAACCTGCTGGCACACGTGGCCCATAGCAAGCTGGCCTATTGAACAAGAGCGCTCCATGAACTCCCACGCACTTTCCGCTATTCCCGATTTCACCCCCGCCCTGCCGGAAATCTTCGTGCTGGCCATGGCCTGCGCGATCCTGCTGATCGATGTGCTATCGAAGGACCGCGCCATCACCTACGCGCTGACCCTGATCAGCCTGGTCACCGCCGCCGCGATCACGGTGTTTACCAGCGTGCCACAAGTGCAGTACACCTTCGGCGGCCAGTTCGTCGACGATGCCATGGCCGATGTGCTCAAGCTGATGGCCTACTTTGCAACGCTCACGGTCGTGGTCTATTCGCGCCCCTATCTGATCGAACGCAACCTGTTCAAGGGCGAGTTCTTCGTGCTGGTGCTGTTCGCGCTGCTCGGCATGATGGTGATGATTTCCGCCAACCACTTCCTGCCGCTGTACATCGGCTTGGAATTGCTCTCGCTGTCGTTGTATGCGCTGGTCGCATTGCAACGGGATTCCGCCCAGTCCACCGAGGCCGCGATGAAGTATTTCGTGCTCGGCGCACTGGCCTCCGGCTTCCTGCTCTATGGCATGTCGTTGCTGTACGGCATCACCGGCACGCTGGAATTGCCGGCGATGGCGCGCGTGCTGCAAGCGGGCGTGCAAGACCAGATGGTGCTGGTGTTCGGCCTGGTGTTCCTGGTCGCCGGCCTCGGTTTCAAACTGGGCGTCGCGCCATTCCATATGTGGGTGCCGGACATTTACCAGGGCGCGCCTTCCGCCGTGACCTTGTTCATCGGCTCCGCTCCCAAGCTGGCCGCCTTCGCCTTCACCATCCGCCTGCTGGTCAACGGCATGCATCCGGAAGTCGGCAACTGGCAAGGCATGCTGGCGGTAATGGCGGTGCTGTCGCTGGCCATCGGCAACCTCGCCGCGATCATGCAGACCAACATCAAACGCATGCTGGCCTACTCCACCATCTCGCACATGGGCTTCCTGCTGCTCGGCGTGATGTCCGGCACTTTTGCCGGCTACACCGCCGGCATGTTCTATGTCATTGCCTACGTCGTGATGAGCCTGGGCAGTTTCGGTCTGGTGGTCTACCTCTCCCGCAACGGCTTAGAAGCTGAGAACATCGACGACTTCCGCGGCCTCAACCAACGCAATCCATGGCTGGCCGCCTTGATGGCGATCCTGATGTTCTCGATGGCCGGCCTGCCGCCCTTCGTCGGTTTCTACGCCAAGCTGGCCATCCTGCAGTCGCTGGTCGGCGCCGGTTACGTCTGGCTCGCCGTGGTCGCGGTAATGTTCTCGCTGATCGGCGCGTTCTATTACCTGCGCGTGGTGAAAGTGCTGTATTTCGATGCCCCCAAGACCGATGCGCCGCTGCAACCCGCCATCCCGGACGTGCAGGCGCTACTGAGCATCAACGGCGTCGCGGTGCTGATGCTGGGCATCATGCCGCAGCCGTTGATCACGCTATGCACGTATGCGATGCAGATGACGCTGCAGTAATTAATTCGATCTTCCGATGATCGACCAAGCCGCCAGGCGGCGGGGCTGGCCTGAGGGACAGGTTTCGGCCATCAACGGAAATTCGTCCTCACCCGACAGCTGACATTCAAAGGGCAGCTTCGCTCTGAAACTTGCCGGATGACCTACGGAAGCAGTTCGGCCTCCGTGTTCGGCGATGCAAAGATGACCACCGCCTTGCTCGTCCGCATTACTCACCACTGCGACATCCTGGAAACCGGCAACGATTCCTTCCGCTTCAAACAGCGCAAGAAGGCTCTGAAATCAGCCTAATCAACTGGTAACTATTTATTGGACGCTGTTCCCTGGCAACTATTGGATGCTGATTGATAGCGCAGAACGTCAATGACCGCAGTGGCCGAGGACAGGTCGTCATCTGTGCTTGCATCACCAGAACTTCATTACCCGATCGGTTCAACGCTTTAACTTTCACCGGCTGGTTGCAAGACCATAACGCCTAAGGTATCGCTCATGTTTCACCCTCAGTGGCTTCACGAACTTGGCCCTTGCGTTTTGGATCGTTCGCAAACCAGGTAACGCCTTACGGATCAAATCCGAAATGGGCATGCTCCTGAAGCTGCCTGACCGCACGTGGTAGACACCAACGTGTGTTGGCGACAGTTCATCACGTTCTTCGTCTATCAGTAGTGCATAGCCTAGGATCTGTCGTAAATGGTCGGTTGTGAGACGCTGTGTTGTTGCCTTTAGCTCGGTAAGGACTAGGGCGTCACCGACTCTTAGGATGCAGTCAAAATCGGCACCACCAACTAGTTCGCTGTTGGCCAAAGCTCGGTTCGTCGTATCCATTGTTACGCCGTACAAGTCTCCGTCCTGCGAACTTGTGGAGTGTTGATATATCCGTACAAGTTGAGCAACATCTTCGGCGAATACGTGACCACCCAACGTGTTGGAATAAAAGTACTCGAAGAGAGTTTGAGTGGTTGGAGGTACTAGGACGTTATGAATTGCCAACGTGACCACCTCTAGATCGTAAAGGTAGCGCTTCCTGCCTGGGACTGTCGGCAATCTTAAGGCCATTGCTTCATCAGTTGAGACCTGGAGTCGCTTAGATGAGGTAGCCGCCTCTCCTTTACGACGCTCTCGCTTGTAATTGGCAAATCGAGCGTCAGCAACGCGCCTAGTAAGGTTCGAGATTCCTAACTGATCACGTTGATCACGAAGCACAGTAACGTGCATGGAGTCGAATGATTGCGGGAACAAGCCGCATCGATAGTAGTTATCCATCACGGTCAGCGCAGTGGCCGAATGCACGGCGCCAGGATCCATTGCGGAACGCCCATCAAGCCCCGATTTGGCCAGAGTAAATAGGTCCTCAAGCCAGCGAGTTTTGCTTGATCCGCTTCGTTGGGCAGATCGCATGACCCCAAAAGCAATGGTCTCCTCAAACGCAAGCCTGTTGCCCTTATCCATGTAGCGAATCAGGTAATCAATGGTCGTTCCCGCCGTCGCAAAATGAAGTTTGTTGAGCGGCGGTGCCGGCGGCAGTGAGAGAGGTTTGTCTGACTGGAAAGACGCGAGGCATTCTTTCCGCCCAGTTGGATCCTCCCAGCGCCGGAGGAATGTCCGTACCGTGCTTGATGAGTCTCGAAGTTCGCTGGTTAGAGACATGTCCGCGCACCTCCCGATTTGCAAACTGATCGTACCAATACCAATACAGAAGTATTCTACTTTTTCGACCTTTCAAGAGTCGGTGCGACAGATGCAGTGAGGCGGAAGTGCGTGAGCTTGTTCGCAGGAACCACAAGCTGACGTTCGCCGTGACTTGCGGCTCAGGGGCAGGTACCCGAAGCATTCCTGACCTAGCCCTGCCCGATGATCGCGGTCCGCTTCGTCCGACGTGCTGTCCGTGAGTGGTTGTGCCGGGCGACTGCTCCACTCAGTTACCTGCCGGAGAACCGCCAAGGTGGCAAATGACCGAAACGGGTCGTATTAAGCCAATCAGACGGGCTTAGGGTAGTGCTTGTTTACTTCCCACCCAGCAATACTTCCAACTGGTGCCGACTCACCCGGTCGTTCTCCTTGTCGAGGAAATCCTGTTTCAGGAAGGCTTCCATCTTCGGGTAGAGCGCGATGGCTTCGTCCAGTTGTGGGTCGTTGCCGCGTGTGTAGGCACCGATGGTGATCAGGTCGCGGCTGCGCTGGAAGCGGGCGTATAGCGCCTTGAAGCGGCGTACGCGTTCCAGTTCCGCCTTCGGCAGCAGTTCGGTGATGGCGCGAGAAATGGAGGCTTCGATATCGATGGCTGGGTAGTGGCCTTGATCGGCCAGTTGGCGCGACAGGACGATGTGGCCGTCGAGTATCGCGCGGGCGGCGTCGGCAACCGGATCGAGCTGGTCGTCGCCTTCCATGAGCACGGTATAGAAGGCTGTGATCGAGCCGCCTTCCTTGCGGCCGTTGCCGGCGCGCTCGACCAGTTGCGGCAGTTTGGCGAAGACCGAGGGCGGGTAGCCTTTGGTGGCGGGCGGTTCGCCGACGGCGAGGGCAATTTCGCGCTGCGCCTGTGCGTAGCGGGTGAGCGAGTCCATGATCAGCAATACGTTCAGGCCTTGATCGCGGAAGTTTTCGGCGATGGAAGTGGCGTAGGCTGCGCCGTGCAGTCGCATCAACGGCGGCGAATCGGCCGGGGCAGCGACCACGGCAGCGCGGCGCAGGCCTTCTTCGCCCAGGATGTTTTCGATGAAGTCCTTGACCTCGCGGCCGCGTTCGCCGATCAGGCCGACCACGACGACATCCGCTGCGGTGTAGCGGGCCATCATGCCGAGCAGCATGGATTTGCCGACGCCGCTGCCGGCAAACAGACCCATGCGCTGGCCGCGGCCGACGGTGAGAAGCGCGTTGATCGCACGCACGCCGACATCGAGCACATCTTTGATCGGCTCGCGTTCCATCGGGTTGAACGGGCGCGAATAGAGGGGCGCGCGACGTGATGCATCGAGACTGCCGAGCCGGTCGAGCGGCCGGCCGGCGCCGTCGATGACACGGCCGAGCAGTTCAGCACCGACCGCGACCTGGCGGATGCGGTCTTCGATGCGGCGGCGTTTGTAATACGGTTTGTTGATGCGTGGCGGTTCGAAGCCGCAGGATGCGGCCACTTCGACGGTGGCACCCGGGGCGAGGCCATACACATCGGTGGAGGGCATCAGGTAGAGGTGCTCGCCGGAAAAGCCGACAACTTCCGCTTCGACTTGCTGGCCGCCCGCCATGCTGACGCGACAGGAGGCGCCCGTCGCCAGCTTGAGCCCGGAGGCTTCCATGATCAGGCCGGCGACGCGGGTGAGGCGGCCGGTGTTGTGCCACGGACTCAGCTGGCTGGCGGCATCCTGGCAATCGCGCAGGTAGGTCAGCAGCGGCGTCGAATGGCTTGCCTGACTGGCTTGCGGCGCGTCTTGCGGGTCGTCGAGCAGATCGTCGGGGGACGCAGCCGGTTCGGTCAAATCAGCCATGACGAGTCTGCGCCGAGGCATCCTGTCAGTTCCTGCCAGCGCTCTCGGATGCTGCCGTCGAGTTCGCTGTAGGCGCTTTCAATACGGAAATCGCCCGGTTCCATCTGTGCGTCTTCCGTGACTTTCCAGGATAGGTGGCCATGTTCGTGCATCAGCCAGTCGCGCACGACCCGGGCGCTGTCCGGGTGGGTGACGATCTTGTGATGTCCGCTCAGGGTGGGCAGGGTTTTCAGCGCTTCGCCGATGGCGTCCAGGATCAGATCGGGTTTGATCTGAAGTGCGCTACGCAAGATCTGGCGCGCCATGATGAGGGAGAGTTCGAGCACCTCGCGCGCGACTTCCTGATCTTGCCGTAGTTGGCCGCCTTCGAGTGCCGCCGCCAATGACTTCAATTCACCCAATTGGCGTTCGATTTCGGCCTGGCCGGCGGCGAGACCCGCTTTGCGGCCTTCATCCTGGCCCAGTTGATAACCTTCTTGCCAGGCTTCCTGGTGCAGGCGTTCGATTTCCTCTGCAGTCGGCAGCACCACATGCGGTTCGGGCGTAGGGGCTGGCGCTGGCGGCTCTTCGGCCGCATGCAGATGCTGCAGCGCGGCGGGAGCGGTCCCGTCGTCGAAAGCGGCCAGCTCCCAGCGTTGGTAAGCAGTGAGCTGTTCTTTGGGGATGACCTTGGACATGGTCGGATGATAGGGCAGGGAGGCGATGCGTGGCGGTTGGAGGCGATTGAAGTCTTAGCCGACCAGCGCTTCTTCGCCACCCTTGCCGCCCAGCACGATTTGGCCTTCGTCGACCAGCTTGCGCACGACCTTGAGGATTTCCTTCTGTTCGGCCTCGACCTCGGACAGGCGTACGGCGCCTTTCGCTTCCAGGTCTTCCTTGAGCGCTTCGGCCGCGCGGCTGGACATGTTCTTGAAGATGAGGTCGCGGAGTTCCTGCGAGGTGCCTTTGAGAGCGACGATGAGGGTTTCCGATTGCACTTCGCGCAGCAGCAGTTGCACCGAGCGATCGTCCAGTTCGAGGATGTTGTCGAAGGTGAACATCTGGTCCTGGATCTTCTGGGCCAGATCGGCATCGTGTTCGCGGATGTTGGCCAGAACCGAGGCCTCGACCGCACCGCCCATGAAGTTGAGGATGTCGGCCGCCGCCTTGACGCCGCCGAGGGAGGTCTTTTTGGTGATCTCGCCGCCGGACAGCAACTGCGTCAACACTTCGTTGAGTTCGCGCATCGCCATCGGTTGCGCACCTTCCAGCGTCGCGATGCGCACCATGACGTCGTTGCGCAGTCGTTCCGGTAGCAGATTGAGGATTTCGCTGGCGTGATCGCGTTCCAGGTGAACCATGATGGTGGCGATGATCTGCGGGTGTTCGTTGCGGATCATTTCCGCCACGCTGGCCGAATCGAGCCACTTCAGACTTTCGATGCCGGCGCTTTCGTTGCCCTGCAGGATGCGGTCGATCAGGTGGGCGGCCTTGTCGTCGCCGAGCGCCTTCTTCAGCACGGAACGAATGTATTCGTCCGAATCGGCCAGACTGACGCGGCCCTCGGTTTCATTGTGAAATTCGTTGAGGACCGCCTCGATGCCTTCGCGGCTGACATTGCCGACGGCAGCCATCGCTGATCCGAGCTTCTGCACCTCTTTCGGGCCGAGAAACTTGAAGACTTCAGCCGCTTCGTCGTGGCCCAGCGCCAGCATCAGGATGGCGCTTTTTCTGACGCTTTCGTCGCTCATTCCTTGGCCATCCATTCCTTGACGATGTCCGCCGTGACTTTGGGATCGCTTTTGGCAAAGCCACGCACCTTGGCGAGAATTTCGGCGTAGCTATCGGCTGGCGAAAGCACTTCACCTTCGCCCGCAATGCCGCCTTCGCCGTGCATGCCGGGATGATGCCCTTCGCCAGCCTCGCCCCCATCGGTCTTTTCAGGCGGTTTCACCATGTCGCGCAAGATCGGCCGCAGTACGCCGAACACCAGATAGAACGCCAAACCGAAGATCAGCAGATTCTTCAGCAAGGACTTGGCCATCGCGACGTTATCCGGATCTTTCCAGAGCGGAATGTCGAGTTCGGTCTTGCTGTCGGTGAAGGCGGCGTTGACCACGTTGACGGTATCGCCGCGCTGCGGGTTGAATCCCATCGATTCCCTGACCAGATTGTTGATCTGGACCAGTTCGGCCGGGGCCAGCGGTGTTGGCTTGGCGACAACGCCGGCGGCGTCCTTGCTGCCGGCCTTGTAATTGACCACGACGGCGACCGACAGGCGTTTGACCCGCCCAAGCGGTTCCTTGGTATGGCGGATGGTCTTGTCCAGCTCGAAGTTGACGGTGTTTTCCTTGCGGCTCGAATTGCCGCCTTGCGCCTGGCCGGTGCCGACATTGGCGCCGGCATTTGCGCCCGGTGCGGCATTGAGCGGGGCGGTGGCCGGTCCGGGTGGCTGGTTGGTCAGCGCGCCGGGAACGCCTTGCGCCTGATTGCCGGCGTTGTTGATGTCTTCCACCGATTGCTGGCTGCGGATCGCCTGGGCATCCGGGGTCGGATTGGGTTTGTAGGATTCGCTGGTGGCTTCGGATTCGGAGAAATCGAGGTCGGCTCGTACTTCGGCTTTGACGTTGCCATCGCCGACGATCGGCGAAACGATGGCCTCAATGCGCTGCGCGTAATAGCTCTCCATCTGCCGGATGTAATCCAGTTGGCTGGAGTTGAGGCCGTGCGAGGATTGGCTGTCCGACTTGCTGGTGAGCAGATTGCCGGCCTGATCAACCACGGTGACATTGTTGGGCGACAGTTCGGGCACGCTGCTTGAAACCAGGTGCACGATGGATTGGACCTGGCCCGGGTCGAGCGTGCGACCGGGGTACAGGTTGACGAGGACCGAAGCCGACGGCATCTGCTTGTCGCGGATGAACACGGAGGGCTTTGGAATCGCCAGATGCACGCGCGCCGATTCGACCGGCGAGAGCGCCTGCACGGTGCGGGCAAGTTCGCCTTCCATGCCGCGCTGGAAAGCGACCTGTTCCTGAAACTGGGTCATCCCCAGTCGCGGCGTATCCATCAACTCGAAGCCGACCGCGCCGCCCTTGGGCAGGCCTTGCGCCGCCAGCTTGAAGCGCAGGTCGTAAACCTGTTCGGACGGAACCAGCAATGTCCCGTTGGCCTCGGTTTTGTAAGGCGCATTCATTTGCTGCAGGACGGTGGTGATCGTGCCGGCGTCTTTTTCCGTCAGATTGGAAAAGAGTACTTTGTAATCAGGCGTGCTGGACCACAGGAGTAATCCCACGATAACCGCAATCGACGCTGCCAGCGCCGCCGCCAGGCCCATTTTGCGGGGGGCGGGGAGCTCGTTGAAGCGTAAGGCGAAATTGGAAAGTAACTGCTGAGGCTGTGCGGCCATCCGTCAATCGTGCCTGATCAGACCTGCATGTTCATGACTTCTTGATACGCAGTCACCAGCTTGTTGCGTACCTGAACCATGGTCTGAAAGGACAGACTGGCTTTCTGCAGCGACAGAACCACGTCCTGCAGGTTGACTTCGGGATCGCCCGTTTCGAATTGACGGGACAGTTGCTTGGCATCCATCTGAGCGCCATTGACTTCGTCAATCGCGGATTTGAGCATGCTTGCGAAGTCGCCCGACGACGCAGACTCAGCCAGTGGCGTGGGTGCAACCGCCGCTTGAGCCGCTACGGCACGGAGCTGGTTCACCATCAGATCGATATTGCTCATCGTCTTGCCTCCTGCGACTGATTATAGGAGGTCGTCTCCATCCAGAAAGCCTGCTTCGCGGTATTGCTTGAGTTTGTGGCGCAATGTGCGCTCACTCATCACCAGCGCTTCCGCCGTTTTGCGTCGAGAACCCTGCATCCGCTGCAAGGTGTTCAGGATGGTGTCGCGTTCGACATCCTTGAGGCCTGACTCACCCTGGCCGCCAGGATGACGATTCGGCGCGCTCGCCAACCGGCTGGAAACGTTTTGCAACATCGTACGCGGCAACATCAGATGTTCCGGCCCAATCTCCGCGCCAGGGGCGAGGATCATGGCACGTTGCACGACATTGCCTAGCTCGCGGATGTTACCGGGCCAGTCATAGCCAGTCAATTCGGCCAAGGCCGCGCCAGTAAAGGAAAAACCGCTTCTTCCGGCGACTTGTTCATGGCGTTTCAGGAAGTGCGTTGCCAAGGCAGGAATGTCACCGGGACGGCTGCGCAGAGGCGGGATTTCGAGCGGAAAAACGTTGAGTCGGTAATACAGGTCGTCGCGGAAGCGGCCCTCCGCCACCCACATGGCGAGATCGCGGTTGGAGGCGGCGATGACGCGCACATCGAGGGTCAACATGGTGCGACCGCCGACGCGTTCCACTTCGCGTTCCTGCAGGACGCGCAGCAACTTGGCCTGGAGATTGAGCGGCAGTTCCGAGATTTCGTCGAGCAGCAGAATGCCGCCGTTGGCTTGCTCGAACTTGCCGGGTTGCGGCGCGGAGGCGCCGGTGAAGGCGCCCTTTTCGTGGCCGAACAAGACCGATTCGAGCAGGTTTTCCGGGATCGCCGCGCAGTTCAGCGCAACGAAGGGCCCCTTGGCGCGCAGGGAGTGTCGGTGGATGTAGCGGGCATAGACTTCCTTGCCGACGCCGGATTCGCCGGTGAGCAGAATCGTGGCATCACTGGCGGCAACGCGCCGCGCCAGTTCCAGCAACGCCAGGCTGGCGGGATCTTGCGCCACCATGCTGGGCGAAGCCGCTTCGCCGGCCTGACGGAAATGCCGCGCAACCGTCGCCAGCAGCCGGTCCGGCTCGAACGGTTTCGGCAGGTAATCGGCGGCGCCGTCGCGCATGGCCTGCACGGCGCGGTCGATCTGGCCGTAGGCGGTCATCAGGATCACCGGTATTTCCGGGCGACGCACTTTCAGCGCGCGCAGCAGCGCGTGTCCATCCATGCCGGGCATCTGCACATCGGTCAGGATCAGGCCGGGGTTGCTGCGGTCGAGACAGAGCAGCGCCTGTTCCGCATTCGCGGCCGAAACCGCGTTGTATCCGGCCATTTCCAGTGTGTCGGTCAACGCTTCGCGCAACGAGGGGTCGTCTTCCACGACCAGAATGGGTAGCGCCTCAGCCATCGGGCTGTCCTTGCCCCGCGAATGGCAGGAAGAGCGTGAAGATGCTGCCGCCGCCGTCTCTAGGCGACCATTCCACCCAGCCGCCATGCGCTTCGGCGACTTGCCGGACGATGGCCAGACCGAGTCCGCTGCCTTCGCCGCGTGTCGTGAAGAAGGGTTCGAACAACCGCTCGCGCACGTCTTCCGCGATGCCGATGCCGGCGTCGCTCACCTGGAACGAGGCGAACGGGCTGCCGAATCCAGCTACTGTCAATTCGACCGAGTCTCCCGCGGCAGAAGCTTGCAGCGCGTTTTCGATCAGGTTGATCAGCGCGCCCGAGATGGCCTGGCGATCGCCGGACAACTGCAGTTCCGGATCAATCTCGGCCAGATGCAAAGCGACGTTCCTGACTGCCGCATGGGGTTCGAGGGTGTGGGCGATTTCTTCGATCAGAGCGGCCAGCGGAAATGGTGTCGAAATCAGGCGGGCGCCCTTCACGAACAGCAGCATGTCCTGGATCAGTCGTTCCAGATAGTGCAGACGCGAGCGGGTCCTTTCCGCAAAGCGGATGCGGTCGACGTCACTCAGTTGCGGGCGCGTGAGGTGCCCGGTGTACAGTAGTGCGGTCGCCAGCGGCGTGCGCAACTGATGGGCGACCTGGGCTGCCATTTCCCCCAGGGCGGAGAGGCGCTCGCGACGGGCCAGCTCGCCGTTGGCGGCAGCGAGTTCACTGGTCAGGCGGGCGACCTGGCCCTGCAGTTCCAGATAGGCGCCGGCGAGTTTCTCTGAGGTTTCGCTGAACAGTGCAAACGCTTGCCGCAGTTCCGCGTCCTCGGGAGTGGGAGAAGTCATGGCAGAGTGAGAGGACATCGGTAATGCATATTAAACCATCGCCCCCTAAAGTTTTTTTGTGGGTTGCCGATGTGATGCCTGACGAAACCCGGCGGCTTGATGGAATGGGCCGCGTGAACAACAGAGGTAACCATGTCGGATTTGCTTAGACGTATTGATGCGCGCACCAAGCTCGCGGGTGCGAACAAGCTGGAGATTTTGCTCTTTACGTTGGGTTTGGATGTCAGCACCAGCCGCAAGGAGACCTTTGGCATCAATGTTTTCAAGGTGCGCGAGGTGATGCGTATTCCCGAGATCACGCGTGCACCGGACATGCCCGCTGCGGTGGAGGGCATGGTCAGTTTGCGGGGCGTGTTGGTGCCCGTCGTCGATCTGGCCAAATACATCGGCATTGCCACCGATGTGCCGCCGGCGATCATGATCGTGACCGAATATAACGGCCACACGCAGGGTTTCCTGGTCGGCGAGGTGGATACCATCCTGCGCCTGGATTGGTCCGAAATGAAGGTGCCGCCGAGCATGCTTACCGCCCGCATGGGTGGTTTGGTGACTGCGGTGACCGAATTGAAGGACACACGCTTGGTGATGATGCTGGACGTTGAGAAAATTCTGGCCGATACCTCGCAAATCGATGACAGCCATTTGTTCGCCAGTCTGTCCCCGCTTGATAAGCCGGGCCGCACGGTGTTCTTCGCCGATGATTCATCGGTTGCGCGCAAGCAGATCGAACGCACGCTGGAAGCCCTCAATGTCAATGGCATCAGTACTATCAACGGTCGCCAGGGTTGGGACGAATTGCAGAAAATCGCCGCCCAGGCCGAGATCGCCGGCAGGCCGGTTTCCGATTTCGTGCAACTGGTGTTGACCGATGTGGAAATGCCGGAAATGGATGGCTACGTGTTGACCAAGAACATCAAATCCGATCCCCGTTTTGTCGGTATCCCGGTTCTGATGCACTCCTCGCTTTCGTCGGATGCAAACAAACAGCTCGGCCTCTCGGTCGGCGTTGACGAGTACGTGCCGAAATTCGAGCCGCACCGCCTGGCGGAAGTGTTGAACCGCCTGCTCAAATAAGGGGAGTGAGACTCCATGTCGATGAATGCTTTAGAACCCAACAAGTTGCTGGATGCCGTGGACGGCCGCACCAAGCTGGCCGGCTCCAACAAGATGGAATTGCTGCTGTTTTCCCTGGGCACGCATGAGACGTTCGGCATCAATGTGTTCAAGGTGCGCGAGGTTTCGCCGACACCGCCGATCACACTGACCCCGAATATGCCGGTGGGGGTCGAGGGCGTGATTTCCTTGCGCGGCAGCATTATTCCGGTCATCTCCCTGGCGCACTTCATCAAGCTGGAAGACGCCCCTCAAGGCGTCGGCGAGACCATGATCGTGACCGAGTTCTCGCGCCATACCCAGGGCTTTCTGGTGCAGGACGTCGACCGCATCATTCGTGTCGACTGGGACAAGGTAAAGCCACCGGAAAATATGCTGGCAGGGCAGGATGGCATGATCACGGCAATCACCGAACTGGACGATGGCCGCCTGATTTCCATTCTGGATGTGGAGCGTGTGCTGGTCGAGGTGCTCGGCGAAAAGCCGATGCCGGCACTCCCCCAGATCGAGGCCGGGCGTGAGGCGACAGTGTTTTTTGCGGACGATTCCGCCGTTGCGCGCAAGGAGATCGTCTCCGTGCTGGACAAGCTCGGCATGAAATATATCCAGTCCAACGATGGGCTGGAGGCGTGGACCAAACTGACCGGCATGGCGAATCGCGCGGGGTCGGAGCGGATGCCGCTGAAGAACCAGATTCAACTGATTCTGGTCGATGCCGAAATGCCGGAAATGGATGGCTATGTTCTGACGCGAAATATCAAATCCGACAGCCGTTTTGCCGGTATTCCGGTCGTCATGCACTCGTCGCTTTCTTCGGACGCCAATCGAACGATGGGGCAGAAAGTCGGCGTCGATGCCTACGTGGCCAAATTCGATCCGGCTGTGCTGGCGGATACTTTGCTCGCCTTCCTTAGACGTTGAGACGCGTGGTTACAATGCCGCGATTGCCGGATAGATAAGGATCCCTGATGGCTGATAAGAACTTGAAAATTTTGGTGGTGGACGATTTCTCCACCATGCGCAGAATTGTGCGCAATTTGCTCAAGGAGTTGGGTTACACCAACGTCGACGAAGCCGAGGATGGTGTCGTTGCTCTGCAGAAACTGAAAGGGAGCAATTTTCAGTTTGTCGTGACCGACTGGAATATGCCCAATATGACCGGTATCGAACTGCTCCGGGCGATACGCGCCGATGTGGCGCTCAAAGTGCTGCCAGTGCTGATGATCACGGCCGAGGCAAAGAAGGAAAACATTATCGAAGCAGCTCAGAGCGGCGCTTCGGGATACATCGTCAAACCGTTCACTGCCGGTACGCTCGAAGAAAAATTGAACAAGATCTTCGAAAAGTTCGGAATGTGAGCCGGGCCAACTACACCAAGGAAACAAGATGAGCGGCGACTCCCCAGACCTGGAAGCCCTGTTCGACAGTATTGCTTTTACCCCGGAGCCAGAACCGGAAAAGCCCGCGCCCAAAGCGGAACGTAGCGATACCCCGGAACTGGAAAGCTTGTTCGACAGTATTTCGCATGCGATGGCGCATGAGGGTGGCGAAACCGATGGCGAGTGTTCGGAGCGCGTGTTCTCGCAATTGGGCCAGATGACGCGTGGATTGCACAACTTGCTGCGCGAACTGGGCTACGACAAGGCGCTCGAGAAGGTCGCCAATGCAATGCCCGATAACCGGGATCGCCTCAATTACATTTCTGCCATGACTGCACAGGCGGCGGAGCGAACGCTGAACGCGGCCGAAGCCGCGCAGCCGTTGCAAAACCATCTCGGTGGCACGGCCAAGGATCTGTCCGGAAAATGGGACAAATTGTTTGCCAAGCAGCTGGGCGTGGCCGAATTCAAGGACCTGGTCCGCGATACACGCGGTTACCTGGCCGATGTGCCGCAACGTACCGAAGCGACCAATGCGCAGTTGATGGAAATCATCATGGCGCAGGATTTCCAGGATTTGACCGGCCAAGTCATCAAGAAGGTGCTCGAAGCGGCCCAGAATCTGGAAACCCAGCTTCTTGCCCTGCTGATCGAGGCGACGCCGGAAGATAAACGCCAAGCCGTGGATCCGGGCTTGCTCAACGGCCCGGTCATCAATGCGGCCGGTCGTAGCGATGTGGTGACTAGCCAGGAACAGGTCGACGACTTGCTGGAAAGCCTGGGATTTTGATGGCGGGATGTGCATGTCGGCGAGTTTCGCCACATACCGCTTCCCCCTCTGAAGGAGTGATAAATGAGTGATTTCGCCGGAATGGAAGAGCTGTTGCAGGATTTCCTGCTAGAAGCCGGAGAGTTGTTATCCCAGGTCGATAACAAACTGGTCGAGCTTGAAAAACGGCCTGACGACCGCGAACTCCTGAATGACATCTTTCGGGGGTTTCACACCATCAAAGGCGGCGCCGGCTTTCTCAACGCCGAAAATCTGGTGTCGCTTTGCCATCGCACCGAAAACCTGTTCGACAAGTTGCGTAATGGCGAGTTGAAACTTTCCACCGCCTTGATGGACGTCATCATGGATGCGACCGGCGTGGTTCGTAACATGTTCGCGTCACTGGCGCAGGCGACGCAGCCTGAAGCCGCCGACCCCGCTTTGATTGCAAGTCTGGAAACCGCGCTCGCCGGTAAGCCGGTGCCCCCGAAAGGTGCCGCAGCGCCTGCGCCTGTTCCGGCCGTAGCGCCGGAACGTCCGGCCATGCCGGCACCGGTCAATGTGGCGACCAGCGCCGCTCCTGCCGATGCCGGCGATATCAATTGGGATGTGCTGCATGCCGTTCTGACCGGCACGCCGTTGCCGCAGGAGGCTGCCCCGGTCCAGGCGGCGCCCGCGCATGAGCCGGATGTTGCGTTCCTGGATGTTGCGGCTGCGCCCGCGCACCATGAGGCGGCGATTCCGGTGCAGGATTTGCCGACGCCGTCGCGCGCTTCCAACGCACCGGCTGCGCCGCAGCAAAGCCTGCAGAAGGAAACCACGATCCGCGTCGATACGGTGCGGCTTGACCAGGTGCTCAACCTTTCCGGCGAAATCGGCCTGACCAAGAACCGTATCGCCAATCTCAAGACGCAAATTCTGCATGGCAAGAACGATCAGGAAACCTTGAAGGCCCTGGATATCGCGGTCAGCCAGCTTGATCTGCTGGTTTCCGACCTACAGAACGCCGTGATGAAAACGCGCATGCAGCCGATTGGCCGTCTGTTCCAGAAGTACCCGCGTCTGGCGCGCGATCTGGCGCGGCAATTGGGCAAGGACGTGGAACTGGTGTTGTCTGGCGAGGAAACCGAACTCGACAAGACCATGATCGAGGATCTCAACGATCCGCTGGTTCACCTGGTGCGCAACGCAGTCGACCACGGCATCGAAAGCGCGGAAGAGCGCGCGTTGTCGCACAAATCCGCCAAGGCCATCGTCACGCTTTCCGCCAGTCAGGTAGGTGACCACATCTACATCGAGATTTCCGATGACGGCAAGGGCATGCGCCCGGACGTGATCCGCTCCAAGGCGGTGGAAAAAGGCATTATCGATGCCGAAACCGCGAATGGTCTGGACGACCGGCAAAGCCTGCATCTGGTCTTCCTGCCCGGCTTCTCGACCAAGGACCAGATTTCCAGCGTGTCCGGACGCGGGGTCGGCATGGATGTGGTGAAGACCAATATCACCCGTCTCAACGGCAAGATCGATGTCATCTCGGTGCCCGGCCAGGGCTCCACCTTCACCATTTCGCTACCGTTGACGCTGGCCATCCTGCCGGTGCTGGTGGTGCGTCTGAACGAGCAGTCTTTCGCGATTCCGTTGTCGATGGTGCGTGAAATCATTCCGATCAAGCCGGACGAAGTGCAGCGCGTCTCCGGTCGCGCCACGATGGTGGTGCGCGATGAGGTGCTGCCGATTCGCAGCCTGGCGCGCCTGATCGGCTGGGAAGCGCAGAAGTCGCCTGCATTCGGCGTGCTCATGCATGCCTCGGACACCACCTTCATCATGGCGGTGGATGGTTTCGTCGGACGCGACGACGTCGTGATCAAACCGCTTTCCGATATCAAACCGAAAGGCATTGCCGGCGCTACGTTGTCCGGTGACGGATCGATTGTGCTGGTGCTGGATATGGAAGCCTTGTTGGGCAACAACACTGCTGATACGCCGATGAATCTGTTTGCGCGTGCCTGATCTGCCGCTACTCGCATGAGTTCCAACGCCTATATCGCGCGGCAACCTATTGTCGACGCCAAGCATCAATTATTCGCTTACGAATTGTTGTTCCGGCATTCGGCGCATGCGCAGAGTGCACGCATCGCAACCGATGTCGATGCTGGCATCACCGTGGTCGCCAACACCCTGGTCAACATGGGCACGGAATGGCTGCTGAAAGGCAAGCTGGCTTTCGTCAATATGGAAGTCTCGATGCTGATGTCGAGCTTTTCCACCTTGCTGCCGCCGGAAAAGGTCGTCATCGAAATCCTGGAATCTGTCCAGGTGACGCCGGAAGTGCTTGAACGCCTGGTCGAACTGAAAGCGGCGGGATACCGCTTCGCGCTCGACGATTACCAATATTTGCCCGAATCCGAACCGTTTTTGCAACTGGCCAGTTACGTCAAGCTGGATGTCCTGGAGCATGCGCCGGCGGAATTGACCAATATGGTCATGGCCTTGCGCAAGTATCCGGTCGAACTGATCGCAGAAAAAGTGGAAACGCCGGAGCAGTTCCGCCATTGCCAAGTATTGGGCTTCGATTATTTCCAGGGCTATTACTTTGCCCATCCGGAAAATCTGGCTGCCAAGATCATCAACCCGGTTTATGCCACCGTGGTGCAGTTGCTGGAGCGGGTTCGCCAGGGTGCCGATGCGAAAGACCTGGAAGCGCTATTCAAGAAGGACGTGGCGCTGACCTTCAAATTGCTGCGCTATATCAATTCGGCCGGCTTCGGCCTGTCTTGCGAAGTGCAGTCGATTCGGCATGCGGTGAGCATCCTCGGCATGCAACCGCTGTACCGTTGGCTGACCTTGTTGCTGGTCACGGCGGGCGGCGCTCCGACCATGCCGACGCTGGCCCGCACCGCCATTACCCGCGGCCGCCTGTGCGAACTGATCGGCAAGGTCTGCCTGTCCAAGGGCGATCAGGACAACCTGTTCATCGTCGGCGTGTTTTCGTTGCTACCAGCGTTTCTGGAAATGTCGATGGAGCAGGTGCTGGAGCGTATCGTCATTCCGGAAAAACTGATGGATGCGCTGGCCAACCGGACCGGCATCTATGGTCCCTTCCTGGCGCTGACCGAAGCCGTGGAAAGCGGCGATGCGGAGCAACTAGAAAACCTGGCGTCGTCGCTGATGGTGACGCCTGATCAAGTCAGTCAGGCTCATTTGCAGGCCTTGGCCTGGGTCGAGCAACTCGGGCTCGATTGAACCTTGCCGCTTCAACAAGTTCCACGTAGGCCGTAGGTGCGAATTTATTCGCACAATCAACGACTTCAGTGCGAATAAATTCGTTCAGGCCAGTTCCGGCGACATCGCCGCTTTCAGAATGGTTTGCGGTTGACTGCCGCGCACGCGGTTGCTCAGCCAGACCAAGCCGCCCTTCTTGAGACTCAGGGTGCGGGTTTCACCGAACAACAACAAGCTGGCGGCATCGCCCAGCGTCGGTTGATGCCCCACCAGCAGGACTGTGCCGGAAGCATCCGGCCAGCCGGCTTCGCTCAAAACCTGCACGCCCATTGCGCCCGGCGCAAGGTTGGCGACCACTGCGTAGTCAAGCTTCAGGGCGTCTGCGGTTTGCAGTGCGCGCGCGGCCGGACTGACCAGAATGCGCGTCTTTTCCGGTATCCGTGGACGCAGCCAGGCTGCCATCTGCTGCGCCTGCTTGCGTCCCTTTGCGGTCAATTCGCGCGTCATGTCGACTTCGCCATCCTGCGCATCGGCATGCCGCCAGAGAATCAGATCCATGGTGTTCTCAGCCATCGAAATTGGGGAGGGTAGGGTGTCCATGTTACGAAACGGTGATGGGTTAATGGTTATCGCCGTCGAGCAGGCCACCGAGCAAGGAGCCTTCGCCCACCTGCTTGCCGCCGGCTTGCGGCGCGGCCGCGAGGATGCGATTCGCCAGACGCGAGAACGGCAGCGTTTGCAGCCAGATCTTGCCCGGACCGGTGAGGCGGGCATAGAACAGGCCTTCGCCGCCAAACAAGGCAGTTTTGATCTTGCCGACGAATTGGATATCGAAATCAACCGAGGGTTGCATGGCGGCAATACAGCCGGTGTCGACTCGAAGCACTTCGCCCGCTGCCAGCGTTTTTTCGGCGATGGTGCCGCCGGCGTGGAAAAACACCATGCCGTCGCCTTCCAGTTTCTGCAAGATGAAGCCTTCGCCGCCAAAGAAGCCGGCGCCGAGGCGTTGCTGGAAGGCGATGCCGAGCGAAACACCCTTGGCGGCGCAGAGGAAGGAATCCTTCTGGCAGATCAATGTGCCACCGATCTGGCTCAGGTCGATCGGCACGATCTTGCCGGGATAAGGCGCGGCAAAGGCCACGCGGCGCTTGCCGGTCGCCATGTTGGCGTAGATGGTGATGAATAGCGATTCGCCGGTAAGCAGGCGTTTGCCGGCGCCCATCAGCTTGCCGATGAAGCCGGAACTGGAGGCGGAGCCGTCGCCGAACACGGTTTCCATCTCGATGCCGTCCTGCATGAACATCATCATGCCGGCCTCGCCCACCGCGGCTTCTTGCGGGTCGAGTTCGATCTCCACGTACTGCATGTCGTCGCCAATGATGTCGTAGTCGATGACGTCCATCGCCATGGCTGTCTCCTTTAAGGTTAAGTCGTTGACGCGTGCGGCAGGCTCAATGTTCCAGCAGCAGGATACGGCGGTAGTCGCCGCCGCGCATCGCCAGGGCGCTTGCGATTTCTTGCTCGGGCGCGTGCAACGTCAGCGTCTCGCCGATCGAATCCAGCTTCGCCCCGGCTTCCAGCGCATCCAGAATGCGCAACCAGTGCCGCCAGATCGGCGCGCCTTCGCGCAAGCTTCGCGGCGGCAGGCTGCCTGCTTGGGCGCGCAACTGGCGGGCCGCGATGAGATGCCGCTTGGCCGCGTCCAGTTGCGCCGGCAGCGGCAGCGCCAGATCGAAGTTCAATGCCAGCATTTCAGGCTTTTGCCGAAGTGTCGCGGCGGAATCTGCGTCGATGACCGTCACGTCGACTAAGAATTCACGCCAGGCCAGGTCGTCGGGCAGATCGATGTCCGGGTCGAGCGGGAATTTGCGGAACCCCCATTTCGCCCCCATCCAGCACTCGATCAGAACCTGATCGTTCTCGCCCGGACAGATTTCCGGGCCGCAACCGGCAAGTTCAGATTCCGCCCGCCAGGCGCGTGCATCCTGCTTCCATTTGAAGAAATCGCGCTGCGGCGGCGCGCCGTATTTGGCTTCGAGCTGACGCCATAGCGCGATGAACCAGGCGTAATCGGCCCGATAGGCCGGTTCGCGCCGCAAGAACTGCCAGGCCCAAGCGGCCAGATCGAGTTGTTCGCAAAAGGCGTAGTCCGCGTCGAGCCGCCAATCCATCGCGCTGTTCAGATCGGCAGAAAGACGAAGGTGGCGACGTTCTGAAACACCCGGCTGATCGAACGATTGCTCTTGTCCTCGATGATCAGCGCAAGCAAATCCTGTTGCGCGATCAACTTGCCGAATTCGCGCTCGAAACTGAGGTTGGCGACATCGCCTTCCATGCTGTTGCTGACCAGAATCCTGGCGCCGTTGGGCAGTTTTGCATTGGAGAGCTTCCATACTGCCACCTCGATATTGCGTGCGCTGTTGTAGAGCTTCTGCGCAGACAGCGTGTCGGTCAGGAACAGCTCGGTCTTGTTCTCGTACGAGGCCATCAGCATGCAGGTCAGCGCGCTCATGAAGGCGTGCACCCGATCGCCGCTATACCCTTCCAGGAAAGCCAGTTTGAAATTTTCTTCCCAGTTCGCCTTGCTCAGCGGCGACAAGGCCCATTTCGGAATCTGCTCGAAAATGACGGCGCTGGCAGTTTCGGCGGTTTCATGGCCGGACTTGCGGAATTCCTGTGGATTGCGGCGATACAGTTTCTCGGTCAACAGCTTCAGACTTTTCAGCACTTCATGCTGATTCATCTCCGCCATCATGTCCGCATCGCTCTTGGCCAGATTGGCCGTGCTGAAGGCACGCGCGCTGGCGACGCCGTTCTTGCGCTGGATATCCTGGCCCGCGCAACCGGTCAATGCGATGAGCAATAGCAATGAAACAAGGGCATGCATGGTAAGCACCAAATCGGTCGACAGATCATTGTAGCCAGCCCTACAGCCAGTTGCGTTATTGAAAACTCAACTGAAACTGCGGGCCATCAGGATGGCCTTATCCCAAAAAAAATTTATTTACAAAAAAATAACTCTGATTAGTGGGGGGGTAGGGCGGGTGCTATTCTCGCGGCCCATTCGGCTTATCAGCCTTTTCTAATCAACACATTTTAGGAGTCCGCATGTCCCGTCTCGTGAAACCCCACGGTGGTGGCGAACTGAAGCCTCTGCTGCTCGAAGGCGCCGCTCGTGAAGCTGAACTGGCCCGTGCCCAGTCTCTGCCCAAGATCAAGATGTCCTCCCGCGAAACCGGCGACCTGATCATGATGGGCATCGGCGGCTTCACCCCGCTGGAAGGCTTCATGACGCATGCGGATTGGGCCGGCGTATGCGACGGCTACAAGATGGCGAATGGCCTGTTCTGGCCGATCCCGGTCACCCTGTCGACCGACACCAATACCGCGCAAACCCTCAGCCTGGGCCAGGATGTCGCGCTGGTGAACTGCGATAGCGACGAGATCATGGGCACCATGAAGGTGACCGAGATCTACGGCATCGACAAGGGCCATGAATGCATGATGGTCTACAAGACCACCGATCTGGCCCACCCCGGCGTCAAGATGGTGATGGACCAGGGCGCGATCAATCTGGCCGGTCCGGTCAAAGTGCTGTCCACCGGCACCTTCAAGGAAGAGTACGGCGACCAGTTCATGACCCCCGCCGAGACCCGCGCCGCTTTCGAAAAGGCCGGCTGGTCCAAGATTGCCGCGTTCCAGACCCGCAACCCGATGCACCGTTCGCATGAGTACCTGGCCAAGATCGCCATCGAAACCATGGATGGCGTGCTGATCCACTCCCTGCTGGGCGCGCTGAAACCGGGCGACATCCCCGCCGAAGTGCGTTCCGAAGCAATCGGCGTCCTGGTCGACAACTACTTTGCCCCGAACACCGTGATCCAGGCCGGCTACCCGCTCGACATGCGCTATGCCGGTCCGCGCGAAGCCCTGCTGCACGCGCTGTTCCGTCAGAACTATGGCTGCTCGCACCTGATCGTCGGTCGCGACCACGCCGGCGTGGGCGACTACTACGGCCCGTTCGACGCGCAGAAGATCTTCGACGAGATCCCCGCCGGTTCTCTCGAAACCACCAATATGAACATCGACTGGACCTTCTGGTGCAACAAGTGCGGTGGTATGGCTTCGCAGCGCACCTGCCCGCACGGCAAGGATGACCGCATCCTGTTGTCCGGCACCAAGGTGCGTTCGATGCTGTCCGAAGGCCAGGATCTGCCGGTCGAATTCAGCCGCCCGGAAGTTGCCAAGGTGCTGCAGAAGTACTATGCAAGCCTGACCGCAGAACAGAACGTCAAGGTTGAGCTGAAGGGTCATTCAGCCGCCTGATTTAACGGCCAGCCGCGCGATAAGGCTGGCCATTTGTATTTAGACACCGAGCCCGCCGGAAGCGGATTCGCGATACGCCCCCGGCCAAGGTTGGGCTCGGTTTTTCTGAATGGGCCGCGTGGTTTGAAAAAACCGATGAGCGCGGATTGTTAGCTAACAAGGAGTGATTTGAATGCCAACCTTCGTCCGTACCGACAAGTGCGACGGCTGCAAGGGTCAAGATAAGACCGCCTGCATGTACATCTGCCCGCACGACCTGATGAAACTGGACCGTGATGGTTCCGAAACCGGCCATGCCATGAAGTCTTTCAACCAGGAACCCGAGCAGTGCTGGGAGTGCTATTCCTGCGTGAAGATTTGCCCGCAGCAAGCTATCGAATGCCGCCACTACGCCGACGTCGTTCCCCTCGGCGGTTCCGTGCAGCCCCTGCGTGGTTCCGACTCCATCATGTGGACCATCAAGTTCCGTAATGGCGTGCTGAAGCGCTTCAAGTTCCCGATCCGTACCACCCCCGAGGGTTCCATCGACTGCTACGGCGGCAAGCCCATGCCCAAGCTGGCCGAAATCACCGAGACCGGTTCCTTCACCCGCGACATGATGGGTGGTTACCGCGCCGGCAACCCCGCCGAACTGATCCGCAAGTAATCCCGGTTAAATAGAGAGGTAACTGAAATGGCTGGTGAATTTGGAAATCCGGAAGTCATCCAGGAAGAAGTCGACGTCCTGATGATTGGTGGCGGCATGGCCAACTGTGGCGCCGCATACGAAATCGTTCGCTGGGCTGATGCCGCCAAGGCTGAGCTCGGTATGGATCTGAAGATCAAGCTGGTCGACAAGGCCGCCATGGACCGCTCCGGCGCCGTGGCTCAAGGTCTGTCCGCCATCAACACCTACATCGGCACCGAGCAGGATCCCGCCGATTACGCCCGTATGGTCGCCAACGACCTGATGGGTATCACCCGTGACGATTTGGCCTACGACCTGGGCCGTAACGTTGACGATTCCGTGCACCTGTTCGAAGAGTGGGGCCTGCCCATTTGGAAAACCGATGCCAACGGCGAGCGTCATGACGGCGCTGCCGCCATCGGCGAAGGCCTGCCCGCACTGAAGGACGGCGGCAAGCCCGTGCGTTCCGGCAAGTGGCAGATCATGATCAACGGCGAATCCTACAAGTGGATCGTCGCTGAAGCCGCCAAGAAGGCCCTGGGCATGGACCGCGTTGAAGAGCGTATCTTCATCGTCAAGCTGGTCAACGACAAGAACGACAAGAACCGCATCGCCGGCGCTGTTGGTTTCTCTACGCGTAACCACACTCTGCACGTTTACAAAGCCAAAGCCATCCTGCTGGCTGCCGGCGGTTGCGTGAACATCTTCCGTCCCCGTTCCGTTGGTGAAGGTACCGGCCGCGCCTGGTACCCGGTGTGGAACGCGGGTTCCACCTACGCGATGGCTGCTGAAGCCGGCGCTGAGCTGACCATGATGGAAAACCGTTTCGTGCCTTGCCGTTTCAAAGACGGTTACGGCCCGGTCGGCGCCTGGTTCCTGCTGTTCAAGGCCCGCGCTACCAACGGTTATGGCGAAGACTACCTGACCAAGAACAAGGCCATGCTGGACCAGTACCCCCCGTACGGTCAGGCTGCCGTTCCCGCTTCCTGCCTGCGTAACCACGTTATGCTGAAGGAAATGAAGGAAGGCCGTGGTCCGATCTGGATGGACACCGTGACCGCGCTGGGCAACCTGCGCAAGACCCTGTCCGAGCGTGAAGTCAAGCACTTGGAAGCCGAAGCCTGGGAAGACTTCCTGGACATGTGTATCGGCCAGTGCGGTATCTGGGTTGGCGAGAACATTGAGCCCGAGAAGAAGAACTCCGAGCTGATGCCGACCGAGCCCTACCTGCTGGGTTCGCACTCTGGTTGCTGCGGTATTTGGGTTTCCGGCCCGACCGACGTGGGCGCGCCTACCGAAGAACTGCACGCTGATAAGGACAAGATCCCCGCGCACCTGCCTTCCGGCTGGAACTGGGGCTATCGCGGCATGACCACGGTGAATGGTCTGTTCACCGCCGGTGACGGCGTGGGCGCTTCCGGCCACAAGTTCTCCTCCGGCTCGCACGCCGAAGGCCGCATGTGTGCCAAGTCCATGGTCAAGTACTGCATCGACAACAAGGACTTCAAACCCGAGCTGGACACCACCGTCGAGCAACTGGTTGAAGAGATCTACCGTCCGGTGCGCACCTACCTGGAATTCAAGGACTACACCACCGCGATCGACGTCAACCCCAACTACATCACCCCCAAGATGCTGCAGTTCCGTCTGCAGAAGATCATGGACGAGTACGTTGCCGGCGTGGCTACCTACTACAACACCAACGACAAGATGTTGGCGATTGCAGAAGAGAAGCTGAACATGCTGAAGGAAGACGCCATGAAGATGCGTGCGAAAGACCTGCACGAACTCCTGCGCGCCTGGGAAAACTACCACCGTATCCTGACGGCGGAAGCCCACATGAAGCACATCCAGTTCCGTGAAGAAAGCCGTTACCCCGGCTTCTACTACCGTACCGACAAGAACTTTGTCGACGAGGAAAACTGGAAGTGTTTCGGCAACTCGATCTACAACAAGGAAACGAAGACCTGGACGAACTTCAAGCGCGCCCACTTCGACCTGATCGACAAGTCCAAGTTGTTCAAAGCAGCCGCCCCCCACTAATCGGGTGCTGTAGTTAAAGGACCGGGCGCCCACAAGGCGCCCGGTTTTTATTTGTGGCGCATCATGAGTGCCCATTCGCAAATGACTCTTGCGAATGGCCATTTTCATCCCAACATAGTTGTTTCATTTTCAAGCTCAGCAAGAGGTATCACATGGACGAAACTCAATTCAAGGATTTGATTAAGGAATCACCCTTCCAGGAAAGCCCGGTTACCCCGACCATGCTGGAAGGCGACAAGGAGATTCAGTTCCGTTGCCATCGTGATGTGAAATGCTGGAACGCCTGCTGCGCCAACATCGATATCCAGCTGACCCCGTATGACATCCTGCGTCTCAAGAACCGCCTCGAAATGTCTTCGGGCGACTTCCTCAAGCAGTACACCGTACCGTTCGAGATGGATAAGGACGGCATGCCCGGCGTCAAGTTTCGGCCGGTAGCGAACGGCACCGCCTGCCAGTTCATGACGCCGGAAGGCTGCGGTGTCTACGAAGACCGTCCCACCGCCTGCCGCTATTACCCGGTCGCGCTGTTGTCGCTGCGCAATCAGGAAGAAAGCGTCGACCGCACCTCCTATGCGCTGGTGCAGGAACCGCACTGCCTGGGTCACCAGGAACCGCGCAAGCTGACCATCGACGACTACCGCAAGGAACAGGGCGTCGATGTCTACGACGAAAAGGGTCGCGGCTGGCGCCAGATGGTGTTGAAGCGGAAATCTGCCGGCCCCGGTATCGGCAAGCCGCCGGAAATTTCCAACCAGTTGTTCTTCATGGCCAGCTACGACGTCGACCGTTTCCGGGCTTTTGTCGCGAGCGATTCGTTCAACCGCACCTACGATGTGCCGATGGAAGCGATGGCCGTGCTGCTCTCGGACGACGAGGCGCTGATGGACTTCGGTTACAACTTCCTGAAGCATGTCCTGTTCAACGAACGCTTCCTGGAAGAGCGCGATGGCGCTTACGAGGCGCGCATGGAACGCCTCAAGGTCAAGGCCGAGCAGGTGCGCGACGAGTACCTGAGCAATCGCGACAAGCTGGAAGATGAAAAGTATTCCGATACGCCGCGCGCGGGCGATTGCAGTTGCGGCGATAAAGACTGAGGGAGACGCTGGCATGGGCAGCGCGGGCAAACCGGATAAGGCAACGACGCCGTCGATGCTCGTGCTGTTCACCGATTACGGCTGGAGCGACCCCTACGTCGGCCAGATCAAGGCCGTGATGGCGCGGGAAGCTGCGGGCGTGCCGGTGATCGATCTGCTGCATGCAGTGCCCGATTTCAATGCCCACGCCGGCGCGCAGTTGCTCGATGCGCTGTCGCATTCCTTTCCGGCCGGTGCGGTGTTTTTCTGCGTGGTCGATCCCGGCGTTGGTGCGGCCCGGGAAGCGCTGGTGGTGGAAGCGGACGGACGCTGGTATGTCGGGCCGGACAATGGTCTGCTCTCGATTGTGGCCGGCCGCTCCCGGCCGGTCAGGGTGTGGAAGATACATTGGCGACCGGACCATCTGTCCGCCACTTTCCACGGGCGCGATCTGTTTGCACCGATTGCCGCCTGGATTGCCGCCGGCAAATTTCCGGCCGATAAATTGACGCTGGTGGCCGAACCGAACATTCAATTCGATGCCGCCGACCTTCCGCGTGTCTTGTATATCGACCACTACGGCAATGCCTGGACCGGTATCCGAGGTGGTTTGGCCGACTCCGCCTCGCGTCTGGAGATCAAGGGCAAGTCGCTGTCCTGGCGGCGGGTGTTCGCCGAGGCCGGCAAGGGCGAGGTGTTCTGGTACGTGAACAGCGTCGGTTTGATCGAAATCGCGGCGAATCGCGCCAATGCGGCTGCCTTGCTGGATTTGAAGGTGGGCGATCTGGTCAAACTGTCCAGCCCGTCGCACGGGCCGGTGCATTAAGCCGACCGACTCCGCGTTACTTCTCGTCGCGGCGCTTGCGCGGCTCGTAATGCACTACGCCGCGCATGATCTCGGAGTAAGGAAAGGCCGCGATTTCGCCATATCGCTTCAGCGCGGCCGTTACCAGCAGCGCGATGTCGCGGCCATCGTCGTTGCCTTCGTTGAAGCCCAATATCGCCTGCAGCCCGAGCATGCCGCCGCATTGGGCGCGAATCTCCTTGCCGAACGGCCAGGGTTGAGTCGGATCCATATGCAGCGCGAAGCGGGCGTTGGCATGCAAGGCGCGGTGGAAGTCCAGGCAGAATCCGTTCGCCGCCTGTTCCGTGCAGGAAATGGCTTCCCGCTCGGCCAGCAGCAATTTTCTCGATTTGTGGCAACGCACGCAGCCTGACAACAACGCCCGTTCGAACGGGCAGGGCAGCGCGATGGCGGTGTCGCGCGCTTGATTGTAGGCGGATTCGTCGTAACCGGACATGCCAGGATGATGCGTCGTCAGTAGTCGTCGCCGATCAACCCGGTTTCGCCTTCGCGGGGTTGCGACAGCATATCTTCGGCGGCGAGTTCGTTTTCCGCGAAGATCATCTTGATGCTTTGGCCGCTGTTGGGCAGCAGGGTTTTGCGGTGCTCATTGGCCAGGCTCTTGGCCTCCTTGAAGCTTTCCGCAATGCCCTGCTTGGCCAGAATGTTCAGCGGGCCGATCTTGTAAACGAAATAGGGCATGGCGCTCCCACCGGTTCAGGCCAGTTTGCCGTGGCAATGTTTGAATTTCTTGCCCGACCCACACGGACAAGGATCGTTGCGGCCGACCTTGGCGAACTGGCGTTCGATCGGCTGCGCGGCGACCGCTTCTGCCGCGGCATCGGCGGCAAGCGCGGTATCGTAGTCGGCATGCTGGTATTGCACGTTGGAGAGATTCTCCTGCGGCTCCACCGCCTCGACATCCGCTTCGCTACGTATCTGTACGGTCAGCGTAACCTGAGTGACTTCACGGGCGATGGTTTCCAGCATCCGCTCGAATAGCTCGAACGCTTCGCGCTTGTATTCCTGCTTCGGATTCTTGGCCGCATAGCCGCGCAGATGGATGCCCTGGCGCAGATGGTCCATCGCCGCCAGATGCTCGCGCCAATGGCTGTCGAGGCTTTGCAGCAACATGGAACGTTCGAATTGGCGCATGTTATCGACGCCGACCTGGGCGATTTTGGCCTCATAAGCCTCGTTTGCGCTGTCGACGATGCGCCCGCGCAAGCCCTGCTCGTCCAGGCGCTCATCCGCATTGAGCCACTGCTGCAGCGGGAATTCGAGCAGGAATTCGCCGGCCAGCGTGTTTTCAAGGCCGGCGATATCCCACTGTTCGGCCATGCTGCCGGGCGGCAGGTGATTGCTGACTGTTTCGTTGAGCACCTGCGCACGCATGGCGAGGATGCCTTCGGCGACGTCGTCGGTTTCCAGCAGTTCGTTGCGCTGTTGATAGATGACGCGACGCTGGTCGTTGGCGACGTCGTCGTATTCGAGCAGTTGTTTGCGGATGTCGAAGTTGCGCTGTTCCACCTTGCGCTGGGCGGACTCCAGCGAGCGATTGACCATGGCGTGCTCGATCGCCTCGCCTTCCGGCATCTTGAGCTTTTCCATGATCGTCTTCAGGCGTTCGCCGCCGAAGATGCGCAGCAACGGGTCGTCCAGCGACAGGTAGAAACGCGAGGAGCCGGGGTCGCCCTGACGGCCGGAGCGGCCGCGCAACTGGTTGTCGACGCGGCGCGATTCGTGCCGTTCGGTACCGATGATGTGCAGGCCGCCGGCCGCGATGACGGCCGCATGCAGCGGTGTCCATGCCGTCTTGATGGCGGCGATACGCTCCGCCTTGTCGGCGGCGCTGAGCGCTTCATCCTGCTGGATGGCATCGATTTCCTTGGCGATGCTGCCGCCCAGAACGATGTCGGTACCGCGGCCGGCCATGTTGGTGGCGATGGTGACGCCACCGGGCAAGCCGGCCTGCGCGATCACCTGGGCTTCATGCGCGTGCTGCTTGGCATTGAGCACCTGATGCGGCAGCTTTTCCTTGGTCAGTACGCCGGACAGGAACTCGTTGACCTCGATCGAGGTGGTGCCGACCAGTACCGGTTGGCCGCGTTGGTGGCAGTCGCGGATGTCTTCGACCACCGCCTTCCATTTTTCGTCGGCGGTGCGATAGACGCGGTCGGAGTTGTCGATCCGGATCATCGGCTGATTGGTCGGGATGATCACCGTCTCCAGGCCGTAGATCTGCTGGAATTCGTAGGCTTCGGTATCCGCCGTGCCGGTCATGCCGGACAGCTTCTTGTACATGCGGAAATAGTTCTGGAAGGTGATCGAGGCGAGGGTCTGGTTCTCGCGCTGGATGTTGACGCCTTCCTTCGCTTCCACCGCCTGGTGCAGACCGTCCGACCAGCGCCGGCCCTGCATCAAGCGGCCGGTGAACTCGTCGACGATGATGACTTCGCCGTTCTGCACGACGTAATGCTGGTCCTTGTGATACAGCACGTGGGCACGCAACGCGGCGTAGATGTGGTGCATCAGCGAGATATTGGCGGCGTCGTACAGGCTGGTGCCAGGGGCGAGCACGCCGATTTCGGTGAGGATGGCCTCGACCTTTTCATGGCCTTCTTCCGATAGCAGCACCTGATGCGCTTTTTCATCCACCGAGTAGTCGCCCGGCGGCGGCGGCTCGTCGATTTTCGGCTCGTGTTCCATGCGCGTCAGGCGCGGCGGCACCATGTTGATCTGCTGGTACATGGCGACGTTGTCGTCGGCCTGGCCGGAGATGATCAGCGGCGTACGCGCTTCGTCGATCAGGATTGAATCGACCTCGTCAATGATGGCGTAGTTGAGCTTGCGCTGTACCCGCTGCGACGGGTGGAACACCATGTTGTCGCGCAGGTAGTCGAAGCCGAATTCGTTGTTGGTGCCGTAGGTGATGTCGGCGGCGTAGGCGACCTGCTTCTCATCGTGCGACATCTGCGACAGATTGCAGCCGACGCTGATGCCCATGAAGTTGTAGATGCGCCCCATCCAGTCGGCATCGCGGCTGGCCAGGTAATCGTTGACGGTAATGACGTGCACGCCGTTGCCGGCAAGCGCATTCAGATAGGCCGGCAGGGTCGACATCAGCGTCTTGCCCTCGCCGGTGCGCATCTCGGAAATCTTGCCTTGATGCAGCGCCATGCCGCCGATCATCTGTACGTCGTAATGGCGCATGCCATGCACCCGCACGGCGGCTTCGCGCACGGTGGCGAACGCTTCCGGCAGCAGCGCATCGAGGCTTTCGCCTTTTTCGACGCGTGCCTTGAATTCATCGGTCTTGGCGCGCAATTGCGCGTCGGTGAGTTGTTGATAAGCCGGTTCGAGTGCGTTGATCCGGACAACATCGTTGCGATACTGCTTCAGAAGACGATCGTTGCGGCTGCCGAAGACTTTTTTGAGTAGGTTGGAAATCATGAGAAATGAAGGCATTAGACGGAATTCGGGAATGTCTCGAATGCTACCATGCCACTGTTACCGCCTTTCTTAAGCCCGCTTAAGCCCTTCCTCCATGCGTCCATTTTCACTCGTGCGCGTTCGCGGCCTGTTGCAGGCGGAGCGCCAGTTCGCGGTGGCGCTGCCGGAGGCGGAGCGACTGTTCGGCCTCAATCGCCGCTTTGCCGACGTGGTGCCGCCGGCGGTCGCGCGTGCGTGCCGGATTGCCGCGTTGCAGGGCGAAGTCGCGGTCATCTTTTGCGCCAACGGTGCGGCGGCCAGTCGGGTACGGGCGCAGGCAAAGGGCGTCGCCAGCGTTCTGAGTCGCCCGGATGCCCCGGTCACCAGCCTCAAGGTCAAAATTCGGGCCGACTGGAGCGTACCGGCACCAGTGGAGAAACACGATATTCCTGCTGCCGGTTTGGCCGCGTTCGAGACGCTGGAAACCAGTCTGCCCGATGGCGATCTGAAAACGGCGCTGGAACGCCTGCTCAGCCGGCGGCGAGGGCGTTGAGCCGGGTGTGTAAACTGACCGGGATTGCCCGGTTACAATTTCGCCATGATCCCAAGTTGCAACATATTTCTGGTCGGCCTGATGGGTTCGGGCAAGACCACCATCGGCAAGATACTGGCACGCCAGCGCGGGCTGAATTTTTTCGATTCCGACCATGAAATCGTCGCTCGCTGCGGCGTTTCCATTCCGACCATTTTCGAGATCGAAGGCGAAACCGGATTTCGCCGCCGCGAGTCCTGCGTCATCGACGAGTTGAGTCGGCAGCACGGCATCGTTCTGGCCACCGGCGGCGGTGCGATCCTGGCGCCGGAGAACCGCGCCAACCTCAAGGCGCGCGGCACCGTGGTGTATCTGCGCTGTCAGCCGCAGGAGTTGTTCATGCGCACGCGGCACGACAAGAACCGGCCGCTGCTGCAAACCGACAATCCGCTGCAGAAATTGAAGGAACTCTACGTCGCACGCCACGCGCTCTATATGGAAACCGCCGACATCGTGCTCGACTCCAGTCGCCAGAGTTCGCATGCCCTGGTGCGCCGGCTGGAGAACAGCCTTTCCCTGTCGGCAATCGGGACCAGCAAACCATGTCTCGTCCCGTTGCCTTCCTGATCGGGCTTGCGTTGTTCGGAGGGCATTTTGCAGCCGGATTGGCACAGGCCGCCGACTACCATGCCGGTCCACCGGATTACCGCGCATTCCTGCCGCGGCTTGTTGCCGGCGATCGCCTGCTTTTGCGCGCGGGTGACTATCGACACGGACTGCTTTTGAAAGGCCTCGCCGGCGAACCTGGTCAGCCGATCGAGATCGCCGGCCCGGCGACCGAACCGCGCGCCCGCTTCCTTGCCCGCCGCGGCGCCAACACGATCAGCTTGACGGACGTGCGCCACCTCCAGCTGCGCAATCTGGAACTGGATGGCGCCAATCTGCCGGTGGATGCAGTCAAGGCGGAAGGGCATGCCACTTATGCGCATTTCGTGACGCTGGAGAATCTCTACATCCACGATCATGCCGCCTCGCAGCAAAACGTCGGGATATCGACCAAGTGTCCGGCGTTCGGCTGGGTCATCCGAGGCAACCGCATCGAGCGGGTCGGCACCGGCATGTATCTGGGCAATTCGGATGGTTCGGCGCCGTTCGTGGCCGGGTTGATTGAAAACAATCGAATCCTGGATAGCCTGGGCTACAACCTGCAGATCAAACATCAAACCCTGCGACCGGCCACTTTGCCGGAAGCCGGCGTGCGGCATGACACGCAGATTCGTCGCAATCTGTTCGGCAAGGCAAAGGGAGCGGGCGGCGACATGGCGCGACCCAACGTACTGATTGGCCATATGCCGCCAACCGGCGCGGGGGCAGACGACCGCACGCTGATCTATCGCAATGTTTTCTGGCAAAACCCGAGCGAGGCCTTGTTTCAGGGCGAAGGCAATCTTGCCCTGTACAACAACCTGTTCGTCAATCGATTCGGGTCGGCTTTGCGCGTCCAGCCCCACAACGACATCCCCAAGACGGTCGATATCCTGCAGAACACCGTGCTGGCCCGCGACGAAGGCATTGCCATCCGCGTGCGGCCCGGCCAGAACGCGTATCGGCAACGGGTGCGCCACAACCTGGTTTTTGCCGGCCAGCCGCTGCAAGGCGGCGAGCAGTCACATAACCTGAGCGGCCGCCTGGCCGAGGCCGCGCTTTATTTGCGCCAACCCGATGCGGCCGATTTCGCCATGGATCTGACGCCGCGGCGAGCGCTACGCATCACCGCGCCACTGGCCTCCGATCTCCCGCACTACCCGGATATCGAACGGGATTTCGCCGGCGTCCCGCTCGGCAAGGCGCGCCTGGGTGCCTACCATCCTGAGCGTACGCAAGCCGCCAGCCTGGCGAGCGAGGTGGCTGGCATTGGATCGCGCTAATTCTTCGCGGCGGCGCCAATCGCCAGGCATGGGCGAGCTGCGTCGCTTGTTGTCATGGCTGGCGCTGACCTATCTCGCATTCGTCATCTATGGCAGCCTGGTGCCGCTGGAATACCGCGCCATGCCGCTGGATGCCGCAGTCGCGGCTTTTCGCAACCTGCCGTTTCTGAACCTGGGCATCGGCTCGCGCGCCGACTGGGTGGCCAACCTGCTGCTGTTCATTCCGCTCGCTTTTTTCTGGACGGCCTGGTTGGCGCTAGGGCGCGGCACCTTGTTCGGGGTGTTGACCAGCAGTGTCGTGGCTGCCGCGTGTCTGGCTTTATCGCTGGGCATCGAATTCACCCAATTGTTCTTCCCGCAACGCACCGTCTCGCAGAACGACATCCTGGCGGAGGCACTGGGTGGCCTGCTCGGTATCGTTGCCTGGTGGTCGCTTGGACACCGGGTTCTGGCCTGGTATGAGAGTTGGCATCGTGCGCGTGCGCCGGCCGATCTGGCCGAACGTCTGGCCTGGGCATATCTGGTTGCCATTTATGCCTACAGCCTGCTGCCGCTCGATCTGACCTTGAGTGCGGTCGAGCTGTTCCATAAATGGCGTGCCGGCCATCTGCATCTGATTCCCTTTGCCGCGCTGCCCACCGAACCGGTCGCGGCAATTTACGAACTGGCTTCCGACAGCGCGTTGTGGGCCGTGCTGGCGGTGCTGTGGGGGCTCAAGGGTGGCCGCAGCCGCTTCAGCCCCTGGCGCATGACCATGTTCAGCGCACTACTGCTCGAACTGCTGCAGTTGTTCGTCTATTCCCGCGTCAGCGATGTCACCGATCTGATCACCGCCGCATTCGGCGGCGTACTGGGGGCGTGGATCGCGCTCACGCTGGGGGCGAATGCGGAGACTACGCGGCGCCAAGCCGTTCCAGCCTGGCTTGCGCTGGTGTTGGCTTGCGGCTGGATGGGGGTGCTGATGGGGGTGTTCTGGTATCCGTTCAACTTCGATACCGGCGGCCCGCTCCTCTATGAGCGCCTCGACTTTTTGGCCAGGGTTCCTTTCGTGACCTATTACTTCGGCAGCGAATTCCGCGCCGCCACCGAGGTGCTTCACAAGGTGTTGTTCTTCGCCCCCCTGGGCGGTTTGCTTGCCTGGTGGGTGAGTGGATTGTCGTGGCGTTGGCGCGAGTGGGCCGGCTTTGCCGCCATCTTGGCCATCGTCGCACTCGCTTTGAGCATCGAACTGGTCCAGGTACTGTTGCCTGGCAAGGTGCCGGACAGTACCGATGCCGTTCTGGAAATATTGGGTGGGGTTTCGGGTTATTTTCTGATTCGATCCAGGCTGCTGCAATTGAAGCGACGCCCGGTCAGATCCGCACATGCCGCCCACTCGGCCCGGCATACGCGAACGAACTCCATCCGTACCGGTGAAATGGAGCATTGAGGCGGCATGCGCGATATCTCGCTGTTGTTGATTCTTTGCGTGCTGGCCTGGCTGGCGTGGGTGCGTCCCTGGTGGGGCGTGCTGGGGTTGGCCTGCGTGAGCACCCTGCATCCACAAGGCTATGCGACCGGTTTCATGCAAACAGTTCCGTTTTATCAGGCCTTGTTCGGAGCGGTGCTATTGGGCGTGGCGCGCGAGTTCATCGGCCGCCGCGCCTGGCCGCGTCTGTTCTGGGAATGGCGCATCGGCGTATTGCTGGTGCTCTGGGCGCATTTCGCCTTGACCACTTACCTGAGCCTGAATCCCTGGGCGGCCTGGCCGAAGTTCTGGGACATTGCAAAAGTGCTGCCGCCTTTGCTGCTGGCGCTCGTGTTGATTGATAGCCGCGAAAAACTGCGCAATCTGAATCTGGTCATGGCCTTGTCGGTTGCCGTCGTGGTTCTTAAGGGGGCGTACTGGGCGCTGGCGACCGGTTTGCAGGAACGGGTGTACGGCCCTCCCGGCAGTCCGTATGAAGGCAATAACGAATTCGCGGTGGCGACCTGCATGATGATTCCATTGCTGGCGTTCTGGTATCGCGAACTGGGGCGTGGTGCAGGTCAGCGCGGTTTGCGCTGGCTGGCGGCGGGATTGATCGGCCTGAGCTTCATCTCGGCCTTGTCGTCCTGGTCCCGCGGCGGTTTGTTGAGCGCCGCGGTGGTTGTGCTGCTTCTGGTCTGGCACAGCCGGCGCAAATGGCTGGCCTTGCCGCTCCTGCTGATCGGTGTCGGGCTGGTGTTCGTCAGCCTGCCGGAGCAGTGGTTGGCGCGCATGGGGTCCATCGGCGCCGCCGAACTCGACGGTTCCGCCCTCAGCCGTCTCGAAGTCTGGCAACTGGGCTGGGCGTATGCGCTGCAACATCCCTGGTTCGGCGGCGGTTTCCAGGGCTGGGTCTATCTGTCCCTGCCGACCGGCGCGGGACTCGATTGGCATAGCGCCTATGTCAAGATGGCGGCCGAACATGGCCTGCTTGGACTCGCGCTCTGGGGCGCTCTGGTTTTCGGCAGCATGTTGAATCTGAACTGGATGTTGCATCGAAATCGGCGCTGGCATTTGCCTTGGCTGGATAACCATGCCGCCATGCTGCGTGCCGCATTGGCTGGATACGCCGTCGGCGCGGTATTTTTGGGTGCCGCCTATTGGGAATTGCTGTTCTTTCTCGTCGTCAGCGCGGTCCTGCTGACCCGGTTTGCTTATCAGGAACGGACACTCCGCGAAGCGAAGCCGGTCCGTCGGCGAAGCAAGCAAACGCCGGCGGCAGTTCCAACGGTTTGAATCGGGCAGCAGTGCCAAGCGCACGCCAGAACTGTCGATATTTTTTACATGCGCGTTACTTAGCCCTCCTCTTTTCGATTTAACCGTTTGAATTCATAAGAGTTGGATGGGAAGGCACGATTGTTGCTTTTGTTGCCTGTACTCTCTCTTCCGCCGTGCCTTTTTTGGAGCGGCCATTGGTAAAGGCTATCAAGATGAAAAATATATCGAGTTGGATAAAACGGCATGTGGCTTCTACTGCTTTGATCGGAGTTCTCTCCGGATTCAGCGTACATGCCGCGGCGGATTCCTACAACGTCATCCTCAAGCAGAATGGTTCTCCGTTGGCGTGCGCAACGGGGGGCTTCCAGTACACCAAGGATGGCTCCACAGGCTGGCAAACACCGACCGCTCCTAGCGTCAATCTCGCCGCAAATTGCATCACCGATGTGCCGGCAGCCCTATTCAATCCGGGGGCATTAAAAGTCATCATCCAGAACGTGACGCTGAACAAACAGGCGCAAGGTTTGAATGTCGTCGGACTGGGCAACGGCTTGATTTCTTCGGCGACAGGTTCCGGCGCCAACCATGTTTACTACAATCTGGTGTTCACCTACGCGGGGCCTTACAAGACGGCAACCCGTAACTACACGATCATGAAAGTCCAGGGTACGGCTGCTTTGGGACAAACGCGCACCGTCATCGCTTCAGGTACTTATCACGTCCAGAACGTCAACGCGGTGCCGGAGCCCGAGTCCTTGCTGCTGCTGCTGGCGGGGGCTGCCGGACTGTTCTACGTGCGTCGGCGGAAACAGGCCAGGCACGCCTGAGCTTTCGCTTGATTCCAAGAAACGTGTGCCTCGGCACACGTTTTTTTTCGCCCGCTCGAAGGGATGCGCCTATCCGTTGGTCGGCGCTGTCCGCCCCTGTTACCACTTCCGTTATGATTTCGCACCGTTCGACGATAGCCGCATGAGCCCTGCTTCTCTGGCCAGATTGTGTTGAAAACACTGTTCCCGACTCCCGGTTATTTCGTAGCGCCAGCGGCGGTCATGGCGCTGGTCTGGCTGGTTTTGCTCGGCTTGGCGCCATTCGTTGCGCAGCCCGGGAGCGCAACGACCTGGAGCCTTGCCAGCGGCGTATGGGATTGGCGCCACGTCGCCGCGGCGTTCTGGCCGGGCGTGTTCTGGCTGTGGTGGCTGCATGGAACGCCGGCATCGCACCGCCTTTCGATCGCGGCGCCGCTTGGTCTCGCGATGTGTGTTTTGGGATTGTCCGCCGCCCAGTCGGTGTATACGCCGGCCTGGACCGTGGCTATAGGCTGGCCCGGTCATCTTGTCGGCATTGCCTGTGGCATGCTCGCGGGTACGGCGGCCGCCAAGCTACGCAGGCCGGTCGTTTCGGAAGCTTCGCAGCGGGTCATTTGGCGCGCCGTTTATGGCATCTGCGCCGTCCTGGCCTTATTGACGATGCCCCCCGCCGCAGATCCGGCAGGCTGGCTTGCCGCGCTGTTCGATCATCTTTACCAATCCATCAAGTCCGCAATCCTCTGGTTGCCGCTTGGCGGCATATTGGGCCTGGTGGGGTTCGCACGGCCGGCCCGGATCTGGACGTTGGCGGGCTTAGGTACCTTGTTGCTGGTCGGGCATATCGATCTGCTGGATCTGGCCAGTCGCGATTGGCTCGATATTCTGGTCGTCGCCCCGAGCCTGGCCTTGGGGATTTGGCTGGGCGAAAGCACGCGCCGTGCACCGGGTTGGCAGCTTGCCGAGTCGCCTGTCAACATTGCCGTTCCAGCAACTGGCGATGAGGTCGTTCCTCCCGCAGGAGTGGAAAACCTTGCGAATCGAAGCGCCCCAGCGTTGCACACGGGAGTCGCCCGGGGACAAATGGAAGCCAGCGTTGCAACGAACAGTCATCGCGGCGACAAAACAGCGCCACTTCGGCCCGGCGTCGTCGCGGGGTTCTTCGGGCTCGGGGCGATCGGACTGGCTTTGCTCGCCCTGTTCGACTTCCCGCTGTTGCCATGGATTCTCGGCATCGGCCTGACGCTCTATGGCGGATTGCTCTGGCGGCAGCCGCTGGCCTGGTTGCTGGTTGTTCCTGCCGCGCTGCCGGTGCTGGATCTGGCGCCTTGGAGCGGACGCTTCTTTCTCGATGAATTCGATTTGCTTATGGCGGTGACGCTGGCGGTGCTGATTCTGCGCGGAGGCACTCAGATTGCGCTGTCATGGCCGCCGCTGGCACGTTTGGTCCTGGCGACGTTCTTCGGACTGGCGCTGGTCAGCGGATTGATCGGGCTGGACGGCTGGCCTGCTGTCGATGCCAATGCCTTCTCAACCTACTGGAGTCCCTACAACAGTCTGCGCGTTGCCAAGGGGTTCTTATGGGGCGCGACGCTGCTTTTCCTGGTGCGGCGCACCTGTGTCGATCTCGAACGTTTTACGCGCTGGCTGGCCATCGGCATGGCGTTGGGCCTGCTGGCCGTGTGCCTGGTCGGCATCTGGGAGCGCTGGCTGTATTCCGGTCTGGCGGATCGCGATTCCTCGTATCGCATCGTCGGCCTGTTTTCCAGCATGCATACCGGCGGCGGCCATATCGAGGCGTACATGGCGGCGGCGCTGCCGTTTCTGTGGCTGGGCATGCGACATTGGAAGTCGATGTTGTTGGCCGCGCCACTGCTGGCGCTGGCGACTTATGTGCTGATCTATACCGTGGCACGCGGCGGCGCGCTCGCATTTGGCCTGATCTTCGTTATCCTGGCGGTAGGCAGCGTGCGGCTGGCCTGGCTGGCGGGTAACCGGCGGGTTCAGCTTGCTCCGATTTTGGTGCTGGTGGGCGCCGCGGCGATCCTGATCGGCGGCATCAGCGGCGGCTATTTCCAGCAGCGTTTCAGCCAGACCGCCGAGGATACGCAGACGCGCCTCGATCATTGGAGCCAGACGCTGGCGATGGCCGACGACAGTTGGACGACTCGCCTGTTCGGAATGGGGCTGGGCAGTTTCCCGCGCGTATTTCTGGCGCGTGGCGTGCCGGAAGAGCGTCCGGCCACCTACGGTTTTATCGCCAGCCGCACCGGCCAGGCCTTGCGACTGGGCAGCGGCGCGACGCTGTATTACGCGCAACGCGCGTCGATCGAGGCCGGCACGACTTATCGACTGGTGCTCGATGCCCGCGCGGAAGGCGGCCCGGTTCGTCTGGAAACGCCGCTGTGCGAGAAGCAGATGCTCAATTCGCGGCGTTGTGTCTGGTCGAATATCGATGTGCCGGGCGATGGCGCCTGGCGGCGTTACGAACGTGCGATAGACAGCGGTGAAGTCGGCGCCGGCTCGATGTTCAGCCATTTGCCGACGGAGTTCGTGCTCAGCAACGCCGGCAAGGCCGGCCTGCTGGAAATCGACAATGTGCGTCTGCTCGATACCGCTGGGCGCGATCTTCTTTGCAACGGCAACTTCGAAGCCGGCGCCGATTGCTGGTTTTTCAAGACGCACAGCCACTTGCCCTGGCATATCAAGAACGTCTGGGTGCATATCGTGTTCGAGCAAGGCTGGCTGGGGCTGGCGGCTTTCCTGGCATTGACCGGCCTGGCGCTGGCCCGTGCCGCCAAGGCGGCCTGGCGCGGTCAGCCGCTGGCCTGGGTATTGCTCGCCGCCATGGTCGGCATGTTCAGCGTCGGCTTGTTCGACAGCCTGCTCGATGCGCCCCGCCTAGCCATGCTGTTGCTCGGCTTCAGCCTGCTGGCGGTGGCGCCGCCCTGGGCTGCCCGAAAGCGTTCCCACAAGCGGCGCACTGCTGCAAAACGCGCTACCGGCTGACCTTTTTCGGATGGCGCACGCGATGTCCGGTCGGATACGAAGCCAGCAACACCAGCGCCAGGAACGGCCATAGCGAAGCCGCTGCCTTGGCCAGTCCGACGATGTTCAACACGCTGGCGGCCGGCCATAACTGAAAGTCGGCCAGCCAGAAGCGAACCAGCAGCGACAGCAGCAACAGCGCCAGCCCGAACTGGCGCCGGTGTCTGGACGCCAGCGGGTTGAGCAGGAGCCAGAACGCGACCAGAAACCCCGCCAGGGTTTCCAGCGAAAGCACACCGCCGACCACTTTCAGCTTGAGCAAGATGGTCGCCGCCAGCAGTTTCATGACGAAGGCCGATATCACCAGCAACAGCATCGTGCTGACATAGCGGCCCGGCCGCAGCAGGTTGGCGGAGAAGGTGCCGAGCGTCGCCATTTCCAGCACCACCGCCGCGAACCAGGGCAGATTGATCTGATCGAGCCCGCCCGGCGGCGTATCGATCGGGCGCAGATGCAGATCGAGCCAGCCCATGCCGGGGAACGGCAGCAGCGCGAACTGTCCCAGAAACCAGAGCGCCAGCAGCGCCAGCCCGACATTGGTCGACATGCCGGCGTGAAACCAGCGGTCGCGCCAGCGATGCAAGGCGCGCCCCGCGCGCAGCCAGCGGCCGTGGTGCAGCGCCAGCAGCGCGCCGGTGAGCGCACCCAGGCCGTTGACCAGCAGATCCAGATTGGAGGCGATGCGGCCGGACAGCAAGGCCTGCCCGCTTTCCAGCGCAAAACTGACCAGCACCCCGGCGCAGGCCCCCATCACGACGCCGTGCGGACGCTGGCCGGGGACCGAAAAGCGCAGCGCCAGGGCGTAACCCAAGGGGATGTAGACCAGCAGATTGGTCGCAAGGTCCGTGCGCGTGACGAAGCGCGGCCAGGGCGCGGTCAGAAAATCGAGCGACCAATCGGTCAGCGGCAGCCAGCCGGCGAACGGGTACAGGCTGCCGGTCGCCAGGAAGGCGATGTAAAGCAGGATGAACAGGCGCAGGCGCAATGTCGTCGCCGCTCAGGCCGGTGCGCGCCGCGCCCGGTGGTGTTGCGGCCACAGCGAACCGATCAGCATGCCGGCAACGGCGGCGAGAAAGCCGGCAAACTGCGGCGGCATGGCACCTTCCGGCATGAAAAACTCCAGCGACAACCAGGTTAGCAGGCCAAATCCGATGGCGAGATAGGCACCCATCGTACTGGCGCGCGACCAGTACAGCCCAGCGACCAGCGGCACGAAGGCGACGACCAGCGTCACCTTGTAGGCGTTCTCCACCATTTGATGAATGCCGGTTTCCTCGCCCAGCGCCCACAGCGCGTAGAGCGTGACCAGCACCGAAAAACAGCCCACCACCCAGCGCGTCATCACCAGCAGTTTCTGTTCCGATAGGTGTTTGCGGCGGGTGATGAAGCCCTTCAGCACGTTTTCCGAGATCGTCACCGACGGCGCCAGCAGCGTGCCGGAAGCGGTGGACATGATTACCGACAGCAGCGCGCCGTAGAAAATCACCTGCGCGGCCAGCGGCAGATGGCCCTTGACCAGTTCCGGCAGCAGTTTCTGGCTGTCCTCGGCCAGCCACTTGGCGGTCAGCGCCGGGTCGATCAGGTTGGCGGAATAGGCCAGGAACAACGGCACGGCGGCGAACAGGAAATAGGCGACGCCGCCCAGCACGGTGCCCCACACCGCGACGTTTTCGTTCTTCGACGCGTTGGCACGCTGGAATACGTCCTGTTGCGGAATCGAGCCGAAGCCCATGGTGAGCAGGCCGGAAATGAACGCCACCATGGCCACCGCGTTGAAATCCGGCCAGAAATGGAACTTGTCGTGGGCGGCCGCGTGTTCGATCACGGGTGCCACGCCACCGGTCAGGCCGCTGATCAGCCAGGCGATATAGAACAGGCCGAGCACGATGACGATCATCTGGAAGAACGTGGTCAATGCCACCGACCACATGCCGCCGTACAGCGTGTACATCAGCACCACCGCCGCGCCGATCAGGATGCCCTGCGCCTGTGTGATCTGGCCGTCGGACAGCACGTTGAACACCAGCCCCAGCGCGGTGATCTGCGCCGACACCCAGCCCAGGTAGGACAGCGCGATGGCGATGCCGGTGACCACTTCGATGCGGCGGTCGTAGCGTTCGCGGTAGTAGTCGGCGATGGTGGTCAGATTCATCCGGTACAGCTTGCGCGCGAAGAACAGGCCGAACAGCACCAGGCACAACGAAGCGCCGAATGGATCTGAGATCAGGCCGCCAAGGTCTTCCTCCAGGAAAGTGGCCGGGATGCCGAGTACCGTTTCGGCGCCGAACCAGGTCGCAAACACCATCGCCAGGACCATGGCCAACGGCAGCGAGCGGCCGGCGGAAATATAGTCGCGCGCGTTGTGCACCTTGGTGGCGGCATACATGCCGATGCCGATGGACACGACCAGATAGAGAATGACGAAGCCAAGCAACATGGGCTAATCCCCGAACGAGTTCAACGAAGTTTGATTTCCGTCCAGATGCGGTTCAGTACGCGGCGCTGCTGGCGATCCAGATCGCGCAGCATTTCCAGGCGACGCATGGCCGACGCATCCGGAAAAACGGCGCGATTATCGGCGATTGTTTGAAAAAAGCGCGGCTCGATGTGGCGCATCGCGGCTTGGTTGGGGTTGCCGGAACCGATCAGATTGGTCAGTTCGGCCGAGTTCTGCCCTTCCAGCATGAAATCGATGAAGCGATGCGCCAGTTCCGGCTGGCGGCCGGTCTTGTGCAGCACCATCGAATCGAGTGCCAGCACGGCGCCTTCGCGCGGAATCGAATAGCCGATATGGAAACGCCGGCCGGCCTTTTCGGCGTCGCCGCGAGCCTGGAACATGTCGCTGGAATAGCCGTGCGCCAGCCAGATGTTGCCGACAGTCAGCTCCTTGATGTAGCTCGACGCATTGAATGCCGCCCAGTACGGCTTGGCGCGCAGGATCAGGTCGCGCGCGCGTTGCCATTTCGCTGCGTCGGTATCGTTGACCGAGTAGCCCAGGTAGCGCAGCGCGGCGGCCATCAGTTCGCGTTGCGAATCCAGCACCGTGACGCGGCCCTTGAGTTTCGCCAGATAGCGCGGCTCGAAGATCAGCGCCCAGGTGTCGCTCGGCAGATTCAGCGCGCGCAGTTTCTCTACGTTGTAGCCGAGCAGCGTCACCGTGTAGGCGTAGGGCACCGAATAGCGGTTGCCGGGATCGAAGAAGGCATTCAGGAATTCCGGCTTGATGTTGCGCAGGTTGGGCAGCTTCGGCTTGTCCAGCGGCCGCAACTGGCGCGAACGGATCAGCGCCTCCACCGCGTTGCCGGTCGGCACGATCAGGTCGTAGCCGGACGCACCCGCCGCCAGTTTGGCCAGCATTTCCTCGTTGTCGGAGTAATAGTCCTGCACCAGCTTGCAGCCGCAACTCGCCTCGAAGCGGGTGACGCTGGCGTCGGAGATGTAGTTGTTCCAGTTGTAGAGATACAGCGTGGGGGAAGTGGCAACAGCGGCGTGGCTGGTCGCTGCGATGAACAGGAGCAGTGCGAGCCAGCGGCGCATCACGCGCCCCCCTTCATGAAGCTCTTGTCCAGCCGCGACGCCGCGATCACCAGCACCAGCGTCAGCAACATCAGCAGCGTCGAGACCGCGTTCACCTCAGGCGTCACCGCGATCTTGATCATCGAATAGATCTGCAACGGCAGCGTCGAGACGCCGACGCCGGCGGTGAAGAAGGTGATCACGAAATCGTCGATGGACAGCGTGAACGACATCAGAAAGCCGGCCACCACCGCCGGCAGAATCAGCGGAAAAGTCACCAGCCGGAAGGTCTGCCAGGGCGAAGCGCCGAGGTCGCGCGCCGCCTCGAAAATGCTCTCGTCCATGCCGGCCAGTCGCGCCCTGACGATGATCGCGACGAAGCCGATGGAAAACGTGATGTGCGCCAGTACCACAGAGAGCAGGCCCAGGGTCAGATGCAGCACCTGAATGAAGAACACCAGCAGCGACACGCCGAGCAGGATTTCCGGCATCGCCACCGGCGTGATCACCAGCAGCGGTAGCCAGCGCGGCCGATAGCGATGGATGGCAAGGCCGGCCAGCGTGCCGAGGAAGGTCGCGCAGATGCTGGCAATCAGCGCGATGAGCAGCGAATTGCGCGCCGCCAGCAGCATCTCGGCGTCGGCGAACAGCACGCGGTACCAGTCCAGCGTGAAGCCGACCCATTCCGCGTTGAGGCGCGAATCGTTGAATGAATACGCCACCACCACCAGCAGCGGCACATAAAGGAAGGCGAAAGTGGCGGCGGCGGCCAGCTTCAGCCAAAGGGGAAATCTACGCATGCGCTCGCCTTGTCCTTCCCGCCCAGGCCGCGAATCCCGCCAGCGCCAACACGCACAGGGTCAGCACGATGGACAGCGTCGCGCCGAACGGCCAGTCGCGCACGCCGAGGAACTGGTCCTTGATCAGGTTGCCGATCAGCATGTCGCGCGTGCCGCCGAGGATGTCGGGAATCGCGAACATGCCGAGCACCGGGATGAACACCAGCGCCGAGCCGGAAAACACGCCGGGCAGCGACAGCGGCCAGGTCACCCGCCAGAACCGCTGCCAGACATTCGCGCCCAAGTCCTGCGCGGCGTCGAGCAGCACCGGATCGTGTTTTTCCAGGTTGGTGTAGAGCGGCAGGATCATGAACGGCAGATGCACGTAGACCATGCCGACCAGCACCGCGAACGGGGAGAACAGCAGGCTGACCGGCTCCAGGCCGAAGGCGGCGAGGATGCCGTTGAGCAGCCGCGCCAGCGCCGCCTGCGGCCCCAGGATGATCATCCAGGCGTAGACGCGGATCAGGAAGTTGCTGGCAAACGGCAGGATCACCAGCAGCACCAGCAGGTCGCGGTGCCGCTGCGGGCTCTGCGCGATCAGCCAGGCCAGCGGATAAGCCATGATCAGGCAGATCAACGTGGATACCGTCGCCACCGCAAAGGAGCGCAGAAAGATTTCGGTGAACAGGAAATCGCTGAAAAAGAACTGGTAGTTCTCCTGCGTCACGCCGTGTTCGCGTCCATCGCTGGCGTCGAACAGGGGCGCCAGACCGCCGAATTCGCCGGGATACTGGAACGAGGCCAGCACGACGAGCAGCGCCGGGGCCAGGAAGAAGGCGAGCAAAAACAGCGTCGGCGGCGCAATGATCGCCCAGCGCGTGGCGCGGCCTTGATCAGTCGCGGACATAGTGCCCGGCCTCCGCCTCCCAGCTCACCGTCACCCGGTCGCCGATCTCGAAGAAATGGGCGCGACCGGGCGCATCGTTGGGCCGCAACGCCGCCAGTTGGCGGCCGTTGTCGAGCGTGACCTGATAAGTGGTGACATCGCCGACATAGAGGAAATCGCGCACCGTGCCGGGAAAGTGGTTTTCTGCCTCTGCGTTGATGCCGATGCGCACCTGTTCCGGCCGAAGTGCGAGCACGCCTTTGTCGCCCGCTTGATTCGTTTCTCCGGCGGGCGCCAGAAGCTCGCCGAGTCCGGCCGCCGTCAGCCGCAGCCGGCCATCGCGACATTCGCTCACCGTGGCTTCCAGCAGATTGCAGTTGCCGATGAAATCCGCGACGAAGCGATTGTTCGGAAAGCTGTAGATGCGTGACGGCGTATCCAGTTGTTCGACGCGGCCCTGGTTCATCACCGCGATGCGATGCGACAGCGCCAGTGCTTCCGGCTGTGCGTGGGTGACGAATACGAAAGTAACGCCGACCTCGCGTTGCAGTTTGATCAGTTCAAGTTGCATTTCCTCGCGCAGTTTCAGATCCAGCGCGCCGAGCGGTTCGTCCAGCAACAACAGGCGTGGCCGGTTGACCAGGCCGCGTGCCAGCGCCACCCGCTGCTTCTGGCCGCCGGAGATTTCGTGCGGGAAATGCCCGGCCAGTTCGGCCAGGTGTACTTGTTCCAGCGTCTCGCGTACACGGCGCTGCAATTCGGCGTCGCGCACTCCGGCCATGCGCAATGGAAACGCGACGTTCTGGCCGACGGTCAGATGCGGAAACAGCGCGTAGCTCTGGAACACGGTATGGATCGGTCGTTTCTCGGCCGGCGTGTCGACCAGATCGCGGCCATCAAGCAAAATCCGGCCGGCATCAGGCAGATCGAATCCGGCGATCATGCGCAGAATGGTGGTCTTGCCGCAGCCGGACGGCCCCAGCAGCGTGAAGAATTCGCCGCTCTCCACCGTGAAGCTGACCTCCCGCACTGCCACGAAATCGGCGAAACGGCGCGTGATGTTGCGGATTTCGAGCAGGGCCATGTGTGCCGACCTGAAAGAGAAAGTGGATGCCGCTCCGGTAAATCCCTTGGCTGCTTTCCAGTATTGGTCACTGGTACAGAAAACTCTATCAATTCAGGGTCCGATCCCTTCTAATCCCCGCCATTTTGCCCAGCCGAGCCTGCGCCGGGACGACACCAAGGGGGAAACATGCGGGGTCATCAATTTCTCGGCGCATTGGCGCTGACCGGCTGGGCGATGGGCGCCCAGGCCACCAACGGCATGAATCTGGAAGGCTACGGTCCGCTCGGCATGAGCATGGGCGGCGCTTCCATGGCCTACGACAGCGGCCTCGCAGCCATGATGAACAACCCGGCGACTCTGGCGCTGACCAGCCAGGGCACGCAGATGGCCCTGGCCCTGCACCATCTCGGGCCGGATGTCGCGGTCCAGGGTGTGGCCGATTCCGGCGGCAATTCCTATTTCATGCCGGCCTTGGGCTGGGGCCGCAAGGACGGCGCGCTGAGCTACGGTGTCGGCATGTTCGCCCAGGGCGGCATGGGCACGGAATATGGCAATGCGTCACCGTTTTCCATGGGAACCGGCCAGGAAGTTCGCTCGGAACTGGGGGTCGGACGCCTGATTTTCCCGCTGGCCTTCGAGGTCACGCCGGACCTGGCGGTGGGCGCCTCGCTGGATTACGTCTGGGCCATGCTGGATGTGAGCATGGTGATGGATATCGGTGCCGGCAATTTCGCCCACATCGCCTTTTCCGACGACAACGATTTCACCGGCAAGGCCAAGGGTACCGGCTGGGCGGGCAAGCTGGGTCTGACCTACAAGGTCAGTCCGGTGCTGACCGTGGGCGCCACCTATCACAGCAAGACCAGCCTGAGCGATATGGAAACTTCCAGCGGCGGGGCGGCCATGTCCGTCTATGACGGCGCCGGTGCGCAGCTCAGCAACACGACCGGGAAAATGACGGTGATCGACTTCCAGTGGCCGGAAACCTATGCCGCCGGCCTCGCCTGGCAGGCTACGCCCAAGCTGATGCTGGCGGCCGACCTGCGCCGCATCATGTGGGCCGATGCCATGCAGAACTTCCGCATGTCCTTTTCCGGTACGCCCTTCACGATGCCGCAGCAGTGGCGGAACCAGAATGTCTACTCGCTGGGCGTGCAATATCGCCCGAACGACAAGCTCGGCCTGCGCGTCGGCTACAACTACGGCAAGAACCCGGTGCCGGATGCGTGGCTGAATCCGCTGTTTCCCGCCATCGTGGAAAAGCACTTCACGGCCGGTTTCGACTATCGCGTCAGCGACAAGGGTTGCATCGCGTTCGCTGTGTCCATAGCGCCGGAAGTCTCCAACGTCACCGCCGCCGGCATGACCGTCACGCACAGCCAGGTGTCGGCCATGGTCGGCTACAACCATCACTTCTGATTCCTGGCAGCCTGCCAGACTGAAGTACAAACGCAAGCGCCGTTGTAGGCGCTTGCGTCGCATCGGCTGCTCAGGAACCGAGCAGATTCGCGCCGACCAGCACCGCCAGCAGCACGGCGATTACCGCCAGCCAGCGGTTGCGCCCCTGCTGCTGCGCCAGCATCACGGCGAGGCCGCTTTCCAGCTTTTCCAGGCGGTCGCTGCGCAGGGCCTGATGCGCCAGGCGCGGCAGTTGCGGCAACACGGCGCCCCAGTACGGCGCTTCTTCCCGGAACGTGCGCAGCCAGCCGCGCCAGCCGATCTGTTCGCTCATCCAGCGTTCCAGGAACGGCTTGGCGGTGGACCAGAGATCGAGTTCCGGGTCGAGCTGGCGGCCGAGGCCTTCGATGTTGAGCAAGGTTTTCTGCAGCATGACCAGTTGCGGCTGGATTTCCATGCCGAAGCGGCGCGACGTCTGGAACAGGCGCAGCAGCACCTTGCCGAAGGCGATCTCCTTCAGCGGCCGGTCGAACACCGGCTCGCACACGGCGCGGATCGCCGCCTCGAATTCGTCGGCGCGGGTGTCGGCCGGCACCCAGCCGGCGTCGAGGTGGGCGCGCGCGACCTTCTTGTAATCGCGCTGGAAGAAGGCCAGGAAGTTCTGCGCCAGATAGTTTTTGTCGGTCTCGTTCAACGTGCCCATGATGCCGAAATCGAGCGCGATGTATTTGCCCTGGTCGGTCACCAGGATGTTGCCGGGGTGCATGTCGGCGTGGAAGAAACCGTCGCGAAACACCTGGGTGAAGAAGATTTCGACGCCGGCGCGCGCCAGTTTCGGCACGTCGACGCCGCGGCTGCGCAGTTCGTCGAGGCGGGAAATCGGCAGCCCGTTCATCCAGGTCATCACCATGACTTCCGACGTGCAGTAGTCCCATTCCACCTGCGGCACCGCCAGCAGCGGCGAGTCAGCGAAATTGCGGTGCAGTTGCGAGCAGTTGGCGGCTTCGCGAATCAGGTCGAGTTCGTCGTCGAGGTGCTTGGCGAATTCGGCGACCACTTCGCGCGGCTTCAGGCGGCGGCCGTCCCACCACAGACGTTCGATCAGGCCGGCGATGGCGTAGAGGATCTGGATGTCATGGCCGATGACTTTCTGGATGTTGGGGCGCAGTACCTTCACCGCCACCGCTTCGCCGCTCTGCAACGTGGCGCGATGCACCTGCGCCACCGAGGCGGAGGCGACCGGCGTGTCGTCAAAGGCGGCGAACACGTCGGCGGCGTCGCGGCCATAGGCGCGTTTGATCACCGCCAGCGCCTGCTCGCTCGGGAACGGTGGCACGCGGTCCTGCAGCTTGGCCAGCTCGTCGGCGATGTCGGGCGGAATCATGTCGCGCCGGGTGGACAGCATCTGGCCGAATTTGACGAAGATCGGACCGAGCGATTCCAGCGCCAGACGCAGTCTTACACCGCGCGCCTGCTGCATCGGCCAGATCAGGCCGCGCCAGAAAAACAGCACCTGTACGGTGAAGCGCACCAGCTTGACGCGCTCGTGGCCGAGGAAAAACTCATCCAGGCCGTAACGCGCGGCGGTGAGGAAAATACGGAGCAGGCGGAACAGGTACATCGAGTCAGGCTGCGTAACGCTGGATTTCTACTTCGACATGCCGGGAACAGGCTTGCTCTGCCGTTGTGTAAACCTGGCGAGCCGTCACGTCATCGAGAAAGTATTCGCCGCAGTCTTCGCAGATTTCCGCCGGCACATCGCGAATGATGACCACGCTGCCACTGCGTTCCAGCGTGACCGTGGTTTTTCCGGGGTGAGTTTCACCGGTTTTACAGAGGCTGCATTTCATGGTTTTTTCCTCGATTTGAAGGCGCTATCCCAAAGTGTCGGGTCGGGTCGATAAACCGTAATCACCTGACATTCCGCGGTTGCCGCATTTCTGGCGACGACCGCATGCACGGGCTTGTTCTCGAACCAACCCAACATCAACACACTTGGATAGGGCCGATCATCGGCATATGTCGCGATGATTTCCCCGTGCTCCAGCAAAGTTCGCAGGGCTTCCGGAGGAATGCAGCGTTGAAACATGCGTTCCAAGGCATGACGCGAGAAATACACGGAGCGACATGCCATCCCTGCGGTTGCGGCAGTCATTTTTGCTTGGCTTGTTGAAACAGTTTCAGCCGCGCTTCCAGCCGATCGACATCTTCCCGCAGCGTATCGACTTCGCTGACGAAAGTCCGTGCGGCGTGCGGTTCGGCCAGCATGGCCTGTTCGTAGACGGCATATTCGGCCAGGTTGCGGGCGGCGGCGGTATGCGCTTGCTCGCGCCAGGCCATGACGCCGTGCAGAAATTGATCGACCCGGCTGGCGGCGATGTCGCCCAGATACGGGCGCAGCGCGAGCACCCAGTCGAAGTCGGCCAACGCGCCGGAGAGGTCGCTGGCAAAGATGCCGTCGCCTTCGACGTGAAACAGGTCGGCCAGCTTGCCGTCGCCCAGCAGCAACGGCAGCGCGCTCGGCATCGGAGTCAGCGTCAAGGCCGGCGCGGCGGCTTCCGCGGCTTCGTCGAGCGGACGAAAACGGCCGGCTGCATCCAGCGCCAAATCGACCGGCAGCAGCGGCAGCGCCAGGCGCAAGGTCTTGCCGCTATGGCGCTGTAATCGAGTCAATGCGGCCGGTTGGGCATCGAGCAGAGCGTTGAGGGCGGCGGCAAGCGTGGCAACCGCGGTGGATTCGGGAAAGGCGGGGGGCATGGGCCGATTTTATCCCGGATAATCCGGCCAAATATCGCAGCCCCTGAAGAACCCTCATGCTTATTTCCGGAACGCCGACCCGAACCATCTGGCGCAACGACGCTGCCGTCGAAATCATCGACCAGACCCGCTTGCCGCACGAATTTGTCGTGCGCCGTTTGACGACCCTGGCCGATGCGGCCGAGGCAATCGCCGTGATGCGCGTGCGCGGCGCGCCGCTGATCGGTGCGACGGCAGCTTACGGCATGGCGCTGGCGGCGCGGCAGGATGCCGGCGATGCGGCGCTGCACGCGGCGGGTGAACTTCTGATCGCGACACGTCCGACCGCGGTCAACCTGCGCTGGGCGGTGCAGCGCATGCTGGCCTGCCTGTTGCCTCTGCCACCGGGCGAGCGAATCGAAGCCGCCTGGGCCGAAGCCGCGGCGATCTGCGACGAGGATGTGGCGCAGAACCAGGCCATCGGCCAGCATGGTCTGGCGTTGCTGCAGAAACTTGCCGCCGCAAAATCCGGTCCGCTCAACATCCTGACGCATTGCAATGCCGGCTGGCTGGCAACGGTGGATTGGGGCACGGCACTGGCGCCGATCTACGCGGCGGCAGCAGCCGGACTGGACGTGCATGTCTGGGTCGACGAAACGCGGCCGCGCAACCAGGGCGCCAGCCTTACCGCCTGGGAGCTCAAGCAGGCCGGCATTGCGCACCACGTCATCGCCGACAACGCCGGCGGCCATCTGATGCAGCAGGGTCGGGTCGATGCCTGCATCGTCGGCACCGACCGGACTTCCGCCAACGGCGATGTCGCCAACAAGATCGGCACCTATCTGAAAGCGCTGGCGGCGTTCGACAACGGCGTGCCGTTCTACGTTGCCGCACCCGGGCCGAGCATCGATTTCAGCCTGGCCAGCGGCAGCGAGATTCCCATCGAGCAGCGTGATGCCGAGGAAGTCGCCTGTATCCAGGGCTGCGATGCCGACGGACGCCTGGTTTCGGTGCGCCTGACGCCGGCGGGCAGCCCGGCGGCGAACCCGGCCTTCGATGTGACGCCGGCGCGGCTGGTCAGTGGCTTGATTACCGAACGCGGCGTCTGCGCTGCCAGCCGTGTGGCGTTGGCGGCACTGTTTCCGGAGCGGAGCGCGGCATGAAGAAAAAGGCGTTGTGCGATACCAATCTGCGCCTGGCCTTGGCCGGACAGGCGCGCGAGAGTGTGCATTGCGGCCTTAACCAGGGCAGCTCCGGCAACGTCAGCGTGCGTACGCGCGAGGGTTTCCTGATCACGCCTTCCGCGCAGGACATGGCGGCGCTGACGGCGGCGGACATGGTGCCGCTGGATATGGCCGGCGCCGTACTGGGCGAAGGCCGCCCGTCCAGCGAATGGCGCTTTCATCGCGATATCTACGCCGCGTTTCCGGCCGCCGCAGCCGTGGTGCATGCGCATTCTCCGTTCGCAGTGGCGCTGGCCTGCTTGCGGCGCGACATTCCGGCTTTCCATTACATGGTGGCGCTGGCAGGCGGCGTCGATATCCGCTGCGCCGCATACGCCACCTTCGGCACGCAGGCGTTGTCGGATGCCGTGCTGGCCGCGTTGCAGGATCGCAGTGCCTGTCTGATGGCGAATCACGGCCTGCTCGCCTGGGGTTCGAGTTTGCCGGCGGCGCTGGCGCTGGCGCGCGAGGTCGAGGCCTTGTGCGGCCAGTATCTGCGCGCTTGCCAGGTCGGCGCGCCGGTCTTGTTGAGCGCGGCCGAGATGCAGGACGTGCTGGAGAAGTTCAAGGATTACCGGAGCCAGGACTGATGCGCTGGCTGATTCTGCTGCTGTTGCTGCCGTTTCTGCTGTTGGGCGGCGTGCTCTTCGTCGCCACCGATGCCGCGCCCAGCCTGAATCGCTCGGTACAGGTCAGCATGAACGACCTGGAGCGCGGCAAGCACATCGTCGATTCGCTCGGCCTGCGCCGCATGAAAGATGGCGAGGTGCGACAACTGGCGCTGTCCGAGGCGGACCTTGATCAGGGCGTCAATTATCTGGCGCATCGGCTGGCCGGAGGCAGCGCCAGCGCGCAAATCGCGTTGTCGCAATTGATCGTGCGCGCCAGTCTGCCGCTGCCGAAGGTGCGGCGCTACCTCAACATCGAGCTTGCCTTCGAGCCGGACGCGGACCTGCTGCGGCCGACCCGATTGCGCATCGGCCGCTTGCCGCTGCCGGCCAGGTTGAGCGGCGAACTTGTCGGCATCGGCCTGGCACGCTCGCCTTACGCGGCCGAAGTGGCGGCCGCGCGTTCGTTGCTGAACAGCGCACAAATCTCCGGCCAGACACTGGCGCTGCGCTTTACCTGGCGCGGCGCGGCCGTCGAAAAGGCGATGCGTGCGGCAAGCGGGCAGATCGTCGACGAGACGGCGCTGGCCGCCTATCGCGCCCGCATCGATGGCGCCAACAGCCGCGATTTCGCGGTGCTGCTGGGCGAGGCCTTCGCGCTGGCGCAGGAACGTTCCGAGCGCAACGATCCGGTTGCCGAGAATCGCGCCGTGTTGACCGTGCTGGCGGAAAAAGTCCTGGGTGGCCGCTTGCTGTCGCGGCGCGGCATGGTGCGAACCGACCGGCGTACCGGCATCAAGCTGATTGGACGCGAGGATTTCTCGCAGCATTTCGCGTTGTCTGCCTTCCTGGCTTCGACTGGGGGCGAGGGCCTGTCCGATCTGGCCGGGCTGTACAAGGAGTTGAAGGACGCCGAGGGCGGCAGCGGCTTTTCCTTTTCCGATCTGGCGGCGGATCGCGCCGGTTCGCGTCTGGGCGAGACCAGCACGCGTTCGCGCGCGGCGGCGTTGCAGCTGCAGCAACGTCTGGCTGGCGTGCGTGATGGCAAGGCGTTTTTGCCCGTCCTGCGCGATCTGCCCGAATTCATGAAGCAGGCGGAATTTCAGCGCCGCTTCGGCGGCGTCGGCCAGCCGTCCTATCGGAAGATGGTCGAGCAGATCGAGGCGCGCATCGCCGCGCTGCCGCTCTACGCGGAATAGGTCTACGCGGAATAGGCGCTGGCGAAAGCCGCGCCCTTGAGGCCGATATCCGGGTCGAGGACGACGCTCACCGGCACGTCGGCCATCCAGTCGCGGTAGCGCCCCTTTGCCTGGAAGGCTGCGAGAAAGACGCCGTCTTGCAACGCCGGCAGCAGCTTCGGGGCGATGCCGCCGGCCAGGAAGATGCCGCCGCTAGCCTGCAGCGCCAATGCCCAGTCGCCGGCGGTCTGGCCGTAAATTTCCGCGAACAGGCGCAAACAGTGCGTCGCGACGGCGTCGTCCTGCGCCAGGCCGGCCTGGCTGATCGCTTCCGCCGGGCGCGACGTTGCCAGGAGCGGACTGGCGCTTGCGCCGGATTCGCTCAAACAGAAGCGGAACAGATCGATCAGGCCGGGGCCGGACAGGATGCGTTCGACCGAGACGCGGCCGTGCAGCCGGCGCAGGAACACAAGCAAGCGATCCTGCTCTTCGCTGCAGGCGGCAAAGCCGACATGGCCGCCTTCGGACGCCAGCGGTTGAGCGTGATCGCCGTACCAGGCGCACAGGCTGACGCCGAGGCCGGTGCCCGCACCCAGCGCCACGCGCGCGCCGCCGGCGACAGGCAGGCCGGCCTGCAGCGGTGCCAGCGCATCCGGCGCCAGTGTGTTGAGTCCCCAGCCGACTGCGGCGAAGTCGTTGATCAGGCGGCAAAGGGCAAAGCCGAATTGCGCGCTCAGCTCGGCGGTTTCGATGCGCCAGGGGAGGTTGGTGAATTGCACGCTGCGGCCATCGGTCGGGCCGGCGACGGCGAGGCAGCAAGACAGGCCGGCACTGCTTCCGCTTGCAGCCAGAAAGTGGGCCAGAACGCTGTTCAGATCGGCATGCTCGCTGTTGCGGTAGCGCTCCACGCGCACCAGGTCGACCCGGTTGCCATCCAGTTCGGCCAGCGCGAGGCGGCTATGCGTACCTCCAATATCTCCGACCAGGACAGGCATGCGCTACGACCAGAGCCGGCGTTGTATTTTCAGGTACCGCTGGCGCAGCCAGTGGTCGACGCTGAGCTTGCCGGGGCCGGACAGGATCAACGGCAGGAACATCGCCAGGTAGATCAGCGGCAGCTTCCAGCCACCCTCGCTGATCGTGTAGCCGTGGCCGGCATGCACGGCGGCGATGGCAATCAGGGTCAGAATCGACAAGGCCGTGGCGAAGAAGCGCGTACCCAGTCCGAGCAGCAACGCCAGCGCACCGACGATTTCGAATGTCGTGGCGAGATGCCAGTTGATCTCGGCCGGAATCAGGCTGAACGGGAAGGGGAACTGCGCCTGGATGTCGTTGAACCAGTTATTGCCACTCAGTTTTGCGCTGCCGGCATCCCAGAATTCCCGGGCCAGTATCAAGCGTAGCGCCAGCGGCGCGAACCAGAGACCGAGTGCATCGAGGCCATCCAGCAGAGATTTCAGTTTTTCCTTGAATCGGTCCATTAACGCTTCCTTATTGCTGGTGCACCACGATTTCGTTGCGGCCCATCTGTTTGGCTTTGTAGCAGGCGGCGTCGGCTGCGGCCAGGCATTCGTCCAGGCTGGCCCAGTGCGGGGGCACGTGGACGACGCCGATACTGGCGCCGATCCGGTAACGTGTGTCTGCCCAGACGAAGCTGAAGCTGGCGATGCTTTCCTGCAGCAGCTGCGCAATTTTTTCCGCAACTTGCGGCGGACAGGACACCAGCATGATGCCGAATTCATCGCCGCCAAGTCGTGCCAGCAGATCGTCTTCGCGCATGCGGGTTTGCATCAGACGGCCGAGTTGGCGCAACAGTTCGTCGCCGGCGGCATGGCCGGCGCTGTCGTTGACCTGTTTGAAGCGGTCGAGGTCGATGTACAGGATCGACATGGGGAATTCCGCGGCGCGTTTGCTGCCGAGCGCGCGCGCGACTTTTTCCTCGAACACGCGCCGGTTGAGTAGGCCGGTGAGGCTGTCGTGATTGGCTTGCCAGAGCAGTTTGCGCTGCATTTCGCGCGCTTCGGTGACGTCGCGCAACACCAGTACGGCACCCATGATCTCGCCGTCCGGCGAGTGGATCGGCGAACACACGCCTTCGACCTCGAATTCCATGCCTTGCGCCGAAGTCAGGCCGGTAGCGGGCGGTAGCACGTAGGGTGTGCCGCGCAGGGCCTCCTGACTGATGCGGGCGGTGATTTGCTGGCGGTTTTCCCGCTCGAACAGGTGGATGACTTCGCCGATCGGTTGGCCCAGCGCTTCGCGCGAAGACATGCCGACCAGATTTTCGGCAACCGGGTTGAGGTAACAGGCGCCCAGCTGCGCGTCGATGCGCACGACCGCGTCGCCGATGGCTTGCAGGGTGATCTGGGCGCGTTCCTTTTCCTCGAACAGGTCCTTTTCCAGACGCCGGCTCAGGCGCACCACGAAGACTGCAATGATGACGCCGACCAGCATCGCGGCAGCGGAGAGCACGATGGCGAGCTTTTGTGCACGGTCGCGCGCGGCATGGGCCTGTACCAGCGCTTGCTGGTTCTTCTCGCGCTGCAGTTCCAGCATCCGCTGCCAGCCCCGCATCATGCGGACCTGGTGCGGTTTCAGCTCCCGCTTGATGTAGCCGCGCGCCTGCGCCAACTGGTTGGACTGGAGCAGTGCGAAGACTTCGTTGGCATGCAACTCGACTTGCCTGACCTCGCCGCGCATCGTCTCCCAAAGCGCGCGTTCGGAGGCATCCAGCGGCAACGCCAGAAAGCGGTCGCGCACCTGGATGAATTCGCGCGCCATGCGTGAGAAGCGCATGCTTTCCTCGTCGCGGGCAAACGCGTCGTCCAGGCTGCTGGCCAGCAGCAGCGACTGGAAACGGGCTTCATGCAGGCCATGCATGGTGGCGGCATATTCCGATTTCTGATTGCGCTCGGAGACGATGGCGCTGAGCTGATTGCTGAGCAATCGGATATGCGTCACGCCGATGGCCGTGACCGCGAGCAATAGCAGCAGCATGACGCTGAAGCCGGCGATGACGGGGATCAGGGCGGAAGAGGGCTTTTTCATGCAGGGCGGGGCTGGCTGCTCAAAGATCGAGTATTTCGAGTTCGAGCAAGGCATCGTGCAGCCCGGTTCGATCATCGGTCAGCACTTGCACGACATACGTCTCGCTGCCGTATTCGCCGGCTTGGCCGTGCAGATTGGGCATGACGTTGGCGGGCGAACGAGCGGCGAGCGTCGTCTCGGTGAGTTCAAGCACCAGCGAGGGCGGCGAATCGAGAACTTCCACAATCACGCAGATATTGCCTTGATGGCGCACGCGCAGGCCGATCAGGCTGCGCAGATGCGGCAAGCTGATGCAGGCTGACGTGCGGGCGTCGTCGCTCAAGGGCAAATGCCTTCCAGCCAGCGCGTATAGAGGGTTTCGGCGACCCGGTTCAGCGGGGCGAGCAGGCTGTCGGCAGTCGCCAGCATCTGCGTCGGATTCTGCACCGCCGGGCTGCTTGCCGCGGTGCGGATCTCGTCCACGCCGACCGCGCACCAATGTTCGATCATGCTGCGCGTCATCTCGACATGACATTGCATGCCCAGGTGTTTGCCGAGCACGTAAGCCTGGTTGGCGCAATGCGTGCTGGCTAGTATGCCTTCCGCGCCCGGCGGCAGGCTGAACGTTTCGCCGTGCCAGTGAAAGGCCTGGAAAGCCGCGATGTCGCCGAACCAGCGGCGGGCTTCCGGCGTGTCCGCCACGTGGACCTCGCCCCAGCCGATTTCCTTGACCGGATTCGGGCTGACGCTGCCGCCCAGCGCCTTGGCGATCAGTTGGCCGCCAAGGCAATGGCCCAGCACCGGGATGTCTGCCGCGACCGCCTGACGCATCAGCTGCAAGCTCGGTTCGATCCAGGGCAGATCGTCATTCACGCTCATCGGGCCACCCATGAACACCAGACCGGCATAGCCTTCCGGGCTGGACGGAATCGCCGCGCCGGCGTCAATCTCGATCAAATGCCAAGGCTGTGAGCGGCTGTCGAGAAAGCTGGCAAAATGACCCGGTCCTTCGCTGGGAGCGTGACGAAAAATGGCAATCGGCTTCATGCGTGTGTACTCGAATGCGTTAGCTGCTTCGGCGGCATTATGCCTGCTTGCGTTCAGCCCTTGGGGCTATGCAGCAAGCAGCATTACGGTCAGCGGCATCCTTGGCGAGAAAGCGTTGATCGGCATCGGTGCGGCACCGCCCAAGGTGATGTCCGTCGGCGATGTGAGCCTCGGCGTCCGCCTGCTCGCCGTACAAGGCCAGCAAGTGGTGATCGAGGAAGGCGGCAAACGCCGCACGTTGCAGGTCGGCTTCGGCTTCAGTCCGGGCGGCGCCTCCGAGTCGGCCGCCAGCGCGGTACTGACCGCCGACGGACGCGGCCAGTTTTTCGCCAGCGGCGTGGTCAACGGCAATTCGGTGCGATTCCTGGTGGATACCGGTGCCAGTACCGTCGTACTGCCGCGCAGCCTCGCGCTGAGGGCGGGCGTTGTGCTGGAGAACGCCAATGTCGTCGGCGTCTCGACAGCCAACGGCCGGGTCCGCGCCAGCCGGGTGTTGCTCAATACGGTTCGTGTCGGCGGCCTCACCGCCAACATGGTCGAAGCCATCATCATGGAAGACGCGCAACTGCCGGTTGCGTTGTTGGGCATGAGCTTTCTCAAGCGAACCAACATGAAAAACGAGGGCGACAGGCTGACGCTGAGCCAACGTTATTAACGAATAATCCTATTTCGCGCCGTTACCGGTTTTGTAGGAGCGCCTTCCAAGGCGCGAAGTCAGGAACAATCGCGGCTTGGAAGGTGCTCCTACGCGTGGCGTCGCCACACCGAATTGGTACACCAAATTCAGGCGCTGAGCTCGACTTTCTTGTCGAGCTCGATCAGAGCGTAGGCGCTGTGGTTATGGATGGACTCGAAGTTTTCCGCTTCCACCACATACGCGTCGATTCGTTCATCCTGGTTGAGCGCGGCTGCGACGTCGCGTACCAGGTCTTCGACGAACTTCGGATTTTCGTAGGCTTTTTCGGTGACGAACTTCTCATCGGGACGCTTGAGCAGGCCGTACAGCTGGCTGGATGCGTTTTCCTCGGCGATCTTGATGATGTCTTCGATCCAGACGAAGGTATTGGTGCGTGCCGTGATGGTGACGTGCGAACGCTGGTTGTGGGCACCATACTCGGAAATCTTCTTGGAGCACGGGCACAGGCTGGTGCAGGGCACCAGAACCTTCATGGTCTGCAGGTATTCGCCGTTTTTGATCTCGCCGATGAACGTCACGTCGTAGTCCATCAGGCTTTGCACACCGGATACCGGCGCCTGCTTGTTGACGAAGTAGGGGAAGTTCATCTCGACGTAGCCGGATTCCGCCTCCAGCTTCACCACCATCTGGCGCAACGTGCTTTCGAACGATTCCACCGAGAATTCGCGCTCGTTGCCGTTGAGAATTTCGATGAAGCGGGACATGTGCGTCCCCTTGAAGTGGTGCGGCAGATACACATACATGCCGAAGGTGGCGATGGTGTGCTGCGCACCGCCGGTCTTGTCCAGCACCCTGACCGGATGGCGGATGGCCTTGATGCCGACCTTGTCGATGGCGATCTTGCGCGAATCCGGATAGTTCTGGACGTCCGCGATCGGTTGATCCTTGGGGCAAGGCGCGATGGTTTCGCAGACTGCTTCACACGTGCTCATGGCAAGTCCTCATGGCGATTTACTGATGGTTTGATGCCGCGAGTATAAGCCAGTGCTAATGCTTGAGTAAATTACTCGGGTAAGAATTTTTTCACGCTGGCCAGCAGACCGGCGGCATCGAGGCCGCATCGCTCGATCAAGACGGCGGGGTCGCCGTGCTCGACGAAGCGGTCGGGCAAGCCGAGATGCAGGATGGGCAGCGTGATGCCTAGTTCGGCGAGGACTTCGGCGACAGCCGATCCGGCACCACCCATGACCACGTTTTCTTCGACGGTGACCAGCGCAGTATGGTTTTGCGCCAGTTCACGGATGAGTTCGCGGTCGATCGGTTTGACGAAGCGCATGTCGGCCAGTGTTGCGTCGAGCGACTCGGCCACCTGCAAAGCGGCGGTGACGACGCTGCCGAACGCCAGGATGGCGACGCGATTGCCCTGGCGGCGCAGGATGCCCTTGCCGATTTCCAGCGATTCCAGCGTCGTTTCGATGCTGGCGCCCGGTCCGCTGCCGCGCGGGTAGCGCACTGCGCTGGGTCCGTCGTGATGGAAAGCGGTGGTGAGCAGGCGGCGGCATTCGTTCTCGTCCGACGGCGCCGCAATCAGCATGTTGGGGATGCAGCGCAGGAAGGACAGGTCGAATGCGCCCGCATGCGTCGGGCCGTCGGCGCCGACCAAGCCGGCTCGGTCGATCGCCAGCATGACTGGCAGGTTCTGCAGGGCAACGTCGTGGATCAACTGATCGTAGGCGCGTTGCAGGAAGGTCGAGTAGATGGCGACCACCGGTTTGCAGCCTTCGCAGGCCAATCCGGCGGCGAAAGTGAGCGCGTGTTGTTCGGCGATGCCGACATCGAAATAGCGTAGCGGAAAGCGTTCGGTGAACTCGGTCATGCCCGAGCCTTCGCACATGGCCGGCGTGATGGCGACCAGGCGTTCGTCGGCCGCGGCCATGTCGTTCAGCCAGCGGCCGAAGACTTCGGTGTAGGTCGGCCGCGTTGAGACTTTGGCGCAGACGCCTTGCTCGACTTCGAACTTGCCGACGCCGTGATAGAGGCAAGGATTGGCCTCGGCGAGGTCGTAGCCCTTGCCTTTCTTGGTGACGATATGCAGGAACTGAGGACCTTTGAGCTGGCGGATGTTGCTCAGCGTCGGAATCAGCGCATCGAGATCGTGGCCGTCGATCGGGCCCAGGTAATTGAAGCCGAACTCTTCGAATAGGGTGCCCGGCGTGACCATGCCTTTCAGGTGTTCTTCCGCGCGCTTGGCCAGTTCGTGGATCGGCGGCAGCGTCGCGAGCAGGCGTTCGCCGCGGCTGCGCACGGCATTGTAGAAGCGGCCGGAGAGCAGTTTGGTCAGGTAGCTGTTGAGGGCGCCGACATTGGCCGAGATCGACATGTCGTTGTCGTTCAGGATGACCAGCAGGTTGGCATCCATCGCGCCGGCATTGTTGAGCGCTTCGAACGCCATGCCGGCAGTCATCGCACCGTCGCCGATCACCGCTACCACGCGGCGTTCCTCGCCTTTCAGCTTGGCAGCCACCGCCATGCCGAGCGCGGCGGAAATCGACGTGCTGGAATGGCCGGCGACGAAGGCGTCATATTCGCTTTCTTCGCGTTTCGGAAAGCCGGACAAGCCGTCGGTCTGGCGCAGCGTGTGCATGCGTTCGCGGCGTCCGGTCAGGATCTTGTGGGCATAGGTCTGATGGCCGACGTCCCAGACGATACGGTCGCTCGGTGTGTCGAATACGCTGTGCAGCGCCACACTGACTTCTACAACGCCCAGGTTGGAGGCGAGGTGGCCGCCGGTGCGGGAAACGCTGTCGATGATGAAGGCGCGCAACTCGTCGCAGAGCTCTTTCAGCGCCGCCCGGTCCAGCTGTTTCAGGTCGGCGGGCGATGCAATGGTTTCCAGCAGGGACATTAGGGGCGATCGGAAGAGACGTTCAGTAGCGACGTTCGATAATGAAACGGGCGATGTCGGCAAGACGCGTCCCGGCTGCGCCGAACAGCGCAATCGCGGCCAGCGCGTCGTCGATCAACTCGTGTGCGTAGGTGCGCGCTTCTTTTGCGCTCATCAGAGTGAGATAAGTTGCCTTGCCCTGGGCAGCGTCCTTGCCGGCGGTCTTGCCCAGCGTCGCCGTATCGGTTTCCGCATCGAGCACATCGTCCATCACCTGAAAGGCCAGGCCGACGCAGTGCGCATAGCGTTCCAGCGCGGCGCGCGAGGCCGCCGGCAGCGCGCCGCCGGCCATCGCACCCAACAGGATGGCGGCCTGGATCAAGGCGCCGGTTTTATGGATATGCATGAACTCGAGCTCGGTGAGTTCGAGCGTTTTTCCGGTTGCCGCCAGATCGGTCGCCTGTCCACCGGCCATGCCGCGCGAGCCGGAAGCTTTGGCAAGCAGGGCCAGCATGGCGACCTGCGTAGCCGCATCGCCGCAGGCGGCCGGTTCGGCGAGGACTTCAAAGGCCCGGCTTTGCAGCGCGTCGCCGACCAGCAGCGCGGTCGCTTCATCGAACTGGACATGGCAGGTTGGCTTGCCGCGACGCAGATCGTCATTGTCCATGCTGGGCAAGTCGTCATGCGTGAGCGAATAGACGTGAATCAATTCGACCGCACAGGCTGCGTATTCCACCCGCATTGGATCGGCGCCAACCGCCTCGCCGGCGGCAAAAGCCAGCATCGGACGGATGCGTTTGCCACCGCCGAGCGCGGCATAACGCATCGCGGCATGCAACGTCGTCGGTGCGATGGCGGCATCCGGCAGCATACGTGCCAGGTCAGTCTCCATATGAGACTGCACGTTACGGGACCATGCGGCGAAATCAGGCATTGCCATTACGCGGGTTACCATCGCGTCCACGCGGGATGTAGTCCTTCAGCACGCCGTTTTCGAGGACTTTGATCTGCAGTTCGGCGTCTGCCAGTTTCTGTTGGCAAAAGGCAGACAGTTCCATGCCGCGCTTGTACGCGGCCAGCGAGTCTTCCAGGCTGAGCTCGCCGCTTTCCATCTCGAATACCAGCGCTTCCAGTTCCTTCAGCGCGCCTTCGAAATCCCTGGGTTCGC
>JASJPG010000025.1:0-9269 GCA_031426815.1 Hydrogenophilaceae bacterium
CTATCCACGCGGCTTTCGAGCGATATACACAAGACCAACTGAGGTTTTCAGGTTCGTGTTTCCTGGGGTATTTCCGCCAGCAGCTCCGTATCCTCATGCCGATACGCCGGCGCGCAGCAGCACAGCAGGCGCAGTGCTGCGTCGCCGGTGTTGTGCAGGCAATGCGCGACGCCGGGCGGGATCAGGATCGTGTCGCCGGGGAAGATGGCGAATTCTTCGTCGCCCAGCGTCATGCGGCCGCTGCCGGCGAGGATGTGATACAGCTCTTCGCTATCCCGATGCCGGTGCAGCAGCGTCGATCCGCCGACCGGCACGCTGGCTTCGGCCAGGCTCTGCTTGGTATTGCCGTGCACGCCGGGGTGCATCAGTTCGCGGATGCTGGAGCCATCGCGGGTGATGTAGGCCGGCACGGTGGCCAGTTGGCTGTGGATAGCGCTCATGTCGGGAGGCTCCTTTCGCTTTGAAATACGCCATGTAAAAAGGCGATGAGTTCATCGCTGTGGCGTTCGAGTTCGTCGGTGGAATCGTGTTCGCCGGGCAGAACACGGAGTTGTACGCGTTCGCTGAGCCTGCGGGCAAAGAGGGCGTGGGCATCGTTGACCGGCACCGTGCTGTCATCGGCGCCATGCACCAGCAGCACCGGGCAGGTCACGCGGGTGATTGTGTTGAGCGGGGCGATGGTGTCGAAGCGATGGCCGATGACGTGCTGGACGTATTGCAGCACATACCAGCCAAGCGGCAGGTAGGGCAGTCCTTTGGCGGCCAGCCAGCGTCGCATCATCGTGGCGGGATGGGCGAAGGCGGCGAGGCTGATGACGCCGGCCAGGTCGTGCCGGCGCGAGGCCGCCAGCAATGCGGCAGCGGCGCCGACCGAGTGGCCGACGACGGCGATCCGCTCCGGGATGGCTACCGGCTGGCGCTTCAGCCAGTCGATGGCGGCGTCGAGGTCTTCGGCGAAGCGTGGCATCGACGAAAACGTGTCTGCATCGCTGTTGCCGTGATTGCGTGAGTCGATCAGCAGAACCGTCATGCCGGCAGCCTGCAACGGGCGGGCGAGCGGCAGCATCATCTCGGCATTGGCGCCCCAGCCGTGCAGAACGATCACGGCGGGCGTGGCGGCCTGGTCGTTACCAGGCAGCAGCCAGCCGAACAGGTGTTTGCCGCGCTGCGTCGGCAATCTGACTTCGCGGCCGGTCAGGCCAAGTTGCGCCAGGCTGGCGGATTCAACGACACGCGGCGCGCGCAGGCCACGGCGCAACATGAAGTTGAGACCGGCCAGCGTGACCAGCAATGCGCCGAGGAAGAGGGCGGGGGGCAGGATTGCGGTCACATTCTCGGTTCCGTAGGTGCGATAGACCAATTTCGCGTACTTGCCAGTGTAGGAGCGCCTTCCAAGGCGCGAAGTCCGGAACAATCGCGCCTTGGAAGGCGCTCCTACGAAGTACGAACCTCAGACCCCGAGCGCTTCCAGTTCCGCCTGCTGTTCCAGCCATTCGCTTTCCAGTTGTTCCAGTTCCCTGGCCAGCGTGGCTTGCTCGAACAGATGCGCTTTGACCGCTTCCTTCTTGTCTTCCGCATAGATCGCCGGGTCGGCCAGGTGCGCGTCGATTTCGCTTTTGCGGGCGGTGGCCTTGGCCATCTTTTCTTCCAGCCGCTTGATCCGCGTTTCGATCGGCTTCTTCTGCGCGGAGGCGCGTTGGCGGGCTTCCGCTTCCTGGCGTTTCTGTTCCTTGCGTTCGGCCGTGCTTAATACGGGTTCGGGTGCGCTTTCCCGGATTTCGCTTTGCTGTATCCGGGCAACCGGTTCTTCAACCTTTACGGCCTTACCTGGTTTGGCAGGTTTTGCGACCGCCAATTTGGTCTTGAACAGCCAGTCGCGGTAGTCGTCGAGGTCGCCGTCGAACGGTTTCAGGCTGCCGTCGGCGACGATCAGGAATTCTTCGGTCGTGGCGCGCAGCAGGTGGCGGTCGTGCGAGACCAGCACCAGCGTGCCTTCGAACTGGGCGAGGGCGACGGTCAACGCTTCGCGGGTTTCCAGGTCGAGGTGGTTGGTCGGTTCGTCGAGCAGCAGCAGGTTGGGCTTCTGCCAGACGATCAAGGCCAGCGCAAGACGCGCCTTCTCGCCGCCGGAGAATGGGGCGATGGGGCTGCTGACCATGGTGCCGGGGAAGTTGAAGCCGCCGAGGAAGTTGCGCAGTTCCTGTTCGCGCACGGTCGGCGCGATCTTGGCCAGATGCCACAGCGGCGATTGGTCGTGGCGCAGCATTTCGACCTGATGCTGGGCGAAATAGCCGATGGCCAGACCCTTGCCCCAATGCGCGTCGCCGGTCAGCGGCGCCAGTTCGGCTGCGATGGTCTTGATCAGCGTCGATTTGCCGGCGCCGTTGACGCCGAGCAGGCCGATGCGCTGGCCGGCCTGCAGGTTGAGGTTGATGTCGCGCAGGATGGGCTTGTCGCCGTCGTCGGTGTGGTAGCCGGCGATCACGTCTTCCAGCACCAGCAGCGGGTTCGGTGCGCGGTCCGGTTCGCGGAATTCGAACTGGAACGAGGCGGCGGCGTGGATGGGGGCGAGTTCTTCCATCTTGGCCAGCATCTTCATCCGGCTTTGCGCCTGTTTGGCCTTGCTGGCCTTGGCCTTGAAGCGGTCGATGAAGGATTGCAGGTGGTCGCGTTCGCGCGTCTGTTTGACCATCGCGGCCTGGCTCAGCGCGAGATTGATGGCGCGCTGTTTCTCGAACGCCGAATAGTTGCCGCCGTAGCGTTTCAGTTTGCGGTCGTCGATGTGGGCGATGACGTTGACCACGCCATCGAGGAAATCGCGGTCGTGCGAGATGATCAGCAGCGTGCCGGGATAGCGTTTCAGCCAGTCTTCCACCCATAGGATGGCGTCGAGGTCGAGGTGGTTGGTCGGCTCGTCGAGCAGCAGCAGATCGGACGGGCACATCAGCGCCTGCGCCAGATTCAGCCGCATGCGCCAGCCGCCGGAAAAGCTGGCCACCGGCTGGTTCATCTGGTCATGCGAGAAGCCGAGGCCGGTGAGCAATTGTTCGCCGCGCGAGCGCACGGTGTAGGCGTCGGCATCGGCCAGCGCGGCGTGCAGGTCGCCGATGCGGTGGCCGTCATGGCTGGCTTCGGCTTCTTCCAGTTCGGCTTCCAGGCGGCGCAGATGCGTGTCGCCGTCGATGGCGTATTCCAGCGCCGGCCGGTCCAGCGCCGGGGTTTCCTGGGCGACGTGGGCGACGCGCCAGGAAGCCGGAAAGAACGCATCGCCGGCATCCGGCTGCAATTCGTTGCGCAACAGCGCGAACAGGCTGGATTTGCCGGAGCCGTTGGCGCCGATCAGACCGACTTTTTCGCCCGGATTGAGGGTCAGGTCGGCGGCTTGGAGCAGCGGCTTGGTGCCGCGTATGAGGGTAAGTGCGGTTAGACGGATCATGGGGCGCGATTATCGCCGCAAAGCGATGTCACGCCCCCGATTCGTCGGGCGGAAAAGAATTACTGCTTGGTCAATCGGCGCAGCCGCGCCAGCAACCGCCGCGCCAGATCGCCGAAGATTTCGGTCTGCGTCGGATGCGGGAAGATTGCCTGCGCGACCTGGGTCAGCGTCATGCCGCCGGAGACCATCATCACCGCCGCGCCGATCAGCGTGTCGGTATGGTCGGCCAGGAAATGGGCGCCGATGATGCGGCCGCTGGCCTTGTCGGCGACCAGTTTGATCATGCCCTGCGTTTCCAGCGTGATCATGGCTTTGGCGTCGATGCTCATCGGCATCTTGGCTTCCACCGCGTCGATGCCCTTGGCTTTCGCCTGGGCGACCGAGAGGCCGACGAAGCCGGCTTGCGGACGGCTGAAAGTGACGCCGCAATCGAGTTCCGGGCGGTATTCCAGCGCATGTCCGAGCAGGTTGTGCGCGGCGACGCGGCCCTGCGCGGCGGCGGTGTGCGCCAGCATGTAGCCGCCGATGACGTCGCCCACCGCGTAGATATGCGGCACGCTGGTGCGGCAGCAGGCATCGGTCTTGATCGCCGCGCCGTCGAGTTCGACCCCGACGGCGGCCAGATTGAGCGGCGCGGTGTTGGGGCGCTTGCCGGTGGCCACCAGCACGTAGTCGCACAGATATTCGCCCGGGTTGCCGGCGGCATCGCTGTACTTGATGCGCATGTTGTCCGGCTGGCCGGTGATTTCATGGATTTTCGCGTTGGTCACGATGCTGAACTCGCCGGCCAGAATCGTCGTGAGTTGCTTGGCGATGTCTTCCTCGATCTCGGCCAGGATGCGGTCCTTCGCTTCCAGCATCAGCACTTCGGCGCCGAAGTCGCGCCAGATCTGCGCCATTTCGACGCCGATGACGCCGCCGCCGACAATGCCCAGCCGACGTGGCGGCGCCGGCAGCGACCAGATGCTGTCGGAGGTCAGCACGCCGCCACTGGCGATTTCCTCACGCGCGCCGGGAATCGGCGGCACGAACGGCGGCGCACCGGTGGAAATCACCGCCGCACCGAAAGTCAGTGTCGATTCGGCGCCATCCGGGCCGACGATCTTCAAGGTGTGCGCGTCGACGAAGGAGGCGAAGCCGTGCCGGGTGTCGATCTTGACGCTCTTGTCGGCCTTCATCGCCAGTTCGCCGCGCGTTTGCAGAATGCCCTTGCGATGCGCTTCCAGCGTCGCCCAATCCAGGCTTGGCGATTGCGTGCCGACCACGCCCTTGTCCGGGTCGTGCGCCCGGTCGCGCATCACATCGGCCGCGTGCCGCCAGGCTTTGGACGGAATGCAGCCACGCCAGAGACATTCGCCGCCGGGCAATGCCGCGTTGTTGATCATCACCACCTTGATGCCGTGATCGGCCAGATCGCGCGCGCAATCCTCGCCACCGGGACCGCCGCCGATGATCGCGACCTGGGCGTCCCAGTCGCCGGCGGGGATGGGAAAGGCGGGGGTCGTGGTCAAACTGTCCATGCGGCGCTCCAAGGCAACGTTGAAGCCTTGATGATCATCCGCGCGGGCAGACGGGGCAATGGGGAATAACCAATAGCGAGTATTGGAAAACGCAGGACACTGGAAAAGCTATTTCTTGGGGAGAGGTGGGGAGCTTCCGCGATTTTGGTGAAGCAGATCGCGTGCAGACGCCAGATTTCTCGAAAGCCATCGAAAATCCCAGACTATTTCCGGTGTTTTACCCGTTTCTTGTTGGTTGCTGATTTTTTTGCCGGCGGTACTCGAAATCCAGGTCGTTTGATTCTGTCCAGAAGCTTGGCAGTCTCCAATGTGCTGGGATGGTTGGGGCCGAGCAATTGTCTCTGGATTTCATATGCTTTTTTTGCATGAGAATATGCCAACGATGCTTGCGCCTTACCCAACGTGCTTAGAAGGTCCGCTAAGGTATGAAGGCTATTGGCCGTATTCGGATGTTGTTCTCCGAACAGTTCGCGGCGGATAGCGAGGGCTTGTTCACCCAATTCCAGAGCGTGTTTCGTGTTTCCGAGTTGGTGGTGGCAGATGGCGATATTGTTAAGACTTGTGGCGGTATTGGGATGTAGTTCACCAAATAGCTTACGTTGAATGGCTATTCCCTGTTCGGCCAGTTCTAGGGCGCGTTGGGGGGCGCCAAGTGAGCTATAAATCATCGAAACATTGTTGAGAAATAAAGCTGTATCGGGGTGATGTTCTCCAAACATTTCAAGTTGGATTGCGAGACCCGCCTTTACTACTTCCAGCGCGCGTTGGGAATTGCCTAGTTCGTTGTGGCAGTTGGCAAGGTTATTCAGGGATAAGACAGTATCGGGATGTCGTTCCCCAATCTGTTCGCGGCGGATGGCGAGGCCCCGCTCCGCAAGTTCCAGCGCATATTTCGGATTGCCAAGCAGACCATGGGCATATCCAAGATCGCTATATAAATGGGCAAGCAGCGGCCGGTCGTCGCAACTCAGCTTTGCATACTCATCAAGCGCAAGTTCGATGCGGCTCTGGATTTCATTTGGTTGTCCTCTATGGAATGGCGGGTAGGCCTGCAACCAAGTCAGGCGGCTGGCCTGCATTGGAGCAAATTTCAAAGCGTGACCATGCCATTCTCGCAGATGGTCAATCTCAGCCTCGAAACGAGAGAGTTGCGTGAAGTCTCTACGCAAGAGTTCGAACCAGTCGCCGGTACGTCGGCAGAGGTCGGCTGCCCAGGTTGGCCTGTCCTCCAGCGGGGTTTGTTCGCGGCGTACCTCACGCACCAGTCGATGAATGGCGTAGCTGTTGCCGTCGGGAGTTGGTTGAAGGATGCGCAACGCCGTGCCAAGGCCTAGAGCGCCAATGAGTTCGGTGTGAACCGAGGCGCCCAGCAATGTCTCCAGTAGTTCCACGCTCATTGGTGCCGCGCCGCTCCAGGTGAGCACGTCCAGGATGTCTTGTAGTCGAGGTTCTTCGGCGAAGACGCTTTCACTGACCAGTAAGGTCGAATAGAGATCGGCCTCGTGACTGGTGAGGCTAGCCAGACGATGTGGCAAGGCTTGCCTGAGGTTGTGTTGCAGCAAGTCCAGATATTGCCGCCAGCCCACCGGACGTCTGTACAGATAAGCACCAGCCAGTTCAAGGGCGAGGGGCAGTCCATCCAATGCTTGGGCGATTTCCCGCGCGGCAGCCCATTCGTCCTCGCTATCGGGTTGGCGGCCTGCTTCTCGAGTCAGCATGCACAGCGATTGGTCTGGGTTGAGGACGTCGATCGGTACGTTGGAGAAGTCGGGTTGTTCGATCCGGCTAGTGACCAGGATATGCGGGCTCGCTGGGTGCTCAGGCAGGTAGTTCCTGATGGCTGCCATGTCTTCGAGATTGTCGAAAACGATCAGGCAACCGGAGTAGCTGCGCAACCGGCGCAATGCGACTTCCAATTTGATGCTGTGATCTGAGATGGGCGCCACCCAAAGGGCCTTGACGGCGAGATCGACGAGTTGAGCGTCCAGATCTTGGTCGGCGGTTAGCCAGATTACGCCGTTGGGATAGGCGTCGCGGTAGTGGTAGGCGTATTCCACTGCCAGTTGCGTTTTGCCCAAGCCGCCCAGACCTTGAAACACGGCGGTCTGGCCGATGGCGGTGCGGCGGCCAGCGGTCAGTTGTTGTCGTACCTTCTCCAGTGCATCTTCGCGGCCGATGACCTGATCGCCTTTTTGACGGTAGGGAACATAGAACGGCGGATTGCGCGGATCGTAGGTTGGCACGCGGGCTGGAGTCGGTTCTGGTGTGGCCGGAATGGCCGACTTATCGGAACTTATTGCGGCTTGCTTACTGGGTCGTTTTACGACGACAGGCTTCGTTCCCCCGTCGCGTTCATCGAGATCGAAGGATTGGTCTCGGTCCAATTTTCGACCGCCGCCTTGTTTCTCAATGGCACGACGCGGCCAGACCCGGAGCTTGTATTCGCTATCCTCCATTTGCAATTCGCTCAGGGAATAGCCGTGTTCACGCTTCGCTTGAGCCTCGCCCCAGTGTTCGAGCCCGAATAGCGAGGAACCCTGCAGTCCTCTTCGTTCGTTTCCGCCACCGTGCGACACGGTTGTGAGATTGGCTTCGTGCTGATGCCCGAACAAGTGCAGAGCAAAGCGTTCAGGTGGGAAATGAATTTCATCGGAAAAGTGCTTCTGCGCTTCATCACTTAGCCAGCTGATTGGGTGATGTGTGAGTAGCAAACATGCATCCTGTTGCTTGGTCCATTCAGCGCCGTTTCCTTTACAGGCTTCGTGAAGTTGACGCACGTCGAGATGCAGCTTCTTTTCGAAATTGCCTCCACCCAACTGAAGGAAGGCACTGTTCAGCCCGACGATGCCTAGATCAAGCCCATCTTTCGTGAATGTGGCCGACCATTCGCCTGGTAACAGGCCAGAACTAAGTGTGTCGGGTTTTGGAATGGCGGTGTGTTGCCACCATTGGGAAAAGTTATCAAAGGCTGTGGATATCAGTTGGCGCTGAGGGCAATCGTTGTTTTCCCAGAAAGGTGTCTGAACCGCCTCCAAGTTCCAGTTATGTAGCAGTGTTATGAGCGCCGGTTCGGTTGCATTGCTGGGGCGGATTAGGTCGTGATTTCCAGGTACCGCCAGTAGTTTTGGCTCGAAACCCCATGCATTGAATTTGTCCCAGAGTTTCAGCAAGTGCTTTTCGAATGCCTCGAACTCTTCCTTGGTGCCTTTCTGTGTGAGATCGCCGGTGAACAGAACCAGATCCCAGGTGCCGATTTCTTTCCGTAGATAAGCGAGGTCATCGAGGATCTGTTGTTCCATATTTGGCCAAAGCGGCGCTTGGCCGTTCATCCCGATATGGAGGTCTGTCAGGTGCAACCATCGAATTGTTGGCATGGGTTGATTCAGGGAAGGATCAGCAGGTTGACGGGGGTGTTCTGAGCGCAAATTTGACACCGACTACTTGGAGGGCGCGTTGCATTTCTTCTGTGCTGGAGTGGCATTGCCCTGTTCACGACGCCATCAAATCCGGTGCTCGCTCCACAACAGGTGCCGGACGTTGTTCCGCCATCCAGAGGTCGTAGTCCATTTGCAAACCAAGCCACAACTCGGCGCGGCCGCCGCGATCCGGGCCCAGCCAGGCTTCTATGCGGCGCGCCATTTCGGGGGAAATGCCGGCATGGCCGTTCAGGATGCGGGACAAAGCGGTGCGGGTAATGCCCAATTGCCGCGCCGCGTCGGTGACCGTCAGTCCCAGTGCAGGCAGGATGTCTTCGCGCAGGGTTTCGCCAGGGTGAGGGGGATTGAACATGCGTGCCATCGTGTTCTCCTAGTGATAGTCCTGGTAATCGACCAGGATGGCGTCTTCACCTTCGAATACGAAGGTCAGGCGCCAATTGCCATTGACCCAAATCGACCAGTGGCCATTCAAGTCACCTGACAGTGCGTGCAGTCGCCATCCCGGCACATTCATGTCATCCGGTCGTTTCGCCCGATCTAGATGCTTCAGTTGGCGTGCGAGACGGGAAGCGTGGCTGGGTTGTATTCCAGCTTTTGTGCCTGTTTCGTAAAAGGCTTTGATGCCCCGATGTCTGAAGCTCTTGATCATGTGTGTAGTGTAGCTTAACGGGATGTGGCGGCTGTATTCAAGAAACGCCAAGGGCCGCAATTGCGGCCCTTGGCGATTACTCGTTGATGGGTTGGGTTATTTCTTCCTTGGCGGCAGCAGATCGGTGATCGTGCCTTCCGCCATTTCGGCGGCGAAGCAGATGGTTTCGGATAGCGTCGGGTGGGCGTGGATGGTGAGGCCGATGTCTTCCGCCGTCGCACCCATTT
>JASJPG010000026.1:0-23233 GCA_031426815.1 Hydrogenophilaceae bacterium
ATGCACCGGATTGCAAATCCGTGTAGGTCGGTTCGACTCCGGCACGCGCCTCCAGTGTTCATGCGGCTTCCCAGGCAGGAAGCCGTTTTTGTTTGTGGTCGGGCTAACACCGGGCTAACACCACGAAGGAAACGGGCGTAAATAATCGCTCGCATGTGCCTTCAACCCATGTCGAGAATCTTGAAGCGCACCCGCTCCTCTATACCAGCCTGCGTGGAGAATTGATGTTAGCTTGAGGAACCCTCCGACAGAACTCGCTGGCGTTTCTCATCTACGCCTTGAATGCACCTCAGTAGAGGTCTGTCATCGCCATATTTTGCTGAGTCATCACGCCATCGAAGCCAGTGCTGCCTGAATTTGTGACAACCCCTGCAATCCGTCCATCGGCAAACTGATTCCTCGCTTGCCCTCTGGCAGGCGCGCATCCGTGGGGTTGATGCGGATGAGGAAAGCATCCTGAAACTCGCCGAAGTGGCGCACCGATGGGATGGCTGTGCCTGCGCCAATCTCGATGATGACCAAACGGCGGACGGCCGCCAGCCATTCATCCAGCCTGGCCTTCTGCGCTTCATAACGCCTTGCGTTCCATTGCCAGTCGCCGAACATAAGGATGGCCGGACGGGCTACCGCACCACACTGGGGGCACAGCGGTAACGCAGAGAGCAAGCGACACGCGGCCTCATCCACCACGGGGTCGAAACCATCCGCCGGCCAGATCTCATTCGTACATCCGTCCAGGCATTGCAGGTAGTGGATGGAGCCGTGGCACTCACTTACCTCTATTTCGGAGAACCCTGCCTTCTGGAACTGGCCATCGACATTGCTGGTGAACACACATACGCCATGTTCCATGAAGCGAGCAAAATCTCGCAGCATGGCAAAACCGGCATGGGATTGTGTTTCGCGGTAGAGCTTCAAACGATGGCCATAGAAGCCCCAGGCCAGGCGCGGGTCAAGGTCGAAGGTTTCCGGGCTGGCAATGGACGAGAAGTCGATGCCGGCCTGCCGCAGGGCGGGATAGGCCTGCCAGAAACCATCATTACCTCGGAAGTCAGGCAGACCGGAATCCACCCCCATGCCGGCACCAGCGGTAATCAGCAGACCATCGGCCTGGTCAATCAATTCGGCACAAAGTTGAATCTGATTGTTGTTCATGCAGCCCAGTGGTGGCCAGTCTCGGAATCGAACCAAGGACACGCGGATTTTCAACCTGCCAAGCGAAGTAAGTAGCTCTTATTAATCAATGTCTTGCAACGCTCGCCAATTTCGATTGCAAGCCCAGAATAGCCATATAACGCGGGAAACAACCTCGCCAAGTTACGATAAGGCTACGTTGCCCACAACATCAGCCTGTCAAGCAGCGAAGATTCAGGTTGGCCACTCCGAGCGTCTCAAGATCGGCCTGAAGCGATGCTTACCCCGACCCGATACCGGCCGTTCACGAATGACTGCTTTCGCAGGCATCAGAGCAACGAATGACATTGCATGGTTACGGCTACGATAATTGCAAAACTGGCATCTATCGGCCCCCTACAAGTGCGGATTTGTAAGCTACAGAATTGATTTTCGCCGCCTCGTGCATTCAGGGTTGTTCTTCAATCTTCCTTCGTTGCTCTCGTAACGCCTGGATGTTGTTGTTCACCTGTTGAATGGTGGCGTTGTAACGTAGGGCGACCGCGTTTTGTTCCTGCGCCAGCGAGTTTAAGAACGTCGCGCCAGCCAGGTTGTTATTGGCGCGTGAACCCTGGCGCATCAGATTATTGATTTCCGCTTCTCGATTGTTTTCCAGTCGGTTGATCTCGGCAAAGTAGAAGCCAATGTCTCGGTCGATCTTCTCCAGATCAAGCCGTTTGCGAAGCTGGCGTTCGTATTTAGCAGGTTCTATGCCGGTGGATGGCCTGAGTTTGTCTGGCTCAGCAACGGAGGACTTCTGGATGGCGATTTGTTGTGTTTTGCCGCCTGGGCATGGCATGTCGGAATAAATCACCTTGCCGTTAGATAGCGTGCATTTATTGATGGCGGCGGCAGGCCATGAAAGGCAGGAAAAGACCAGTAGCGCAATGATTTTGTACATAGGGTTGACTCTTTGATTGTTCGGCAATGGTGCGACATAGGAGCTTTACCGGCAACTTTTCATACTCAACAATTTGAAACTAAGTGCGGGCCTTCGCCCCGTCCATCCCCATTGCCAAGGTTGGAAAGGGGCTTTCTGAGCAGCGAGAAGCCAACGAGGACCGTGCGGTCCGCCGCGCCCGTTCTAACCTCCGACGCAAGATTTTGTCGGCGGGCGCTGACCATCTACTTACTCTGACCTATCGAGACAACATTACCAACTTTGAACAGGCCGGCGACGATCTAAGCCGATTCGTACGCCTGATCAAAGACCAGCTTCCTGCCTGGGTCTACGTCGCCGTAGCGGAACAGCAAAAGCGAGGCGCATGGCATTGGCATTTGGCCGTCTGTGGTCGCCAGGATGTTGCGCTTCTCCGCGCCAGTTGGCGGCATGTAGTGGGCGAGGGAAACATCGATGTGAACCCGCCCAAAGCCGCTGGCCTTCATCGCCAGCTTGCCCTGGTGAAGTACCTCGGCAAGTACCTGGCCAAGAGCTTTGAAACAGGACAACGGGAATTGAACGGTCGTCGCTTCCGTTCATCCCTGGGGATCAGCGTTCCCTGTCAGATGATTCCTTTGCCTCCCGAGTATCGGCACGACGTCGCAGGCTATGCCGCTGGGCAACTCAAGTTGGCGGCGGGATCAGTCGGCCATATCTGGGAATCGAGCGAACTCCCGGCAGGCTGGGCCTGCTCCTGGAGCTAACACCATGAGCACGCTTGCCCTGCAAGAAGCCGCCGCGCTGCTGAAGATTCACCCGATGACCTTGCAAGAGAAGGCCAGAGCCGGGGAGATACCCGGCGCCAAGGTTGGCAAGTGCTGGGTATTCATCGAGGTTGATCTGCTGGACTACATCCGCACACAATACCCACGGCGAGCGTTGCAGGGTGAGCATTCGGAGAACACACCATGTCACTCTATCAACGCAAGGACTCGTCCCATTGGTGGGTCAAGATCACCTTCAATGGACGAGCAGTACAACGCAGTTCTGGGACTGCCGACAAGAAACAAGCCCAGGAATACCACGACAGGCTAAAGGTGCAGTTGTGGGAACAGGAGCGACTGGGGGTGAAAGCCCGCCGTTCCTGGAAGGAAGCGGTGGTTCGCTGGTTAACGGAAACCTCTGATAAGGCAACGCACCACGAGGACAAGAAGAAGCTGGCTTGGCTGAATCCCTACCTCGGGGAATTGATGCTCGATGAAATCACCCTGGATGCCATCGACAGCGTCCGTGCGGCAAAGCTGAAAGAGGCTTCCAAAGCCACGACCAACCGTTATTTGGCGCTGATTCGCTCCGTCCTGATCCGGTCCAGGGACGAGTGGGAATGGATCGACAAGGCGCCAAAGATTCGGCTCTTTAAAGAAACGGCAAGCCGTGAACGTTCGCTGACGCATGAGCAGGCAGGACGGTTACTGGCGGAACTTCCCGAACATCAGCGCGAGGTGGTGCTGTTTGCGCTGGCAACGGGATTACGTCAGGCCAATGTCTTGCGGCTGGAATGGTCACAGGTGAACCTTGAACAGCGCCACGCCTGGATTCATGGGGCGCAGTCCAAGAACCGCAGGCCGATTGCCGTTCCGCTGAACGATGCCGCACTCGCTGTGTTGCGTCGTCAGACGGGGAAGCATTTGGAACGGGTGTTCACCTACCGGGGAAAGCCACTCAACGCTGCCAATACGCGGGCGTGGGGCCTTGCTCTGGATCGTGCCGGAATTGCGGATTTCCGCTGGCATGATCTGCGGCATACCTGGGCGACGTGGCAGCGACAGGCCGGAACACCTACCCATGAGTTGCAACGCTTGGGCGGGTGGAGCACTGGGGCGATGGTGGAGCGATATGCCCATCTCGCGCCGGAGCATCTGGCGGTCGTGTGGGTTAGCAGGAATATTGAACCAGCAGAGAAACTCAATAATTACCGGGATATTCCAGGATTAACAGGGACTTAGTGGGATAAGTACAAAAAAGCGCGTTTGCACGATAGCCGGCATAAATTCAGTTGAATTTGCACGATTATTGACATTCCGAAAACCGAAAAAATCAGTCCTGAAGTTCGCCGCAGGTCAAGATAGCTTTGCCAATCAAAGGTAACTTATCGAGGCTATCAACATGTTGGTCTTTGTACGCCTGATTGTCATTTCGTACCCATGCACCGCCGCTAAAGTCGAGTTGTAGCCTCTTGATAGATGGGTCTCCATCGACGCGTAAGCAATAAATGCCATCGCCACGAATCTTGTCTACGCTTACGTCTACAACAACAAGCCAGCCAGGCCGAACTGTTGGACTCATGGAGGCGTCAGGCGCCCGCACAAAAATCAACGATCCATCACGCAGGCCACGCGCATCAAGCCATTGACGACTTAGCGCAAGGCTTGCCATTGGGGAATGAGTATCAGCAGATCCATTATCGGCTTCGTTTTGACGCATCGTGAAGTCGGAAAAATCCACGTAAACACGTCCATCGTCCTTAGGTAAATCATTTATCTGCACGGGGCCTTCACCGGTCAGCAGCCAATTCAGATTGATTCCGGCACGGGCGTACAGGCTCAGCGCCTCTCCACCAGGTGTGCGATTGCATAACTCGTAATCGCGCAGGCTGGGCAGCTTCATGCCGGACGCCTCACACCACTCTTTTTGAGTCATGGCCAATGTGTGCCGAGCATGCCTCAGGCGGTCGCCAAGCACCTCTTTCAGGTTGATGCTAGACATAACTCAGCGTCAACCTGTATCTGGCATTCACGAAATCGCTTGACACAATATGCAACACATTGATTCCAATCAATAAACAAGTTAAATCACGAAAAACAACGCAAACGCATAGCGTAAACCCAGCGTCAAGCTTGACACACTATGCAAACGCATATCTAATGCCGTCACCCCAACCGACATAAGAGGTGAATCATGGCAGCAACACACGACGCAAAAAATTCCAGTCAAGAAGACTGGCATCAGGCCGACATTCTGGCCGCTCTACACAAGGCCGGGTGGACGCTGGCAGCGCTTGGCAAGTTTCACGGCCTCAGCCGCTCTACCTTGACCCACGCCTTCAACCGCGATTACCCGGCCGCCGAACTGCGCATTGCTGAAGCTATCGGCGTTGCTGCGCAAGTCATCTGGCCCTCGCGCTGGAACGCTGACGGCACCAAAAAACCACGCGGCACCCGTGCTATGCAGTTTAACGCCATGGAGAGAGCCCGCAATAACTGTGATTCCAAAGGAGCGTGATATGCAAACGCATCGTCTCGATTTATGGCGGGTGCGCTGCCTGGTTCAGGATCGCAAATTGGCGGCGACGTTCTCAATCCTGGGCGGCTGGTTTGTGGTCAGTCCGCAGCATCGCGGGGTGTAGCCATGACACAGAGTCCTGACTTCTCTTCCGGCGACCTGTTCGCCGGCCTGCCAAAAACACAACAGATGGCGGCGGGTTCATGGAATTTCCGCCAGCAATTCGCCGTGGTCATGGCAAAGGCAATTCGGGAATGCGGCAAGCCGCGCGCGGAGATTGTCGAAGAAATGAGCCGCCTGCTTGGCCGCAAGCTCAGCGAATACACCATGGACAAATACACCAGCATGTCCGCCGAGAATTACCACCCCAGCCTTGAGCTGGCGATGGTATTCGACGCGGTTACCGGTCAGATGGCATTTGCCAATTTCTACGCTGAAAAGCTGGCTTGCCGGATGCTGCCAGGAAAAGAAAGCCTGTTTGCCGAACTGGGCAAGCTCGAACAGATGAAACGCGAGATAGCCCGCCAGGAGCGGAGCATCAAGAAGGCGTTGGAGGGCTGAACATGGCACGCCACAACAGCCTTGAAAGCCGTCTACCGCCGATGCTTTACGGCGAGGTCTATGCGCTTGCTGCGCAAGGTCGGCACACCATTGCCGACCTGGTGTTCATGGTGCGCGAGCGCGGCTACGTTATCAGTTCATCCGCCATGGGGCGTTTCATCCAGCGTGTTAATGGGCCGGAAGGCGTTGTGCGGCGCTGGCTTGCCAGCCACCCGAAGAGCGGCGCTGCGCTGGCTGATCTGCTGGAAGCCAACCCGGCGATTGATTTCGGCAAGGTGCATCTTGCTTATGGTGGTGGTGACGAATGAGCCAGACCGCCACCTTGAACGAAATTGCGGCCGCTGTTGGCAACAGCAAACAAGCCGTTTGGGCACGGTCCAATAAGGAAGCCTGGTCATTCCATGAGGTCGCGCATCCGGGCGGCAATCGCCGCCTGTACCCCCTGGCCAAGTTACCGCAAGAGGTGCGTAGCGCCGTTATGGCGCATCGCCTGAACGCGGCCGCGCCCACTCTTCAAAATGAGAATGCTGCCGCGCCGGCGATGCCAACCCCGGCCGCTATTTACCCACATGCATCCGTGACCACCGAAGCGGATCGCGCCGAGCGTGACGCGCGTTGCCTGGTGGAGCGCGAAATTCGCCAGATGATGGAAAAGACGGGATGCCGCACGGCGGCTGCAATAACTACATTGCTGACCAATGCCCGCGCCGGCAATCTGAAGCCGGCGATTGATAAAGCCTTGCGACTTGCGCGAGACCGGCGCGGCCTCAAGGGCGATGGCTATCCATCAATCAGCAGCCTGAAACGTTACCTGCATATGTCCGACAAAACACCGGGCAGGCGCGCCAAGGATTTCAGCGTCAAGCCATGGCACCCGGCCGCAGTTGAGTTGCGCCAGCGCCCGCAGGGTTCAACCCTCGTTTGGATTACTGAAGAGCTAAAGAAGCTGGGGCATGCCGTCAATTACGACCAGGTGTATCGGTTTTTCCGCGACAAGTTCAGCCAGCTCGACCAACTCAAGGGCCGCTTTACCGGGTCGCAACTGCGTTCACGGCGCTTCTATCAGCACCGCACAGCCGATGGCCTGGCTCCGGCCGATGAAGTGCACGGCGATGGCTGGAACACCCATTTCACCGCGCCGCATCCGGTTACTGGCGAATTTGTCACCTATGAGGTTTGGCACTTTCATGATGTGGCTACGCGCTATGTGACCCCGCCCGGACTGGGCTTGACCGAGCAGTTCGAGGTGATCGCCAAAGGTCTGGAAAACTTCATTCGCGTCTTCGGCATACCGCTACATGTGCAGATGGACAGCACCAAGATCGTGAAGGGTTCAGACCGCTTCACGAAAGCGGCGCACAGCCTGGAAGAGCGTATTGGCTGCACCATCGTTCACCCGGTTGAAGTCGGCAACTCGCAAGCCAACGGCATTTGTGAAAACTTCAATACGAGCTATCTGGATAAGCAAAGCCGCGCGCTCGCCACCTATCAGGGCAGCGGCATGGACACCCTGTCATTTCGCCGGACTAAAAAGCTGACTGCTGCGATGGTAAAGGCGGAAAAAGCCGGCAACCAGGAAGAGGCGTCAAAGCTGCATGCCGAAGCTGAACGCCGGGGCAAAGGCCGGGTGTTCAGGAGCCATCAAGAGGCTATCGACTGGATTACAACCACCGTCGCGGCATATAACGACCGGCCGCACCGCTCACTCAAGAAGGTGTTTGACGATAACGGTAAGTCGCGCCACCAGACCCCAAGAGAGGCGCTGATCGAGCATATCGCCAACGGCTGGGAGCCGGTCGCGGCCAGCGAAGACAGCCTGATTGACCTTTTCCGGCCGCACAAAAAGGTCACTGTCACGCGCGAAACCGTCACCCCCTATGGCGGCATGCGCTACCGAAACCCCGAGGTTTTAGGGCATTGGAACGGAAAACAAGTGATTGTCGCCTATGACATTCACGACTGGCGGACGGTATGGGTCAAGACCCTGCAAGGCGAGCTGATTTGCGAAGCCGAGTTTGTTGAGGCCACTGGCTACCGGGCGCAATCGTCCTATGAGGCGGCTGAAGAAAAACGCGCCAAGGCCCAACTCAAGCTGTTGGAGAAGAAAGGCCAGGCCATCAAGGATGGCCGCTTGAGCGGCCGCGTGATCGAAATGCCGAGCGATGGCTTGATTTCCGCCAGAGACATCATCGACCAACAGCCCGAGGCCATGCCGGCGCGAGAAATGACCTGGGACGAAACCAAGATGATGTTGTACGGCGAGGAAACGGATTCAACGGCTGGCGACGCGCCAACCGAAGAGGCGGCCGGTGGGTAGTTGACGCTACCCAACCGACCTATTTGAAACACTGCTAATTGCAGAAAGGAGTCTAGCAGATGAAGCATCACTACATCGAGACCAGCAACCACGCGCTGTTTATGGCGGGGGTGCGGGCGGTCGAAAACCGGGGTAGCCAGGAGGCGTGCATCCTGTTGCTTACTGGCGAGCCGGGCACGGGCAAAACCGCTGCCGTGCAGCACTTTGGCGCGGATCGCCAGGCGGTACGCCTGGAAGGCATCCCCGGCATGACGCTGCCCTATCTGAATGACTACCTGGCGGATCAAACCGGCGTGCGGGGGACGAGTAAATTCCAACGGCAAGCCGGCTTTGAAAGCTACCTGCGCGAGACCGGAGCGCCCATTATTCTTGATGAGGCGCAGCACGGATTGGATAAGAAGGCGGCTGTTATCGAGTACCTGCGCCGTCTGGCCGAAAAGGCCGGCGTGCTGTTGGTGCTGGTGTGCCACACCAGCGAAAGGCACCGTTTCGCCGAGGATCGCTTGGCGCACATCGCAACGCGGATCAGCGACGTGACCACACTCAAGCCGGCAAGCGTCAGCGATTGCGCGGCTTATCTGGCGCAACTGTGCGAGGTGCGCACAGATGATGGCGTGGCGCGCGTCGTCCATGAGCAAAGCGGTGGGCGCTATCGGCTGCTGTCGAATGCCTGCAAGAGCCTGGAAGGCATCGCCGGGCAAAGGAAGCTGGACACCTTGCATGAGGCCGATATCAAGGGCATCCGGCTTTGTGAGGATGTAATGCGGGCGCATGGGCGGCGGGCGAAATGACCAAAGGCCAAACCGCACCGCGAACAAAGGCATTCGGCCTGCGCGCCCGCGCCTGGTGGGTGATGCGCGAAACGCCACGTTTCACGCTTCCCGGCCTGCTGGCCATCGTCGCCAATGGCAGTGAATCTGATGCGGAATCCAACCTGGGCAAGTACATCTTCGCCCTTGCCCGCGCTGGCATTCTGGCTCTTGCCGGCCGCGATAAGCCCGCCAACCCCACTGACAACGGCGTGAAACGCTATCGCCTTATCAAGAACACGGGCCCCAAGGCCCCGGTATGGCGTGCCAGCGTTGGCGAGGTTTTTGACCCAAATACAGGTGAAGTTGTCCAGATCAAAGGAAATGACCATGAAGATGATTAACCCGGCAATGAAAGTCAGCGAAGCCGCCCGCCTGGTTGCAGCTATGAATGCGCGCCTGATGGCCCGACCTGGTCGGTTGGAAATCGAAAAGCTGCCGGATTTGGATTCAAGCCGTTTTAAGCAATCCTTTTTGGCTGGGCATGGGTTGGTACACGAAACCACTCAATCGACCAGCCACGAGGCCCGTAGGGGTGCAGGAGAGGCATTCTTTAATAAAGGGGTTCGTCGTGTCTGAGCAAAACGCACCAATCAACCTGAACGAACTGGCTTCCGACCACGATTGGCGCATGGATAACCTTCGCGATCTGTTAATCCATATCGCAGACTTCGCCTTGAATGAACTACCTCACCAATCGGCACCGACGCGCGCAATAACGGCCATGGCCTACGCTGCAAAGGAGATTGCCATCCAGGCCGCAGCCGAAGCGGAACAATTGAACGTAGATGGAAATATGAATGGATTTAGTCTAATGGCGATACCGAAGGCCCGGTACCGAGGGCGCGCCAAACAACAACAGTGAAATAACCTAGCATCAAGAAATGCCCCTGCCCAAGTACATCTGCCCCGCCTGCCACCAGAAAACCGGCGTCGTTATTCTGTATGGCATGCCAGACGCGGAAGCCCAACAGATGGCAGAGCGGGGCGAGATTGTCTTGGGTGGTTGCTGTATTGATCTGGCAGGCCCCGAGCGGCAATGCACCGCATGCGGCCATCAATGGCGCATCAAGCGCCGGTTTCGCAAGGATGCAAAGCAATTTGTCGAGAAGTACGGGTTACCTGACCCGTCAAACTGATCGACCAGGCGGGAACGAGGCTGCAAACCGTAGGGCGGGCAGGCGAAAGCCTCTCCCGCCCTTTCCTTTTGGTGCTGACGGCGGACAGCTAACTGACCGCCGCCAGCGCTGACATCATGGCGTCTATGGATGCCACAGACCTTCCGCCCATCATTCAAGAGATCGCCGATCTGATAGGCGAAGTCAACGCACTGCGCGTCGTTTCCCGCTACGGCGGGCGAAGGCTGCTAATCGTGGCGATTCGCCACGATCTGAAAGCCATCATCGGCGCGGATGCCACCCGCGCCCTGGTGCAGCGTTTTCAGGGTGTTGAGGTAGCCATCCCACTTTGCACAGCTCACCTGCGCAACGCCCGAAATGCAGCCCTGCGCGAGCGCTTCGACAACCTCACAAAAACAACTTCAGCCCGTCGAGCGGTCAACACGCTGGCGACTGAGTTTTCAACGACAGAACGCCATGTATGGCGGCTGCTTAAAACCAGTTAGGACACCCCATGGAAATACCCAAAATCACTTTCGCTTTATCCGCCTTCAAGCAGGTTAAACAAACTGTTGATGACCTGCAAAAAGAGCTGCACGACACCAGCGAAGCAATCACGACCCTGGAAGCCGAAATGATCGCACTTCCTAAGTTGCGCGCGCCGTTTGAGGACTTGAAACAAGGCGTCCTTGATTTGGTTGGCGCTGCTGGTGAACGCTACGCAAACCAACACTTCAAAGCCCAGATTATCAGCTTCGCAACGGGCGGCATGATGGATAACGCCGGGGTTAATTGGTTGAGTGAATATGATGAAGTGGGGCGACCGCTCAGGCTGGGCACGCTGGATGGCGCAGTAAATGGAACCCGGTCAAAAGAGGCCCGCGCGCAATTTATCACCCCTGCAAAGCCTGTATTTGATGACCTGGCGCTCTATGCCCTATTCGGCGATGCAGTAAAGGCAGCGCTAACAGCAGCCATGCAAGACATGACGCCGGATGACTTCGGTTATTCCAAAATAAATCCCGACGAAATCGGTCCGACTCGCGCTGAGTTGAATCGCATCCTGGGCAGTAAACAGGCGGAAATCGAAGCACTCAGCGCAAGGAAAAAAGAGCTACTCACCCTGCTTGGCGAATTGGGAGTGAAGGTAAATTCACGGATGGAAAAAGCGGCAGATGCCAAGAAAAAAGGCAATTGAGGGGGTGGCATGAATCACGCATCCTGTTCGACTCAGGCCATTGCGCAGCCGGCCATGTCTTTTCGTCTGATTCCAGCCGGCAAGTTCCGCGCGCTTGACGGACGCCCGCAAGGCTTGGACGGCTGGGTGATGGACGGTATCGCCGCGCGCAACATCATTGCAGCCCTTTCCGGGCGCAAGAATGACGTTCTGATTGATTATGAACATCAGAGCATCGCCGCAGGCATCGAAGCCCCCGCAGCAGGCTGGTTTAAGTCGCTGTCATGGCGTGAAGGTGACGGCCTTTATGTCACCGACGCCCGATGGACGCGCAAGGCCGCCGCCATGCTGACAAACCGCGAATATCGCTATATCTCGCCCGTTTTTCAATATGAGAAGGAAACCGGGCGCGTCTTATCCATCATCAGCGCCGCAATAACCAACAACCCCGCCTTGGATGGTTTGACAGACCTCGCAGCAGCCACCCGGAAAACGTGCGCGCCCCCTGGAATCAATGCCAAAGACCTCGCCACCATGAAACACGTGTTCGGCCCGAATGTCTTTGAACAAGCCGCCGCGATGGACGCGCACGACGCTGCCTGTTCGGTTCCCCTGGCGGGCACTTCTCCGCGCGACCATATCAAGATGCAAGAGGCTTTCGGCAAAGACTACGCCATCAGGGCGAGGGCCTTGCAGGCGCAAGAAGGTCAGATGTAAGCATCAAGAGAGCAGCCTTTCCCTGATCGTGGCTGCTGTCATGGCACCGGCGCTGTGCCACGGCTATCAAGGGATAGCCGCCCCGCAGCGCCATCAGACACGTATCGGATAAGCGAAATATGATTACTGTCAGTATCGACAATCGCAATGTACTTGAAGCGCTGAAAGATTTGAGCGGCAAGGTCAGCGACTTGTCGCCAGCCCTGCGCGATATTGGCGAGCACTTGACCGAAACCACAAAGCGCCGCTTTGAGACCGGCACCGCGCCAGATGGCAGCAAGTGGGCGGAAAACAGCGAAGTGACTATCTTGCAGTACCTGGGCGCGATGAAGGGCGTATACGGCAAACGCGGCGGCATGACCAAGAAGGGGATGACCGCTTTGCTGAGCAAGCGGCCATTGGTTGGCGAAGGTGGCGCAGCGGGGCTGGGTAAGACCATCTTTCCCGCCTATGACGAATCTTCAGTTTCAATCGGTAGCGCGCTGGCCTACTCCGCTATGCAGCAGTTTGGCGGCACCAGGGCAGAGCATCCGCAACTCTGGGGCGACATCCCGGCCCGGCCATTTCTTGGCTTGTCGGGTGAGGATGAACGTTCGATCTTGGACATCATTGCGCAATATCTCAATCCTACCGGGTAAAGAACCAAGTCAATCAAGGAACCGGCATCAAGGGCTTGAGTTTTAGAACAGCGGATGCGTCTGAGGACAGTTCAAAACTTACGCAAATTCGGGCCAAATTCCGCGCGTCCTTACAGTCGCCGCTTCGCGGCTGGATGCCGTGCTGGCTGGCTACGATCTGGCTACGGTGGGGCAGAAATGAAAAACGGCCTCCGCTGTGGGAAGCCGTGCTGTACTTGGTGGCCAGTCTCGGAATCGAACCAAGGACACGCGGATTTTCAATCCGCTGCTCTACCAACTGAGCTAACTGGCCACGTCTGAAGCCGGGAACCCGGCCGAAGAAGCCGCGCATTTAATAGTGAAACCTGCATTTCGTCAAGGCAGCTGGGCGTGAGTGCATCGGCTCCGTTGTGCGAGGCCAATTTCCGACAATTTCACTCGGGCTTGTCCGGCATGTGGCGGGCTGGCACACTAGCACTCCATCATTGAACGCTAATAGAGGATCTCCCATGAGCGGCCTGAACCCGACCTCCCCCATTCCAACCGAAATCAAGCTGCATCAGCAGTCCAGATTCATGGAAGTGGCTTTCAACGATGGCAGCCGTTTCAACCTGCCGTTCGAATACCTGCGTGTATTTTCGCCCTCGGCCGAGGTGCGCGGACATGGCCCCGGCCAGGAAGTGCTGCAGGTCGGTAAGAAGAATATCGACATCAAGAACGTCGAGCCGGTGGGTCAATATGCGGTTGTCCTGGTGTTTTCCGATGGACATGATTCCGGCATCTATTCCTGGGACTACCTGTACGATCTGGGCGCCAAACAGGAGTTCTACTGGAACAGCTATTTGCGCCGCATGGAAGAAGCCGGCGCCTCGCGAGAGCCCAAGACCCTGGTGTGACGCCCACGCTGCTTGACGAGATTTCGCGCGCCATTTCCGGCGCGTCCGGCGAGACTTTCCGGATTTCAAGTCATGTCGACGCGGCGGGTGGCTGCATCAATCGCGGTCTGAGCTTGTCTGGCGTGGATGGTCGCCGCTTCTTCGTCAAGCTCAACCAGGCCGCACAACTCAGCATGTTCGAGGCGGAAGCGGCAGGTCTGGCCGAGTTGATCGGCGCTCAGGCGATCCGCGTTCCCCGGCCGTTGACGCACGGCCTGGCGGGCGACGAAAGTTTTCTCGTCATGGAATGGCTGGAATTGAGTCGACACGGCAGTGGCCGCCAACTCGGCGAACAGCTCGCCAGGTTGCATCGCAATACCCACCAGGCATTCGGCTGGTGGCGCGACAACACGATCGGCAGCACGCAGCAGGCAAATACGGAAACGGACGACTGGATCGACTTCTATCGCGAGCAGCGCTTGCGCCCGCAATTCGATCTTGCTGCCCTGAATGGAGCCGGAAAAACATTTATCGACCGAGGCGAGCGGCTGCTGGCCGACTTGGCCGCCTTTTTTCCCGGCTACACGCCGCAGCCCAGTCTGTTGCATGGCGACCTGTGGAGCGGGAACGTTGCTTATTGCGCGGGGATGCCGGTCATCTTCGACCCGGCGGTGTACTACGGCGACCGCGAAACGGATCTCGCCATGGCTGAGTTGTTCGGCGGCTTCCCTGATGACTTCTATCGCGCCTACGATTCAAGCTGGCCGCTTGATCCAGGTTACGCATCGAGAAAGCTGCTGTATCAGCTTTACCACCTGCTCAACCACTTCAATCTTTTCGGCGGCGGCTACGGCCGCCAGGCGCAAAGCGCGCTTGATCGATTGCTGGCCGAAGCAGGCTAACACCCCCGTTGCCAACGTTTTTGTCGCAACCGTTTGCCTGCCCAGGGATTTCTGTGGATAATCCCGCGCTTTCCAGGTTCCGACCCAGGTAGCGCGATATGAAAGCAGGCATCCATCCCGAGTACAACGAAATTGCCGTAACTTGCAGTTGTGGCAATAGCTTCACCACCCGTTCCACGATGAACAAGGCGCTGCATGTCGAAGTTTGTGCGGCCTGCCATCCGTTCTATACGGGCAAGCAGAAAATCGTCGACACGGCTGGCCGCGTCGAGAAATTCCGCCAGAAATACGGCATCGCCAAGAAGTGATTTCTTGCTCGGCCGAAAAAGGCAGCCAGTGGCTGCCTTTTTTGTTTATGCGGCAATAGCATTGCCTGGTTTCTGTAGTTTTCCGTAGCCGCCGCTTCGAGATGAATCCGACGCCCCCCGCCAAACTCTTCTGGCTATTCCTGCTGCTGGTTTTCTGGGCTTTCTTCGGCCTGTTGGGGCGCGATGCCTGGAAAGCCGAAGAAGCGTTGGCGCTGGCGCCGATTCTGGACTGGCTCGACGGCCTCGCCTCGGCCTGGTCGACGCCGGCTCCGCTCTACACCCTGTTCGCCGGCGTTGCCGTCAAACTGCACCTTGCCGGCAACGAGATCCAGGACAGCGCACGTCTGGCCAGCGGCCTGTTCACCTGCATCGCCATTCTGTTCACGGGTTTGAGCGCCCGTGCCCTGTACGGTCCGGGCTTCGGCCCGGCCGCTGCAATTGCCTTGGTCGGTGGCTTCGGCCTGATGTTGCGGGCACATGCGCTGCTGCCGGAAACCGCGCTGCTGGCGGCCTGGTCCGTTCTGCTTTACGGCGTGATGACGGCAACGACGCACGTCAATCGCGGCAGCCTGGCGATCGGCTTGGCGCTCGCCATGCTGACGCTGGGACTGCGCGGGCTGCCGGATCTGCTCGCCGGACTCCTGATCGTGCTGTTGCCGCTGCTCTCCCCCGCCGGGCGCGAGCGGCAATATCGCCGCTCCATCTCGCGCGGCCTGTTGCTCGCGGCCGGCTTGATCGGCATTGCGCTGCTCTATTTGCAGGTTTCGCACAATTTGAGCGGCTGGCTGCAATGGCATGGCCTCAGCCGATTCAGCCCCATGCGCATGCCGGCAAGTGCATTTGCCGAGCTGCCCTGGTTCGCCTGGCCGCTCTGGCCCTTGGCACTGGGCGCGATCTGGCATGCGCACCGGCGTCTGGCGCGCGCGCAGGAACTCCATATTCCCTTGCTTGCCACTGCCGTACTGCTTTCCGCCGCGCTGGTTCCAGCCTGGTCGCGCGATGGCGCCTTGTTGCCGGTGCTGTTGCCGCTCGCCGTGCTGTCCGCCTATGGCCTCGATAACCTGCAGCGTGGCGCGGCGCAGGCGCTGTACTGGTTCGGCGTCCTACTCTTCGGTTTTTTCGCCCTCGCCTTCTGGATCTATTTCGCCGCCATCGAATGGGGCTATCCGACCAAACTCGCGCTTCACCTCGCCCGTCTGACGCCCAGTTACCAGCCCGGCGCGGTCGCAACCACCGCCTATCTCCTGGCGGCCGCCGCCACACTGCTCTGGATCATCGCGATCCCGCTGTTCCCGCGTGCGAAGAACCGGCCGATCCTGGTCTGGGCAACCGGCATGGTCCTGGTCTGGGTGTTGATCGCCGCGTTGTTCCGCCCCTGGATCGAAGCCGGCTGGGCTTACCGTCCGTTGATCGCCGATATGGCGCGCCAACTGCCTGCCGGCTCATGCTTGAACACGCAGGTCGACGCCGCCATGCAGACCATGCTGCGTCTGCACCTTAAAGCGCCGCAGCGAGCAACCTGCCGCTGGACCCTGCAACTGATCACGCCCAAATCCGACAAAGCCAGACTCTCGACAAAAACGACCGTGATTTGGGAAGGCTATCGGCCGCGTTTCAAATCCCAGATTTACCGGCTGGAACGACATGAACGCAATTAATCCCTCTTCCCGCGCCGAACCTCGCCCGGTCAGCGCCGTGGTCCTGGCCGGCGGTCTGGCGCGCCGTTTTCGCGGCGAGGACAAGGGCCTGATCGAACTGGCGCATCGACCGCTTGCTGCCTGGACGGCCGAGCGTCTAAGCGGCCATGCCGCCGAAGTGCTGATCAATGCCAACCGCAACATCACTCGTTATGCCGCGATCGGCCATACCGTGGTGCCCGACTATCTGCCCGACCACCCCGGCCCGTTGGCCGGCCTGCTGACCGCCGCCCGCACGGCGCAGCAGGAATGGCTGCTCTGCGTACCTTGCGACGTCCCCTTTCTGCCGCTCGATCTGGTCATGCAACTGCACGACCACGCCATCGCCAGCCAGGTCCGTCTGGCCCGCGCCGCCGACGAAACCGGCACCCATTTCGCCATCATGCTGGTGCATCGCGAACTGATTGCCGACCTGGAAAGCTATGTGCTCGAAGGCGGGCGCAAGGTGCAAGCCTGGCAGGCCAGACACGCCAGCGAAACGATCTACTTCGGCGACGATCCCTACGCCTTTCTCAACATCAACACGCCCGACGATCTCAGGAAAGCGGAGCGCATCGCCCACCGCTATGCACGCTGAAGCGACACCGGAGAAGCCATGAATCCCCTGCAACATGTTCTGATCGGTCTGATCCGGTTCTATCAACTGGTCCTGTCGCCATTCATGGGCAATCAATGCCGCTTCACGCCGACCTGCTCGCAATTCGCCCGCGAGGCGGTGGAAAAACACGGTGCGATCAAAGGCAGCTGGCTGGCGATTCGCCGCATTTCGCGTTGCCATCCCTGGCACCCGGGCGGTCACGATCCCGTGCCATGAAGGGTGGGTTGACGCGGCGTGCCGAGTCATTATAATTCCCGACAGATTTAGTCAACTTAGAGGTCGCAATGGACATCCAGAAACTCATCCACGAGCAAGTCACCAGCCATCCGGTCGTGCTGTACATGAAGGGCACACCGCAATTCCCGCAGTGCGGCTACTCCGCCAACACCGCCAACATTCTGCGCGCCTGCGGCGTGACCGATCTGTTCTCGGTCAACCTGCTGGTCGAACATGAAATTCGCGAAGGCATCAAGGAATACGCCAGCTGGCCCACCATTCCGCTGGTCTTCATCAACGGCCAGTTCATAGGCGGCGCCGACATCACGCGCGATCTGTATCAGTCCGGCGAACTGCAGAAAATGCTGGCTGCCGTCGTTCCCGCCTGATCACCCAAGTTTTCAGCCTTTAAAGCCGGCCGGTTTTTACCCGCCGGTTTTTTTTGCCCAGAAACACTACTAAAGTATTATCCCCGTCCTGCCGATAGCCAGCATGCTCGGGCTGGAAGGCCCATTCATCGGGGAATCGATTGAGCTCCAAGAAGTTCGCAGCATTGATCATCGTCGTCGCCATCCTGGTCGGCTTGACCGCCTGGTTTGCCGATCCGATCTGGCGTGTGATGGCGGTAGCAGCAGTTGCAGTCGTGGTGCTCTGGCTGGGCGCGCGCTTTGGCGTCACGGCGACGGAGGTCGCACCGCAGCATGGCATCGAAGCGCCGCTGTGCAACGAACTGGCCAGCTTGATGGACGATCTGGCGCGCACCGGCAGCACCCAGTTCCGCTCCGGCCATGCCGATCTCGAACGCGTCAAGGAACTGCTCAGTCACGCGATCGATGAACTGGTCAAGCGCTTCAGCGAAATGAATGTACACATCCAGGCACAGCGCGATCTCGCGATCTCCATCGTGAACGCGATGACTTCGCACGAGCATGGCCCGGATGGCGTCAGTTTTTCCGAGTTCGTCCTCAACACCTCCAAGACCATGGAGGCCTTCGTCGACAACACCGTCAACACCAGCAAAATCGCGATGAGTCTGGTGGAAACGATGGAAACCATCGACGTCGAAGTCAACGCCATTCTCGGTATCCTGGGCGAGATCGAGGCGATCGCCAAGCAGACCAACCTGCTCGCGCTGAATGCCGCCATCGAAGCGGCGCGGGCCGGCGAGGCCGGGCGCGGCTTTGCCGTGGTGGCCGATGAAGTCCGCGCCCTGTCGCAACGCACCAACCAGTTTTCGCAGCAAATTCGCGGCCACATGGACGGCGTCCACGGCTCGCTCCTGGTCGCGCATGATTCGATATATTCGGTTGCCTCGATGGACATGAACTTTGCGCTGCAATCGAAGCAACGCGTCCAGAGCACCATGGCGCGCATCGGCGAGATCAACCAGAACATGGCCGGTTCGGCGCAAAGCATCGACGAGCATGCCGGCCGCGTTTCCGTCGAAGTCAACGGCGCCGTCACCGCGCTGCAATTCCAGGATATGAGCAGCCAATTGATCGGCCACGCGCAAAGCCGCGTCGGCAACATCGAGACTTTGATCAAGAGCCTGTCCAGCATTCTTCGACAAAACGCACACTTAAGCAGTGGACTCGACGAAGCACGCGCCGTGCTGCGTGCGCAAACCAATCGAGAACCCGATCATGGCCAACCTGTGAAGCAGGAAAGCATGAGTTCCGGGGACATAGAGTTGTTCTGATCAAGAGAGGAAGCAAAATGGGCAAAGTGGTACTGACCGTCGACGACTCCGCCTCCATCCGCCAGATGGTCGCATTCACCCTGAAAAGCGCCGGCTACGAAGTTGTCGAAGCGGTGGACGGAGAAGACGGCCTCAACAAGGCCAAGAGCAAAGTGGCCGATCTGGTCCTTACCGACCAGAACATGCCGAAGATGGATGGCCTGACCCTGATCAAATCGTTGCGCGGTTTGCCCGACTACCGCAGCAAACCGATCCTGATGCTGACCACCGAGTCGAGCGACAGCATGAAAGCAGCTGGCAAAGCCGCTGGCGCAACCGGCTGGCTGGTGAAGCCGTTCGACCCGCAGAAACTGCTGGAAGTCGTCAAGAAAGTCATCGGCTGAGCTCGTCCGGGGCTGCATCCGCCCGATACCGCCCCTCACCCATTAGCCTGCGGGAAGCGCCATGAGCATCGACATGAGCCAGTTCTACCAGGTGTTCTTCGAGGAAACCTCGGAACATCTGGCGAGTATGGAAAACCTGCTCCTCAACCTCGATGTGGATGCCCCGTCGCTGGAAGATCTCAACGCCGTCTTCCGGGCAGCGCACTCCATCAAGGGCGGCAGCGGCACCTTCGGTTTTACCGACATGACCAGCGTCACGCATGTGCTGGAAAGCCTGCTCGACCGGCTGCGCAAGGAAGAACTGTCGCTGCGCGCGGAAATGGTGGATGCCTTCCTGGCGGCAGGCGATGTGTTGCGGGCGCAACTGGAACACCATCAGGGCGGCCCGGAAGCGGCTGCCGGCGAAATCGAAGCGGTTTGCGCCCGGCTCAACCAACTCGCGGCGGGCGAGACCGCTCCAGCCGCGCCGGCGGCAGTCGTGCCCACCGCGCCGACCCCAGAACCGACCGCCGCACCCGCCGCCAGCGCCCCGGTCCCGGCGCGCAAGCTCCGCCTCGAATGCACGCTGCCGGCGAACATCGCCGGTGTCGCCGAGGCGATCGACAACCTGCTCGACGCACTCCGGGATATTGCTGCGGTAGACGTAAGACAACGCCCGACTCCGGCCGATGCCCGCCTCGTCGTCGTCCTCACCACGCAAGCCAGCGATAGCGAACTGAAAGACTCCCTGGCGTTTTACAGCGCGCCGGAAGGCATCTCGATCCAGCTGGAGCCGGAAGAAGAGGCCTACGGCTTTTTCGATGATTTGCCGAGCGCAGCGGCCAGTCCGAGCGTCGACGACAGCTACGGTTTCTTCGACGACCTGCCGAGCGAGCCGGTCTCCGCACCGACTGCCGTAGCGGAGGAAGACGACGGTTTCGGCCTGTTCGAAGACGCGCCCGGCGCCCCCAAAGAGTCGCCGGAACAACCCTTGGTCTCTCCGGGCGACAGTCCTGCCGCCATCGAAGGCCCCGGTTACGGCATTTACGTCGATGCCCCCGGTGGTCTCGGCTTGTTCGATGACGCCCCGGGCGCCGAACATGCCCTCAAATCCAGCGCACCTGAGCCGTTTTCCGGCAAAGCGGCTGCCGCCATCGCCGCGGCAAAGGCGGCAGCTCCAACGCCAGGCGAAGGCCGCCGACTGGCCGACAACCCGAGCATCGAGACCGCCAAAGGCGGCCGCCGCGACAACGACAAGACCGTCACCGCCGCCAATACCGATACCAGCATCCGGGTTGCCGTGGAAAAGGTCGACCAGCTGATCAATCTGGTCGGCGAACTGGTCATCACCCAGGCCATGCTGGCGGAAGCCGCCAGCAACCTCGACCCGGTGCTGGCCGAGCGTATCCTCGCCGGCATCGACCTGCTCTCCCGCAACACCCGCGACATGCAGGAATCGGTGATGTCCATCCGCATGTTGCCGATGAGCATGGTGTTCTCGCGTTTCCCCCGCGTCGTGCGCGATCTTGCCGGCAAGCTGAACAAGCAGGTCGAGATGAAGACCATCGGCGACAACACCGAACTGGACAAAGGTCTGATCGAGAAGATCACCGACCCGATGACCCATCTGGTGCGCAACAGTCTCGACCATGGCATCGAAACGCCGGAGAAACGCATCGCCGCCGGCAAGAACCCGAAAGGCACGCTGACCCTGAAGGCCAGCCACCAGGGCGGCAACGTCGTGATCGAAGTGATCGACGACGGCGGCGGCCTCAACCGCGCCCGCATCCTGGAAAAGGCCAAGGAAAAAGGCCTGCCCGTGAGCGACGGCATGTCCGACTACGAGGTCTGGCAACTCATCTTCGCGCCCGGCTTCTCCACCGCCGATGTGGTCACCGACGTATCCGGCCGCGGCGTCGGCATGGACGTGGTTAAACGCAACATCGAAGGCCTCGGCGGCCGCGTCGAACTGGAGTCCTCGCCCGGCTTCGGCACGCGTACCGTCATCCGCCTGCCGCTCACCCTCGCCATCCTCGACGGCATGTCGGTCGGCGTCGGCAGCGAAACCTTCATCGTGCCGATCACCACGGTGATCGAATCGCTGCAACCCAAGCTGGAAGACATCCGCACCATGGCCGGCGACAGCCGCATGGTGCATGTGCGCGGCGAATATCTGCCGTTCATCTCATTGGCCGAAGCGTTCGGCCTGGACGGCGTGGAAGACATCACCAAGGGTTTGCTGGTGGTGGTGGAAGCGGAAGAAGGCAAAGCTGCCCTGTTCGTCGACGAATTGCTCGGCCAGCAACAGGTCGTCATCAAGAGCCTGGAGGCCAACTACCGCAAAGTGCCCGGCATCTCGGGCGCCACCATCATGGGCGATGGGCGCGTCGCCATGATCGTCGACGTCTCCGCGGTCACCCGCATGGGACTGAGCAACGTCAAGCGGCGGCTGGCAGCCTGATCAACCGAGCGGGCGGGTCGCCCCGCCCCGAGAGGAGCTAAACATGGATTACCCCGAAACCAGCGGCATCGCCACTTCCGGCGAATACCTCACCTTTACCCTGGGCGCCGAGGAATACGGCATCGACATCCTCAAGGTGCAGGAAATACGCGGTTACGACGCCGTCACCAAAATCGCCAACGCGCCGCCGTTCATCAAGGGAGTCATCAATCTGCGCGGCGTCATCGTGCCCATCGTCGACCTGCGCATCAAATTCAACCTGGGCAGTTTCACTTACGACCAGTTCACCGTGGTGATCATCCTCAACATCGGCAAACGCGTCATGGGCATCGTCGTCGACGGCGTCTCGGATGTCATCCAGCTCAGTTCCGGCAACCTGCACGCCTCGCCCGAGTTCGGTTCCATCCTCGACACCCGCTACATCCTCGGCCTCGGCACGGTGGAAGATCGCATGATCATCGTGGTCGATATCGAAAGGCTGATGACCAGCCAGGAAATGTCCCTGGTCGAAGCGGTGGCGGTTTGAGCCTGACGCGCCGCGACCGGAAGGAAGACAACCTGGTAATCCTGTTAATGGGCGAAGCGACATGAACGCGTTGAAACTCAAGACCTCCTTCAGCATCTTGTTGGCCCTGTTCGCACTGGGTGTGATCGTGCTCGGCGCGGTCAACAACCTGTCCAACCGCAGTGTGGCGGTGAATGGGCCGATCTATCGCGGCATCGTGCAGGACAAGGATCTGATCGCGGACATCCTGCCGCCGCCGGGATTCGCGGTCGAAGCCTACCTGACCGCCGTGCAGATGCAGATGGTGGAAGGCGCCCAACGGCAAGCGCTCAGACAGCGTTTCGATAAAACCGGCGAGGAATTCATCCAACGCCATCAAGTCTGGCAGGACGCTCACATCGATGGCGCCATAAAGACTGAAATGAGCAAGGCGCGGGATATGGGGCAGGCGTTTTACGACAAGGCCGCCAACGCCTATTTTCCCGCCCTCGACGCCGGCGACAGTGCCGCTGCGCAGCAGGCGCTGAAAGACCTGCAATACCTGTTCGAGACCCACCGCGAACACGTGGTCAAAGCCGTCGAGCTGTCCAACGCCGACCTGGCAACGCTGGAGAAAAACGCCGCAGCCAGCATTCGTTCCAACAACATCAGCCAGATTGCGATGATCCTGGGTGTGCTCGCCATCGTGCTGTTGCTGGGCGGCGGCGTCCTCCGTTCCGTACTGCGCCGCATCGGCGGCGAGCCGGCGCTGGCGACCCGCATTGCCCAGAACATCGCCGCAGGCCGCTTCGACAATGACATCCAGCTGGCGAAAGGTGACGCGCAAAGCCTGCTGGCCCAGATGAAAAGCATGCAGCAACAACTCATCGACCGGCTCGAAGCCGAGCGTCGCATCGCCAATGAAAACCTGCGCATCAAGATCGCGCTGGACTCGGTGGATGCCAACGTGATGATGGCCG
>JASJPG010000027.1:0-81718 GCA_031426815.1 Hydrogenophilaceae bacterium
CGACCAGATCGGCGTTCATCTTGAGGCCCATCACTTCGCTCATGGTGAGCAGGCCATCCTCGCCGGAAAGATCGCCGACCAGAGTCAGCACCAGCGCCGGCTGGCCTTTGATGGGCGCGCCGACGGGTACGGCTTCGGCGTCATCCAGCACGACCAGATTGCGCGTGCGATGGCCGTTCTCGGCGGCGTCAACCTCGCCGGCATAGCCTTTGAGTTGGGCGAATTCGCCGCCGAGCAGGCCGTGGGTGGCGAAATGCAGGTAGCGCGTGTGCGCCAGATCGCTCTGTTTCACGCGCGCTTCCTGCGCCGCTTCGCGCAGATACAGGTGCTGTTCGCCGCCGAGGATGTTCGCCACGGCAGTGACTTCATCGGCGGTTTCCGGCAAGCGCGGAATGCTGACGCGACCGCTCCCATTGTGGCCAGCCCGAAACGCGCCCAGATCGTTCAGCAACGCCCGCGTGGCGGCGCCCGGCGTTTGTTCGGCGGACGCGAAGATCGGGTCGGCAAAAGCCACCAGGCTCTGGCCGTGTTCGCTAGCTTCCCGATTGCCGGCGGCGCGCTGAATCGCCAGCGTGGCGAGGCTGGGCAAGTAGGAAAAACGCCAATGCGCGCCAGCGTAGTCGAGCCCGCCGTATTGGGAAAGATCCGTTTTCTTCGCGCCGGCAAAAGTTTTTTGATCGGCCTCGCCCCAGCGCGTCACCAGCATTTCGAACGGCAAGGTATAGAGCGGCCCGTCGCCGACCACCAGCACGCGCCCGTTGGCCGGCAGTTTGTCCTGCACCGGCTTGAGCAACAGTTCGTAGAGCCGGTTGAGCGCGGCCGGATCGAGCTGGCCCAAGGCCTCCAGGCGGCCGCCGGCTTCCATCGGTTGCCGCACTTGCATAACCAGGCGGTCGAGTTCGTCGCGTTTGACCGGCACGCGCACCAACTGAAAATCGTCGCGGCCAATCAGGAAGATCAGCAGTTGCTGCTTCAAGCGAAAGTAGGCCAACAGGGTTTCGTGCGGGCGCAGCACCTTCCTTTGCAGGTCGGGCAGCGATAGCGGACGCGGTTCTTCCAGCTCCATATAACGCGGGTAGTCGCGCCACAGCTGCGTGTCGACTGCGGCGCGCTCGCTTTCCGCCTGCTTCAACGCACGCTGTTGCGCCGCGACATCTTTCTGCCAACGCGCCAGGATGTACGGATCATCAATCGGCTTGGCCGGCAGGATGGCTGCGCCGCCGGCGTCGATCCGCGCGGTCATGCTGAGGCGGCGGTTCATTTCATCGAGGCTGTACAGCAGGGCGTCACGCTGCGCTTTCAGTTTCAGGAAGGCATCGTCGCCGGCCAGACGCGCCACGTCTGCGGTACGCAACATTTCGGTGAACAGCCGGCTTTGTGTGCGCGCAACGTCGATCAAGGCGGCGCGGTCATGCCCCTGGCCGGGATTTTTTTCATCCAGCCGCGCCCGGTTGTAGATCGCTTCGCCATAGATTGGCCGCAGCAGCGCAACCTTGTTTTCGCGCGCGGCGTCGTCGAGGCCGCGCGACAGCGCGAACAGCCGGTCGGCCTGCTCGACCGCTTGCTGGTAGACCGGCAAGGCGGCTTCCGGCCGGCCCTGCTGCATCAAAAATCGGCCGTAGGCGCGCAACGTGAACAGTTGCACTTCGGCATGCGCGCCGGTCGCGGCGGCGGACATGGCGCGGTTGAACATGGCTGCGGCCGCTTCAGGCTGATTTTTGCTTGCCAGCACCTGCGCCAGCACGCGGAAGGGTTTCGACGAAACGCCGTAGTCCTGCCCCGCCAACGATTCGGCAATGACAATGGCGCGGCGCAACCAGACTTCGGCTTCGTCCAGCTGATTCTGCTTGAGCAGCGTTTGCCCCAGGTTGGTGTAGGCATCCAACGTCACCGGATGGGTTTCGCCCCAGGCGGCAGGCGCTTGTTCGGCGGAAGCGCGGGCGTAAATTTCACCCTCGGCGTGACGCCCCTGGCGATGCCGTAACATGACCAGGCCGTCGCCCGCATGCTGGCGCCAGCGGCGGGCATGCCGTTCGGTGGCGGCCGCGCTTTTTTCCCAGACGGCGGTGAGCAGCGTTTCCGCTTCCGCCTCGTTGCCGCTCAGCATTTGCAGACGGCCCAGGCGCGTGTGCGCGTCCAGCCAGGCATCCAGCGTCTCGTCGTCTTTGGGCGCCGGCGCGCGCGCAACCGCTTCACGCAATTGCTTGTCGGCCTCGGCATAACGGCCTTGCGCCTGCAAGGCCTGGCCCAGGTGGATTTGCGTTTTGATCGCCAGGCGCGAGGCATAGCCATGGCCGCGTTCAGCGCCGAGCAGGGCTTCGCGCAGGATCAGTTCGGCTTCGGCAAAACGGCCTTGCTGCCGCAAAGCCAGGCCCAGGCGTTGCTGGGCGATGGGCAGCAATTTTTCACGCCCCCTTCCAGCCGGCAGCGCCTCCGCCACGGCGATGGCCTGTCGCGCCAGCGGTTCCGCGGCAATCGATTGGCCGTTCTGCAACAGCTCCAGCGTCTGCTTGTTCAAAGCCGCAATGTCTTGCGACTGGCTCCACGCCAAGGCGGGGACCAGGCAAATCACGAACAGGAAATAACGCAAGGAATTCATCGGCGACTCCATACCGGCGCGCGTAAAAGTGCAGGCTAAACTTTAGCCATTCTCAGGGGAATTTCATGCTGACGTACCGGAAATCGATGCTTCATCTGACAGCATACCTGCTGCTCGCGCTGGCGACGCTTGCCCCGGCTGGCGCGGCCGAATTGGTGCGCGCGCAATTTTTGTTGGCCAGCCCCGATGCGCGGGCGCCCACGCTGACGCATCTCGCCGCCAAAACCCAGGTCGAAATTCTGGAACGGCGCGGCGGCTGGACCCGGGTGCGCGGACAAGGTCGCGAAGGCTGGCTGCGCCTGCTGGCGCTGCGCGATGTCGGCGCGAACGCGCTGTCGTCGCACAGCCTGCAAACCTTGTTCAAACACGAGCGCGACCAGCGTTTCACCAGCGTCGCCGGGCTGCGCAGCCTGCAGCCGCCGCGCGCTTCGGCGCATGCCTTGATCCTGAGCATCGGCGAATACCGCAATGGCATCCCGCCTCTGCCAGGCGTTGCGCACGACGCCGACAGCGCCGTGCTGATGGCACGCGCGCTGAGCGTGCCGGAAGCGAATATCACCGCCTTGAACGACGCTGCGCTGACGCTGGCCGGCCTGCGATCAGCGCTGGATGGCCTGGAAGCGCGCGTGCTGCCGAACGATGAAGTGTTCCTCTATTACTCCGGCCACGGCGCCCGTCGGCTCAGCCCGGAAGCCGGCGAGAAACACTGCGCCGAAGCCCTGTTGAGCGTCGATGGCGAGGCGCTGCTGGATAGCGAACTGGAACAACGCCTGCAACGCCTCACCGCCAAAGCTCGCCGCGTGGTGGTGTTCCTCGATGCCTCGCATGCCGGCAGCATCAAATTGCGTAGCGCCGGCCAGTTCAGCGCAAAAACCGCGAACACAGCCGACGCCAAAACCTGTGAGCAGCCAGTCAACGCGTCGACGCGCGGCCTGATTTCCACCGAAGCGGGTCGCAACAAGGCCAATTTCGTCCTGATCGCCGCCGCGCGGGCAGGCGAAACCGCGCTCGACGACGGCCAGCGAGGCGGCCTCGCCAGCCACGCCTGGCTCGACTGTCTGGCCGGCGAAGCCAACGACGCGGATGCCTCGGGCGGCCTCTCGGCGCGTGAAATTCTGGCCTGCGCACAAACGCGCATCGAACAACTCATGCCGGGCAACAGCGCCTTCAGCCCGCAACATCCGCTGCTGATCGGCAATACCGGCATGGTGCTCGCGACACCGGACAATCTGCCGAAAACGGCGGATGCGGCCGCCGTGCTGAAAGACATCCACGCCAACCGCGACGACCGCCGCCAGGTGCGTCTGAGCGTCGACAAACCCGAGTACAAAGTCGGCAAGGACCGCATCCGCTTCAGCCTGGAAAGCAGCCATGCCGGCTATGTGTATCTGCTCATGGCGGGCAGCGACGGCAAACAGTTCGACATGCTGTTCCCCAACAAAAAGGACGACCGTAACCTGATGCAGGCCAATGAAACCTGGAACCTGCCGCGCCCCGGCTGGGCATTCCGCGCCGGCGGCCCGGCCGGACGCGATCGATTGCTGGTACTGGTGAGCGACAAACCGCGCGACTTCTCCGCCCTCGGCATGGTCGCCGCCGGCCCCTTCTCCAGCTTGGCCGCCTCCCCGGTCGCCGCACGCAATATCCAGATCGTCGCCGACGGCGACGAAGAAACCGCGCCACCGCAATGCAGCCAAGCCGGCACACCGCGCAGCGCCGAGATCGCCACTGCGTGTTCCAACGCTTACGGCGCGGATTTGATCGAGTTGGTCGAGGTCGATTGAGGTCGACCCGACCCAGCAATTTTGTCGATTTTTTTTACAGTTCCTGTCGCAACGTGGACTGCCCTGCCCGCGTATTTTTCAGGAGGGGATTTTTTGCTCTGCATTACATGATTCAACGCATTGATTCGATGCAGGTTAATTTCCAGCTCACGCATCCGCCCGCCGATCCTGACAAAAGCGGTCCATATCTTGCGTGTCTGTCCTCAATAAAGAATTCTTGCAGGTTCCTGCAAGCATATTTAGTCCGATATCAATCAACTTAACGAGGAATCCCGATGAATCGCCTACTTCTTTCCACGCTGCTCGCCAGCCTGATGCTGCAAGTGACGCCGGCATCGGCCACGCTCCCTACAAGCGCCGATGCATACATCGACTGGTCGACCTTCGCCATCCAGATCATTGACATCAATGGCGGCACTGGCGGGTCGCTATCCTGGACATTTCAATCCTCTGACGTCTACGTCGACGCCGGGTCGAGCGTTTCCAACAACAGCGCAGACTGGAGCACTCCGCTTAGCGCGGCTGACGGTGTCGCCATGGCGAATGCGGATGTAAGCAGCCTCCAAGCGAGCTTCAGCACACCGCCCGCAAGTTTGAATGCCTATGCCCAAGCCAATCGCTATGGCTACTTCAGCCTGACCGCCAATACGATGGCGATTTTCTCAGTCGAGGCGAGCGCCTACATCGACATGAACGATCCCATCAACGGTGATGCCTACGCCTGGGCAGCACTGGATGCAGACGGTGTCGGTCCGTTTGGGACGGACCTACAGCATGGCGGCACCAGCAAGCTCGCCTGGGCTGCGGGCGCGGGCTTTCCGGTAACCGATTCCGGCAAGCTCTATGCCACATTTATCAATCTGACCAACGCCGACATGGACGGCACTGTTCACGCGTTCACTCAGGTCAATAAATATGGCGTCATCGCCGTAGCCGTGCCGGAACCCGAAACCTATGCACTGATGCTGGCCGGTCTCGGCTTGGTCGGCTTCATGGCGCGTCGCCGCAAAGCCTGACGGGTTATCGCCACCGGCCCGAAACCCCGCTTGGTGCGGGGTTTTTTGTTTATGGCCGCCACGTAGAATTCCGCCCCCGGCTTCCTGATATCGCCATGACCCCGCCCGAACTTCTGCCCGTCACCCTTCTTACCGGCTTCCTCGGCAGCGGCAAGACCACCGTGCTGAACCATCTGTTGCGGCATTTGCCGCTGACCGCCGTGGTGATGAACGAATTCGGCGAGATCGGCCTCGACCATCAATTGCTGGAAGAGAGCCGCGGGCCGCTGGCGCTGCTTTCCGGCGGCTGCGTCTGTTGCCAGATCCAGGGCACGCTGGCGCCGACGCTGAAGAATCTGTACATGGCGCGGACTAGCGGCAAGCTGCCGCCGTACGAACGCATCATCATCGAAACCACCGGCATCGCCGACCCGGCGCCGATCCTGGACACCCTGCTCAGCGAACGCTGGCTGGCGGCGCGGCACAAGCTCGACGGCGTGGTGACGACGGTCGACGCGGTATTCGGCACACAACAACTGGACGCGCATTTCGAGGCGGCGCGGCAAGTCGCGGTGGCGGATCGGCTGCTGCTGACCAAGACCGATCTGGCCACGCCCGAACAGGTCGACGCGATCAAGACCCGCCTGGCTGAACTCAACCCGGCCGCGCCGATACACACCGTTCTGAGCGGCATCGTCGACCCCGCCCTGGTCACCCATCTGGGCCTGTTCAACCCGCTCGACAAACACCCGGATGTGCTGCAGTGGCTGGCGCATCAACGCTACAAACCGGCGGCGCGCCCGCTGCTGGGCGGCAAGACGACAGCGGCGCCGGCGGATTTGCACGACAGCCGCATCCGCGCCTTCAGCCTGAGCTTCGACGCACCGCTGGAATGGCATGGCGTGCAGTCGGCGCTGGACATGTTGCAGGCGTTCCGGCCGCAAAACCTGTTGCGCATGAAAGCCCTGGTCAACGTCAAAGGCAATCCGAATCCGGTCGTGCTGCACGCCGTCCAGCACATGTTCTATCCGCCCGCCGAACTGCCGGCCTGGCCGGACGCCGACCGGCGCAGCCGCTTCGTGTTCATTACTTCCGATCTGGACGAAGCCTTCGTCGCCAAGCTGCTGGCGGATTTCACTCAGGCAGCGTCGGTCTGAATCGTAGGTGCGAATTTATTCGCACGGCGCCGCCGCCAGCCTCCCAACCAGCAAATCGATCCAGCGCCGCAGCAGTTCCAGCGGCCAGAACACGCCGCAGAACAGCGCATCGCCGAACGCCATGCCCTGGCTGCGACGCAACAGGGTCATGGCGAGGCCAAGTGAGAGGTAAAGGGTGAGGCTCAGGCTGAAGTTCATTTCCGTCTCCGTCGATTACGATGAAAACAGCTTAATGGCTCACTGGCTCATCAGACGCGCCACCGCCCAAGCCCGCGGCTACAATGGCCGCACGACCTATTTGAGGCGAAAACATGGACCGCACCGAACGCTTTCACCTGATCGACATGATGCTGGCTTCGCCCGAAATAGCCACTTTCGACCGCCTGCAAAAGCGTCTGGAAGTGTCGCGCGCGACCCTGAAACGCGATCTGGAATATCTACGCAACCGCCTCAACGCGCCCATCATCTGGGATCGCGAAACGCGCGGTTACATCTACGGCAAGCCACTCGCGGTTGGTGCACAGTACGAACTGCCCGGACTGTGGTTCTCCGCCGATGAAATCCACGCTCTGCTGACCATGCAGCACCTGCTCGCCAACCTCGATGCCGGCGGTTTGCTGGGGCCCCACATCCAGCCCCTGATGTCACGCTTGACCGGTTTACTCGGCAACGGTCGGCATCCCACCGAAGAAATCAAAAAACGTATCAAGTTGATTCCTCTCGCCGCGCGCCGCGCGCCTATCGACCAGTTCGCCACGATCGGCTCCGCGTTGTTGCGGCGCAAACGCTTGCGCATCGGCTATTACGCCAAATCGAGCGATCGCGTCAGCGAACGCGAACTATCGCCACAACGCCTCGTTCACTATCGTGAAAATTGGTATCTCGATGCCTGGTGCCACCTGCGTAAAGGCCTGCGCAGCTTTGCAATGGACGGCATCCAGCACGCGGAAATCCTCGACACGACCGCGCGCGAAGTCGCCGAAAAATCGCTGGACGCGATGCTCGGTGCCGGCTACGGCATCTTCTCCGGCCGCAAGCTGACCTGGGCGAAATTGCGCTTCAGCGCCGAACGCGCGCGCTGGGTGGCGCTGGAACAATGGCATCCAAAACAGCGCGGCAAGGTGCAGAAAGACGGTCGCTACGTGCTGGAAATGCCCTACGCCGACGACCGCGAACTGGTCATGGATATCCTGCGCCATGTGCCGGAAGTGGAAGTGCTGGAACCGGCGGCGTTGCGGGAAAAGGTGGGGGAGAAATTAAGGGCAGGCTTGGCGAACATGTAGGAGCGGCGAACAATCGCGCCTTGGAAGGCGCTCCTACATCGCGCTGAAATCCGTGTAGGAGCGCCTTCCAAGGCGCGAGATTTCAGCCCAGCCGTTCCAGCAATACCGCCGCCGACCTTTCGGACACCACCAGCACCAGTTTCATCGTCGCGCGCGTGGCGCCGACGAACAGTTTGCGCACGGCGCGTTCGTCGAGCTGTTCAAAGTCGATTTCGGCGAACACGATGGCGGGCGCGGCCTGGCCTTTGAAGCGGTAGACCGATTCCAGCAGCACGTCGCCGTCGGAGTAGATCGGCTGGCCGAGCAGGTCGTAGCGGCCGGTATAGGTTTTCAGGCGGTGCGGACCGAGTTCGGTGTACGGGAACAGCTGCGATTGTTCGCGGCCGCGAAAGCTGATCACGGCGATATCCGCTTTCTTGAACCCTTCGGCCAGACACTGGCGGATCCCTTCCTTGACCTGCTGGGTCAGTTCGGCCGCGTCCCGGTAGGTCAGCACGACCAGTTCCGACGCTTGCAGCGCGCCTTGTGCTTCGATGCTGAACTCTTCCGGCAACAGGTTCTGCAACATGCGCACGACCGAGCGCGGGCTGCGGTAGTTGCTGGTGGCGCGCATGCGCACCCAGCCGGGTAGATCGACCGGGGGACGCGCGTAGAGATTCTGCAGCGGGTCTTCCAGCCAGATCGCGCGGCCCTCGGGTTTCAGATGGCGCAGCGCCAGATCGCGCCATTGCTCGCTGAAATCCTGGCCTTCGTCGACGATCAGCGTGTCGAACAGCCAGGCTTCCGAAACGGGCAAGACGGCGGCGCGGGCGAGCAGGGTTTCGAACGCGTCGAGCTGGCTGAAATCCGGAATCTCGCCGGCCGCGCGCACGCGTTGATCGCACAGCATGTGCAGCGTGCAGACCTGGCCGCCGGGCGGTGCGATGAACTGAAAATGGTCGGCCAGCGGGCGGTTGTAGCAGAGGTAGAGCGGCCGCAAACCCCGCTCGACGGCGGCGCGGTATTCGGCCAGCGCCAGTTGCGTCTTGCCGGAACCGGCGGTGCCGCTGACCCGCAGTCGAAAAGGGGTGAATTCGAGTTGCCGCGCCCAGTGCGCCAGACCGCCGGAAATGCGGGTGACCAACGACTGCGCGCGGCCGATCAGCGCGCTGACGTCGGTTTCCAGTTGCACGATGTCGCGCAGGAAACGATGCACTTGCCGCGTGGTATCCGGATTGACGCGCTCGCTCTCGCCGTGCGGCAGGATCTGGCCGATCAGCGCCGCGAGTTGGTCGCGCCGACGCGCATCGACGATGCGCTCGGGCGATATGCCGGCGGTCTGCATAAGCTTGATCTGGTAATCCGGGCAATACAGCAGGTAGTCGATCGGCACATCGCGGCAGCCCGGGCGCGCATACAGCTTGTTCTGTATCGCCGCGATGCCGTGCGCCATCTGCAGCGGCACGCTCTTCGACTTCTCGGCGTAGCGCTTGACCAGACCGTCCGGCCCCTCTTCCAGAAAACCGCTTTTCTGTTCGATCAGCAGCAGCGCGCCGGCCTGGTTGACCACCACGAAATCGATCTCGCCATAGACCGAATAGCCCTGCTCCAGCCGCGTCCAGTGCACCGCGTGATAAACCGTATAGGCGTCCGGCAGCGCGTCGGCCAGCTTGGCGAGGGTCTCGATCTCGCGCGCGGCGGCGCCGGTTACCGCATATTCGCGCCAGCCGTCGGGGACGATGGTTGCCATATTTTTACCGGTCTCCCATGAAGCGATCAGTCCGCTTTTTCACGCGACAAGATATGCGACGGACGCAGTAACTGTTCGGAACGCATGATGTAAAGGATATAGGCCCGTTCTCCGTCAAATCGGTAAAACACCCGGCACGGCGGCTCGATGATTTGCCGATAACGCGATCGCTTCAATTCCAAAGGCTGGCTGCCCAACTCGGGTTGCGTCTCAAGATGCGCGACATGGGCAAAAACCCGTTGCACCAGAGCGGCCGCCGCAGCGGGTTTATCCAGCGCAATGGTGTCGGCAATGGCATCCAGATCGGCGAGCGCCGGTTCAGTCCAGATTATTTCAGCCATCGGGCCATGCGGGCCTGGGCCTCAACGTGCGACACCACACGGCCCTCAGCCACCGCCATTTCGCCACGCGCAATGCCTTCCAGCATCGCCATGCGCTGCTGGAGCAGCTCATAGGTCTCGACATCCACCAGATAGGCGCTCGGCAAACCGTGCTGCGTGATCAGGATGGGCTCCTTATCTCGTTCGAGATCCGCGAGGAGTTCAGTTGCCTGGCGCTTGAGTGTAGTCACGAGTTCGGTTCGCATGGAGTGATACTAAAGTGGCACTCGTAGCTTGACAACGGCGAGCAACGAACGACTTCAATGCAGCGTAGCGGCATCCGGGGAAGTGCGGCGTAACATCCGGTTTTGGGCAAAGAAATCACCCATTACGTGCCGAAAATATTTACACAAAGCCAAGCAAAGCCATGCCAAGCCATTGAATTATATGAATCAACCAACATGGCACAGTTCGTGCCTTGCAAGCTCAGGCGCCTAAATGCGGCATGAATATGCCGCCTGCTCCCCTTACCTAATCCAATAAAACTGGAGCACTGAATGAACACCCCAAAGCACCTGCTTGCCGTTGCCCTGAGTTCCAGCCTGTTTGCCGCCGGCATGGCCAACGCGACGATCATCTCCAGCAATACCGGCCTTGCAACCTATGATCACCTGGTTACCTTCTCCAGCCCGAGCCTTGCGAATTCCACGGTCGTAACCAACCAGTACGCCGCTCTGGGTCTGACCGTTAGTGCGACAGGAAACGGCGCGGTGCGCGCTAATGGGTGTGGCATCGGGTGGTGGGACGGGGTTCTTCTGGATGGCGACACACTGGGCACTTACGGACCTGGTTGCCAGGGCGGCAATGCGACGAATGATGCTTTCTCACTGATTTTCTCGAACGATGTCAGCGCCACCTCGTTCTCCCTGGTTAGCGTCAGGCAATATGGTGGCACGCCAAGCTTCTCCACCTATCTAAACGGCGCGCTGGTAGAAACCTTCCTGCACGACGCTGCCGCAGATGGTGGAAGCGGGTTACTGCTTGTGAACACTGGTGTACTGACCTTTACGGGTTTGTTTGACGAGATCCGTTATACGGAAGGCGCTGCTGGAAACTCCTTGGTATTCGACAACGTTGCCTGGGTGGATCACGTCACCGTGCCGGAGCCGGCTTCTTTGGCGCTGTTGGGGTTGGGGCTGTTCGGCCTGGCCGCCGCACGCCGCAAGTAAGCCGCGCGTTGCCGCCGTAACGGGAGCTTCGGCTCCCGTTTTTGTTTATCGGGACAACGGAAAAAATCGCTCGTAGTTCGTAGGATGGGCAAAGCGTAGCGTGCCCATCTGTCGCGCGTGTCGATGGGCACGCTACGCTTTGCTCATCCTACGATCACTCATCACACCTGCTGCAGCCGCCAGGCCAGCGCTTCCCCGGCCCGCAACGGCACGATGCCGGCGGCATGCTCGGTGCTGACCGTGACCGTTTCGCGCACCAATGTTACGTGCTCGCTGTTGCGCGGCAGGCCGTAGAAATCGGGGCCGTGGAAGCTGGCGAAGGCTTCCAGTTTGTCGAGCGCGCCGGCCTGGTCGAAGGCTTCCGCGTACAGTTCCAGCGCGGCGTGCGCGCTGTAGATGCCGGCACAGCCGCAGGCGGTTTCCTTGGCTTGTTTGGCATGCGGCGCGCTGTCGGTGCCGAGGAAGAACTTGGGATTGCCGCTGGTAGCTGCGGCGACCAGCGCGTGACGATGGGTTTCGCGCTTCAGCACCGGCAGGCAGTAGTAATGCGGCCGCATGCCGCCCTGGAACATGGCGTTTCGGTTGTAGAGCAGGTGATGCGCGGTGATCGTGGCGGCGACGTTGGCCGGGGCCTGGGCGACGAACTCGGCGGCCTGACGCGTGGTGATGTGTTCCAGCACGACTTTCAGCGCGGGATAGCGCTGCAGCAACGGGTACAGGACGCGGTCGATAAACACGGCTTCGCGGTCGAACACGTCGACATCCGGATCGGTGACTTCGCCGTGCAGCAGCAGCGGCATGCCTGTTTCCTGCATCACTTCCAGCACCGCGTCGATCTTGTGGATGTCGGTGACGCCGGAATCGGAATTGGTGGTGGCGCCAGCCGGGTAGTACTTCACGGCCTGCACGATGCCGCTGGCCTGGGCGCGCGCCACCTCCGCCGGATCGGTATTGTCGGTGAGATAGAGCGTCATCAGCGGCTCGAACGCCATGCCGTGCGGCAAGGCGGCCAGGATGCGATTGCGGTAGGCCTGGGTATCTTCCAGCGTGCGCACCGGCGGGCGCAGGTTGGGCATGACGATGGCGCGGGCGAACTGGCGGGCGGTGTCGGGCAGCACGGCGGCCAGCATGGCGTCGTCGCGCAGATGCACATGCCAGTCGTCAGGGCGGATGAGGGTCAGTGTTTGCATGATGTTCAATCGTTTTTCAGGGTCAGTGCGAGGTCGTACAAAGCGTTCTTGCGCGCGCCAGTGAGGCGGGCGGCGAGATGGGCGGCCTGTTTCAGCGGTAGTTCTTCCAGCAGGATTTCCAGCACGCGGCGAGCTTCGCGGGTTTCCTGCTCTGCATCGTCCTGCGCCGGCGGAGCCGACACCACCAGCACGAATTCGCCGCGTCGATGGTTGTCGTCCGCCGCCAGCCAGGCCGGGGCTTCGGCCAACGGACAGGCATGCAGTTGCTCGAAACGTTTGGTCAGTTCGCGCGCGAACAGCAGGCTGCGTTCGCCGCCGAACACGGCGAGCAGGTCGTCGACGGTTTCTTCGATGCGATGTGGTGCTTCGTAGAACACCAACGCATGCGGCGCGGCGACCAGGATTTCGAGCACTTTGCGGCGGGCGGCCGGTTTCGCCGGCAGAAAGCCGTAAAACAGCCAGGCGCCCTCGACACCGGCCACCGACAACGCCGTCGCCACCGCGCTCGGGCCGGGGATTGGGGTAATTTCGAAACCGGCGGCGCGCACGGCGTTGACCAGGCGCGCACCGGGGTCGGAAATGCCGGGCGTGCCGGCGTCGGAAACGTAGGCGACGCTTTTGCCTTCGCGCAACGCTTCGATCAGGCGCGCGGCGGCGGCCTGTTCGTTGTGATCGTGCAACGGCGTCAGTTTGCCGGCCTGAATCTGATGCGCGTTGAGCAGGCCTTGCGTGGTGCGGGTGTCTTCGGCGGCGACGATGTCGGCCGTCTTCAGGACATCGAGCGCGCGCTGGCTGAGATCGCGCAGGTTGCCGATCGGCGTGGCGACGATATGGAGCACGCCGGGGCGGGCCGGCTGGGAGGCATCGAACATGATCAGGTAGGGGCGTTCCGAATTGTGAATTCCGAAATTTTCGCCGGATACTGCGGGCGGCCAGTTTAAACGGGATGCGGCATGAACAAGGGTGGCACAACCAAGGGCGCGGAAGCGGAGCAGGCGGCGGCGGATTATCTGGCGCGGCAGGGACTCAAACTGGTGGCGCGCAATTTTCGCTGCCGTGGCGGCGAGATCGATCTGATCATGCGTGACGGTGCGACGCTGGTGTTCGTCGAGGTGCGGGCACGGGCGCGCGCTGACTTCGGCGGCGCGGCGGAGAGCATCACCGCGACCAAGCAGGGCCGCATCATCCTGGCGGCGCGGCATTATCTGGCCCAGCACCCGATCGATGCGCCCTGCCGCTTCGACGCGGTATTGTTGCAAGCAGGTCGCCTGCAATGGTTGCAGGCGGCGTTCGAGGCTTGAAGGGGGTCGCTATAATCCGCCCCGGTTCGCTTTCCCATTTCCCCCCCATGCCACTTCATCAACGTATTCAGGATCAGTTCAAGGCCAGCATCCACACCCTGGTCGATGCGGCGGAACTCTTGTCCGAGCCGATCGACCGGTCGGTGCAGATCCTCACCGACTGCCTGATGCACGAGGGCAAGATCCTGGCGTGCGGCAGTGGCGCTTCCGGCCTGACCGCGCAATATGCGGCAGCGATCCTGACCGACAAACTCGACCGCGACCGGCCCGGCCTGGCGGCGATCCACCTGTCCGGCGCCGGCGCCGCGCTGAACGATGCGACCGGCCCCGATTTCGCGCGCCAGGTTTCGGCGCTGGGACATCCGGGCGATGTGCTGTTCGCGGTGTCCACCTTCGGCCAGTCGCGCGCGGTGGTCGAAGCGGCACGCGCCGCGCAGGAGCGCGACATGATCGTGATCGCCCTGGTTGGTGGCGAAGGCGGGGCGCTGGCTGAAATACTGCGCGAGGAAGATGCGCTGATCTGCGCGCCGGCCGACTCGCCGATGCGCATCCATGAAACCCTGTTACTTACCATCCACTGTTTGTGCGATGGCATCGATTACTTATTACTAGGAGCCTGAATCATGAAAAAACTCATCTTGTGCACCCTGCTCGGCCTTTCTCTCGCACCGCTCGGCGGTTGCGTGCCGGTGGTTGCCGGTGGCGTCGGCGTCGGTATGTTGATGGCGGAAGATCGACGTACTTCCGGCACCTACCTGCTCGACGAAGAAATCGAGATCAAGGCAGCGAACCGGATCCGCGAGACCCACGGCCAGAATGCCCACATCAATGTCACCAGCTACAACCGCCGCGTGCTGCTCAGCGGCGAAGTACCGGATGCCGCCGTGCGCGCAAAAGCCGAGGAGATCGCCAAGGCGGTGCCGAACGTACGCGAAGTGCAGAACGAACTGGTCGTCGGCGGCACGGCGTCGTTTGTCTCGCGCAGCAACGATGGCTTCATCACCGCCAAGGTGAAAGCGCGCTGCCTGGAGGACAAGCGCTTCAATGCGCACCATGTCAAAGTCGTCACCGAAGCCGGCACGGTCTTCCTGATGGGCCTGGTAAAACGCGAGGAGGGCAATGCGGCGGCAGAAATCGCCGCGCGTACCGGCGGCGTTTCCAAGGTCGTGAAGGTATTCGAATATCTGGACTGAGTCGGTTTTTCCGCTTCGTGCGGTGTTGCGTGAACAGGAGGAGATGGCATGTACTTACGAAACGCTGCGTTACTGGTGCTTCTAGGCCTAGGCGCCGGCTTGGCGTCGGCCGCGGGAACGCACGTCAACATCACGCAGAGCGTGGCTGCTGTCGAAGTGCTGCATCAAGGCAAGAAAGTCATGATCGAGCGTAATCCGGATACCGAAAACATGCTCGATCCGGACTATTCGTTGACCTCGCGCCCCTGTCCGCCGTTCTGCGTGCAGCCGATGACGCTCGGCCCCGGCGTGGAAACCATCGGCGAACTGGAAATGCTGGAGTACCTGAAAAAGCTCGGCAAGGACTCCAGCGTGCTGGTGATCGATTCACGCGACGGCGATTGGCCGCAACGTTCCGGCATCATCCCCGGCGCGGTGCAGTTGCCGTGGCAGGAACTGCATCCCAGTCACAACGATCTGGAAAAAATTGCCGAGATCCTGATCTTCCGTTTCGGCGCCACACGCCAGGGCGGACTGTGGAATTTCGAAAATGTGAAGACACTGGTGCTGTACTGCAACGGACCCTGGTGCGGACAATCTCCTACTAATATCAAGCAGTTGCTGGCGATGGGTTATCCAGCGTACAAGCTCAAGTGGTATCGTGGTGGCATGCAGGACTGGAAAATGCTGGGCCTGACCACCATCCCACCAAAGTCGCCATAACAACCAAACTCGGTTTCACAATAAGGATACATAAATGAAACGCATCAGCTTGAAACAGACGTTACTCGCCGCCCTCACCATCAGTTTGGCTGTTCCCGCCCTGGCCGCCGATCCGGCCCCCAAAGGCAACCCTTACCTGACCAATGTACCGGCTCCCACCGGCCTGACGCTCCCCTCACTGCCATCGCTGCTCCCGTCTCTCCCGTCAATCCCGAAGTTCCCGGCTCAGGGTGTCCGCCCCTATGAGATGTCGGGCGTGGTTCCGCAGGAAACGAAAGCGAAGTTGATCAAGTCGATGATGCCCTTGATGAACATGACCACGCGCATGGACTTGAAGGACATGATGAATCTCATGACCATCAAGTACAAAGCCAAGCCGGGCCTGACTTTCGACGACGTGAAAGCCTCCATGGAGTTGCGCGCCAACAGCCTCAACTTCAAGAAAGTCGGTGAGAGCGCGATGTGGAAAGACTTCCAGGCCGTGCTGGGCGACATGAATGCGCCGCGCATCGAGGTCTACCACTACTGCGACATCGCAGTCGGCCGCGAGATGCTGAAATACTCCCCGGAATCTGCCGTCTACATGCCCTGCCGCTTCACCATCATGGAAGACGCCGACAAGAACATCTGGGTGATGACCCTGGATTGGGATACCACCTGGCTGGATTCCGTCAAAGGCCGGATGGGTACCCCCGATGTGCTGTGGGATCATGCCGTGGTCATCCGCGACAAGATGGACAACATCATGAAGGCCGCCGCCAACGGCGACCTGTAACAGGCAAATACCCCGCACCGATTCCGGCGCGGGGTTTTCAACCTTGTCCTGAACATCTGGACTTGAGAAGTCTTAGTTTCACCCCAAAATCCCCACCGATTTCCAAGAGGAAGGATGTAACACATGAAAAAATACGCCCTGATCGCCGCGCTGGCACTGACCCTGAGCGTCCCCGCCATCGCCCAGCAAGCCCCCACCGCCGCCAACCCCTACCTGAGCAACGTGCCCATCTCCGCCGGTCCGATCGTGCTGCCGGTTTCTCCGGCTGGTCGCGGCAAGCGTCCGTATGAGATGTCGAGCACCGTCGGGCCGGAAGAAAAAGCGGCCATGATGAAGAAAATCATGCCGATGATGGGCATGGTCAAGAGCATGGATGTGAAAGACGTCATGAACATGATGGCGATCAAATATCCGGTCAAGAAGGGGCTGACTTTCGATGACGTGAAAACGTCGATGGAACTCTCCGCCAACAAGCTCAATTTCAAGAAGGTCGGCGAGAGCCCGATGTGGAAGGATATCCAGGCTGTGCTGGGCGACATGGAAGCACCGCGCATGGAGGTCTACCACTACTGCGACATCGCCGCCGGCCGCGAAATTCTCAAATATGCGCCCGAAGCCATCGTCTATCTGCCTTGCCGTATCGCCATCATGGAAGACGCTGACAAGAACCTCTGGGTGCTGACCCTGGACTGGAATACCTCCTGGCTGGATTCCCTGTCCGGCAAGATGGGGGCGCCCGACAAGCTGATGGAACACGCCAAAGACATTCGCGACAAGATGGACGTCATCATGAAAGCCGCTGCCAACGGCGATCTGTAATACCCGGACGGGAAATCTCCAGCAGGAGGTTTCCCGCACATCCCCCGTTCGTTGCCAGTAAAGCTATCGCATCGCAACCCGCAAAACGCCACCCTGGCGTTCCGTTCAGTAAACAGCAGGATTCCTCGAATCCTCCCGGCAAGTACCCCACCACACAGGAGACGCGCATGAAACGTCTTACTCCCCTGATTTTATTAGTCGTCGCCGGATCGGCGCAGGCCGACAACACGTTCAATCCGCTGAGCATGTTGGCTCCGGTTCAGAACAATCCGTGGTCTGGCGGCTACGGCAACATTTCCAGTCCGTTTGGCCTGGGTGCGCTGAATCCGATGAACCCGCTCAACAGCATCAACCCGTTGAGCCCCTGGAACAACTATGGCGGCCTGTCCAACCCGGTGTTGAGTCTGGGCGCCCTCAGCGCGCTCGGCGTCTTGACGCCCAGCTTCTCGCCCGGCATGCAGTTTGCGCCCAACATGCAGTCATCCGGCTACTTCAACCAGATGAACACCCCGTTCCAGGGCAATCCTTTTGCCGGCAATCCGTATGCGCGCCTGCCCATGCAGCAGTCGTTCTCGACACCGGCATTTAGCCCGTCCATGCCGTCGTTCCCCAACATGCCGTTTGCTGCCCAGCAACAGCAGATACCGGGATATTTCATGCTGCCGCAACAAATGGGACAACCCCAATATGCGCCGCAACAGCAAGCTTTCCCGTTCCTGCCCTATGGCATGCAACAACAACAGCAACAGCAGTCGCTGGCCAACTTGTTCGGCCTGCAACAACAGCCGGTGCAACAGCAACCGTCCTTCCCCAACTTTTTCGGATCGCCGCAGCCGGCGCCGCAACCGCAACCGTCGCTGCAGAACTTCTTCGGCATGACGCAACCTGCCGCCCAGCCGAAACCGCAACCCGCCGCCGCCCAGCCGACATTGCCGTTCTTGCCGTTCCTGCTGCCACAAGCACCTCAGGCGCCGCAGGCGATGCCACCGGCAATGGAAAAATCGAAGCCGGCAGCGCAGCCCGTCGTGCCGCAAAATTCGCTGCCGTTTTTCTTCTTCACGCCGCAAGCCGCGCCGGCGGCTGCACCCGCTCCTGCACCCAAGCCGGCGAGCGAGCCCCTACCCGAGGTGAAGGCAGACGATACCGCCCCGATGCCGCCGCTTGATCCTGCCGCTTTCATGCAGATGTACATGCAGCCGCAAGACGCCAACAAGTAACGCAAATCTGTAGCTGCATGAAAAAGAGGGCGCTACGAGCGCCCTCTTTTTCATCTGCGTTCACAAATTCACGTCGTAATCCACGCTCAGGGGCGCATGGTCGGAGAAACGCTCCGATTTGTAGACCACAGCGGCGCTCGCCTTGGCCGCTATGCCAGGCGTTGCGATCTGGTAATCGATGCGCCAGCCGACATTCTTGGCCCAGGCCTGGCCCCGATTGCTCCACCACGTATAAGCCTCGCCGGTGTGTTCGGGATACAGCCGGCGATACACATCGACCAGACCGATACGCTCGAACAGGTCGGACATCCAGGCGCGTTCCTCGGGCAGGAAACCGGAGTTCTTCCGATTGCCTTTCCAGTTCTTCAGGTCGATTTCCTGGTGCGCGATGTTCCAGTCGCCGCACAGGATGAATTCCCGGCCGCTCAGAGCCAACGCTTCCAGACGCGGCAGGAATCTCTGCATGAACGCAAACTTCGCAGCCTGGCGTTCTTCCCCGGACGAACCGGAAGGCAGATAGAGCGAGACGACCGAGAGGTCGCCAAAAACGGCTTCGATGTAGCGGCCTTCCGCATCGATGTCGGCTATCCCCAAGCCCTCGATGATCTGATCCGGCTGCTGCTTCGAATAAATTCCGACGCCGCTATAGCCCTTTTTTTCGGCGTAATGGAAGTAGCCGTAGAAGCCCGGCGGATTGAGCATTTCCAACGAAAGATCGGCGGCTTGCGCCTTGAGTTCCTGCAAACAAACCAGGTCGGCGTCCTGCGCGGCCAGCCAGGCATAAACACCTTTGCTGCTGGCGGAGCGGATTCCGTTAAGATTCAGGCTGATGACACGCATATGACAAAGGTTCTAAGTGCAAAGATTTAAGGGTGATTTCCTAGATTTCGCCATCGAACAACAGGTTTTGCTGTTCGGCGAATTCAAGACCAAGGCCGGCCGGATGAGTCCGTATTTCTTCAACGCCGGCCTGTTCAACGACGGCGTCTCGCTGAAAAAACTTGGCGAATTCTACGCCAGCGCCATCGCCGCTTCCGGTCTCGCCTTCGATGGCCTGTTCGGGCCGGCCTACAAAGGTATTCCGCTGGCGGCGTCGGTTGCCATTGCGTTTGCCGCTGGGGTTGCCACGACCCCGCGCAACGTGCCGTTCAGCTACAACCGCAAGGAAGCCAAGGATCACGGCGAGGGCGGCAGTATCGTCGGGGCGCCGTTGGCGGGTCGCGTACTGATCGTCGATGACGTGATTTCCGCCGGCACTTCGGTGCGCGAATCGGTCGAGTTGATCCGCGCCGCCGGCGCTACGCCATGTGGCGTCGCGATCGCGCTGGATCGCATGGAGCGCGGCCAGGGCGAACTTTCCGCCGTGCAGGAAGTGAGCCGCGACTACGGCATTCCGGTGATCGGCATCGTCAACCTCGACGATCTTGCCCAACATCTGGACGGCAAATCGACTTGGCGCGACACCCTGACGGCAATTCAGGCCTACCGCGAGCAATACGGCGTTCAAGTGTGACGAATTTTTGCCGTTGTTTATCTGTCGAAGTTTTGTAATCCGTTGTTTTTAATTGGATTTATGGCGCGGATGGCACTCCAAAAACCCCTTGAGCTGAGGCAGATGACCCGGTGCGCACACTGACGCTTCGATTGCACGTCCTTTTAATCGCCGGCCTGATCGCGTTCGATCCGGCGCTGGCGGCAACCTATCGCTGGATCGATCAGAACGGCAAGGTGCAATACGGCGATGTCATGCCGCCCGGTCAGGCCGGGCAAGGACATACCGAACTGGACAAACAGGGGCGCGTGATCAAGGAAACCAAGCGCAGCCGCTTGACCGCCGAGGAACGGCAACGCCAGGCGGAGGCCGCAGCGCGCCAGGCCGAGGAAAGGCGCCGCCAGGAAGATCTGCGCCGCCGCGACATGGCGCTGCTGGCGACCTACGCCAGCGAGAAGGAAATCGATCTGGCGCGCGATCGCGCCATCGAACTGGAAAATCTCAACATTCGCGGTCTGCAGTCGCGCCTGGATGCGGCCGCGGCAAAACTGTCCTTCGCCAATGCCTACCTGGCCCGTTTTCGCAACGCGGGACAAGCTGCGCCGTCAGGCTACGCCCAGATGCGCGATGAAGCGCAAAGGGAGCTGGCCCAGATCGGCGAATTGCTCCAGCAACGCAACAAGGCGATCGACGACATCCAACTGCGCTTCGAAGAAGACGAACGGCGCTATATGGAGTTGAAGGCGCCGACGCCGTCGAAGCCGCCTACGCGTTGAGCTTTTGCCGCAACAAGTCGTTGACCTGTTGCGGATTGGCCTTGCCCTTGCTCGCTTTCATGACCTGGCCGACCAGCGCGTTGAAGGCCTTTTCCTTGCCGGAGCGGAATTCCTCGACCGACTTGGCATTGGCCGCCATGACCTCGTCGATGATCTTCTCGATCGCGCCGCTGTCGGATACCTGCTCGAGGCCTTTCGCTTCGATGATGGCATCGGCATCGCCTTCGCCGGCCCACATGGCTTCGAACGCCTGCTTCGCCAATTTGCCGGACAAAGTGCCATCCTGAATGCGCGCCAGCAAGCCGGCGAGTTGGCTGGCAGAAATGCGGCTGTCAGCGATATCCAGATTTTCCTTGTTCAGCGTGGCGGACAGATCGCCCATCACCCAGTTCGCGACGAGCTTCGCGTCAGGTTTGACCAGACCGGCGACGACGGCTTCGAAATAGTCGGCCAGCGCGCGGGAGCCGGTCAATGCGACCGCATCGTAAGCGGACAAACCCCACTCGGCCTGATACCGCGCCTGCTTCTGTTGCGGCAACTCCGGCAGACTCGCGCGCACCTGTTCGATCCAGTCTTCGTCCAGCCGCACCGGCAGCAGATCGGGATCGGGGAAATAGCGGTAGTCGTGCGCGTCTTCCTTGCTGCGCATGGCGCGCGTCTCGCCGCTATCCGGGTCGAACAGCACGGTGGCCTGCTGGATCTTGTGGCCATCCTCGATCTGTTCGATCTGCCAGCGGATTTCGTAATTGATCGCCTGTTCCAGGAAACGGAACGAGTTGAGGTTCTTGATTTCGCGCCGGGTGCCGAATTCCTGTTGTCCGAGCGGCCGCACCGAGACGTTGGCGTCGACCCGGAAACTGCCTTCCTGCATGTTGCCGTCGCAGGTGCCGATCCAGCTCACCAGCGTGTGCAGCGCCTTGGCGTAAGCCACCGCTTCCTTGGCCGAACGCATGTCCGGCTCCGACACGATCTCCAGCAGCGGCGTGCCGGCGCGGTTCAGGTCGATGCCGGTCATGCCGTGGAAATCTTCATGCAGCGACTTGCCGGCATCTTCTTCCAGGTGGGCGCGCGTGATGCGGATGGTTTTCTCGTAGAGATCGCTACCGCTGCCGACCTGCACCGTCAGTTCGCCGCCCTCGACGATCGGCAACGCGAACTGGCTGATCTGGTAGCCCTTGGGCAGATCGGGATAGAAGTAATTCTTGCGGTCGAAACTGTTGATCCGATTCAGCTTGGCGCCGATCGCCAGGCCGAAGCGGATACCGCATTCCACCGCGCCCTTGTTGAGCACCGGCAACACGCCGGGCAACGCGATATCAACCTGGCAGGCCTGCGTGTTGGGCGCGGCGCCGAAAGCGATGGAAGCGCCGGAGAAGATTTTCGATCGCGTGGTGAGCTGGGTATGCACTTCCAGCCCGATGACGGTTTCCCATTGCATATCAGGCCTCCTGCCGGGCCGTCCCAAGGGAGGCCTGGCCCCCCTCGGGGGGCAGTGAACAAAGTGAACGTGGGGGTCGTTTCATCTCAGATTCCTTGCGGTGCGCGTGTGTGCCAGTCGGTGGCCAGCTGATATTGATGCGCCACGCCCAACATCCTGGCCTCGTCGAAATAGTTGCCGATCAGTTGCAGTCCGATCGGCAACCCCTGCGCATCGAAACCGCACGGCAGCGACATGCCGGGCAAGCCGGCCAGGTTGACGGCGATGGTGTAGATGTCGGACAGATACATCTCGACCGGGTCGGCGGTTTTTTCGCCCAGTTTGAACGCCGTGGTCGGCGCGGTCGGGCTCAGGATCACATCGCACTGCTCGAATGCCGCCGTGAAATCGTTGGCGATCAGCCGGCGTAGACGCTGCGCCTGGATGTAATAGGCATCGTAATAGCCGTGCGACAGCACATAGGCGCCGATCATGATGCGGCGTTTGACTTCGCTGCCGAAGCCTTCGGCACGCGTCTTTTCGTACATGTCGGTCAGATCGCGATACTCGGGTGTGCGATAGCCGTAACGCACGCCGTCGAATCGCGACAGGTTGCTGGAGGCTTCCGCCGGCGCCAGCACGTAATAAGCCGCCACCGAAAGACCCGAATTGGGCAAGCCGACCGCCACCGTTTCGGCGCCGAGTTGGCGCAACTGGGCAATCGCTGCCTCGACCGCTTGCGCGGTATCGCCGACCAGGCCGGCGCCGAAAAACTCGCGCGGCAGGCCGATCTTCAAGCCGGCCAGCGGCTGATCAAGGCTGCGCGTGTAATCCTCTTTCGGGCGCTCCAAGCTGGTCGAATCGCGCGCGTCGAAACCGGCCATGACGTTGAGCAGCAGCGCGCAATCCTCGGCGTTCTGCGCCATCGGTCCGGCCTGATCGAGGCTGGAAGCAAAGGCGATCATGCCGTAGCGCGACACCACGCCGTAAGTCGGCTTCAGGCCGGTGATGCCGCACAGCGCGGCCGGCTGGCGAATCGAGCCGCCGGTATCGGTGCCGGTCGCCGCCGGCGCCAGGCGCGCCGCCACCGCCGCCGCGCTGCCGCCGGAGGAACCGCCGGGCACGCGGGCGACATCCCAGGGGTTTTTCACCGGGCCGTAGAAACTGGTTTCGTTGGACGAGCCCATCGCGAACTCATCCATATTGGTCTTGCCCAGGCACGGCATGCCGGCCGCTTTGAACTGATCGATGACGTGGGCATCGTAGGGCGAAACGAAATTGGACAGGATTTTCGAGCCGCAGGTGGTCAGCCAGCCTTCGGCGCAGAAAATGTCCTTGTGCGCGATCGGCACACCGGTCAGCAAGCCGCCCTGACCGGCGGCGCGCAGGGCGTCTGCAGCGCGCGCCTCGGCCAGGGTCTGGTCGGCATCGACGCTGATGAAGGCGTTGAGCGTTGCGTTCTGCGCCTGGATGCGCGCCAGGTAGTCCTGGCACAACTCGACACTGGAGGTTTTGCCGGCGGCGAGGCTCGTGGAGAGAGATTTGAGAGTGGCGGTCATGTGGGTCGACAGTGGAATGCGTGCGGCAAGCGGGGCAATGCGCGCCCGGCCAGCGGCTTACTCGATAACTTTGGGCACCAGATACAGACCGTTCTCGGTCTGCGGTGCAACGGCCTGGAATGCGGCGCGTCGATCCGGTTCGGTGACCACATCGGCGCGCAGACGCTGGAACAGGTCCTGGGCATGCGACATCGGCGGGATACCTGCGGTATCGACTGCCTGCATTTGTTCGATCAAGCCGAAAATACCGTTCAACTGGGCCTGATAAGCGACAACTTCATCTTCGCCGACCCGGATACGGGCCAATTTGGCAATACGTTTGACGTCTTCTGCGGAAAGCGACATGAGATACCTGGTTCTTTGGCTCTAAGGCCTTATTGCATAAGGCGTCGTAGGTTATCATACGCCGCTATTTTTCCGACCCTCGAGACCCTTACATGTTCGGACTTCTCCGCGGCTATTTTTCCACCGATCTTGCGATCGACCTGGGCACCGCCAATACCCTCATTTACGTTCGCGGCCGCGGCATCGTGCTGAACGAGCCCTCGGTCGTCGCTATCCGTCAGGAAGGCCTGACCGGCAAGAAAACCATCCAGGCCGTCGGCCTCGAAGCCAAGATGATGCTGGGCCGCACACCGGGCAACATCCAGGCCATCCGGCCGATGAAAGACGGCGTCATCGCCGACTTCAACATCACCGAACAGATGCTGAAGTTCTTCATCAAGAAAGTGCACGACACCCGTTTGTTCCACCCCAGCCCGCGCATCATCATCTGCGTGCCCTCCGGCGCCACCCAGGTGGAGCGCCGCGCCATTCGCGAATCGGCCATCGGCGCCGGTGCGCGTCAGGTCTACCTGATCGAGGAGCCGATGGCGGCGGCGATCGGCGCCGGCATGCCGGTGGCCGAAGCGACCGGTTCGATGGTGGTCGATATCGGCGGCGGCACTACTGAAGTCGGCGTCATCTCGCTGGGCGGCATGGTCTATTCCACGTCGGTGCGCGTCGGCGGCGACAAGTTCGACGAAGCCATCATCAATTACATCCGCCGCAATTACGGCATGCTGATCGGCGAAGCCACCTCGGAAATGATCAAGAAGGAAATGGGCTCGGCGTTCCCGGGTTCGGAAGTGCGCGAAATGGAAGTCAAAGGCCGCAACATGGCTGAGGGCATTCCGCGCAGCTTCACCATCACCAGCAACGAAATCCTGGAAGCGCTGACCGACCCGCTCAATACCATCGTCTCGGCGGTCAAGTCCGCGCTCGAACAGACCCCGCCGGAACTCGGCGCCGACATCGCCGACAAGGGCATGGTGCTGACCGGCGGCGGCGCCTTGCTACGCGATCTCGATCGCCTGCTGATGGAAGAAACCGGCCTGCCGGTGATCGTCGCAGAAGACCCGCTGTCTTGTGTCGTGCGCGGTTCCGGCCGTGCGCTGGAAGAAATGGATCGTCTTTCCACGGTGTTCACCAACGACTGATCCCTCCGTGAAGGAACGAGGCTGAAGGGAAAGGGTCAGTCCCTTCCCCGCTTCCTTGCCCCCGCACCCTTTCCCTTCACGCCCGCCATGTCTCCCGCCCCTCACGCCCCCCTGTTCGTTCGGGAGATGGGGCTGCCGGCTCGTTTCAGCCTGTATGTCCTGGTCTGCCTGTTCCTGTTGGCACTGGATGCCCGCTACGCCACTTTGTTTGGTCTGCGCGCGAGCCTCAACGCCTTCCTCCACCCGGCGCAGATCGTGCTCGCGCAACCGTGGGAATGGCTGCAAGGCGTCGGCCGCTTCTTCGTTTCGCATGGCGAACTGGTTGCCGAGAACACGCGTCTCAAACGGCAGCAGGAACTGCTCGGCGCCGGTATGCGCGATCGCGCCGCCATCGCCGCCGAAAACACGCAACTGCGTGGGCTGCTGGCGTTGCCGCCACGCCCCGGATACCGCATGTTGACCGGCGAAGTCATCGAAACCGTACCGGACCCCTTCGCCCGCAAAGTCATCATCAACCGTGGTGGCAGCCATGGTCTCGCCGAAGGCTGGCCGGTGGTCGACGCCGCCGGCCTGGTCGGCCAGGTCACCCGGGTTTACCCGCTGACCGCCGAAGTCACGCTGCTGACCGATCGCGACCAGGGCGCGCCGGTGCAGAACCTGCGTAACGGCCTGCGCATCATCGTGTCCGGCCAGGGTTCCGACAACCTGCTGGAAGTCCGTTTTCTCGACATGCACGCCGATCTGCAACCCGGCGATCTGCTCTATACCTCCGGCATCGACGGCGTCTATCCGGCCGGCGTGCCGGTCGCGCGCGTGCTGAAAACGGAACCGCCGCGTCACACGCCATTTGCGCGCGCGCTGTGTCAGCCGCTCGGCGGCGTCGGTCGCTACCGTCACATGGCGGTCCTGGTGCCGCTGCCGAAGCCCGCTGCCGCCGTCCCTGCACCGGCAGTCAGATTGAAATGATGATGAACACGCAACCGCTGCTGCCGCAAGGCGCCGAACTGACCCACCCGCCGACCCGCACCAAGGTCTTTGTCAGCCTGATCGTCGCCTTCGCGCTGACCTTGTTGCCCTGGATGGAACAGATCCGTTGGCTGGTGCCCGATTTCACACTAATGGCGCTGCTCTACTGGAATATCCGCTCGCCGCGTCTGGCCGGCCTCGGTGTGGCGTTCAGCCTCGGCCTGCTCACCGATGTCGCCCGCGGCGTCCTGTTCGGCCTCAATGCGCTGGCCTATTGCGCCGCCACCTTCGTGGTGCTGCTGGTGCAGCGTCGCCTGGCCGGTTTCGATACGCCGCGCCAGACCCTGCAACTGTCGCCGATTCTGCTCGGCAAGGAAGCGCTGGTGCTGACTCTTGGGCTGATGCTGGGCCGCGGCACCGCCGACTGGCGCTGGCTTGCCGCCGGCGTCGTCGCAGTGGCACTGTGGCCATTCCTGGCCTGGCTGGTCGACCGGGTTACCGGGCGCGCCGTATCCGGCACTCCGGCGAACCGGCAAGCGCCGTTATAACCTGGCATCGGCTGTCGCCCGCCCCACCGCCGTGAGCATGCTGCGCCTCATCAACCCGGAACAGGAGTTCCTGCGCTATCGCCGGCGTATGGAAATCGCCGGCTTCTTTGCCGCCGCCCTGTTTTTCGGCCTGTTCAGCCGTTTCGTCTGGCTGCAGATTGCCCAGTTCGACCATTACCACGCGCTGGCGGAAAACAACCGCATCTCGCTGGTGCCGGCGCCACCCTCGCGCGGCGTCATCTACGACCGCCAAAGTATGGTGCTGGCCCATAACTATTCCGCCAACACGCTGGAAATCACGCCCGCCAAGGCCGGCAAACTGGAGGAGACGATCAACCGCCTGGCCGAAATCGTCGCGATCGAAGCAGGCGATCGCAAGCGTTTCAAGAAACTGCTCGCCGAGAGCAAGAATTTCGAAAGCATCCCGATCCGCAATCTTCTGACCGAGGAGGAAGCGGCCCGTTTCGCCGTCAATCGCTACCGCTTTCCCGGCGTCGAAATGAAAGCGCGCCAGTTCCGCCAGTACCCGTTCGGCGCCAGCTTTTCGCATGTGGTCGGCTACATCGGCCGGATCGGCGAAAAGGACCAGGATCGCCTGATCGAAGCCGGTCTTGAGACCAACTACAAAGGCAGCGACCACATCGGCAAGCTCGGTCTCGAAGCCAGTTACGAAACCTGGCTGCATGGCCGTACCGGCATCGAAAAAGTGGAAACCGATTCCGGCGGCCGCGCCGTCCGTCTGCTTTCCCGCACCGCTCCGGTGGCCGGCCACAACCTCTATCTGCATCTCGACGCCAAGCTGCAACAGGTGGCGGAAAAAGTCTTCGGCGATTATCGCGGCGCGCTGGTGGCGCTGGACCCGCGCAACGGCGGCGTACTGACCCTGGTGTCGAAACCGGGGTTCGATCCCAACCTGTTTGTCGACGGCATCGATGCCGCCACCTGGCGCGAGTTGAACGATTCGCTCGATCGCCCCCTGGTCAACCGCGCGCTGCGCGGCGTCTATCCGCCCGGCTCGACGATCAAACCCTTCATGGGGCTGGCCGGACTGGAACTGGGCGTCCGCAAACCCGGCGACACCATCGCCGATCCGGGCTATTTCAGCCTGCCCGGCAGCAGCCATCGCTATCGCGACTGGAAGAAGGACGGCCACGGCATGGTCGATCTGAAACGTTCCATCACCATTTCCTGCGACACCTACTATTACGGCCTGGCGCAACAGATGGGTATCGAGCGCATGTCCGGCTTTTTGTCGCAATTCGGCTTCGGCAAGAAATCCGGCGTCGACCTGGATGGCGAGCTGTCCGGCCTGATGCCGACGCCGGAATGGAAGAAGAAGCGATTCAAACAACCCTGGTGGCCTGGAGAAACCGTCGTTGCCGGCATCGGCCAGGGCTATGTGCTGACCACGCCGATGCAGTTGGCGGTAGCCACCATGGCGATCGCCAACGACGGCGTCATTTACAAACCGCAGTTGATCCGCGCCTGGCGCGATGCCGCCACCGGCAAGATGGGCTATGCCGCGCCGCAGATCATGGGGCGGATCAAGCTCAACCCGGAATTCCTGCGCCTGGTCAAAGAGGCGATGGTGGATGTCACCCTGCCCGGCGGCACGGCGTCCATTGCCGGCGCCAACACGCCGTATCAGTTCGCCGGCAAGACCGGCACGGCACAGGTGGTCGGCATCAAGCAAGGCGCGAAATACGTGGAAAGCCAGGTTTCGGCGAGGAACCGCGACCACGCCTTGTTCATCGCCTTCGCGCCAGCGGACAACCCCAAGATCGTCGTCGCAGTCATGGTCGAAAACGGCGGCCACGGCGGCTCGACGGCGGCGCCGATTGCACGCAAGGTGATCGATTACTGGCTGCTCGGCAAACTGCCCACGGTTTTAGCACCGCCGGAAGCCGCCAGCGAGGCCGAAGAAGTGGAAGATCACGGCCCGGCGGAAGAGCCTGCGCCTGACAGCGCCGCACCCGTAACAGCTCCCACTCAGGCGAACCCGGAATGATTCCACGCTTTCTCCGCCGCGCCGTCGGCAATCTGCTCAGCCACCTCGATGCTCCGCTCCTGGGTTTGCTCGCCCTGCTGCTGCTGGTCAGCACCACGGTCGTGTTCAGCGCCAGCGGCGAAAACAACGAACGATTGTTCTCGCACCTGAGCAACATCGGCGTCGCGCTCAGCGCCATGCTGTTGCTGTCGCACATTCCGCCGCAACGTCTGATGCAGTTCGCGCTGCCGGTCTACATCGTCGGCGTGCTGCTGCTGCTCGGCGTGACACTGTTCGGCGTCGTCGTAAACGGCTCACGGCGCTGGCTCGAACTCGGCATCACGCGCATTCAACCTTCCGAACTGATGCGTCTGGCCGTCCCGATGATGCTGGCCTGGTACTTCCATTACAAACAGGAAACCCTGCGCGGCCGCGATTTCGCCATTGCCGCCTTGCTCTTGGCGCTGCCGGTCGGCTTCATCGCCAAACAGCCCGACCTGGGCACCTCGCTGCTGATCACCGCCTCGGGTTTCTACGTGCTGTTCCTGGGTGGCCTGTCCTGGAAAGTCATCGTCGGCGCCGCCATCGCGGCAGGTTCGGCACTGCCGCTGGCCTGGAACTACCTGTTGCACGACTACCAGCGCCAACGTGTGCTGACCTTGATCGACCCGGCGTCGGACCCGCTCGGCGCCGGTTACCACATCATCCAGGCCACCATCGCGGTCGGTTCCGGCGGTGTCGCCGGCAAGGGCTGGATGGCGGGCACGCAGACCCATCTCGACTTTTTGCCGGAACGCAGTACCGACTTCATCTTCGCGGTGTTCTCGGAAGAATTCGGTCTGATCGGCAACCTGTTTCTGTTGCTGCTCTACGCCGCCATCATCTGGCGCGGACTGCTGCTGGCGGCCGGGGCCACCTCGCTGTTCGGCCGCCTGCTCTCGGGCGCCATCGTGCTGACTTTCTTCACTTACGCCTTCGTCAACATGGGCATGGTGTCCGGCATTCTGCCGGTGGTCGGGGTGCCGTTGCCGCTGGTCAGCTATGGCGGCACCTCGATGCTGACCGTGATGGCCGGCTTCGGCATCATCATGAGCGCAGCAACGCATAAAAAGCTTGTAAAAACATAGCGTAAGAGAGCTACACTTACAGCAGTTTCTCAAGATTAGCGAGCGCGCCATGTCTAGCCTCAAACGCAGTATCAGGACAAACCCGCCTGCCGCCCCGACCTTGCTGGTGTTGGCACTCGGCCTGGCCCTGGCCGGTTGCGCGGGTGTCGGCAGCAAAACTGCCGATAACGACAAGAACGAACGCGCCACTACCGGCAATACCGCCGATGCCGGCAAACCGGTGATCCCACCATACAAGGGCGGTGGCTATTACAAGGATGACGGTCCTGGCGCCAACACGCCCGACAACCTGGCTGCGATTCCCGATGCCGTACCGAAGCGGGAATCCCTGCACCGCTATGCCAACGATCCCTACAAGGTGCTCGGTCGCCGCTATATCCCGATCGCCGATACGGCCTCATACAAATCACGTGGACTCGCTTCCTGGTACGGCCGCAAGTTCCATGGCAAAGCCACCTCGATTGGCGAGTCGTACGACATGTATGCGATGTCTGCCGCCCACCCCACCTTGCCGCTGCCCAGCTATGCGCGCGTGACCAATCTGGAAAACGGCAAGAGCGTGGTGGTCCGCGTCAACGACCGCGGCCCGTTCCATCCCGGCCGCATCATCGACCTCTCCTACACCGCCGCCTACAAACTCGACATCCTGAAAGGCGTCACCTCGGTCGAAGTCGAGTCAGTCTCGCCGGACAGTGCGCCGACCTCTTTCGCCGCCCAGGCCGAGGAAGACCCCGCCGCCGGCGTCGAGCCGGTCGCACAAGCTGAACCGATACCCGCCAGCCCGGGCAAGGCGATCTACCTGCAACTCGGCGCCTACAGCAACCCGGCCACCGCCGATGGCGTGCTGGCGCGTGCCACCGCCAAACTGTCGAGCGACTTTCCTGGTGTCATGCGCCTGGAAAGCAACGGCCTCCATAAAATCCAGGCCGGTCCCTTCGCCAGCGCCGAGTCCGCCGACCGCGCCGCCGCCTTGATCGAGCAGGATCTGGGCATCAAGACCTTCAGGGTCGTCGCCGAGGCCCCCGCCGCGACCACACCGGCCAGCCCACCCGCCAGCATAGAACCCGCCGCCGGCCTCTATCTGCAACTTGCCGCCGTGTCCAGCCCGGATGCCGCGGAAGCGCTGGCCAGCCGGGTGAAAACGCGCTTCGGCGGCGAACTGCCCGGCCTGAACCAGCTCAACGTCGGCACCCTGTTCAAACTCCAGGCTGGGCCCTTCGCCTCGCTGGCGGATGCCGAGCGCATCGCCCTGGCTTACCAGCAGGATTTCGGCGTCAAGCCGTATCGCGTCATCCGCTAAGCGGAACTTATCGCAGCCTACGCCGACCATACGGCGTACTGCGCAGCCGTCCGGCTGCAACCCCGCAGACAGCGAGCGTATGAAGTACTTCGCTTATCCTTCAGTTCTGTTTATTTCTCATTTTTATTTTGCGTACCTGCTTCCCCATGCCGATGCTTCCTATCTTTCTGCTGTTTGCCTGTTCTGCCGTATTTGCCGGCGCCGCTACCGCCGCACTCCCCGTACCGCCCGCGCCGCAAATCGAAGCGCGCGCCTGGTTGCTGATCGACGCAGCGAGCGGTTTGCCGCTGGCGCAGAAAAATCCCGACGCCAAGGTCGAACCCGCCTCGCTGACCAAACTGATGACCGCTTACCTGGCCTTCAGCGCCATCAAGGAAGGCCGCCTGGCACTCAATCAGGCCTTGCCGGTGTCGGAAAAGGCCTGGCGCGCGGAGGGCTCGCGCATGTTCCTCGACCCGAAGAATCCCGCTGTGGTCGAGGATCTGCTCAAAGGCATGATCGTGCAGTCCGGCAACGACGCCTGCATCACACTGGCCGAGGCCATCGCCGGTTCCGAAGAAAGCTTTGTCGGAATGATGAACGGCATGGCGAAGAAACTCGGCATGAACAGCACCCACTACCTCAACGCCACCGGCCTGCCGCACCCGCAGCACGTCACCACCGCGCGCGACCTGGCGCGCCTGAGCACGGCCCTGATCCGCGACTTCCCCGAGTTTTACAAGATCTATTCGATGAAGGAATTCGCCTACAACGGCATCACCCAGCCAAACCGCAACCGCCTGCTGTTCATGGACCCCAGCGCCGATGGCGTCAAAACCGGGCATACGGACAGCGCCGGCTACTGTCTGATCGCCTCGGCCAAACGCGAAAATCGGCGTCTGCTGTCGGTCGTACTGGGCGCCAACTCCGACGCCGCGCGCGCGATGGAAAGCCAGAAACTGCTCAATTACGGCTTCCAGTTCTTCGAGACGGTAAAACTCTATCCGGCCAACCAGACGGTATCCGCGTTGCGCATCTACAAGGGCACCGCCAGCGAGGTCAAAGCCGGGTTCCCGCATGACTTCCACGTCACCGTGCCGCGCGGCACCAGCAAGCGCATCAAGGCACAACTGATCACCCAGCAACCTTTGCTGGCACCGGTCGCACGCGGACAGCAACTGGGTACGCTGCGCCTCACCGTCGACGCCGAGCCGGTCGGGGATTACCCGTTGCTGGCGCTGGAAAGCGTACCGGTCGCCGGCATCCTCGGGCGCGGCTGGGACAACATTTTGCTGCTGCTGAAATAAGCTTTAATCGCCTGGCAATGACCACCGTCTACCTCAACGGCCAGTTTCTCCCGCTGCAACAAGCATGTGTGCCGGTCATGGACCGCGGCTTCCTGTTTGGCGACGGCGTCTATGAAGTCATCCCGGTTTACGACCGCCGGCCGTTCCGTCTACATGAGCATCTGGCGCGCTTGCAGGCCAGCCTGGACGGTATCCGCCTGGACAACCCGCATCGCACGGCCGAGTGGGAAAACCTGATCGGCCAGATCGTCGCCAGCGCGGAATGGCCGGATCAAGGCGTCTACCTGCAGGTCACCCGCGGCGCTGGACCACGCGACCATGCTTTCCCGAAGACCGTGCAACCAACGGTGTTCATCCTGCCGCTGCAACTCAGCCCGCCCTCCGCCGCAGCGGTCGAGCACGGCGCCAGCGCCATCACCGCAGTCGACAACCGTTGGCTGCGCTGCGATCTGAAAGTCACTTCGCTGCTGCCCAATGTATTGTTGCGCCAGCTTTCCGTCGACGCCGACTGCGCCGAGACGGTGCTGATCCGCGACGGCCAGCTCATCGAAGGCGCCGCCAGCAGCGTATTTGTCGTGCTCGATGGCGTCCTGCTCGCACCGCCCAAATCGAACCTGCTGCTGCCCGGCATCACCTACGACGTCGTGCTCGAACTGGCGGCGGCGGCGGGCGTTCCCTGCGACGTGCGCCCCATCGTGGAGACCGAACTGCGCTCGGCCGGCGAAATCTGGCTGACGTCTTCGACCAAGGAAATCCTGGCTGTTACCCGCCTCGATGGCCGCGTCGTCGGCGACGGTCGCCCCGGCCCGCTGTTTCGCCGCCTGCACGCCAGCTACCAAACCTTCAAACACACCGTCATGCGTGGAAAGGCCGCCCGATGAGCGAAGTTGCGAACAACGACACCCTGCTTGAATTCCCCTGCGATTTCCCGATCAAGATCATGGGCACGGCGGCAGACGACTTTGCCCGTCTGATGGTCGACATCGTGCTGCGCCACGCCCCTGACTTCGATGCCGCGCGCGTCGAAATGCGCGCCTCCTCCGGCGGCAAGTACCTGTCGGTGACCTGTACCGTACGCGCCACCTCGAAACCGCAACTGGACGCGCTCTACCGCGAACTCACCGCGCATCCGCTGGTGAAAGTGGTGCTGTAACCGTGAGCGGCTTGCCGATCGTCAAACACCTCGGCGTCGTTGATTACGAACCAACCTGGCGCGCGATGCAGGACTTCACCGCCGCGCGCACGGCCGAGACAGCGGATGAAATCTGGCTGCTGCAACACCCGCCGGTGTTCACGCTGGGCATGGCCGGCAAGCGCGAACACCTGCTTGCCGATATCGGCATCCCGGTCGTGGCCATCGACCGCGGCGGCCAAGTCACCTACCACGGCCCTGGCCAGGTGGTGATCTATCTCCTGCTCGACTTGAGACGACGCGGCTACGGCATCAAAGAACTGGTGCGACGCATGGAGCAGGCGATCATCGACACGCTGGCGGCAGATGGCATCGCGGCCGCACGCCTGGCCGGCGCCCCCGGCGTCTACGTCGCCGGCGCCAAGATCGCCGCGCTCGGCCTGCGCGTCAAACACGGTTGCACCTACCACGGCCTCAGCCTGAACGTGGCCATGGACCTGACCCCGTTCCAGGCCATCAACCCGTGCGGCTATGCCGGCATGGCGGTGACGCAGATGCGCGATCTGGGTGCCATGACCGCTGTGCAGCAGGCTGGCGAAGGCTTGCTGGCCAATCTGCTGTGGCAGATTGCCGCCTGAGCGGCCGGCCTACCCCTACTTCTTCGTTCCGGCCAGCTTCTCGAACAACTGACCCAGATTGAGTTGTGCCTTGGCATAGCCTTGATCGGCCGATTTCTGGAACCAGGCCAGGGCTTCGCCTTCATTCTTTTCGACACCGATGCCGTCGCGGTAAAGCACGCCCAGGTTGTGCTGGGCGAACTTGTCACCGGCATCCGCGGCCTTGCGGTACCACTTGCCGGCGACGGCGGGGTCTTTGGCGACGCCCTTGCCTTGTTCGAAAATGACACCGAGGTTGTTCTGCGCGGCGATGTCGCCGGCTTCCGCCGACTTGGTCAGCCAACTCACTGCTTCTTCCGCCTTGCCGGCCTTGTGCAGCAGCCAGCCGAGACGGCTTTGCGCGGCGGCGACATTCTTTTCGGCGGCCTTGCGATACCAGTCCAGCGCTTCGGCCTCGTTTTTCTCCGCACCTTGGCCTTGTTCGGCCATCAGTCCAAGGTTGTACCAGGCCAGCGGTTCGTTCTGTGCCGCTGCCTTGAGGAACCAGGCGCGTGCCTGCGCAGCATCGGCGGCGACACCCTGGCCTTCGCGATAGAGTCGGCCCAGGTTGTTCTGCGCGGTGGCATCGTTGCCGGCGGCGGCGCGCTGATACCAATTCAAAGCGGCTACCAGATCGGGGTTGCCGACGGGGTTGCTCAAGGCGCCGGTTTCGTGCAACCAGCCCAGATGCGTGGCGGCGGGGGCGTCGCCGGCATCGGCCGCCATCTGGAACCAGCGCGCCGCTTCGGTCATGTTTTTCGGGATCCCCTGGCCCTTTTCGAACATCCAGGCCAGACGGCTTTGCGAGGCGACATGACCCTGACTGCCAGCCAGCGCCAGCCAGTTGGCGGCGGTGAGCCAATCCTGCGGCACGCCACCGAGGCCGTCCTTGTAGATCAGGCCCAGATTGCCCTGCGCTTCGGCATTGCCAGCTTCGGCCGCGCGGGTGAACCACTTCACCGCTTCGGCGTAATCTGCTTTGACGCCTTGGCCGTAGGCGTACTTGATGCCCAGATTGTTCTGCGCCGGCACGTCGCCCAGTTCCGCGGCCCGGCGCGTCCAGAATGCCGCCAGTTCTGGACTCACCGGCACACCCAGACCTTTTTCATGCATCAACGCCAGTTGCGATTGCGCAGCGGCCATATTGAGTTCGGCCGCGCCGGTCATCAGCTTGGCGGCGCGTTCCGCATCCGGTGCCACGCCCTGGCCCTTGAGAAACAACAGGCCGAGGTTGTAGAGGCCGGTCGGTTCGTTCTGCAAGGCGGCGCGTTCGTACCATTTGGCGGCTTCGCCGATGTCCTTGCCGACGCCGAGGCCCTGTTCGAACAGCCAGCCCATTTTGGTCTGCGCTTCAGCATCGCCGGCATTGGCAGCCATCTGGTAGTAACGCAACGCCATCTGCATGGCCTGGATCGGGTCTGGAATCGGCAGCGCCGGGCCGGCGGCCAACAGCGGCGCGCTATGCAAGGCAAGGACGAGGGAGAGGGCTCGCAGTTTCATGGCGGTTCCTTTTCAACAAAACAAAATGAATTTATGGCCGGGCTTCGCTTAAACGATACAGCACTGGCACGTCGATCCAGGCCGATACGGCCAGACCATGCTTGCGCGCCGGCACGAAGCGCCATTGTTTGAGTTGTTCTTGCGCGTTCTGGTCGAGGATGCCGGAACCGCTGCTCTGTTTCAGCCACATTTTGCCCGGTCTGCCGGTCGGCAGCACTTCCACCCGCACCGTAACACGGCCTTCGATGCCGCGAATATTGGCCAGCACCGGGTAGTCGATGCGCGGGTTATCCAGCGCATAGGCAGGCTGTTCCGCGATATTGCGGTCTGGCAATGGCGCACGGTTATCCGGTTGATCGTGGCCGGGAAGGGGTAATGGACAGTAGTTGGACGGTGCCAGCACATCGAGACGCTGGATTTCGCTATCCGGTCGCACCACTTGCACCGGAATCACCCGCGTGGCCTGCAACACGACCGGCGCGCGGCCGGAATCGCGGGCGGCGTTGAGCACGGCGACGGATGCATTTTGTCCAGGCGCGGCGATGACGCCGGCGCCGCCGCGCGCTCCAGCAGGCGCCTGCCCAGATGCGGCGCTGGCGCCGCTGCCGACGCCGCTGAATCGTTGCGCTGCAGCCGCTGCGCCGCCCATCCTGACGCCGGCATCGCTGGTCGCACGGCTGGTGCCGGCGTTGGGCTCGTCGCTCGCTACCGCGGCGGTGCGACCCGGCCGAGCCGGAAGATACGGATTCGATGCGGGCACATTGGCCAGCACCGGCTGCAGCGTGACCGCAAAACGCGGACTGCTGCCGGGTTCGCCCGGCGCCAGTGCGACTGCCGCGCCAGCCTGGCCGGCGCGACCCGGTCCGGCGCCATTGCGGCTGGCACCGATCAACGCGGTCGGCACAACCTTCGCCACGCCGAGGTACGCCTTCGCTTCCTGACCGCGACCGCCGCGACTGCTGCCCGCTTCGACCAGACCGGCTGGCGCGGCGCCGGCACGGCCGCCGGCGTGGATCGACTTGCCGACCGCGCTGGCCTGGCTGCTCACCAGCACGCCGCCGCCGCTGCCGCCGGCAGCCGACGCGGACGCCGTTTGCGCTTGCGTGCCCTGCGCCAGCGTAGCGGCTGCCGGGCCGGCCGCAATCGAGCCGGCGCCTGCCGGCATCGCGGCCAAGCCGGCCAGCGAGCTGCTGGCAGTCAAACGCACACCTTGCGCTTCGCCGCCGGCCGCGACGGCGAGGCTGCCGGAAGTCGTCGCGGCCTGTACGCCGGCACCCAGTGGCGCGTTCAGGGCGGCTTGCGGCGAAGCACTGGCGAGCAAACCGCCCGGGCGTTCGCCGGCAAAGTCAGGCGAGCCGGCCAGCGATGCCGCCGCTGTACTGGCCTGGGCGCCGGCACCGCCTGTTCCCGGATTGACACCCTGGTTGGCCGCCAGCGCGGTGGCTTGGGCCAATGCCAAACCGGATTCGCCACGCGGCGCAGCATCGGCGCTGGCCTGCGCCAGGCCCGGCTCACTCAGGCCGGCACTGCTGGCGCTTGCGGTGGTGGCAAGCGCGTTGGCGGTGGCGCCTTCCGCCCGCGCCAATTTAGGCTTGCCGCTGCTTGGGGCGCCATCTTGTGTCGCGGCCGGAATACCGGCCGGCAAGCCCAAAGTGTGCGCGTCGGGCAAGGCAAGGCTGGGTACGTCCAGACGGGCTTTGTTTTCACCGCGCCAGTTCGCAGCGAGCAGATGCGGTTCCGGCTTGACGACGTCCGTTTTGGCAACATTCGGCTTCGATTTTTCCTTGGCCGCCAGCTTCCGCGTCTTCACCTTGCGCTGTTTGGCCAGCTTTCTGGTCGATTTCTTGACGACCGGCTTCGTTTTAGCGAGCGGCTGTGCTTTGGCGTCGGGCGGTTCCAACGCGATCTCGAAACTGATCGGTTGCGGCTCCGGCGGCGAGCCCGGCTGCCAGCCCAGCAAGACGCCCAGATGCAGCGCCGCGCTGGCGCCCAGGCCGAGCCAGTGGCGCGGCTCGACAGCCTTCAGGACGGCAACGATGCGAACCAGGCCGATCACTTGCCGACCCGACTCTTCGGCGCGGCGGCGGTGACGAAGCTGAGTTTGGCGACGCCGGCGCGGCTCACCGCCGCCATGACTTCGGTGATACGGCCGTATGGCACGCCGGCATCGGCGCGCAACTGCACGGTGAGATCGGGCGTCTTCGCCAATTCGGCCTTCAGGCTGGCTTCCAGTACCGGCAGTTCGATGCCGTCACGGCCGAGGAAGACCTTGCCATCCGGTTGCACGCTGACCACCCGTGCCGGCGCCGGTTTGAGCGCGGCGACCGGCGAGGTTTCCGGCAATTTGACCTTGACCGATTGCAGGATGAACGGCGCGGTGACCATGAAGATGGTGAGCAGAACCAGCATCACGTCGACCAGCGGCGTGACGTTGATCTCACTCATGGTCTGGAAATCGGTTTCACCCGAATTCAGGCTGGAATTTGACCGGAGCGCCATGTCAGGCCTTGCTTGCGGCCGGCGCGTCTTGGCTGGAGCATGCCAGCGCCATGAAATCGTGCGCGAAGCGTTCCATCTCGGCGACGGACAGGCGGGTGACGCGCACGCCGTAGTTGTAGGCAAGCACGGCGGGAATCGCGGCGGCGATGCCGATGGCGGTCGCCATCAAGGCCTCGCCGACCGGTCCGGCGACGACTTCCAGGCCGGAGGAACCGGAGCGGGCGATGCTCTCCATCGCATTCATGATGCCCCAGACCGTGCCGAACAGGCCGACGAAGGGGGCGGTGCTGCCGATGCTGGCCAGCAACATGAGGCCGGATTCCAGTTTGTGCTGCGCCTTGCGCACTTGCTGCGACAGGCTGCGTTCCATCACCGCCTGGCGGTCGCCGCTGGCGGCCAGGGTTTTTTGCTGGCCGATCTGTCGCTGCGTTTCGAAACCCTGGCGCGCCAGTTCGGCCAGCGTGCCGGTGGCGTTTTTGGCGGCTTGTTCGGCGGCGGCCAGATCGGCGGCCTGCCAGAAAGTTTTCGCGAAGGTCGTGTTGTCCTGGCGCATTTTCCATTGCAGCCAGCCCTTGGCGAAGATTAGCGTCCAGGTGATCAGGGAAAACAGAACCAGCACAGTGAGCGCCAGATTGACAGCGGAAGAGGCGGAAAAATGGATCATGGCGAGGCGTCGGAGAATTAAGCCGATGCATTATAAGCAGTCACTAATACGTGCAGCCGCGCGCTAAATTAATCCGCAGCACGCCTTTGCTTTCCTTTGTCGTTTCTCCGACACACGGCGGAAAATTGATGCGCGCACGCAAGCGGGCATTTGACAGTTGCACAAACTGCCACGGTTAACCGGGAAGCGGGTCGCTGGGCTAAAATGGCGGCCCTTTTCAGCGCTTTCCGGAGTTTTCAACATGTCCATGGCCGACCGCGACGGTCTCATCTGGTACGACGGCAAAATGGTGCCCTGGCGCGAAGCCACGACCCATGTTCTGACCCACACCCTGCACTACGGCATGGGCGTATTCGAAGGCGTCCGCGCCTACGAAACCGCCGCCGGTCCGGCGATCTTCCGCCTGCAGGACCATACCGACCGCCTGTTCCGCTCGGCCCACATTCTCGGCATGAAGATGCCGTTCGATAAAGAGACGTTGAACGCGGCGCAAAAAGCCGTGGTGCGCGAGAACGGCCTCAAATCCGGCTATCTGCGCCCGATGGCGTTCTACGGCGCCGAAGCGATGGGCATTTCCGCGAAGACCCTGTCCACCCACGTCATCGTCGCGGCCTGGCCGTGGGGCGCCTATCTGGGCAAGGAAGCACTGGAGCATGGCATACGCGTGAAGACGTCTTCCTTCACCCGGCATCACGTCAACATCACGATGTGCAAGGCCAAGGCCAACGGCAATTACATGAATTCGATCCTGGCGCACCGCGAAGCCGAGATGGATGGCTACCAGGAAGCCCTGTTGCTGGATGTGGAAGGTTTTGTCGCGGAAGGCTCCGGCGAAAACGTGTTCATCGTGCGCAACGGCAAGCTGTACACGCCGGATCTGACCTCCGCGCTGGAAGGCATCACACGCGACACCATCGTGCGTCTGGCTGGCGAACTGGGCATTCCGGTGATCGAAAAACGCATCACGCGCGACGAGGTCTACTGCGCCGACGAAGCCTTCTTCACCGGCACCGCCGCCGAAGTGACGCCGATCCGCGAACTTGACAACCGCGCCATCGGCACGGGCGACCGCGGCCCGATCACGACGCAACTGCAGGCGCTGTATTTCGACTGCGTGCAGGGCAAATCCGAACCGCACGCCGCCTGGCTGGCGCATGTCTGACATGAGTGCACCCGCAACCCATACGCAACGCATCGTCGAAGTCAGCGAGACCGACTTGCCGCTGCATTGCCCGCTGCCGACGGACAGCCTGTGGAACGGCCATCCGCGCGTGTTCATTCCGGTGCAGGAAACGGGCGAAGCGCTGTGTCCCTACTGCGGCACGCTGTACAAACTGCGCGGCTGGAATGGCCAGTCGCGCCACTCGCACTGAACCCGGAGGCCTGCCATGAAAGCATTCACTCTCTTTGCCCTGCTGGCGTTCAGCCTGCCCGCCCTGGCACAAACACCGGCCCAAGCCACTCCCGAGCAAATGCAGAAAGCCATGCTGCAGCAGGCGCAAGTCATGTCGGTGATGTTCGATCTGCGCAAATCGAAATTGGGCTTCGATGAAACCATCAACGCGATCAAATCCGCCGCCGTGAAACGTGGCTGGAAAATCGGCGATGTGCAGGACATGCAGGCACAGATGAAGGCAGCCGGGGCCACTGAGGTTAAACGGATGAAGGTGGTGCATCTATGTCCGGCCGGTGCCAACGAGAAAATCGCCAAAGCCGGCGGCGGCAAAGCGCCGCCGCTGCCCTGCCGCGCCACCGTGTTCGATGGCAAGGATGGACAGCTTTACGTGGTGCGGATGAATCTGACCAATCTGGCCAAAACACTGCCAGGCGATCTGGCCAAGGCGATGGCCGAGTTGGGCGCGGAAGAAGAGGCGCTGTACAAGGACATCCTGCAGTAACGACGGGGCGACCCGTTAAAAAGCCGGCTGAGGTTGCCTCAGCCGGCTTTTTTATTTCCAGGCGATCAAGCGGTGCGTGAGTAGCGCGGTTGCTGACCCTGCGTTTGCGCCGCTTCCTTCAGATAGGCATCGAACCCCATCGCGATGTTGCGCAGGAACAGACTGCCCAACTGCGTCACGATGATGCGCCCGGACTCCAGGCGGACCAGGCCGTCTTCTGCCAATGCCGGCAATTCGGCCAGGCCATCGGCGAATTTTTCCGAGAAATCGACGCCCCATTCCGCGCCGAATGCGGCGGTGTCCAATTCCATGTCGCACATGATGCGGGTGATCAAATCGCGCCGGATCTGGTCCTCATGCGTCAGCCGCAAACCCCGCTCCACCGGCAGATGCCCGGCGGCGACACGGTCCTGGTACTGCTTGATGTTCTTTTCGTTCTGCATGTAGACATCGCGCGTCTGGCTGATGCTGGAGGCGCCAAAAGCATAGATGTCGCAATTCTTGTGCGTCGTGTAGCCCTGGAAATTGCGCCACAAAGTCTTGTTCTTCTGCGCTTTCACCATCTCGTCGTCGGGCTTGGCGTAGTGGTCCATGCCGACGTTCTGGTACCCGGCCGCACCAAGACGGTCGTGGATCAGTTGCTGCAGGTCGAGCCGCGTCGCAAAGCTGGGCAGATCCGGCTCGTTGATCAGCTTCTGATGCTTCTTCATCCAGGGCACGTGCGCGTAGGCGAAGATGGCGAAACGATCCGGCGCCCAGGCCAGGACACGGTCCAGCGTATGCGCGAAGCTCACTGTGCTCTGGTGCGGCAGACCGACGATCAGGTCCATATTGATGCTCTGGAAGCCCAACTCGCGTGCCCAGTGATAGACCTGCTCGATCATCGCCTCGGGCTGCACCCGATTGACCGCTTTCTGTACCTTGTCGTCGAGATCCTGCACACCGAGCGACAACCGGTTGAAACCCGACTCGCGCAGCGCTGCCAGATGTTCCCGCGTCAGTTCGCGCGGATCGGCTTCGCAGCCCATTTCGGCGTCCGGTGCGATGGTGAAGCGGGTGCGAAACATCGCCATCAAGCGGCGAATATCGTCCGGCTTCAGGTAAGTCGGCGTGCCGCCGCCCAGATGCAGCTGTTTCACCAGACGGCGCGGATCGGTCAATTGTGCGACCCGCGACATTTCCAGTTCCAGATGGTGCAGATAGGTATCGGCTTTGCTGTAGTCGCCCGTCGCCACCATGTTGCAGCCGCAGTAATAACAAAGCGTGTCGCAGAAGGGGATGTGGGCATAGAGCGACAGGCCGCGTGCCTCGTCCTGCGAAGACTGCAACTCTTGCAGCCAATCGGCCTCGGTGAAGCCGGAGTGGAAGTAAGGCGCGGTCGGATAAGAGGTATAGCGCGGCCCCGGCTTGCTGTACTTCTCCAACAGGGCGGTGAATTTGGACATAGGTCTACTCGCTTCAGGTTAGCCCGATTGTAGGCGGGCCGGGAAAAACGCGGAACAGCAGGCGTGAACTCGTTCAAGCCCAGGTTCTATGAGCCCCGAATACATGATTAATTTCTACACCGGTACATTTAGACCCATCAAAATCTCAACAAAAATGATGAACTTTTGACGCAGTTAGTATATCTTTCGTATTAGAGCTTTCGGTCGGTGTCGCGCTGTTACTGGCGCGGCAAGGAACCTCAGATCAGGTACAGAAATTGCTCTTATCTGATCAAGCTGAGGCAGGGCCTCCCAACTAACCTCCCTGACCGCCGCAATGGCGGTTTTTCAAGCGGCATCGGTCTCCGATGCCGCTCTTTTTTTGTGGGTACGATTCGTACACCAGCCCGCACGGCAAATACAAGGATAATTCCCTTTCGTGACGGAGGGACAGCGTGCAGGCCATACCAGCGGAAATCTTCAAGGCTTACGACGTGCGCGGCATCGTAGGCAAAACGTTAAGCGCAGAGCTCGTCGAAAAGATTGGCCATGCGATTGCATCGGAAGCGCGAGCGCGGCGACAAAGCGATATCGTGATCGGCCGCGACGGACGCCTGTCCGGCTTCGAACTGGCTGCCGCCCTGGCACGCGGCATACAAAAAGCCGGCATCAACGTGATCGACTTGGGCATGGTCGCCACTCCGATGGCCTACTTCGCCGCCTTTCAACTCGGCAGCAGCTGTGCGGTCATGGTCACCGGCTCGCACAACCCGCCCGATTACAACGGCCTCAAGATCGTGCTGGCGGGTGAAACCCTCTCCGGCGAAGCCATCCAGGCCTTGCGCAGCCGCATCGCAGGCAACGACCTAGCCCACGGCCAGGGCGAGTATCGCCAGCACGATATTGCCGATGAGTACATTCGCCGAATTAGCGGGGACGTCAAACTGGCGCGTCCGCTAAAAATCATCGTCGACGCCGGCAATGGTGCTGCAGGCGCATTCGCCCCCGCACTCTATCGCGCCATGGGTTGCACGGTGGAAGCCCTGTTCTGCGAGGTCGATGGACACTTTCCCAACCATCACCCCGATCCATCCGTTCCCGCCAATCTGGTCGACCTGATCACCCACCTGCAAAACAGCGACGCGGAAATCGGCCTCGCCTTCGATGGCGACGGCGACCGCCTGGGCGTCGTCACCAAAGCTGGCAGCATCATCTTTCCCGATCGCCAGTTGATGTTGTTCGCGGATGACGTGTTATCGCGCAACCCGGGCGCTACCGTCATATTCGACGTCAAATCGACGCGCAATCTGGTCAAGTGGATCGAAGATCGCGGCGGCAATCCATTGATGTGGAAAAGCGGACACTCCCTGATCAAGGCAAAGATGCGGGAAACCGGAGCGCTACTGGCCGGCGAATTGAGCGGCCACATCTTCTTCAAGGAACGTTGGTACGGTTTCGACGACGGACTTTATGCCGGCGCAAGACTGCTCGAATATTTATCCCACCAGGCGGACATCGATGCGTGCCTGCAAAATTTGCCGGATTCGGTCTGCACCCCCGAAATCCAGATCGAGATGCGGGAAGGCGAAGCGCACCGATTTGTCGCAAAACTGCAGGAAAACGCTCATTTCGAGGGCGCAAGCCGAGTCATCCATATCGACGGATTGCGTGTTGAATATCCCGATGGCTTCGGCCTGGTACGTGCCTCGAACACTACACCGACGGTCATTGTCCGTTTTGAAGCAGACAATCCTGACGCCTTGGCCCGGATACAGGCCGCAATCGGAGCGGCAATGTCGGCCGCAGAGCCAGGCATTCCCTTTTCGTTTTGATCGTTTGCGGCCCGGACTCCACGCACGTCGAACGACTTCTTCAGATGAAAGACACACAAGTCATGAGAGCGAGCCACATCTTGATATGTGTCGAGATTTCTTACACGCCCTCTCAAGATTCCGGAAAGCCATCTATAAATCAAACCCTTACGTAGGTGGCATGCGATTTGCTTTGACTACAGTCAAGATGTGCGTGAGATACATCACATGATTTAGCGACATTTGTTTTGAACGTAGCATCAACTTTCGGAGGTTTAACCGTGAATCACAAACTCAAACTACTTACTGCCGCGCTAACCAGCAGCCTTGTCAGTATCAGTGCCGCGCATGCGATGACCGTTGATATCGGTGCTGTGCCAGCAAACGCAACCTTCGCTCAAGTAATTTCCAAATCTGTCGGCACATTTTCTGACACCTGGATTTTTGACGTCGTTGGCTCTCCCATTTTGGCCGGTGGCTCCATCAGCAACTTGTCGATCAGCCTCTCCCCTTTAGTGAATCTGTTCAACGTTGATGGACTGTCGGTTCAGCTATATCGCGGTGACAACACCCTGATCCAAGATCTCGATCTTGCCCCGGGAAGTAGCGCCCAAATCAAGCTGGGGTCCGGTGTATTTCCCCCTGCAGACGACTACTATTTCTCGGTATCTGGTAACGCAAATGGCATGTTAGGTGGTCAATATGTATTCGCCGTCACCACGCTGCCCGTACCCGAGCCCGAAACCTGGGCCATGCTGGTTGCCGGCCTGGGCCTGGTTGGTCTGCAACTGCGTCGCCGTTCCAACGCTGGTCGCATCAGCATCAACTAAGCTTTAAACAGTTGCATCCTGATACGCCGGCGTATGCCGGCGTTTCTTTTTGTCGAGATTTTTTACAGCCTGTTCTTCGTCTCGTTCGAGTCGCTATCATGCGGCCTGTTCCGAACTCTTCCGCACCGAACCAACATGTCATCACCTCTAGTCGGTCTCATCATGGGCAGCACCAGCGATTGGGACACCATGAGCCAAGCCGCCACATTGCTCAGCCAACTCTCAGTCCCCTTTGAAAAGCGCGTGGTTTCTGCGCACCGCACGCCCGACTTGCTATTCGAATACGCTGAAACAGCCGAGGCGCGCGGCTTGCGCTGCATCATCGCAGGCGCCGGCGGTGCGGCGCATCTGCCGGGCATGGTCGCAGCCAAGACGCATTTGCCGGTGCTGGGCGTGCCGGTGATGTCGAAATTCCTGACCGGCCTGGATTCCCTGCTTTCCATAGCGCAAATGCCCAAAGGCATTCCGGTCGCGACATTCGCGGTCGGCCCTGCCGGAGCGGCCAATGCGGCGTTGTTCGCGGCTGCCATGCTGGCAGCGGAATTCCCCAATATTCGCGCCCGCCTGCTGGAATTCCGGCGTGCGCAAACCGAAATTGTGCTCTCCGCCACCTTACCGGATGACGCATCATGATCCTGCCAGGTGCAACGCTCGGCGTACTCGGTGGCGGCCAGCTCGGCCGCATGTTCACCCTGGCCGCCAAAGTCATGGGGTATCAGGTTGTGGTACTCGATCCGGATCCGGCCAGTCCGGCCGGGCAATTGGCGGATATCCACCTGAAGGCCGATTACCGGGATGCGGTCGCCCTGTTGCGCATGGGCAGCCTGTGCCAGGCAGTGACGACCGAGTTCGAAAACGTGCCGGCGGCCAGTCTGGAGATGCTGGCAAAACATTGTTACGTCGCACCGTCGCCGCAAGCGCTCGCGGTCGCACAGGATCGCCTGGCGGAAAAGACCCGCGCGCGTGAGTTCGGTTGCGAAACAGCGCCCTTCGCCAATATCGAAAACGAAGGTGATCTGCAGCATGCCTGGACGCTGATCGGCGCCCCGGCCTTGCTGAAGACGCGCCGCATGGGCTACGACGGCAAAGGCCAGGCGCGCGTCGACAGTCTCGACGAACTGGTCGCCGCCTATGCCGAACTCGGCGGCGTGCCCTGCCTGCTGGAGGGTTTTCTACCGTTGGAGCGCGAAGTTTCAGTCGTCCTGGCGCGTAACCAGTCCGACGAAATTGCGTTCTTCCCGCTGGCGGAAAATCAGCATCGGCATGGCATTCTGGATATCAGCATCGTGCCGGCACGGGTGCCGGACAGTCTCGCCGAAACGGCCCGCCAGATGGCTGCCGGCCTGGCGCGCGGACTCGATTACGTCGGCGTCATGGCGGTGGAGCTTTTCGTCCTGCGCGGTGACGACAACACGCATGGCCGCATCGTGTTCAACGAAATGGCGCCGCGCCCGCACAACAGCGGCCACTACACGCTCGACGCCTGCGCCAGCGATCAATTCCAGCAGCAAGTCCGCGCCCTGTGCGGGCTGCCGCTGGGCGATGCGCGCCTGCTCACGCCAGCGGTGATGGTCAATCTGCTCGGCGATGTCTGGTTTGGCGACCCCGCGCAAGCGGAACCGCGCTGGGATGTATTGCTCAAGCATCCGGGGGTGCAATTGCATCTTTACGGCAAAGCGGAAGCCCGCCCCGGCCGCAAGATGGGGCACTACAACTGCCTCGCCGCGACCCTGGAAGACGCCTTGCAACTGGCCCTCGTCACCCGCGCCGAACTCGGTATCGGCACGGATTAATCGGCGCCCTCCTGCAAGGTCAGCACGATGACCTTGCCCTTTTGATCGAGCGTACGGATACGCACCGGCAACCAGCTACGCGCCGGCGCCAGCCAGACATCCAGACTGCCTTCACCGCTACGGCTGCCTTGTAGCCGCAGCGTTTCAACACGTTCGTCTGTTAACTCCAGAACTTCCCGCCCGAGCACCTGAAAACCATATTCGCGCAGCTTCTTGCCGTTGGTCACCGGCAACGACCATGCCGCATCGTCTTCGCGTACCCGCATGGCCAGATGAAACGGAAAGCTGAGCAGATCCTGTGCCTGCGGTGGCAAATCGACGCCACCGCTGGGCAGCAACAAGCGCTGTTGAGGCCAGTCGAAGCGAACCGGAGGCAGCCTCTTTTCGCCCTTGGCGCTCCAGAACTGCTCGGGTTGCAGGCCGCTTGCCGTCACTTTTCCCTCGCTGGTCTGAATGATCTTGCCACTGACGAACAAGGCGGCAATCCCGGTCGCCTCGGTCACACTGACCAACGAGTAGCGCCCATCGCCGATGCGCCCGCTGTAGGTGGTCTGGCCGACCGTGAAGCCGTCTTCACCGGACTGCACGCCATAACGCAAAGCAATGCGTTCCGGCAGATTGCGCAATGCGCGCGACGTTGCGGGGGGAGGTGAAACCGCGGAGGGCGGATCACTCGGTGGCACCGGTTCTGGCGCAGGCACGAGCGGTTCGACCGCTCTGACGGGATTCGCCACCTGCGCTGGCGGCATGGCTTCCGCCGCGGGCGGCGGCGCGGCAACCTCGACCTCGGCTGGCGGCACCGGCCGGGCTGCAAGCTTCACCTCAGCCTGCGGCTTTGCGCGCACGGTGGCCAGCGGCGCAGCGAGCGTAGGCGCGGGCGCGATCTCCAGCAGACGCGCTTCGATGGGAAATGGAATTTCAGGTGCCGGAGGCGTCCACCAATGGCTGGAACTTCCCGCCGCGATCAGATGCGCCAGCAGCGACAACAAAAGCGCTGCAAGGAAAATGCGCTGCCCGCGCATGCGAGATTTCAGCCGGGGGGCAAATCGGAAGGCGAAATGAGCGCCACATCGGCATGCAACGGCTGTTCCGACGCCACGGCAACGGTGCCGTTCTCACCGACCTGAACACGGCCTTGCGCCAGCCAGCGCACGACCAGCGGGAAAACGCGATGTTCCTGACGCAATACGCGCGCGGCCAGGCTATGCGGCGTGTCATCGGAGAGAACCGGCACCGCGGCCTGCGCGATGATCGGTCCGGCATCGACTTCCGGCGTCACGAAATGCACTGTGCAGCCGTGCAGCTTGACGCCGGCGGCAATGGCACGAGCATGCGTATCGAGGCCCGGGAACGCCGGCAACAAGGCAGGGTGGACATTGACCAGCCGGTTTTCATAATGGCGCACGAAGTCCGCCGTGAGCACGCGCATGAAGCCGGCCAGAATCACGACATCCGGCTGGTAGGTATCGATGCGCGCGGCCAAGGCCGTATCGAAGCTGGCGCGGTCGGGGAACTGGCCATGCTCCAGCACTTCGGTCGGCACGCCATGCGCGGCGGCGGTTTGCAGTCCCGGCGCAGATGCCTTGTTGCTGATCACGCCAGCGAACTGTACCGGCGCATCGCTGGGAAAATCGGCTTCCAGCAGCGCCCGCATGTTGCTGCCCCGGCCGGAGATCAGGATGACGACGCGCATCAGACGATGACGGTCTGTTCCTGATCAAGCTCGCGACGCTGTATCTCGCCCAGCCGATACACGGTCTCGCCACGCTCGCTCAGGAAGCGCAGGGCAGTCTCGGCATCGGCGGCGGCGACGACGACGACCATGCCGATGCCGCAGTTGAAGGTGCGATGCATTTCATCCAGCGCGACATTGCCCTGCGCCTGCAACCACTGGAACACCGCCGGCCAGGTCCACGCATCCGCGCGTATCACCGCCGTAACATCATCCGGCAGGACACGCGGCACATTGCCGGTGATGCCGCCGCCGGTGATGTGGGCCATACCCTTCACGGTGATTTCCTGCATCAAAGCCAGCAATGGTTTGACGTAAATACGGGTCGGTTCGAGCAGGGTTTCGCCCAGGCTGCGGCCATGGAAATCCGATGCAAGATCTGCGCCGCTGACTTCGACGATCTTGCGCACCAACGAATAGCCATTCGAATGCGGGCCGCTGGACGCCAGCCCGAGAAGGACGTCGCCGGGCACGATGTCGCGCCCGCTGATCAGGCGCGACTTTTCCGCCACGCCGACCGCAAAACCGGCCAGATCGTATTCGCCGGCCGGATACATGCCCGGCATCTCGGCGGTTTCGCCGCCGATCAGGGCGCAGCCGGAAAGCGTACAGCCGGTGGCGATGCCGGCGACGACCTGCTCCGCGACATCCACATCGAGATGGCCGCAGGCAAAGTAATCGAGGAAGAACAGCGGTTCGGCGCCCTGCACCAGGATGTCGTTGACGCTCATAGCGACCAGGTCCTGGCCGATGGTGTCGTGCTTGTTCATCTGGAAGGCCAGCTTCAACTTGGTGCCGACGCCGTCGGTGCCGGAAATGAGCACCGGTTCACGATAGTTCTTGGGCAGTTCCATCAACGCGCCAAAGCCGCCAATGCCGCCCAGCACTTCCGGACGCAGCGTACGTTTGGCGTGGGGCTTGATGCGCTCCACCAGAGAATCGCCGGCATCGATATCGACGCCGGCATCGCGGTATGACAGGGAAGTTGTAGAGGTCACGGGAACGCCATCAGGACGGAAAAAAAACGGTGCTATTCTAGCCCACATGCACACCGAACCCTCTGACGGAACACCCGATCAACCGACCAGTAAGGCGGCAAATACCGCCCAAGTCGCTGTTTCCCCCATGCACTGGTTGCCCAACCTTGCCGTCGGCGGTGCCGGCGCATATTTGCTTTATTTGCTGTCGCCCATCCTGTCGCCATTCCTGCTCGCTGCAGCACTTGCCTACCTGTTCGACCCACTGGTCGATCGTCTGGAAGCGCGCAAGCTCAGTCGCACCGTCGGCACGGTCATCGTGCTGCTCGGGCTGGTACTGACCTTCGTGCTGCTGGCGCTGATCCTGGCGCCGCTGGTGCAGGCCGAAACCCGTCTGCTGATGCAGCAGATTCCAAAAGTGGTCGAATGGGGCAGCCAGACCCTGCTGCCGTGGCTGACCGCCACCTTCGGCATCGATCTGATGCGCGACCAGGAACAGGTCCTGGCCTGGCTCAAGGAACACGTCTCCGAGTTATCGCAACTAACCCGCTACCTGCCCAAATTGACCGATAGTGGCCTGGCGATTCTCGGCTTCCTCGCCAATCTGCTGCTGGTGCCGGTGGTGCTGTTCTACATGCTGCGCGACTGGGACCGCAGCCTCGCCCATCTGGCCGACTGGATTCCCGCGCCGCTGAAACCGAAGACTGTCGCCATCGCGCGGGAAATCGACCGCGTGCTGTCCGAATTCGTGCGCGGCCAGATCATGGTGATACTGGTCATGTGCGTGTTCTACAGCGCCGCGCTCTGGCTCGCCGGGCTCGATTACGCGCTGGCGGTCGGCCTGATCACCGGCATTCTGGTATTCGTGCCTTACCTGGGCATCGTGGTCGGCGTCCTGCTCGGCTCGCTGGCCGGCCTGGCCCAGTTCGGCACGCTCGCCGGCCTGTTGCCGATCTGGGGCGTGTTCGCCGTCGGCCAATTGCTGGAAGGCATGGCGGTGACGCCCTGGCTGGTCGGCGAGCGGGTCGGCCTGCACCCGGTCGCGGTGATCTTCGCGCTGATGGCATTCGGCCAACTGTTCGGCTTCGTCGGCATTCTGGTCGCCATCCCGGCCGCTGCCGCTTCACTGGTCGCGTTACGGCACCTGAAGGCGCAATTGGACTAATCCTCGCGGCGAAAATCGCCCTCGATCACATCGCCTGCGCTACGCGTTGGACCAGGCACGGGCGCCGGTCCGACCGGCTCCTCGCGCACCAATTTCGGCCGCGGCCAGAGCAGCAACGGCAGTGCGACGAGATCGCTGAACGGACCCGGCACAATCAGCAACACCCCAGCCAGGAATCGCCGCCCGCTCGCCCAGAGCAGGCCGAACGGCGCCTGCCCTTGTGCCAGCGCCTGCTGCAAACGCGGCATGAACGAGGCCCGTTCCTGACGGATCACGGCAGCCCCGATAAACATCGCCGCCAACAGCCAAAGCAGCATCCACCCCAGGCCGATATGACTGGCGATCTGGTAGATGCCCACTATTTCCAGGGCCGGAATGGCGACGGCTATAATGCCCGCGATCCCTAATCTCATGCGCTTTTCTCCAAGCCTGCTCTCTGTGCCCACAATTCGTCTCGTATTCACCACGCTGCCCGATGCCGAGACTGCCGGCAAAGTGGCCAGAAGTCTGGTTGAGATGCGACTTGCGGCTTGCGTGAATGTTCTCTCGCCCTGCCAATCGGTATACCGCTGGCAAGGCAATGTGCAGGAAGATGGGGAGATTCCGCTCATCATCAAGTCCACGGCGGAACTTTATCCTGCCCTGGAATCATACCTACGGCAAAACCATCCCTATACCTTGCCGGAAATTGTCGCCCTGGATGTCGCCCAGGGCTTGCCCGAATACCTGAGTTGGGTGGCCGCTTCTACCGGCACCCTGCAAGCCTGAACGGAGTATCGCCATGCGCTTTCTGCTCGCCCTCGCGCTGTTGCTGACGGGATTTGTTCATGCCGACGAGGAATTGCTGGAACCGGAAAAGGCCTTCCGTTACTCCGCCAGACTGCTTGAACCGGGCAAAGCCGAAGCCCGCTTTCAGATCGCCGATGGCTATTACCTGTATCGCGACAAGATCAAGTTTTCCGCCGAAGCCGGCATCAAGCTGGGCACACCGGTATTGCCCGCCGGCAAGATCAAGCAGGACGACAACTTCGGCAAGGTGGCAACCTACCGCGGCGACATTCGCGTGCGGATTCCCTTCACCTATACCGACGGTGCGGCGAAAAGCTTCAAACTGAATGCGACTTATCAGGGCTGCGCCGATCTGGGTGTCTGCTATCAGCCGCAAGACGGCGTTGCGACCATCGCCGCGGCGAGCCAGGCACCGACGGCAACGCCGGCAGCACCGGCCACGGTCATTCCCGTCGCGCTGCAGCAACAGAGCCCGGAAGCCCTGGCGCGGTTGAAGGCGCTGGCGAGCGATTTCGCGGGCGCACCGGCGGAACCCGAATTCCTGCCGCCGGAAGAAGCGTTCAAGCTGGTACTGGCGCCGCGTGCCGATGGCAATCTGGATGCCCGTTTCACCATTGCCAAAGACTATTACCTGTATCGCGACAAAATCACCTTCAAGGTCGTCGAACCGGCCGGCGTCAGCGTTACCGGCATCGACTTCCCGACTGCGGAAGAAAAGTACGACCCCAACTTCGGCAAAATGTTTGTCTATCACCAGTCGTTCAGTGCGGTCGTACGCCTGTCCGGCGTCCCGGCTGGCACCAAAAGTCTGAGACTGGAAACATCGCATCAGGGTTGCAGCGACAAGGGCATCTGCTATCCGCCGCTGGATCAGACGATGTTGGTCGATCTCACCGCAACGCCGGCGGCGATCAACCCGCCTGCGCCGGAGAAAGCCGCCGAGCAAGACACGTCCGACACCGGCCGCGTCACCGCCATTCTGCAAGGCGGCAATTACTGGCTGGTGGTGGTCAGCTTCTTCGGCTTCGGCCTGCTGCTGTCCCTGACGCCGTGCGTATTCCCGATGATTCCGATCCTGTCCGGCATTATCGTCGGCCAGGGCCATCAAATCACCAAGCGCAAAGGCTTCCTGCTCTCGTTGGCCTACGTGCTCGGCATGGCGGTGACTTACGCCATGGCCGGCGTCGCCGCCGGTCTGTCCGGCACGCTGATTTCCAACGCGCTGCAGAACCCCTGGGCGCTGGGCACTGGAGCAGCCATCTTCGTGGCGCTGTCGCTGTCCATGTTCGGCTTCTTCGAATTGCAGATGCCCAGTTTCCTGCAAAGCCGCTTTACTGAAGCCAGCAACCGCATCCAGGGCGGCCGCTTCACCAGCGTGTTCGTGATGGGCGCCATCTCGGCGCTGATCGTCGGCCCCTGCGTCGCCGCGCCGCTGGCCGGCGCCCTGCTCTACATCAGCCAGACCAGCGATGTCGTGCTCGGCGGCGTCTCGTTGTTCTCGCTGGCGATCGGCATGGGCATGCCGCTGTTGCTGATCGGCCTCTCGGCCGGCGCCTTGTTGCCCAGGGCCGGCGGCTGGATGGACGCGGTCAAACGCTTCTTCGGCGTCGCGCTACTCGCCGTGGCAATCTGGCTGGTCTCACCGCTGCTGTCCGAAATCGTGCAGATGCTGTTGTGGGCCGCGCTGTTGATCATTTCCGCGATGTTCCTGCATGCGCTGGAACCGCTGGCGGTCAATGCCAAAGGCTTCGCCCGCTTCTGGAAAGGTATCGGCATGATCGCGCTGATCGCCGGTGTCGCGCTGCTGTTGGGCGCGATGGGCGGCAGCCGCGATCTGCTGCAACCACTTTCGGTGTTCCAGGGCGGCGGCGCAGTAGCGGCAGAGAAACCGCACCTCACGTTCCGGCGCGTGAAAAACGTCGCCGATCTGGACGCTGCAATCCAAGGCGCCGGCGGCCGCGCCGTGATGCTCGATTTCTATGCCGACTGGTGCGTCTCCTGCAAGGAAATGGAGAAGCTTACCTTCACCGATGCCAAGGTCCAGGCCAAACTAAAAGACGTGTTGCTGCTGCAGGCCGACGTCACCGCCAACAGCGCCGAAGACAAGGAGCTGCTGGCCCGCTTCAAGCTGTTCGGCCCGCCCGGCATCGTGTTCTTCGACAAGACCGGCGCGGAAGTCGCCTACCGCGTGGTCGGTTATGAACCTGCCGAGAAATTCCTCGACAGTCTGAACAAAGCGCTGCCTTGATCTCAGCTTTGGAAAGGCGTCGATGAAATCGCCTCGACTGGCCATGCTTGCCGTCGCGCTTGCGTTTGGTGCGGCACTGGTCGGTCAACGTTACTGGGCGGAGCCGCCGAACCCGCTGATCGGCACGCCGGAAGAGGTGCGGCCGGCCGCGTTCTGGGCGACGCAATTGCCCGATCTGCAGAATCGGACGCAAGCGCTCAAGCAATGGCAAGGCAAGGTGCTGGTGGTGAATTTCTGGGCGCCCTGGTGCCCGCCCTGCCGGCAGGAAATTCCCGCTTTCATCCGCATGCAGGAACGCCTCGAAACACAAGGCTTGCAGTTCGTCGGCATCGCGCTCGATGAAGCCGACAAGGTCGCCGCCTTTGTCGCCGCAAGCGGCATCAATTACCCGATCCTGCTCGGCACTGCCGCTGCCGCGGCGCTGTCCGACAACGCCGGCAACCGCCAGGGCGGCCTGCCCTACACCGTGCTGTTCGACCGCCAGGGCAATGCCGTCGCCACGCTCACCGGCAGTGTCACCGAAGCGCGCCTGGAAACCCTGTTGAAACCGCTGCTTGAGTGACCAAACCGTGACCCCAACCGCACAACCCGTCACCCCGTCGCGCTCGTTGCTCAGCGCCGCCGGCCGCGCCATCGGCGATTACGCGATGATTCGCGACGGCGACCGGATACTGCTCGGCCTCTCCGGCGGCAAGGACAGTCTGTCGCTGCTGCACATCCTGCTGCATCTGCAGAAAAAGGCGCCGATCAAATTCGAACTCGCCGCCTGCACGGTCGACCCGCAATCGCCGGAATACGATCCATCGCCATTGAAAGCCTATCTGGCCGATCTGGGCGTGCCGTATTTCTACGAATCGCAGCCGATTCTGGAGCAGGCCGAAACCCATATGAAGGGCACCTCCTTCTGCGCCTATTGCTCGCGTATGCGGCGCGGCATTCTGTACGCACAAGCCCGCCTGCATGGCTACAACGTCCTGGCGCTGGCGCAGCATCTGGACGATCTGGCGGAAAGCTTTCTGATGAGCGCCTTCTTCGGCGGCAAGCTGCGCACCATGCAGGCGCATTACCTGAACGACGCCGGCGATGTGCGCGTGATCCGGCCGCTGATCTATGCGCGCGAGCGGCAGACTCGCGATTTCGCGAAGAATGCCGGATTGCCAGTCATCTTCGAAAACTGCCCGGCCTGCTTTTCCATGCCGATGCAGCGCATGCACATGAAGCAATTGCTGGCCGAACAGGAAAAGCAGCATCCGCAACTGTTTGCCAATCTGCTCACCGCGATGAAGCCGCTGATGGCATTGCAAGGCCCGGAGAGCGAATCATGAGAACTGATGTATGAGCACCTATGTCGTCGGCGATATCCAGGGCTGCCATGCCGCGCTGGAACAACTGCTCGCAGCACTCGAATTCGACCGCAAACAAGATCGCCTCTGGATTACCGGCGATCTGGTCAACCGCGGCGAGGATTCGCTGGCCGTGCTGCGTTGGTGCGTGGCGCACGACGATTGCGTCGTCGCCGTGCTGGGCAATCACGACCTGCATCTGCTGGCCGTGGCGGAAGGCTTCGTGCCGCCGCACCGCAAGGACACGCTGGAGACCATACTCGCTGCGCCCGACCGAGACCTGTTGCTGACCTGGTTGCGCCAGCGTCCGCTGCTGCATCGCGACGGCCCCTGGTTGATGGTGCATGCCGGGCTGCCGCCGGAATGGGATGCGCAGCAGGCGCAGGCCTTGGCCGGCGAACTTGAATCCGCGCTGCGCGGGCCGGATTGGCGCAACTTCCTCGCCCAGATGTACGGCAACGAACCGCGCCGCTGGTCGCCCGATCTACGCGATCAGGAGCGCCTGCGTTTCATCGCCAACACGTTGACCCGCACCCGCTACCTGCACCCGGACGGCAGCCTGGAATTCCAGCACAAGCTCGGCCTCGGCACCGCGCCGGCCGACCTGACGCCATGGTTCGATTTCCCCGGTCGCGCCAGTGCCGGCGGCAAGGACAGCGTGCGCATTCTGTTCGGCCACTGGTCGACACTGGGTCTCTTGGTCAGGGAAGATGTCATCGCGCTCGATACCGGTTGCCTGTGGGGCGGCGCGCTCACCGCCTTCCGACTGGACGACGAGCAGTGTTTCCAGGTGCGCTGTTCAGCACGAGGGACGCCGAATTCGTAAGCCCCGTAGGGGGTATATGGACTCCTCCCGACAATCAAGGGCCAGGTCGGGGTATTTTTTCAGGGTTGGGGGCGGCCGGATCGGAGTGAGCTGCAGAGTTATCCACGGCCGCCCGCCCGGGAGCGCGCCTCTCACGCTGGCGGGAGGGCGGGCGGCGGTGGATAACTCGTCGCACTCGGGACGCGGGTGGATCGGGCCACCGGTTTTTGCATTGGGAACCGGGATCAAAGCGACAACACAGGGGTAACAAGAGCGAATCACGTCTCTGGCGCCAAGGTGCGACTGCGCGCGTATATCCGACCTGTTGGTGGAGGACGCTGCCTCCTGGCCATGATGGGCATCCGCGCGGCGGGGGCTGATCGCAATAGCGGCCTCGAAGGCCATCGCCCTACTCAGACTCTCCCGCCGCCGGTTCGACCTGATTGCCATCACGTTCATCTTCAAGCGCAACCGCGTGTTGATGGGTTGATCCAGATAGCAACGGCTCAGGCCGCTGCCATGCCGAATTGGTTGTCATAGGCGCCGCCTCGGACGATCAACGCCCAGGCGATGCGTGCGTTCTTGTTGGCCAGGGCCACGGCGGCCACATTCTTGTACCGACGCGCCACCACGCCGACGATCCAGCGGCTGCGCGGATCGGTCTTGTTGGCGGCGGCCTGAATCTCGCCATCGAGTTGATCCACGCGCATATCCAGTTCCACCAGGTCCGCTTGCAGGCCAATCAGCAACCGCCGGAACAAGTCGGACAGGCCGTTCTCGACGTCTTCCTGAATCTCCGGCAGGGCGTGCCGCAAGGTGTTGATTCCAACCGGAACGATCACGCCATATTCCGCCAGGAGGCCGCGGATCTGGTTGGCCTTGGCGGTGCGCTGGCGGACCAGTTCGCTGCGGATGCGATGCACAGCCATCACGTCCTGCTGGGCAACGGTCTTGGCCGTGACGAAGCGCATGTTGGGCCGCCCGACCGCTTCGCAGATCGCCTCTGCATCGTTGGCATCGTTCTTCTGGCTTTTGACATAGGGTTTGACGAACTGCGGTGCGATCAACTTGACCTCATGCCCCATACGGCTGAATTCCCGTGCCCAGCAATGGGCGCCGGCGCAGGCTTCCATGCCGATCCGACAGGGCGGGAGCTTCTCGAAGTAGTCACGGACTTGGCGGCGGGTGCACTTGCGTTTGATCACGACACGTTCATCGCGGTCGACTCCGTGGATTTGAAACACGTTCTTTGCCAAATCCAAACCAATGCGGGTAACGTTCATTTCGGACTCCTTTCTTCGCGTGACTGGTGGTGACTTCTCCAGTCTGGCACGTAGATGTCGTAGCAGGGAGAGGAGTCCATCCCATTGGAAAAACGCAGCGCCTTCCGCCCTACACCCTATATCCCCAACGCCGAACGTATCGCTGCTTCGGCCTGTTTCGCCAATTCCCGCCGGTGTATTCCATTGTTTTCCAGCGGCGGCAGAAAGGTCACTTCGACAATCAGGCCGCGCAAACTGGCGATGCGCCAGAGCGACTCGAGCAAGGTCATGCCACCGTAGTAAGCCGCGTCCAGACAGGGCGCGCCCTCAGGGTGGCGATAGCGGATGGAAGCGGGTATCACCGGGCAGCCCGCTGCAACTGCGGGTTGAAATAACGAAGGAAAGAATGGCAGCATGTCCTGTCCGTCCGACGTAGTTCCTTCAGGAAAGAAGGCCAGAATTTCACCGGCGTGCAATTCGGCCGCCATCTCCTGATTCACCCGGATCGCGTCGGATTTTTTTTCGCGCGCGATAAACAAGGTGCCGGTCGCCTTCGCCAGGACGCCCACCAGAGGCCAATCGCGCACTTCAGCCTTGGAAATGAAACGGACCGGCAGCAGGCTGTATAGGACGTGGATATCGATCCAGGAAACATGATTGGCCACCAATACCGTCCCGCCGGCTGGCAGAGCGCCGCTGACGCGTACATCGACCTTCAGAATCCGCATCAGCTTGCCGGCCCAGGCAATCATGTAGCGGTTGCGGGCGGCCAGATCCTTGCGCGGGTAGAAAAACAAGGCCGTACCGACGCCGCTCAGCACCAGACCGAAGACCCGCAGGAGTTTGATGACGGGACGGATCATGGCCATCTCACCCGGTATTCCGCATGCCGGCGGCGATGGCGTTGATCGAACGCAGCAAGGGCTCCAGCCAGGGCGTATCGACCGCCTCGTCCTGGCGCAGTTTGCGCAGCAGCACGACCTGGATGTGATTGAGCGGATCCAGATACGGATTGCGTTGGTTCAAAGAAATCGCCAGTTCCGGCGACTCCTCCAGCAGCGTCTGCAGATCGGCCACATTCAGAATCTGCCGGACGCTGCGGGCGTATTCCTCGCGAATGGTGTCGTAAACCTGCTTGCCCTGGGCCGCATCTGGACACAGGCTGGCGTATTCACGGGCGATGTTCATGTCGGTCTTGGTCAGCGCCATTTGCGCATTGGCCAGCAAGGTGCGGAAGAACGGCCACTCGCGATACATGTTCTGCAGCTTGGCCAGCCGCGCCAGATCGTTGCCGCGCCAGCTTTCCAGCGCCGCACCGATGCCATACCAGGCCGGCAGGGCGTGGCGCGACTGACCCCAGGCGAATACCCAGCCGATGGCACGCACCGAATCCTTGGAACGGTCGCCTTTCTTGCGATGCGACGGGCGCGAGCCGATGTTCATCAGGCCGATTTCACGCACCGGCGTGGCTTCGTAGAAGTAATCCAGGAAGCCCGGCGTCCGCTCGGTCAGCCTGCGGTAATGGCTTTCACCGGCACGGGCAATCGCGTCCATGATGCCGAGGTAATCCTTGCGGTCCGGCTGCGCCGAGCCGATCAGATGGCTGCTGGCGCGCAGCAGGCCGCTGACGCCCAGAGTCAGTTCGTACACCGCCGTTTCCATGTTGTTGTACTTGTAGAACAACACTTCGCCCTGTTCGGTCAGCTTGAGCTGGCCGCGCACCGTCCCGGCCGGCTGCGCCAGGATGGCTTCGTAAGTGGGGCCGCCGCCGCGCCCCAGCGTGCCGCCGCGGCCGTGGAACAACCGGCAGGGAATGCCCTTCGCCTGCGACACGGCGACGATGCGTTTCTGCGCGTCGTAAAGACTCCAGGCCGAGGCCAGGATGCCGCCGTCCTTGCAGGAATCCGAATAGCCGAGCATGACTTCCTGGCCCTGCCCTGCCGCATCCAGCAGGCGCCGGTACACCGGCAGTTCGTAAAGTTGGGTCAACACCGATTCGACCCGCTGCAGATCGTCGATGGTCTCGAACAACGGCGACACGCCGATATGGCAATACCAGTTGCCGGCCAGCCGCCCGGCGAGTCCGGCCTGCGAGGCCAGCAGCATGACTTCCATGACGTGCGAAGCCGAATGCGTCATCGAGATCACATATTTGCCGAAGCAGGCCGGACCGAGGTGACGGCGGGCATGCGCGATGAGCTGGAACAGCCGCAACGTTTCCTGCGCGGCGGGCGTCAGGCTGGCGAGATCGAACTCCAGCGCATTCGGATTGGCGATGGCCTCGCTCAGCAAGACCAGACGCGCGCTTTCGTCGAGTGACAGGTAGTCGATAGCGAGCGCGGCGCGCAGCACTTCCGCCACCGCCTGGCTATGCCGGCCGGACTCCTGGCGCACATCGAGTTGCAGCAGGTGGAAGCCGAAGGTCTCGACCAGACGGATCAGATCGAGCAGTTCGCGGTTGGCGACTTCGCTATCGCCATGGCTGATCAGGGAATCCCGGATCAGGTGCAGGTCGTTCAGGAACGCCCGGTCGCTCGCGTAGCCGGATTGCTCCGAGCTGAACTCAACGTCCTGTTCCACCAGGTCGAGATTGCGGCGTATTCGCAGACCCATGATTTCCAGCTTGCGCCGGTATGGCTCCTGCAAATAGCGATTCGTGCGCGCGCCCAACATGGCACCGGCCTGCGCCACATCCTGTTCGAGATCGGCCATGAAGGCAGCGGATGGACAGCACAGACGGATCGAGTAGGAAAGCTGGTCGCTCAACAGTTCCAGCCGCCGCAAATACTCGCTGTAAGCGGTCTGCGCCTGCATGCGCCACGCCATCGCCGTGACTTGGGTGGTCACCAGCGGGTGGCCGTCGCGGTCGCCGCCGATCCAGGAACCGAAACGCAAAAAACTCGGCGTGACGATTTCCGTAGGCGCCAACTCGCCGTAGACGTCGGCCAGCGAGCGCGTGAAGTTGCGGTAGACCTGGGTTACGGCCTGGAACAGCGATAGCGGGAAGTAGGACAGGCCGGCGCGTATCTCATCGCTGACATCGAGCTTGCTGGCACGTACCTCGTCGGTATTCCACAGGATATGGATCTGGTTGGACAGTTGCTGGATCGCCTCGTCGCGATACATACCGCGCACGCGCGGGTCGTCCAGCGTCTCGATGGACAGGAAGATGTTGCGCAGTGCGCCCTTGATGGTGCGGCGCTTGGCCTCGGATGGATGCGCGGTGATGACCGGCAGGTAACACAGTTGCGACAGCAAATTCTTCAGATCTGCCGCCTTGATTCCCTGTTCCCGCAGCGCCAGCAACGTGTCGTGGAAGGAACCGGGCCACATCTGGGCGCCCTGCTGCACGGCGCGGCGACGTTCGCGCAACGCAATCGCTTCCTCGGCGATATTGATCAAGCTGAAGTAGATATTGAACGCCCGGATGATCTGGTTGAGCGCTTCCGGCTCCTGACGGTTGATCAGCTCGATCAGTTGGCGGCGCCGGGTTTGCGATTCGCGTGCGCGCAGGGCGATGAATCCCAGCCGCAACTCACCGATGACCTGATAGACCGCCGGCGCCAACTGACGCTTCAAAACCTTGCTGAGCAGCAGATTGAGCAAGCGCTCGCGGCTGCGGAGTTCTTTCGAATGCGAAGTCGATACTGCGGGCATGTGCAATTCAGGAGTTGGGTCTGGAACGGATAGTGCCATTGCGCGGGCCAGATGACGACCATCCTGAAGCCAGGACAGCGCTCCCGCGCTGCCCATGATGCGACCGTTGCGGCCGCATCATTCAAGCATCAGTGCAAGCGAAAACGGCTGACCAGGTTGTTCAGCTCGCGCGCCAGACTCACCAGCTCTTCGCTGACGCCGCGCGTGCCCACCGCCTCGCTGGCAGTGCGTTCGGCAATGCGACCGATGGTGGAAACCCGTTGGTCGACGTTATCGGTCAGATCGGCCTGAGTGCGCACCGAGCGCTCCATCTGCGCATTCAGATCTCGAATGTCCGCTACCCGCACGACGATCTGGTCCAGGCCGCCCATCGAATTACCCAGCGCCTGGCTATGTCGAGAAGCCGTCTCGCGTGCCGCATGCATGACCTGCACCGCGCGTTGCGCTTCCTGGCGCAGCTGCAGGACGATTGCCTCGATGCTGCGCGTCGATTCATGCGACATGTTGGCGAGCTTGCGTACCTCGTCCGCCACCACGGCGAAGCCACGCCCCATTTCGCCGGCGCGAGCCGCTTCGATCGCCGCATTGAGCGCGAGCAGGTTGGTTTGCTCGGCGATACCCTTGATCACATCGAGTACATCGCTGACATTCTGGCTGCGCTGGTCGAGTGCTTCGATCACCTCGGCAGCCTGCTGGATTTCATTGACCAGCGACAAAATGCCGGCAATGGCGTCACGCGTCGTTTGCGTGGTTTTGCCTGCTTCACGGTCCGCATCGACCGATGCCTCGGCCGTGCGCGCCGCGCTGCTGCCGGCTTCTGCCGCAATATTTTTCAGGTCGCTGATCGAATGGACCGTGGATTCCGCCTCCTGCAATTGCTGACTGGCTGCCTCTGCCGTCTGTGTCGACGCCGAAGCGATGCGGTCTGCCGCACTTGTCAGGCGAGAAGAGGTTTCCGTTACCAGTCCGAGGCTGGAGCCGAATTTATCCAGCATGCCGTTGATCGCCTGCGCCAGTGAACCGACCTCATCCTTGCTGGCGATGTCCAGGCGTTGCGTCAAATCGGAGTTCTGCTCGATGGCCTGCATCGACGCACGCATTTTGGATAGAGGCAGAATGACGATGCTGCGCAACAACCCCACCACCAGCGCAATACCCAACAACGACAACACCAGATTGAGTCCGGCCACGATCATCAGGTTGTGGCTGAATTCGCCATCCAGCTCTTTCAACGAATAAGTCATGCGGACCGCACCCAGCACCGTCCCTTGCGCGACTTGGTGGCAGGTCAGACAGTTGGTCCCCATGTGATTGGCACTCGCCGGCAACGGTGTCAAGACCGTCACGAACCGGCCGCTTTCGTCCTCGCCGAATTCATTGACGATTTCGCCCTTCACGCCACGTTCGTCCAAGGCGTCCTGCGGCTTGGCCGGATTGGTCGAGACGCCATCGAGCACACCCGGGGCATGCACGACCCGAATTTCACGCACGCCCGGCGTCGACAGGTATTTTTTGCGCAACGACTCATGCTGATCCATTGTTCCGGTCAGCATCATCGTATTGATGCCGTCGAAGTAGGACTGCGACATCACTCGCGCTTTATCAAGGGCGATCTCTTGCGCCAGCGCGCGCTCGTTTCTTGCAGTCAACCAAGTCGATGTCGCCAATACTGCGACGAATATCAGCGATATGGTCAGAACGATCTTGGACTGGATAGAGGTCGTAACGATCTGGGACATGACAGGTACTTTCGACATTGGGACAACAACAGACACGGCAAATTTGCCGTGTGCTCATATATCAAAAGCAATATCGGTTGAAACTGCAAAAATCTTGAAAACTCTTGCGTAATTGAAATCCCTTTCAGTTCGAAGGAATTTCAAAAAACATACGGGCCGATTCTAGATCGGCCCGGTACGAGAAACTACCAGCAAGTTCAGTTGCCGCCTTCGTGCGACTTCTTGGACAGCTTGGCCCAAAGAAACAAACCCATGACGATTATGAAACCAATCGTAAACAGGCTCAGCAAGCCAATGTCCGAACCGAACAGCTCTTTCATCACGACGTCCATTTTCAAGCTCCTTTAAAAAAACGCCCTTACGGGTGGTTACGAAATGAATCACTACTGAGTTTGAGCGTGCCGGCAAGCGGCAGCGTCAATTCACCAGCCAGACGCCAGGCATGGTCATTCGGCTCCAGAATCCACTGCCGCTTACCTTGGCCGCCGGCCGACATGGCGCCGGTGTACTCGCCTTGTCCAAGGCCTCGCAGCGGAACGCGCAGGTCCTGCTCGGATAGCGTCGGGTGGAGCAAAAGCAATTCAAGGCTGGCGGGCATCGCATCCCATTTCCCCGCCAACTTGAGTCGGGCAACGCCATCGACGATCGCCAACTCACCGTTCACAGCCAGTGCAGCCGCCCGCTCCTCACGCGAAGTGTCTTTGCCGGGCGCCAGGCCCACTTTCTGGTAGCCGTCGTTGACCAGGGTATCCGGCTCGTGTGCCGCAATGAAATAGGTCGTGAAACTGGCCACGACGGCAATCGCGGGCAAGCCTGCGACCAGCCAGATCATTGGCTCTTTCCACCAAGGCCGCTGCAAGGGATCGTTCATCATTGTGCGGCTCTATTTCAGGAAACTGGATTTGGCTTCGCGCACGATCTTGGGATCGTCCTCGGCCTTGATAGTAAACATGATCGGTTGGCTGGGCCGTTTCAATTGGCTGCCATCGACCTGCAGAACGACGTTCACGTTTTCCGTTCCCAAAGCCGGAATTTCCACGCTACTGCCGGAAACCAGATGCATACCTTCGATGCCACTGGCAGAAATGCTGTAGCGATGCTGGCGTCCATCCATGTTGATGACTTGCAGTCGGTACAGATTTTCCGTCTGCCCGTTATCCGCCAAACGGGAAAGAACCAGTCGATCGCGGATGACGTCGGTTCGCAGCGGTACACGCCCGATCAGGGTATAGACGAAAGCAATGCAGATCCCGGACAGAAGCACGGTGTAAACCAGCGTACGCGGACGCAAAGTGTGCTTCGCGATATCTTTGTCGGGGTACTTGCCGTCGATCGCATTCTGCGTCGAATAACGGATCAGCCCCTTCGGATAATCCATCTTCTCCATGACCTGATCACACGCATCGACACAGGCCGCGCAGCCGATACACATATATTGCAGACCATTGCGGATATCGATACCGGTCGGGCAAACCTGAACGCAAATGCCACAGTCGACGCAATCTCCCAGACCTGCCGCCTTGTAGTCGACGCCCTTCTTGCGCGCACCGCGCGATTCGCCACGACGGTAGTCGTAAGTGATGATCAGGGTGTCCTGGTCGAACATGACGCTCTGGAAGCGCGCATAGGGGCACATGTATTTGCACACCTGTTCGCGCATGACACCGGCAAAACCCCAGGTGGCGAAGCCGTAGAAGAATATCCAGAAGGTTTCCCACGGACCCAGCGTCCAGGTCAGGAATTCATGCCCAAGCAGATGAATCGGGGTGTAGTAACCGACAAAAGTAAACCCGGTCCAGAGGGACAGCAGAACCCAAGCCAAGTGTTTGCCGCCACGGCGTACCACCTTGTTGACCGACCACGGCGCTTCGCTGAGTTTTTTCTGCTTGTTGTGATCGCCCTCGAACCAGCGTTCGATCCAGATGAACAGTTGGGTGTAAACCGTCTGCGGACAGGCATAACCGCACCACAAACGTCCGGCAACCGCGGTAAACAGGAACAGGGCGAGCGCCGAAATGATCAATATTGCGGCCAGCCAGACAAAGTCCTGCGGCCAGAACACCCAGTCGAACAAATAGAATTTGCGTGCGCCCAGATCGAACAGCACGGCTTGTCGATCATTCCAGTTGAGCCAAGGGAGTCCGTAGAAAATGATCTGGGTAAACAGAACCAGCCCAACACGCCAGAAATTGAAAATACCGGAAACTGCACGTGGATAGATTTTCTCGTGCACAGCATAGAGCGACACCTCTTGCTCGCTTTGCGCTTCCTTGATGATTGGTATGTTGTGATGTTGCTCAGACACGTGATGCCTCTCTCTTCAATGCCAGGTTTCGGCAATTTCCATGGTTCACGTGCGTCATGGAGCACATCCGGGCGAAACGCACATTGAACTCGATTGATATGTTTTATGTTTTTCCCGGAAGCGAGCGGGCTTTTCAAAACCGGCTCGCTTCCGGGACCGGCCTTGCGGCCAGCCCCGTGTTTACAACGGATTACTGCGCAGGTGCCGCGGCAGGTGCAGCAGCGGTCTCGGCAGCAGCTGCATCGACCGGAGCCACTTCAGGCACGGCAGGTGCGGCAGGCGCCGGTTGCTGACCACCACCCAAACCCCAGACGTAGGCCGACAGCAGATGCACCTTGTTCTCGCCCAGCAACTCGAGCTGCGCAGGCATACCGCCCTTGCGACCCTTGACGATGCTTTCGATGATCGCTGCTTCGGTGCCGCCATACTGCCAGGCATCGTCGGTCAGGTTCGGGAATCCGGCAGCAGCCATGCCTTTGCCATCTTCGCCGTGACAACCCGCGCAAGCGGCAAATTTTTCCTTGCCGGTTGCGGCCAGCGCGGCGTCATGCGGCTTGCCGCCAAGCGACAGCACATAGTTGGCCACTTCCTTGGCGCCCTGTGCATCACCCGCCAATCCACCCGGCATTTCAGCAATGCGGCCGTTGGCGATACTGGCCTTGACATCATCCGGCGCACCGCCGAACAGCCACTTGCCATCCGTCAGATCGGGGAAGCCGCTAGCGCCCTGGCCGCTGGAACCGTGACACTGCGAGCAGTAAGTCAGGAACAGATGTTCGCCCATTTTCTTGGCGTCGGGATCGGCAGCTACCGCCATCAGATCCTTGCCGGAAAATGTCTGGAATACCTTGTCGAACTCGGCATCAACGCGGGTCTTTTCGTCTTGCCATTCCTGCGCGGAAGACCAACCTAAAGTACCTGCAAATTTACCCAGACCGGGGTAAATGACCAGATAAACGATACCGAACACGATAAGGCCGTAGAACATCCACATCCACCAGCGCGGCAGAGGGCTGTTCAGTTCCTGCAAATCGCCGTCCCAGACGGGATGCATCAGTTCGGCTTGCTCGCCCGGGGCAAGCGGCTTCAGGCTGCTCTGGCTCTTTAACAACCAGAGCGAAAACAGAATGCCCGCGACTGTGATGGCAGCGATGTAGTAATGCCAGAAATCGCTGATGAAGTCGGGTACTGCATAACCTTCAATCATGTGTCTCTCCTAATGAACCGACTATTGAAATCGACGCGTAGTCAATCTGGTTTGCGGGCCTCAACGGCATCTTCCTGAAACGGGAGGTTGCCGGCATCTTCAAACTTCTTCTTGTTGCCACCGTAAAACGCCCATACCAGGATGGCGATAAACAAAATGAAGAAGACGACAGTCACGATAGAACTGAGGAGGCCCGCATCCATATCACTTGGCCTTGGGTGCGTGGGTGCCCAGCACTTGCAGATAGGCGATAAGCGCATCCATCTCGGATTTGTCTTTCAACATTTCCGGCGCGGCGGCAATTTCTTCGTCCGTGTAGCCATGACCAACCACATTCAGCGTCTTCATCTTGGCCTGAACATTGTCGGCATCTGCTGCGGCGTCAGCCAGCCAGGGGTAAGCGGGCATATTCGACTCGGGCACCACGTCACGCGGATTCATCATGTGGGTGTAATGCCAGTTATCGGAATAACGGCCGCCGACACGATGCAAGTCGGGACCGGTACGCTTGGAACCCCACTGGAACGGACGGTCGTAGACGAACTCGCCGGCCACGGAGAAGTGGCCGTAACGCTCGGTCTCGGCACGGAACGGACGCACCATCTGCGAATGGCAGTTGTAGCAGCCCTCGCGGATGTAGACATCGCGCCCGGTCAATTCCAGCGCGGTATAGGGCTTGAGGCCCTCAACCGGTTGAGTCGTCGATTTCTGGAAGAACAGGGGCACGATCTGGACCAGACCACCGATGGACACGACAACGAAGGTCAGCACCATCAGCCAGCCGATGTTCTTTTCTAGAGCCTTATGCGAAAACATATTCAGTCTCCTTGTTCATTAGGCCGCAACGGCTTCGGGGATGCGGGCATCGTTGACGGCTTTACCCGCTGCGATGGTCTTCCACACGTTGTATGCCATCAGCAACATGCCGACGAAGAACAAGCCGCCGCCGATCAGTCGAATGGTATAGAACGGATACATGGCATTGACCGACTGGGCGAAGCTGTAGGTCAGCGTGCCGTCAGAGTTGGTCGCGCGCCACATCAGGCCTTGTGCGACACCGGCGATCCACAATGCGGCGATATACAGAACGACGCCGATGGTGGACATCCAGAAGTGGGTGTTGATCATCTTGACGCTGTACATCTCTTCACGGCCGAACAGGCGCGGGATGAGGTGATACAGGGAACCGATCGAAATCATCGCCACCCAGCCCAGTGCGCCGGAGTGAACGTGACCAACAGTCCATTCGGTGTAGTGAGACAGTGCGTTGACGGTCTTCACGGACATCATCGGACCTTCAAAGGTCGACATACCGTAGAAGGACATCGCGGTGATCAGGAACTTCAGGATCGGATCGGTACGCAGCTTATGCCAAGCGCCGGACAGAGTCATGATGCCGTTCATCATGCCGCCCCAGGAGGGAGCAATCAGCATCAGCGAGAACACCATGCCGAGAGACTGTGCCCAGTCAGGCAGCGCGGTGTAAAGCAGATGGTGCGGGCCGGCCCACATATAGATGAAGTTCAGCGCCCAGAAGTGAACGATGGACAGACGATAGGAGAAGATCGGGCGACCGGCTTGCTTGGGGATGAAGTAATACATCATGCCCAGGAATGCCGTGGTCAGGAAGAAGCCGACCGCGTTATGGCCGTACCACCACTGCACCATGGCGTCATGCACACCGGCATAGGCGGAATAGGACTTCCACCAGACACCGGCGCCGCCCAGAATCCAGGGCAACTCGGCGCTGTTGACGACGTGCAGCAGCGTGATGGTGACGATGTAAGCACCGAAGAACCAGTTAGCCACATAGATGTGCTGGGTCTTGCGCTTGATGATCGTGCCGAAAAACAGCACTGCGTAACCGATCCATACCACCGCGATCAACAAGTCGATCGGCCATTCCAGTTCGGCGTACTCCTTGCCGGTGGTGATGCCCATCGGCAGAGTTACCGCAGCCAGCAAGATGATCAGTTGCCATCCCCAGAACACGAAGGATGCCAGACCATCAGATAGCAACCGGGCTTGGCACGTGCGCTGCACGATGTACAGCGAAGTGGCAAACAAGGCGCAACCACCGAAGGCGAAAATAACCGCGTTGGTATGCAAAGGACGAATCCGCCCGTATGAGAGATAGGGAGCCAGAGGCCCCAGAGCTTCGGTTAGTGTGGGCCAGATGAGTTGGGCGGCAAGAATGACGCCCACCAACATCCCGACAATTCCCCATACGACAGTCATGATGGCGAATTGGCGGACGACCTTATAGTTGTATGTTGCTTCCATACGGGTCTCCTTAAGCGTTACAGGCTGGGTTGAAAAACTAACGCCGAATAAACGACATTCAAATCCTAAATAGACACTTGATATAAGTCAACGAGTGCTTACATCTTCTGCTTGGTCTTGCGACAAACTATTGCTACTTTGTTTGGGCAACTCGTCATCCATGAGTATGCGATGTGCTGGACCCTCCATATCTTCGAACTGACCGCTTTTTACGGCCCACAGGAACACAAGCGCGATGGCCGCGACAAAAACCAGACTGAGCGGGATTAGCAAATACAGGATGTCCATAGGCTGGCTTTATTGAGTGGCGGCATGGTATTTGTGACGTAGGGCACAGAGATAATCAATATTCTTTATGGCTTGAGGCCATCACGTCTTGCTGATGCGCGCCAACCGCATCGCGTTGAGTACAACCAGCAATGAAGACAACGACATACCGATGCCAGCCATCCAAGGCGTCACATAGCCCATCGCAGCAGCTGGAATAGCCAACGCATTATAAAACACCGACCAGGCCAGATTCTGGCGAATCACGCTCTGGGCCTTGCGTGCCAGCCTGACACCATCGGCCAGACGGCCGATCTCGCTCGACAGCAACACCATATCCGCCGCCGCCTGCGCCGCTTCCGCACCCTGATCGACCGCGATGGAGACTTGCGCCTGCGCCAGCACCGGTGCGTCGTTGACGCCGTCGCCGGTCATCGCGACGATGGCTCCGCCTTGCTGCATGGCCCGCACAGCGGCGAGCTTGTCCTGCGGCAACATGCCGCCATGCGCATCGTCGATGCCGAGTTCACGCGCCATCGCCTGCACGTTTTCGGCGCGGTCGCCGGAATAGAGGTGCAAGCGAACGCCGAGCGACTTCAGTTCGTCGATCAATTGATGCGCCTGCGCCCGGGGTGTATCGCCCAGCGCAAACCAGGCCAGCACACCGGCATCGTCGGCCAGGCCGACCAGCGAAGCGCCAACCTGGAAGCGGCCTTGCGCCGGTGCTGTGCCAAGAAACTCCGGTGCGCCCAGACGATACGTCCTGCCCGCGACCTGGCCGGTGACGCCGCGACCCGGAACATAGCTCAGGTTGTCCGCAGCCAGCGTCGAAACGCCCGCGGCTTCGCGCAATGCCGCTGCCAGCGGATGCGTCGCGCCTTGCTCCAGCGCATGTGCAAGCGCCAGTACCTGCGTCCTGTCCGTGCGCAGCACTTCCATATCCAGCAAGCTGAATTTGCCCGTGGTCAAGGTTCCGGTCTTGTCGAAAACAAAATCCGTCGCGTGCGCCAGGGTTTCCAGCGCATGGCCGCGGGTGGACAACAAGCCCAGCCGGGTCAGCCGCCCCAACGCCGCCGTCAGCGCCGCCGGTGTCGCCAGCGCCAGCGCGCAAGGGCAGGACACCACCAGCACTGAAACGGTGATCCAGAACGCGCGCGACGCATCGACCACGTACCAGATACCGGCGACGCTGGCCGCCACCAGCAACAACGCGAACACAAACCAGCCGGCGACGCGGTCGGCAATCTTGGCCAGGCGCGGCTTCTCGGCCAGCGCGCGATCAAGCAGACGCACGATGCCGGACAGCACCGTATCCGCGCCCACCTTCTCCACCCGCACCACCAGCGGACTCTCCAGATTGATGGTGCCGCCGATCACCATGCTGGCGGCATGTTTGGAAACCGGCAGCGACTCGCCAGTCAGCAACGACTCGTCGACGCTGGACGCCCCTTCGACGACGCTGCCATCGGCCGGAAAACTCTCGCCCGGGCCGATCAGCACATGGTCGCCGGCAACCAATTTGACCGCCGCCACGATTTCCTCATCGCGCGTTGCCGGGTAGCCCGGCAGACGCATCGCCGCCGCCGGGATCAGCTTGATCAAACTCTCCGCCGCCTCGGCCGAACGTTTGCGCGCGCTCATTTCGAGGAAGCGGCCGGTGAGCAGGAAGAATACGAACATGGTCACCGCATCGAAGTACACCTCCTCGCTACCGGTGAAGGTGCCATAGATGCTGGCCAGATAGGCCGCGCCGACGCCGAGCGCGACCGGCACATCCATCCCCGCCCGCTTCAGTTTCAGATCGCGCCAGGCGCCCTGAAAGAACGGCCAGGCGGAATAGAACACCACCGGCGTGGTCAGCATCAAACTGGCGAAACGCATCAGCGCCTGGATGTCGCTGGTCATCGTGCCCTCGCCCGCCAGATAGGCCGGCACCGCATACATCATCACCTGCATCATGCCCAGGCCGGCGATGGCCAGGCGGCGAATCGCGGTATTGCGCTCCTTGCGGAACAGTTCCTCCTGGCGGCCGGAGTCGAACGGATAGGCCAGATAGCCGATGTCCTGAATGCTCTTCAGGATGTCGGAAAGCTTGATGCGGCTGTCATCCCAGCGCACGCGCGCACGGTGCGTCGAAAAGTTGATATCCGCCGCCAGCACGCCCGGCAACTGATGCAGATGGCGTTCGTTGAGCCAGACGCAGGCGGCGCAGACGATGCCTTCCAGAATCAGGTTCGCCTCGCGGGTCTGGCCATCCGCGCCTTCGCTCTTGACGAAGCTGCTCTGCACTTCCGGCAGGTCGTACAGCTTGAGGTTCTTCAACTCCTCCAGCGCGGCCTCCGCCGTCTTCGGCAGATCGGTGCGCAGCCGGTAGTAATCGGCATTGCCGGAATCGATGATGGTCTGCGCTACTGCCTGACAGCCGATGCAGCACGCCGGCTCGTTGGCGCCTTGATAAAGGATGAAATACTGGGCGCCGACAGGCACCGGTTCGCCGCAATGGAAGCAGGCGGCGGCTGCGTTGGATTCGGTCATGCGCGCAAGTTTAACCGGCCGCAACGGCCGGCCGCGCTTCCAGCCGATTCGCCAGCGCCGCGAACTCGGCAACCGACAAGGTCTCGCCGCGCCGACGCGGATCGATGTCCAGTTCTGCAAACAGCGCGTCGTCCACCCAGCCTTTCAAGGTATTGCGCAGCGTCTTGCGGCGCTGGCCGAAAGCCCGCGCCACCACCTCGGCAAACACCTTGGCATCGCGATACGGCACTGCCGCCAACGGCAACGGCACCAGTCGCACGATGGCCGAATCCACCTTCGGCGGCGGCTGGAACGCGCCCGGCGGCACGGTGAACAGCTTGGTCACTTTGAAACGCGACTGCAGCATCACCGAAAGCCGGCCGTAATCCGGCGTATCGGGCGCGGCCGCCATGCGGTCCACCACTTCCTTCTGCAGCATGAAGGTCATATCGATGATCGATTCCGCGCTCGTCGCCAGATGAAACAGCAGCGGCGAAGAAATGTTGTAGGGCAGATTGCCGACCACGCGCAGCGCCGGACCCAGGCTGGCGAAGTCGAACACCAGTGCATCCACCGAATGAACGCTGAGGCGCTCGGCCGGAAACTCGGACTGCAGGCGCGCCACCATCTCGCGGTCCACTTCCACCACATCCAGATGCGGCAGCGTCTGCAGCAACGGCCGCGTCAGCGCGCCGGGACCGGGACCGATTTCCACCATGCGGTCGCCGGCTTCCGGCCGGATCGCCGCGACGATGCGCGCGATGTAATGGCTATCCACCAAAAAATGCTGGCCCAGCGCCTTCTTGGCTTTCGGCAAAGGCTGTCGCGTTGCAGTCATGCTCATGCCGCCATCCGATAATCCGCCATCACCCATGCCGTCTCGATTGCCACGCGCAAACTGCCCGGGTTGACCGCACCGGTCCCCGCCAGATCAAGCGCGGTGCCGTGATCGACCGAAGTCCGGATGATCGGCAGCCCCAACGTGATGTTGACGCCCTCGCCGAAACTCGCGTGCTTCAGCACTGGCAAGCCCTGATCGTGATACATCGCCAGCACGGCATCGGCCGTCGCCAGGTTCTTTTGCTGGAACAAGGTATCGGCCGGCAGCGGGCCGACCAGATCAATCCCTTCGCCGCGCATCTGCTGCAAAACGGGTTCGATCACCTCAATCTCCTCATGCCCCAGATGGCCGCCCTCGCCGGCATGCGGATTCAACCCGGCCACCAGAATGCGCGGTTCGGCGATGCCGAAATCACGCTGCAAAGCGGCATGCAGTATCCGCAAGGTTTCCAGCAGACTCTCCTGCGAGATCGCATCCGCCACCTCGCGCAAGGGCAAGTGCGTCGTCGCCAACGCCACGCGCATGCCACCGCCGGCCAGCATCATCACCACCCGGGGCGTCCCGGTCAGCTCGGCCAGAAACTCGGTATGGCCGGTAAAGGTAATGCCGGCCTCATTGATCACGCCCTTGTGCACCGGCCCGGTCACCATGCCGGCGAATTCGCCGCTGACACAACCCGCCAATGCTCGGCGCAAGGTGTCCAGCACATAACGGCCGTTGGCGGAATCGAGTCGCCCCGGCACAACCGGCGCGACCACCGGCATGTGCAGCACGCTCAACGGCGTTTCATCGCCCGGCGCATAATCCGGCACGGCAAAGGGCAGGCCTAGTTGCGCCGCCCGCACCGCCAATACATCGCGGTCGGCCAAGATGACCAGGCGCCCGGCAGCGGGGATCTGCGCCAGCAGAACGCACAGATCCGGACCGATGCCGGCGGGTTCGCCGGCGGTTAGAACGAGGGGAGGTAAATTGGACATGGATCTATCGATATGAGTGAAAACGCTTGGGGATGTGGCCTCCCCCTTTGCAAAGGGAGGAACCCCAGCCAATCCGCCTCCCAAATGAAAAGGGCGGCCAGATCGCCCCGGCCGCCCCGTATCACACGAAAACCGCTTAATCGCGTTCGCCCATGAAGGCCATCAGCAATTGCAGCAGGTTGACGAAGATGTTGTAGATGTCCAGATAGATCGCCAGCGTCGCCATCACGTAGTTGGTCTCGCCGCCGTTCACCACACGGCTCACGTCATACAGCAGGAAGCCGGAGAACAGCAGAATCGCCACGGCGGAAAGCGTCAGCGCCAGCGCGGGAATCTGGAAGAAGATGTTCGCCAGGCTGGCCAGAATCAGCAGAACGATGCCCACCATCAGGAATTTGCCTAGGAAGCTGAAATCCTTCTTGGTGGTCGTCGCAATGCCGGCCAGGGTCAGGAAGATCGCGCCGGTACCGCCGGCGGCCAATCCAACGATCTCGCCGCCATTACTCAGATTCAGCGCCACTTGCAGAATCGGCCCCAGCATGACGCCCATGAAACCGGTCAGCGCCAGCAGCAGAACCACGCCCAGACCGCTGTCTTTGGTGGCATTGATGCCGAAGAACAGACCCATCATCACCGCCAGCATGCCGATAGCGAACATGAACGGATGCTCGGCCGCGAAAGCGAAATTCAGGCTCATGCCGATGTACGCCCCGATCACCGTCGGGATCATCGTCAAACCCAGCATCATGTAGGTATTGCGCAGAACCTTGTTGGTCTGTTCGACGCTGGTTGTCCCCCCTATGGCGCCGTCCATACGCACGACATTGTCGAATTTGTTAGCCATCGAAATACTCCGATACGGTTGAAAACGGGGGTAAGACTACTGATGAAGCGGAAGAGTTTCAACGTCATAGGCAAGATAGCGACGCAAAGACCGGCTCCTGTAGAATTCCGGCTTTTCGTGCAACCCCCAAAATCATGGCGCTAATTGTTCAGAAATACGGCGGCACCTCGGTGGGCTCCATCGAACGCATCCGCAACGTCGCGGAGCGCGTCGCCAAATTCAAGATGCTCGGGCATCAAGTCGTGGTCGTACTTTCCGCCATGTCCGGCGAGACCAACCGACTCATCGCCCTGGCCAATGAAATCCAGAAAGAACCGGACCCGCGCGAGATGGACGTCCTCATCTCCACCGGCGAACAGGTCACCATCGCTCTGCTCGCCATGGCGCTGAAAGACCTCGGCCTGAAAGCCCGCAGCTATACCGGCACCCAGGTCCGCATCGTCACCGACGACGCCCACACCAAAGCGCGCATTCTCTCCATCGACGAGGAAAAACTGCGCGCCGACCTCGACAGCGGCCATGTCGTCGTCGTCGCCGGCTTCCAGGGCGTCGACCAGAACGGCAACATCACCACGCTCGGACGCGGCGGTTCCGATACCACCGGCGTCGCCCTCGCGGCCGCGTTGAAGGCCGACGAATGCCAGATCTACACCGACGTCGACGGCGTCTACACTACCGACCCGCGCATCGTCCCGGAAGCCCGCAAGCTGGACGCCATCACGTTCGAGGAAATGCTCGAACTCGCCAGCCTGGGTTCCAAAGTGCTGCAGATCCGCTCGGTCGAATTCGCCGGCAAATACAAAGTCAAATTGCGCGTGCTCTCCAGCTTCCAGGATGAAGGCGAGGGCACCCTGATCACCTTCGAGGAAGAAAGCATGGAACAACCCATCATCTCCGGCATCGCCTTCAACCGTGACGAAGCCAAGCTCACCGTCCAGGGCGTGCCCGACAAACCCGGCATCGCCGCCCTCATTCTCGGCTCCGTCGCCGATGCCAACATCGACGTCGACATGATCGTGCAGAACGTCGGCGCCAATAACACCACCGACTTCACCTTCACCGTGCATCGCAACGAATTCAAGAAAGCGATGGAAGTGCTCGACAAGGTCAAGGATGAAATCGGCGCGCGCGAAGTCATCGGCGACGACAAGATCGCCAAGATCTCCCTGGTCGGCATCGGCATGCGCACCCACGCCGGCGTCGCCAGCAAGATGTTCGGCACCCTCGCCGCGGAGAACATCAACCTGCAGATGATCTCAACTTCCGAAATCAAGATTTCCGTTGTCGTCGAAGACAAGTACATGGAACTCGCGGTGCGCGCCCTGCATCAGGCCTTCGAGCTCGATAAAGCGGCACCCTGAGCATTCCGGCGTTGCTTTAGAAAGCCCGCGCAGGTATCCTTGCTCGGCTTTTTTCGGCTCCGGCCAAAAAGAGTTTGGAGACGTGGCCGAGTGGTCGAAGGCACACCCCTGCTAAGGGTGCATCCGGTCAAAAACTGGATCCAGGGTTCGAATCCCTGCGTCTCCGCCAGAATCAGGCAAATAGCAGTAATGACCTTGCCAAACGGCGCGATTTCCTTATAATTCGCGCCTCTTCAGCGCCCGTAGCTCAGTTGGATAGAGTACCTGGCTACGAACCAGGGGGTCGTGGGTTCGAATCCTGCCGGGCGCACCAGTAAGAACAACGGCTTAGACAGCAATGTCTAGGCCGTTTCCTATTGTGCCTCTGAAAAGGGGAACGATTAGGGGAACACTTTGCTTTTCCTCGTTACTCTGGCTAGCCGAACAATCCGACTTCCCTTCTGATGTCTGCGAAAGGCACTGGCGCTCACCATCAAGATTGAAGCTTGTGTACCGGCAGGCATTTGTTCGAGAAGCGCATGGAGTTGATGGACGCTTGGGCGGGCTACGCGGTGCCGGTGTGAATGCCTAACAATGTCAAGGACAAGAGAATAGGAACCCGGTGATGATCAAGGTCAAGGAACTGTATCTACCTATTGAGGATGCTGCAAAAGCAGCTCAGTGCACAGTGAGAGCGTTATTACAGCGGGGAGCTGAGGGCACTATCCCGATCTACGTCCAGCTTGGCCCTATCGCGTATACAGATATCTACGTGTCTAACCGAGAACCAAATGGTGGGATGTCTGAACTAGTAAAAGGCACGGTTAGCGACATTACCCAAGAATTCTATCCAACGGCTCGTGGCCAGTTTCGCCTGACTCCACGTTGTGTGGAAAACCATCTGCAATCCCCTAAGACAGCTGAGTTGGAGATCGAGCATTACGTATTTGATGAGGAAGGTCAGTTGATAAAGTACTGGCGCCTTACTAACTTTTTGCTCGAAAGAATACTTGTTCAACCGTTGCTCGTGATGACAGATGACCTGAAAAAAACAGGTCTGCTGCCGGACGACACAAACACCTCCCTGCTCAAGTTCATTGATGATCCTAGGTGGCCTGATGAGCTTCAATTGGCAATAACAGTATGGGAAGAAGCCTGCATAAAATTTGGCCCACCAGATCGCCCTAAAGTCTTCATGATGGAGTGGCTTGAGAGCAAACATCCAGAGCTTTCAAAAGACCAAATCGAGCGAATCGCAATGATCGCAAACTGGAACAAGAAGAGCGGTAGGCCAGCAAGATAATAATAGTCGGGGTATTTTGACACCAGCATCCATGCGGGCTCCCGCCATGCACAAGAGATAGTCCGTCCTATTTCGCACACAATTAGGCGGAATATCCCCTAAATACATCCATCTTCTGCCCATGCAGACTTCGCACCACTCATCGCATACATCAATTGTGCGGGGGTGGCCGAGATGGGTTAGCTCTAATTGAAGTACGGCCATTCCTGCAAAAGGAAAATTATGGCTGTAACTCAACCGGTCGTCATTCTTCGGCGGCCTTCAGTGCAAGCATGCACGGGCATGTCTCGTTCTCAACTGTACGACATGTGCGCAAAGGGCACCTTTCCAACTCCAATCCGCCTTTCGCGAAGGACAGTTGGTTGGATCGAATCTGAGGTGCAAGCATTTCTTCAAGCCCGTATCGAAGAATCTCGCGCCCAGCCGCTCGGTGTCAAAACCCCCGCTGTCGCCAAATCCCTCAATGGAAAGGATCAATCATGAACACCATCGCTACCACCACGTCTGCAACTCCCGCTCCCGTCATGACCACGAGTCACATGCCCACTGCTGCTGTCCCCGTTGTTTACCAATATGAAGGAATCAAAATGAACGCCACCGAAAACACCGTCGAATTTGCAACCGAAACCAACGCTATCGAGCCTGTTGCTGCTCCCGTGAATGTCAGCACGGCGGCCAACGAAGCTGAAGCCGTCGTTACCCAGAATGCGGCTAATGATCGTAAACAGCGCGTGAAAAAGTTGGACCCGAAGAAGATCACGGCCAAGTTTGGATTGCCGGTTGCTGCGTCTGCTCCTAGCACCGAGAAGAAACGCGTACTCAGATTTAGCATTCCCGGCCCGGTGGATGCAGATGCGGCAAACGATGCCAATGTCCAGGAAGTCATCAGCTTCGTTAACGAGGTGAGTACCACCCTCACACCAGAAACCCTACCGACCCCGCGCCATACCCCGGTATCACCAGACCAGGATCAGCCAAACCCAGCACGCGATTCAGGCATTCGGCATACACATTGCGAAAGTCGATGGTATGCGCCAGATAGCGGCCTTCGTGAAGTCGATCCGGCGCCAATCCCGGCCAACCGGCACCGGTGTAGATACCGCCGCGCACGCCTGCCCCTATCGCCAGCCATGTCGTGGCATTGCCGTGGTCGGTGCCGTAGCTGCCGTTTTCGGCGGCGGTGCGGCCGAATTCGCTGGTCGCCAGCAGCGTGACGCGGTCTCCGTAACCGCTCAGATCCTGGAAAAAAGCCCCGACCGAATCGGCAAACTGCTTCAGCAGCAAAGCCATCTGCCCCGTCGGCTTGCCGCCGCCCTGGCCACGGTGGCTATCCCAACCGCCCAGGTCCAGAGTGATCACCTCCAACCCCGGCTTGCCCTTCACCAAAGCCGCCGCCTGGCGCATCTGAGTGCCGAAAGTGGTGGCCGGATAAACCGCACCGCCCTCCACCGGCAAGTAGTTGATCGTCGTCAACTCGCCCATTTCCGGAAGCAACTGGCTCGCCGCGTTGTGCAGCGCAGCCGCGCTGGCATTTCCGACTGCGGGCGTGCGGCCATATTCCGCCGCCACCAAAGCACTCAGCATGTCCCGATCCTGCTGTGTGTTCGCCAGCATCAACCCGCTCAAGGTCGAATAAGCCGGCACGGACAAGGCCCCATTCAAGCTACGGGGAACGCCCGCCGTCAGGCTGAGTACGCGTTGAGCCACGCTGCCACCGGGCGTAGCCGCCAAATAGCGCGCCAGCCAACCGCTGGAAGCCGGCGTGATCGCCGCATCTTCCACGATGTCCTGCCCCTCGAAATGCGAGTGGGATGCGTCTGGATACAGCACCGCCGGCAGCACCGCCACGCGGCCCTCTTGATACAAAGCATGGATCGGCGCCATGGCCGGCGGAAAGCCGAAGAACCCATCCAGATCGAGCGCCGAATTCGCATCGCCGGCAGAAGGCTGCGCAATGCGAATCGTCGGGCGCAGGCTGTGATATGCGTCCTCGCCATAAGGAACCGCCACATTCAGGCCATCCCAACCGCCGCGCAAAAACACCACCACCAACACCCGCCCATTTCCCGCCGCGCGCGCCATGCCCGGCCCGCCCAGACCGCTCCCCAGCATCAACCCGCTGCCCAACATCCGCTTGAGAAAGGTTCTACGTTTCATGCTGGAAACCTCAGTTGGTCATGTGTATATCGCTCGAAAGCAGCGTGGATAGAGACATGAGGGGATTTTTGTTGCATCACCCACCTGGTGAGTGGCGAAACCACGCGTAGGAGTACCTCCAAGGCGCGATTGTTCCGGGCTTCGCGCCTTGGAAGGCGCTCCTACGACACCGGCAACTGCGCGAAATAGGTTCATGCTTGCGGCCTCCCGCTATTGATATTGATATTCCGGCAACACCGTCAGCGCCTTGCCCAGGCTGCGCAAACGCTGCTCGGCATCCGGCGACCAGGAGTAGTAAGGCTTGCCACCCTCCCCGGTCAGCAACGACATGCCCAACTCCCAATGTCGGCGGGTCCAGATCGGCCCCAGGGTCAGGTCCAGCATGCGCCCGACCACCCCCTCGGCAGTCTCCAGCCCATCGCCCTGCATCAGACCCGTCAAGTGGAACAGCGTGCTGCCGCCTCTCGGCACGGCAGCCAAAGCGCGATCCACAAACCGCACCCGGTTCAGCAACATGCTGGTAGAGACCCAGTCCGCTCCCGTTTCGGGATAACCGGTAGGCGCCGGAAACACGAACAAACCCATGCCCATACGCTGCGTCTCCAGTGCCAGATCGTCGCCGCTCGTCTCGCCATCCAGGTTGCGCACCAGGCCTACCGTCAATTCCAGCGGCGTCTTCAGCTTGCTGCCCCGGTTGGCGGTTCCCAAAAAGGTCTGGGACGACAGAATCGACCACAACACCTGGGCCATCTGATCCGGCGCATCCACCGTGCCGACAAACACCCCGGCGCACTGCTGGATCAGGCTATTCACCGGCACATCTCTGACCAATAGGGTCACCAGCTTGCCGCACACGAACTTGGCCGTAGATGGATGCCGCGCCACCAAATCCAGCACCGCCTCGCCGTCGGCCAGACCGCCATTTGCCGGCAGCGTCGCCCCCAGCAGCACCTTCTCACCGTTGTCGTGCAAGTCGGCGTTAAACACAAACTGGCCATCGATCACCGTCCAGCCGGTAAAAGCCCGCGCCGCCGCCACCACATCCTGCTGGGTATAGCCGCCGGAGACCCCCAACGTATGCAGCTCCTGCAACTCGCGGGCGTAATTCTCGTTGGGCCGTTTCTTCATATTGGACACGCCATCCAGGCTATTCAGCATGGCCGGACTCTTCGCGCTCACTGCCAGCAGATCGCGGAAACGACCCAACGCATGGGTGCGGAAACCCGCCATCTCCTGACGCTCGTATTCCGGATTCAAATGCTTGTAATAGTTGGTATTGAAGTGGTTTTCCCAGAACCAGGTCATCACTTCCTGCAACTGTCGGCGGCTATACACCGCATGGCGCAGATAGTCCGTCGCCAGATGCCCGCCCAGGTCCACCCACCCCTGTTGGCGCTGAACAAACTCGCCATCGTCGACGCCTTCTGGATGCAATTGCTGCCAGAGATAATTGGTGACGCCACTCCCCACCACCGCCGCCATCTGACCGGGCTCAGCGCCAAAAGCCGTGCGCCGCAACACATGCCAGGCCTGGCCGAAAGCATCGCTCGGCTGCAACCGCAACGTTTTCACCGTCGTATTCCCCGCCCCATCGCGGGCTGTCAGCGTCAAATCAATCGGCACAGTGGTAAAGCCGGTCTCGGGCGCCAGCCGCACCGCCCAGTTCCCCGAAGCCGGCGCAACTTCCACTACCCGCACCTCGTCCGCCGCCAACCCGCCCCCCGACACCCGCACCGACAAACTGGGCGACAACGTGTCATCCGACACCTTCCCGGTCACCACAAAGCCCCCCAGCGGCACGGCAGCGCCATTCGCATGAGAATTCACCGCCAGCACAGGCGCAGTCTGGTCCGCCAGCAAAGACAGATCGAGCCGCACCTCGGCCTCGTTCAAGCTCGAATCCACCGCCACCACCCGCACCCCCAGCGTACCCGCCGGCTCAGCGCCCAAAGCCCCCGTGTCGACATGCCAGGTGTCCACATCCGCCCGATAACTGGCCACCCGCTCCAGCACCTTTCCGGAAGGCAGGCTCAAATACACCTTCACCGTCTTGATCGAAACATCATCCGAAGCGGAGCCATACAAACTGAACCCGCCCGTAGAAACCGCAGCAGCCTGTTCGGGGAACAGCAGTCCGATCTGCGGCGGCACCCGGTCGGGAGCGTTGGAATCCCGCTTATCCAGCGCAATACTGAAAGACCCTAGCCGTGTCAGAAGTTCGCTGTAGTAATCCTGTCCATCTCCGAAAGGATTGACCGCGCGAAACAGATAGACAGCGCCGTGACCCAAACCAGGTAAATCAAACTTGGTCTTGCCCTCGGCATCAGTCACAGCTTGGCGTTCCATACGCAGAGAGCCGTTGGACAGCTTTTCCAGCGCAACGATGATTTGGTTTGCCAAGGGTGTGATTGCGTTGCTAATGGTGAGAACAGTGGTACCTACCCGGAATCCGTAGCCTCCGGTCGCAGTCACTTCTCCACTCGTCACCCAGTAGCCAAATGGCTTCGCTCTGAATACGTAAACCTTGCCGCTTCCCAATCCGTCCAGGTCAAACTTCGCCAGACCCTCCGCGTCCGTCGTCCGCTTCGCTCGCCAGACCAGCGTGCCGTCCGCTTGCTTTTCAAGAACCTCTACGTCCTGCCCTCCAAGCCAGCCGTTGCTCACGTGGTCAATCAGGCGCAGCGTGAAGCCCGCTCCACCCACCGTGAATTGGCGGCTCCCGCCACCGTTGTAGTCGGCGCTTTCCTTCAAGCTGCCGTCCAGTCGGCTGACCGCTCGCAGCACGTAGGGTCGGACCCCAAGTTGGGCAGGGTCCAGCTTTAATCGCCCTTCGCCGTCCGTCTTGAAGCTGCCCTGCCCCTTGAGGCTGCCGTCAGGCTGTCGTTCCAGCAAAGTCACATCGCTCCAGGCGTATGCGCTGCCGTTGCCGCCGTCCAGCACTTGTACCTGCAACTTGCCTGCCTTGAGTTCGTGTTCGCCGGCCGTGCTCAAGTCGCCGCTATTCACCGCTTGCAAATATGGTCGGCCCTGCAGTTGGTAGGTCCGGCCGCTGCCCAGGCCGTCCAGGTCGAACAGGGCTAGCCCCGTCGCGTCTGTCTTGCGTTTGCCCCGTTCCACCAACGTGCCGCCCGTCCGCTTCTCCCAGACTGTCAACCATTGCCCGGCAAGGCCAACACCACTCACGCCATCCCGTAGCCGCGCTTCCAGCGCGGCGCTGCCCAGTACAAACTGGTGGCTGCCGCTCCAGAGCTGGCCGCTCACTTTCTCTTGGCCATCCGTCGGGCTTATCGCCGCGACCACATATGCAATTTGCCCCACTTCCGCCGGGTCCACTTTGATCCACCCGGCCGCGTCCGTCGTCGCTGCCATGGCCCAGACGTGGTTGCCGTCCGCTTGCCAGCGCTTGAGCGTGACACCTTGGCCGGCCTTGCCTTGCCCCGTTCGGCCATCCAGTACCTGGATTTGCAGTTTGCCTACCCGGAATCCGTAGCCTCCGGTCGCAGTCACTTCTCCACTCGTCACCCAGT
>JASJPG010000027.1:81818-135572 GCA_031426815.1 Hydrogenophilaceae bacterium
ACCTCTACGTCCTGCCCTCCAAGCCAGCCGTTGCTCACGTGGTCAATCAGGCGCAACACCAGAGTTCCAGCGTGTACCCAAGTAGCAGGCAAGACAAGCAACAGGCAAATCAACGCAACTCGGCTACAAAATCTGCATCGTGCACGCACCGGCGAATTGACTCCCATGTTTCGAACCGTTGATAACGCATCCATGCATACCCCTGCACCTGCTATTAATTTTTGACTGACATAAGGCCCAGCAGGGCGCATTACCCAGCACATCATCATTGATATACAGCCTACAAATGAATCAATACTGTTGAATTTATTACTTTCTCCAGGATGTTCGCCATCAGCATAAAGCTGCAGCTTGTTTTCCCATTTCTTCTTGCCAGGAGTTATGCGCCCCATCTATTTAAGCCACACCCCGATAAACCTCAAAAGTTCGCCGCGCTATATCGCGCCAATCAAAACGTTCTGCAACCCATGCCCGGCGAGATTCTCGCGCCTGCAACGTGAGCGGCAGTACCGCAAATTCATTCAAGCGCGTGACCAGGGCATTCACATTACCCAGCGAAAAATAATGTTCATCGGGAAGCCCCACTTCCAGATTTGCGGGGATATCGCTGGCCACTACGGGCAATCCATAGGACAACGCCTCAAGCATGGCAATGGGCAATCCCTCATGGGATGAAGGCAAAACGAAGATCCCCGCGTGAGCATAGAGTTCGCGCAGGGCAAGGCCAGTTTGCAGGCCCGTACAGACGACATCTGGTGTTGCCATGGCCATATCCAGCACCTGCTGGACATACGCATCGGGATGATCCGAAGCTCCAACGATAGCCAATTTCCACCCCGGCAAGACCGCACGATGAAAGCCTGCGATCAAATCAAGATGCCGTTTTTCCGGCACAAGACGACTCACCAGCAGAACATATTTCCCAGGCTCAAGACCAAACGTCGTAAGCGCATCCACCGTATCGGGCATCGCCGGCAAGATCACCCCATTGGGAATCAGCGTGCTATCGCAACCATGCTTGCCCCTGACCAGACTGCGTATCACCTCGGAAATCACAATGCGGCCGTTCGACCAACGCATGCCAAAACGTTCGCCAAACTGCAATGCCATCTTGGCGAAGCCCCCCCATTTCTGCCGGTCGTAATCCGGTCCATGGTGAGTCACCACAACACGCAACCCCAACAACCTTGCCAGCGGCACCATCAGAGCCGGTCCAATTGCCTGGATATGCAGCACATCAGGGCGGCGCCACAGCCCTACGTACAAAACGCCCAACAGCGTATGCAGAATGGCTTCAAGACCTTTGGACTTGGGCGCCCACAAACGATGAAAACGAACGCCCTTCCATTCATCCCCAATCATTTCCGACTGATAACGCGCGCGGACAATCACATCCACCTCGCAACCCAATTCCACCAAAAGCGGGCATAGGTGTTCGGCATGTGTTTCCACGCCACCCTGCACATTGGGGAACCCCCGCAGGCCTAAAAATGCAACTCGCATGGAAAGCACCCTGAGTAAACGCTACACACGTTGTCGCCAAATCTTTGGATTCTGTACCGCCGGAAAAACCGACAGCACCACAATATGACCACCACGTACCCTGAAGAAAACGCAGTAGGGAAAGCGACGACATACCGCTCGACGAACATCTCCCAGAACAATCTGAAAAAACGCAGGGGTTTCAGCTATCAGACGAAGTAACTCTTCGACTTCATTTAGAAACGAAGCGCCAATCCAGGACATTCGCGTTCATACCAATCGGCTGCAACATCAAATACCTGCCTAGCAGCCTTACGAAAAACCAGCGATCGGCTCACCGCTGCCAACGTTTGACCGCCTCAGCCTTGATGCTCTCCCAAGACACCACGTCATCCGGCGATGCGACGTCTTCCGCAACACGCCGTTCAAGCAAGTCAAATTCTGCAGGTATCGAGGAAGGCAGCCCTGCATCCACAGCCACGGTGTCCCAAATTTCCCGAACCAAAGCAATCCGATGCTCCAATGGCATGCGTTCGATGCCCAGATCGTGCATAGCTTGTCCCATATCTCTCTCCCACTCAGGTATTACCCAACTGCTTCAGCAAAACGTCCCTGCCTCAATAAATCGGTTATCTCCGCAAAAGCGGAGATCCCGTAAATTGTCTACAGAACGCTCGCTGTCGCGGAAACGATAAATTAATCCGTACGCAGCATATCGGCCAACTCATCCTCCGACAAAACCACTTCCGGTTCACGCGGATGGAAAGTGATCTTCTGCGCTGGTACAGCGGCCTCTCTCAAATTGCCTTGCAACGGGTCTTGACCGACATCGAAATGTGGCACGTCATCGATGCAGATCGACTTACCCAACAGCGATTTGATCTTGTTCTTGGCCACCCATGCAGTCGGATGCTTGATGTACTTCTTCATCACCGGTGCCGCAGTTCCAACCATCCAGCAGTTTTTCGGGCAGGTGCGAACCAGACCGCGAACCTTTTCCGCCTTCTCACTGAACCAGAGTTCATCAAAACTGGAGACATCCCGGATATTGCCCATGGACTCTTTCCAATAACGATCTTCCAGACCATTACACGGATAGACATCACCATACGGCTCAATAAAGAAATTGGCCGTTCCCGCCTCGCAAGGCAGCATACGCGGCTTGCCACGAATGTAATTGATGAGGCCAAGATTAAAGAAAGCGCGATACCAGCTCTTCGGACTAGTATCCTTTAGCAACTCCTCAATCAATTTATGGAAGTTGCCAATAACCTCGTCCTTATTCGTAATCTCGTTGTCATCTTTATGAAAGTAATAAGAGTTATGAAATGCCGCCGTAGCGAACTCCATACCCAACTCCCGCGACAACTTATACAGCCAGAGCATATCCTCCGAATTCTTGTTTGATACCGTGCAGCCGTAGCCGATATCTTTAATACCCATTTCTTTCAGCGTCAAAAGCAGTCGCATGGCCCGATCAAAACTACCGTCACGACCACGCAAGTCATCATTTTTCTGGGAAAGGCCTTCGATACTAACCCGAATACCGATATTCGGATGTTTCTCCGCCATTTTGATTATTCGGTCGGTATGCCAACCCGATGTGGAAATGACGATGCGATCAGACTTCTTGAACATCACATCGACAATATCTTCCAGATCGCGCCTGACAAAAGGCTCACCTCCGGTGATATTCACAAACTTGAAATTCGGCAGAATTTCAAGCTCCTTCGCTGTAATTTCACGCTTCTTGTCAGTCGGGTTTTCCCAGATATCGCACATCTTGCAACGCATTTGGCAACGATACGTTGTAATAATCGAAACATCAGTTGGGTAACCTGCCCTAATTTTTGTATTTTCAATTGCCATGATTCAACTCCATAACCGCAATCGGAACACCCGCAACATGGGTATCAAGAAACAAAACCTCACAAAAACTTCACGCATGGACGTCAGCATAGACTCGGACCCGGCAAGCCTCAACACCACCCCGTATCAGGTCATTCCTGAAGCAACCGTTCCTGACAACAATGCAGACCACTGAACCAGCGCGGCAGCACATACCCTTTGTCATTCATAGCCGGCAGACAGAACTGTGTGCGCATTGTCGATGCAGCACACTCCTCCAAAAATCCTCTAATCAGTGCCCACCAACCCTGCATAAACACGCATCAATCCATCATTGTGCCGAGACAACGAAAACTCCTGCTCCACTCGCGCCCGGCCAGCCGCCCCCATGCGCCGGCGCAAGACCGCATCCAGCATCAAGGCATCGAGCTTTGCGCCCAACTGCGGCGCGTTGCCAGCTTCAAATAACGAACCTGTTTCGCCATCACGTACCAATTCCGGTATCCCGCCCATGCGACTACCCACCACCGGCTTGCCGAAAGCCATGGCCTCCAGCACCGACATTGGGCAATTCTCATACCACTCGGACGGCACCACCAACACTGCAGCTCGGTCGATCACATCGCGCAACCGTTCACCAGACACATGCCCGACAAAGGAAGCCTGCTTATGCTGCAACTTGAGTTCCGCTTCCAGTGGGCCAGTACCCGCCACTACCAGAGGCCAGCCACCTTTCGACGACTCGTGCGCCTTGAGAAGGGTGCGAACCCCCTTCTCTGCACTCAATCGTCCCAGATACAGCGCATAACCTTCGTCCACGCCTGAACCCTCAACCGCAGCCGAATCCACCCCGTTGTAGAGCAAATGAACCCGCTTACCGGGAATACGATGCGAAATGGACTCCTGCATAAATTGACTTGGGGCTATGTAAGCATCCACCTTTTCATAATTCCCCAGCAGACGCTGTACGACTGCTTCGGCATAGAGCAGAGCACTCTTGCCCATGGAGCCATCCGCGCAGCGATTATTCAACACCTGACGAAAATCACCATCCAGGCAGGCTGAACAAGGCTCGCCGTTACGAAGCCGGTTGTAGACCGGGCAAACAGGTTTGTAGTCGTGCAGGGTCAATACAACCGGCACACCCAAGCCCTTGGCAGCCCCAATGATTGAGGGCGTCAACTGATGATAGATATTGTGGCAATGCACCACATCCGGCCGTGTTTGACGGATCAGTGCGGAGATCCTTTCCACAGCCTCGGCGGAATGTACGAATGAAAAAGCAGACTTCAGCTTCCCTAGCTTGCCACCGCCGCCGCCACGGTAATCCTGTGCATTGACAAAGTATGCCGAATTAGAACTTGGAAAATTACGCTCATCCTGCATGGAAAAGTCGACGACTTCATGCCCATTTTCAAGAAGGTAATCACGCTCCTGAAACATAACAACTTCCGACCCGCCATTACGGAAGAAGAATTTATTGGCGAAGAGAACCTTCATTTGCCCGCCCTCAATAGGTCCATGTATTTAGCAAGCACTTGATCGGCAATTCGGTCATATGTTCTATTTTCCTTCACCCATCTTGGCCCCTTGGCGGCCATGGCCTCCGCTTCTTCTGGGTGATCCAGAAGCTGAAGGATCGCAGCCGCAAAATCGACCTCTCCCCAAGGCACACACAATCCCGCTCCGCTTTGACCGATCGCCAGAGACTGCTCAGGATGATCATTGGCCACTACCGGGCGTCCCAACGCAAAATACTCATTCAGCTTGGTCGGCGAAGTAGAGCGCAACACAAACGTAGGAAAGAATGGAGAAATGCAAATCTGAGCGGTAGCCGCAAAACGCCACGCATCCTCCATGGGGATAAAGCCGGTAAAAGTGACACGGTCAGCAATTCCCAAACGTTGCGTTTCCTTTTCCAGGAACAACCTCTCAGACGGATGATCGCCATCACCCACCATAATCAAGGAAACATTGCCTTTCACTTCGGCAACCTTCGCAAAGGCTTGGATCAGCATTTCCAGGCGCCTGACCTTCGCTAACGTGCCCACATAAACGACACGCCCTGTCACGCTATCCACCGGGTTTTTCTGCAGCCACTCCAGGAGTGAAGGCGGAACGCCCATTGGGACAGGGGTCATCTTTGCTAAGGGCACGCCGTAAGACGCCACATCTCGCGCCATCTGGTCGCTTTGCACGAACACGTGGTCCGCGCGATGCATCAGCCACTTATAAACGAACAAGAAAGACACGGTTCCTTGAAGCCAGCGCACAACGCGGCCTCCACCCCGGCTATTCCGAGACCATTCCTGATAATGTTCCGGAAAGGGATACGACAACCAATAAGTGAACTTTGCCCCCGTGAGGCGAGCCGCCAGCCAGCCGAAAAAGGCCGCTGCATACCGTACATCCCTTGCCTGAATGAGATCGTATCGATGGAGGAACAAATGCCCCAGGAACAAAGGGAGTTCACAGGCAATATGTGTTAACCGACTGATGATTCTGGCCCACTTGCTACTCCTGCCAGCTGAAAGAGGCAGCATTACGGTCTGGCCCCGCCACCGAATTGAGGAACAGGGACCACGCTGGTCTCGCCACATGCTCCAAGTCACGCTAACTCCCCGTTGCGGCAACTGTTCACTAAATAAATGCCCAACATCCAGTCGCCACGGCGGGAAATATTCCGGTACAGCGTAAAAAATCTTTATATCAGAAGACATCATGAACGGACGCTGCAAGGGTAATTAGATAAATGGGTCAGGCGGGCCGAGCATGTTTGCGTCTGACGAGCTGCAACAACAAAGCTCTTTCATCCGGCTTGATGGGGGGCCAAGCCAAGAGCAAGGAGCCATAAGCCAACAAACCCACCCCACAGCCCAGCCATACGGAAAGATGTGAAGCGACCCAATAACCAAACCCGCCTGACACTGCCCCTATCAGCAAGGCCTGGGTGGTCATCCATAAATCAAACCGGAAACGGAGTTTCAACCTGTAGAACCACCCCAGAACCACGGCAATCGACAAGGCGTTGCCGGCCAGCCCCCCCACCACGAACCCCCATAAGCCCACTTGTGGAAGCAGAAGCAAAGCTACGGGCAAGGAACACGAAAGGGCGAGGTTACTGACCAGGAAAATTTCGTTGCGCTCGATGGCCCTTACCATGATCTCCAGTTGGGAACGTAGGCTTTCCAGGCCCAGCACGAACAGAAGTCCTAAAAGGATGGGCGCAGCCTGCCCATACTTGCCGGCGGTGGCCCAGTCCAGCAGTGCAATACCCCCGATGAACAAGATCACCCCGGGAAAGCCCAGTGCCACCAAACTTGCACGGAAGGTCATGTTGGCGAGACGGCCGATTTCTTCAAAGTTGCCACTTGATGTGTAACGGGCAAAAAACAGCGGCTGGATCATGCCGTTCAACATGCGGGTAGGCAGATAGCGCTGTCCATAATCCATGAGGCTATCCACAAACCCGAAAACCCCTACCAGCCCGGGGGGCAGCAGGGCGCTGGCGGCCACACGGTTGGCGGCCCCCCCGTACAACATGTTTGCCAATGCCTGCAGATACCCCCATACCGCATAGCGGCGGATTCTTGTGCGGTTTTCATGGAGCCATCCGGTATGGCCTTCCCCCTTGAGGGGATCCGCTTTCCAGCGCAGGTAAAACCCCCGCGCAAGAAGAAGCAACACCACGCTCTCACTGATGATCTCCGTGTAGATGACTGTTTGAAGGGTCAGTGCATCCTGCCAAAGCAGAAGTCCCGCAGCAGTGAACCGGACAAAAGCCCCGCTGGCCAGGCTGTACTGGGTAACCTTTTGCCAGAGCAGGGATTCCATCGTGCGGAAGATGAACATATTTACCAGCCGCATCCACCCGACTGGCAGGTAAAGCAACAGCCAGGGCAGCCAGTCCACCAACTGGAACGAAGGGGCCCACCATTCCCGGGTGCTCCAGGCCAATGCCAGGCCGGCAGCGATAACCAGCATCTGGGTGCCGGTGCCGGCGAAGATCAGCCTGTACATGGGAAGGTTGTGGTTGGCCGCCCGGAGTTCCGGCACGTACCGGAACATGGTCTGGCCCACGCCAAAACTGGAAACCAGGCCAATGATCAGCACAACCCCCTGAAACACCGTATAGGCCGCAAAGGACTCTACCGGCAGGGTCCGAGCCACCAGCATCAAAGCCCCCACCGAGAGCGCGGCGGTCAGGGCCTTGCCCGTCAGGAAGTGGACGAGGCTGGAACGAACCGCCTCCAGGCCGTAGTGGTGCGCCAAGTCAGTTCGCCAATGAAATGTGGACGCTGGATACCGAACTGGCCGGGACTTCAATGGCCAGCCTACCATCAGCCCCCACGGTCATGGTCCGGGCGGGCTGGCGGAGAAACACCCCCGGCGCCTGGAGATCCTGGTCAGCTGCGACGCCCCGCTGGCCGGCAATGAAATCGTGGCGCACGGAAACTTTTTTGTTTTTGAAGACCGGCAACTTGATGCTGACCTCCCGGGGCTGGGCCGCCCGGTTAACCAGCCACAGCCCCAGGTTGTCGCGTGCGTCATCCGCCAATGCCACGGCCCGCACGTCGTATCCCCCGATGTAGCCGCTGTCATTGGGGCTGTCAGTCCGGGTTGCCAACACGTTGGGCAGGCGGTTGTCGTTCAGCAAGCGCAATACCCAATACATTGGCAAGGCTTCCACGCCTGCCCCTGAGTTGCTGAAGATGTTCCATTGCCCCACGGAATACAGGAAAGCACCCTGAATGGCCGGCATCTGGGCCGTGGCAATCCAGAAATCCGCCGCCGACAAAGCCCCGGCCAGGCCCGAGGTAAAGGTATTGGCCTGGCGACCCCGGATAGCCGGGTTGCGGGAACGGCCGTGTTCCGTAACCCACACATTCGGCGTGCGGCCCTGGCGGGCTTCGGTGGCATCCCGAATGGCTGCCTGGAACATTTTCAAGCGCCAGGGGATGGAACTGCGGAGGAGTAATTCACTGCGAAGGTCATCGTAGTAGAACTGGAACGACAGGTCGTTCACCATGGGGAGCGCATCCAGTACGACCTGATTAAAAGTCTTGTAGGGACTTTTGCCGCTGGATTTCCGGTATGTCAGATTGAAATCCCGCAGGAAAGCGACAAACCGGGCATCCGGGTCGGCCTGGTGTACCGCTGCAATGGTGTCCTTGGCCCTGGCGATGTACTTGTGCGTAGGCCATTCGTATTCGCTCCGGTCCAGTTCATTGCCCAATTGGTAGAAACGGGTCCCGGAGGGAGACTGGCCCCGAATGAATGTGGCCAGGCGCCCGTTGCTGGCCGCCACCGTTGCAGAAGGCAGCTCCGCTTCCATGCTATTGGCGCTCCAGCCATTCAGGTTCAGTGTGTACCAATACCGGCCCTTTACCTCATCCAGAAAAGCCAGGTATTCCTGGACCCCGAAGCGTGCCAGGACAGGGGCTGCCCAGCCGGCCATCTTCTGAGGCGAACGGGTGGCGGCAGGCCCCAGGGTCCATTCCCAGTTGAAGTGGTTGGCCATGAGGCCACCGGGGTAGCGGTAGACCAGGCCCGGCAACACCTGCAATTGCTTGACAATACCCGGTTTGATCTGGACGCTGCCGGGTACTAGGGCATCCGTCTCAAAGATTTGCGACTCGATGTTCAGGCCCAGAAAAGCGTCAGGCAGTTTCCGCAAAACGTCTTGAGAGACGGTGACGACCGCATCACGACTTGGTTGTACCTCGATAAGCCGCTCAGTCTGGAGCGAATCTGCTGCGCACCCCTGTACCAATGCAATTAGGAATGCAGCGATTGGCAAATTTAAGTGGTGTGTGTTCATAGTGGTCAATAGTTAGCTATGCCGCTTGATGTTTTTGCCATATTCCCATCTGCTTCTTTGATATAGACGGGCTCTATGTATTTTTCGTGGCGGACTTACTGTTTGATGGGTCTTTGATAACCAAGTTTGCTTAGCGTTTGTGCCGCAATTTGCTCAACCGTATCTAGCTCGTCAGTATTCAGTCTTATTGTGCTTTCGCTATTGTAGTTGACTACCGCCGACTCTTTCCCTTCTGCCATATTATGTATCTGGTACTTTTGGCGAAAGGATTCTGATATTTTGTTTTTGTCTAAATTCAGAAATTCGGCGAGTTTTGTTGATGCTTGTTCTGGGTTTTCTGTTATGTCTTCATAGCTTATTTGCAGATATCTTTTAACATGATTACATTCTTCCATCATCATCTCGTTAACTCGTGCCCAGTGTTTGGCGGCGTGTGATATTGGCTGCCTACCCTTTCTCTTTATTCCCTCGCATACTGCATACCCATCTCTTACGAGCCCAATAAAATGCGCATTTGGGAAATTTCTGTCAATCCACCTCATTCTTGCGACATTGGCGGGTGTTTTTTCTACAATTACAGGGGCAATTGGTAGAGGAAGATCGCGCATCCAGTCAAATAGAAGGCGGCTGGCTGGCTCGCTCGGTTTCTCGTGGCTAACGATGAGCTCTTCTAGATATTCAGACCAAACCCTTTCGTGCCCCCTCTTGCGGGCGCGTTTAAATACTCGTGTGTACATTTGGCCTTCCTTGGGCAAGGTGGATACTTGGCCAGTATTTTCTAGTATTCGCTGAAGGATGCTTGTCCCGGAGTTGTTGCAACCAACAATGAAGCACCATTTGTGCGCGGACACAAGCTCGTCGAAATATCTGTTGAAGTGCCTTTTCCCGCCGCCGAAATGCCATTCAATGCTACGAGTTGCATCCGCTACCAAGATTGTGGATTTTTCCCTGTACCTAGAGAATCTGGCTGACCAGTCGCTTGTGAGCGTGGCTGTAATGTGTTCATTGCGCATTTGTTAATTCCGCCATTGGCTGTGATGTGTTATTAGGCTGTCCGCAAATCAGGTTGATCGAGTGCGCTTATTGCTGCGCACCCAAATGTTATTTCTGGCTGCAGAAGCGAGTGCCTGTTTCTCCAGCAGTTCTGGGATAGCTGTTCTCTCAGGTTATTGCCGCTTGTTATGGCTGCTAACGCTTTTGTTAATTCCGCCAATGAATCTTGCTTATACAAAATTCCGTTTATTCCATTTTTTATGAGATAAGGGAATGGCCCATCATCGGGTGCGATGACAGGTGTCCCAATAGCTAAGGCTTCCATGGCGGACATGCAGCGGCCTTCCGGGAATTCGCTGCGTGTGGGAGTGACCATGACCCAGGCTGACTGAATGAGTGGACCGATCTCTCCGTGAGGAACGGGCCCCAAAACCTGCACATGGGCCTGTAGGCCATGGGCTTGAACCTGTTGGGCCAGGGTGGGGCGGTCGACCCCGTCTCCGGCGTATATCAGTTGAGCGCTGTTGCCTGCTTCGCTCAGATGGCGAAAGGCCTCCAGCAAATCGAAAATGCCTTTCTCCCTCACCATGCGCCCCAGAAACAGGATGCGTGGCGGTAAGGGGGGGGCATTCTGGAGTTCGCCGTCGGGGCACAAGTCTGCGCAGCCGGAGTCAAATACAGTGATGCGATCCGGGGGCAACCCGATATCCGCCAGTTCTTGGGCGAGATATGGGCCGTGGCAAATGGCCGCTTGGCAGCGCCGAATCAACCAGGCATCTACCGCATTGCGTATGAGGCCTTTGATGCCGGTTGCCTGGCCGCTGAGGCGGTTGTGGGCCGAGAAGACCACGGGGGCGCGCAGCAGTAGGCCAGCAAGAAGGCAGATGGCCAGGGCATAGCCCTGGCGTCCACACAGAATCCTTTGCGGTTTTGCTGCCAGGATTTCAGCCGGAAACTGGATAAAGGTTTTTAGCCGTTGTGCGACACCCACGTTGCAATATGTCCTGGCGCGAATATTCCCCTGTCTGATTTCCTGTTCCTGATCCAGAAATGCGGCGACGGTGACTTCGCTGACTTGCCCTTTTTCCAGAAAATCGGCGATGAAGGCGTCCGGCCCCCCGTCTGGAGGACGGCCATTGAGCGAAAGCACTCGTAGCACTTGCGCTACAACATCACCGTTTTTGAAGTAGAAGTATCGGTATTTTTTCTTACTATTCATGCTTGTTATTTACAGCCTTGCATGTATTTGCATGTCCGGCTGCTTCTCCCCCAAGTTTAAAATTTACGTTCATGCATCGTTGCCAATAGGCAATATATCCAAGCGTGCCGAATACCAAGGTTTGATATGGCAAGTCAAAAACAAAGAAATTCTTGTGTGCCAGACTGAGGACGAATACGGGAATGATGGCTTGTAGGGCGCGGAATACGGCAAACATGCCCTTGTCACTCTGATAGTGCTTGGCAACGTTGCCAGCGGCACGCCACGCCCACCAGAACATGGCCAGGATGATTCCTGTACCTATCAGGCCGACATCCCACAACAAGGCGGGAACTGCCGTGATGCCGATACCCATGCCTGGGTAGCGGGTTGTGGCCAAACTCTTGATAGGAATGGCTCCCGCCGCATCTTTCGATTGAGCAAGCCCATGGCCGATCAAGGTATGAACCGGATCCTCCAAGCCGTGGCGATCTGCCCAAAACCCATAGACGCTATAACGATTGAGGTAAGAGGACCATCGGCTACGCAGATCACCAAAATTCTGGTCAACAGTTTCCTGTACGTATGTTTCCATGGTGATATTTTTTTGATTGGCATGGACTGCCACGTAAGAAGCCAACAGGGCGAACACCATGAGCGTGGTAGAGATAACGCCTACGATAAATACGTGTGGCCGGCGAATAAGGTCTTCCCGATATAGCCCCAGAAAGATGATGGCCAGGAAGAGCACGGAGATCTTTGATTCGTTGAGGAATAGCGGGAAAAGAAGAAGCGGGCTGATCAGGAACATCTGCCAGTTGGAGATGACCTTGAGCTTCCACTGGGACAGTGCTCCGGCCCAGATCATGATCATGAAAAGGGCCAGGGTGGCGTTTGAGCCGCCGCCGGTCTTTTCCCCGCCAAAAGAACCGGAAACGATATCCACCGGCACGATGCCGTTCCCCAAACCTGTTCGTTGTGGAACGAGAAACAGATATTGGTGCAATACAAGTGGGATTTGCAGCAAGGCAATCCAGAACATGGCTTTGGGAAAGGCGCGCATGGTTTTTTCATCCCATTTCACTAGCGCCATAACGAAAAGTAGAGGCCAGATCTGGAAATATCCTTTCAGTCCGGAAATGGTGGTGCCCAGCGCGCCTTTGTTCACGAGGGTGGTAAAGGCCACCAAAAGGATGAATAACAGGCCAAGGTGAACGATTCCCGGTGTGTTGGTATGTTTCGTGTAGGCGGCTTGCTTACGGAACCATTCACTCGCAACGTAAAGTAGCAGCAGGAAGGAAGCACCGGCCACCAACCAACTGACAAACTGCAGTGGGGGGTAATAGAGGCGGACGGTTCCGGCAATGACAATTCCGCCAACGATGGATGACCAAAGCAACAACTTGGGGAAAAAAGCCACGAAGACTGCGATCAGTGCGCCCCCAATGATGCCGATCATGAACAAGTTGCTGGTGGATGACACCAGACCGATGAAGACGGCGATGGGGAGACCAAATAGCAATACCAGCAGGGTTTTTGCCCATGCAGCCATCGGGGTTTGGGGGCGTACGCCCAGCGACATGTTCATAGCCAAGCGCTCAGGTCGGTACCAAGCATGGTTTGCAGTTTGATGGTGTCTTCCCGAAACGCTTCCTTCAGGTTTTCCAGTGTTTCAGGCCGGGCTTTCGGGATGATTTGCTGGCTGGGTCTGCGATTGATTCCCCGGTAGAAGCGTTGCAGCCCAAGCTGCCCCACCCCTCGCCAGACTGGTCCCAGGCCAGTGCGGTCTGCGGCACCACGCAAGGTGCATATCATTTGGTCTAGCGAACGCGAGCGAATTGCATAGCTGGGATTGGATTTTTCGTTCAGGGCACCGGATAGATGTTCTGGATCGATGTTGAGGAACTGGTACACCGACCTAGCGACATGTTGGGGCGATTGGAGGATGTCTTCCATGAGCACGATCTTTACCTGTTCACTTGGAAAGTGTTCTAGCCAGCGAGAAAGATGACGGGCGTATTGACCTTGTTCAAGATAGGACGGGTTGTAGTTTAAGGCGTGCTCAAAACTGAAGTCCGGGCCGGTTACATATCCGATCCTCACCAGATGGCGGTGTTGTGAAAGGGCCCTCTCTACCGGGCTTCTCAATGAAAGGAGTATTTTTGCTTCAGGCGCATACAGTTTGATGCGCTCTGGAACCGAGGCTTCATTGAAATAGGACGGTGATATTTCGCCTACGGCTCTCGCTCCGAGCTTTTCCTGGAACTGGGCCTCATACCATTCGTATCCACGTTCGTACTGATAGGAAAAAAAGTCGAGTTCCTTCTTCTCACTGACCACAACTTCCGGGTGATCCGAAAGGATGTCGTACAACCAGGAGGAGGCGCATTTCTGAGCGCCAATACCAATGAAGGTGGGCTTCATGCGCCTTTACCTAGCAAATGGGATTTGGCTTCTTCAGTGGAAGTCGCTAATAAGGAGCGAATGAAATCATCATGGGTTTTGTAATTCGCTTTCGCGTCACTCCCGAGCGATGACACGCGAAAAAGCAGGCCATCAGGCACTTGGCCAGTAAGACCGAAACGAAGCTGTTCAAACTTACGCGGCCAACCATCTTCCGTCACCTTGCGCCCCACTCGAATCCAATACGTTATTGGTTCAATGCGCGATCCGTTTGAAGCCACCAAACGGCGAACAGGGATAAGGCCGTGCGGCCCCTGAATATTGTCTTCAACCACATTTTTCAGCACTTGAAATCCCTGCGCCGGGTAGCAAACCTCTGGCTTATGCATTTGCATCGAATCGGTCTGATCTCCACCGTATGCGATGGACAACATCAAGCGCTCCCCTTTTTCATTGATATAGGTTCGAGTAAGCGTCTGGTTGTAAATTTTATCCAGCTTGGCCTTTACCTCGGGGCTCACCTGGATCGGTATGAGCGATTCGTCCATCCTCCATTCCCCAAACTGCTTTGGAACCATCGTTTCAAGATCAATTCTCGGCCCATGGTCGGCGACTTTTTCCCGGGGCGTAAGCGCAAACGCCAAGCCTGCGGCTGCCAGCATGACGGTGCCAATGATGAGGTAGCGGAAGTTGATGAATTGCATGGTTTGAGCCCTCTTGGACGCGGTTCTGGTTGTTCACCGGACTGGTTTTATCATTTTTGTGTGGCACGGATTATGCCGGCCTTTTTTGACATTTTCACTTTGGTGTCATGGTTTTGTGTTGTTAGGCACGAATTTTGACCGGTACGTCGCGGTCGGCAAGGGGTTGCCGACCTACTTTGGCTGGGTTCTGTTGGCATGGGTTCTTGTGGGGGTTGTCGTCTGGCTCAATCGCGTTTGGAAGGCGCTCCTACGGGTGCTATGGACAAGCGCGATATTTTGCAGGTTACCGGTAAGCTGGCACGGGGGGTTACACCAAGAAAACGGCGCCCACGGCGTCCACGCCGCGATTGAGCCTGACGACAATCGCTAAGTTTCGTGTGGGCATAGGAACAGCGCCCTACACGGTATTTCTTATTCCGATGAGCGCCCTTACGCACCGGTTAAACTCGACCGCCATGGCTTACCTGTCACATTCCAACCCACACACCGCGAAGCGGCTCTATCTCGCCTCGCAAAGTCCGCGTCGCCTGGAATTGCTGCGCCAGATCGGACTGGAGCCGACGGTCCTGCCTTTGCGCTCGTCGCCGGGACGGATCGATGTCGACGAGACGCCGGCACTGCAGGAACCCGCCAGCGACTATGTGCTGCGCCTGGCGCGCATCAAGGCCGAAGCCGGGGTGTCCGTGCAGCAGGTGCGCAATCTGCCGCATTGGCCGATTCTGGCCGCCGATACGACGGTGACGCTGGACGGCCAGATACTCGGCAAGCCGGCCGACCGTGGTGAGGCGGAGGCCATGTTGCGGCGCTATTCCGGTCGCTCCCATACCGTGTTGACCGCCGTGGCGGCGGCGTATCTGGGCCGCATGGAGCTGGTGCTGAGCGAGAGCGTGGTGACCTTCAAAACGCTGTCGGCGGTGGAAATCGCCGCTTATCTGGATAGCCGCGAAGGCTTCGACAAGGCCGGCGGCTATGCTATCCAGGGGCGTGCGGCGCTGTTCATTGAACACCTTGCGGGCAGCTATTCAGGCGTCATGGGGCTACCTTTGTATGAGACCGGGGAATTATTGAAAACCGTGGGATTCGAAATTTTATGACCGAAGAAATCCTCATCAACATCACGCCGCAGGAGACGCGCGTCGCCGTCGTCTATCTCGGCGAGGTGCAGGAGCTGCACATCGAGCGCGACAGCCAGCGCGGCTTGGTCGGCAACGTCTATCTCGGCCGTGTCAGCAGGGTGTTGCCGGGCATGCAGTCGGCCTTTATCGATATCGGCCTGGATCGCGCCGCCTTCCTGCATGTCGGCGATATCGTCGAGGCGCGTTGCGAGAACTGTCCGCGCCCGATCGAGAAGGTGTTGCACGAAGGCCAGAGCATCCTGGTGCAGGTGATCAAGGATCCGATCAGCGCGAAGGGCGCGCGGCTGTCGACGCAGATCAGCATGGCCGGCCGTTTCCTGGTCTATCTGCCGCAGGAAACGCGCATCGGCATTTCCCAGAAGATCGAGGATGAAAGCGAGCGCGAGTTGCTGCGCGAACGGTTGACGCGGGTGTTGCCGGTCGACGAGCACGGCGGTTTCATCATCCGCACCATGGCCAACATGGCCGAAGACAGCGAGCTGGCGGCCGACGTGGATTACTTGCGCACCTTGTGGGATGCGATCCAGGCGCGCTCGGAAAACACCTCCGGCCCGAAGCTGATCTATCAGGAACTGGATCTGGCGCATCGCGTGTTGCGCGACTTCGCCAACGCCGAAACCAGCCGCATCCTGGTCGATTCGCGCGAGACCTTTCTGCGCATGCAGGCCTTCGCCGAGGAGTTCGCCCGCAATGGCGCAGGCAAGGTCAGCCACTACACGGCGGAACGCCCGTTATTCGATCTGTACGGCGTCGAGGACGAGATCGAAAAGGCGCTCGGCCGTCGCGTCGATCTGAAATCGGGTGGCTATCTGGTCGTCGATCAGACTGAGGCGCTGACCACCATCGATGTGAACACCGGCAGCTACACCAGCGGCCGCACCTTCGACGAAACCATCTTCAAGACCAATCTGGAAGCGGCGCAGAGCATCGCGCGGCAACTGCGCTTGCGCAATCTGGGCGGCATCATCATTCTGGATTTCATCGATATGGATAACCCGGAGCACAAGAACGCCGTGCTGGCTGAGTTTTCCAAGTCGCTGGCGCGCGACCGCACGCGCATGACGATCAACGGCTTCACCTCGCTGGGTCTGGTCGAAATGACCCGCAAGCGCACACGCGAAAGCCTGACCCGGGTGTTGTGCGAACCCTGTCCGACCTGCCAGGGTCGCGGCCAGATCAAGACCGCGCAGACCACCTGTTACGAGATTTTGCGCGCCATCATGCGCGAGGCACGCCAGTTCAGCGCGCGCGAATACCGCATCATGGCTTCGCAGACGGTGATCGATCAGTTTCTCGACGAGGAATCGCAGAGTCTGGCGCAGTTGTCCGACTTCATCGCCAAGCCAATTTCGTTGCAGGTGGAGAGCCTGTTCACGCAGGAGCAGTACGACATCATCCTGCTGTGATGGGCGCAGGTGGGGCGAAGCGGTGTGAGCACAGGCTGTAGGATGGGCCAAGCGGCAGCGGGCCCATCGATGTAGCGAACGTGATGGGCCCGCTACGCTTGGCCCATCCTACAGTCTCCGCCCCAGGAAGCCTTAGGTCAGCGGAGCGGCCTGTCCAGGCGGGATTTCCAGCGGCCGGAAAGCGACGCCGGTGAGCAGCGAGAATTCCTTGGCAATGGCTTCCATTTTCTCGACCTGCGTCCGGATCTCGACGATTTCCCGGCTCACCACGGCGCTGCGGTCCTGGATCGAGCCCAGGTTGGCGTGCACCTTGTTGAGGTTCTCCAGGCGGTGTTCCAGCTGTGATTTGTGCTCGGTGATGCGCTCGACGATGGGGTCGAGCGTCAGGCGCAACCAGGTTTCCGTTTCGATGCGCACCTGCTGGAACAGGATGCGCGCCTGCGTGACCAGCGCGATGTAGAACTTCTTCACCATGAAGCGCTTCTCCAACATGATGTTGAGCGGGTCGGCGCAGAATTCCTGCGTGCTCACCATCAGTTCGTCGAGACGGGCGCGATAGCGGGACAGATCGAGCATCGGCGGATCGTTCAATTCGAGGCCGTGCACTTCGTGGAAGCGCTGATAGGCCGAGTTGAGCAGTTGCTTGATGCCGCCGCATTGCTGATGGGCGAAATCGAATTCCGCGCCCATGCGGCGGATCAGCAGATGCATGCCGCGGATCAGGCCGGCGGTGGTCCAGCTGTCGTTGATCGCCATCATCGATTCTTCGATGATCTTGTCCATGCGGTCGTCGTCGAGGCGGGCGAGCAGTTCCCAGCCTTGTTGCGCGACGACTTTGCGGGTGACCGTGAAATTGCGCGTGGTTTCGTCGTAAAGCTGCTTGTCGTACAGCATCTTTTCCCGCATCTGGCCGACGATCTGCTGGTTCTTGCCGGACAGGGCCTGCAGGTCGAGCAGATTCTGGCGTGCCGCCTGAATGCGGTTGTGTGCGGTTTCGCGGGTTTCGGTCAGCAGCGGGCCGATTTCGCGCACCATCGATTCGCGCATGATCTTTTCGCGCGACGGGATGATCTCGCGCGCCAGCATCACTTCCAGACCCTGGATGCCGGAACGTTTGAGCAGGTCGGCATCGCCGCGGATCTTGCCGACCAGCGCCTTCTGCGCGGAAATGGCCATCACGCTGGACGCCGCGATGTTGAGCTGGGTGGCGGTGGATTCGATCTGACGCTGAATCGTGCGGCCGATTTCTTCCGGCGTCTTCAGATCGTCCCACAACATGTCGATCTTGTTCAGCACCGCGTAGTGCTGGCCGGCATGGCGCGACACCCATTTATTCCAGATCTCGAAATCGGACTGGGTGACGCCGGTATCGGTCGCCAGCAGGAACAGCAGCGCATGCGCGTTGGGAATCGAGGAAATGGTCAATTCCGGTTCCACGCCCATCGCGTTGAGGCCCGGCGTGTCGAGAATGGCGAGGCCGGATTCGAGCAGCGGGTGCGGGTAATTGATCATGGCGTAACGCCAGGCCGGGATTTCGACGCGGTCCTGGTCTTTCACCATGTAGCCCAGGTTGGGATCGTTTTCGTCCCACAGGCCGAGCGCGCGCGCTTCCACCTTGAATACCACCTTGGTTTCGGCCAGCTTGCGCATCGCGGTGACCATGGCGCTCGGGTCGGCGACTTCGAGCTTGATCGTGCTCCACTCGACCGGATGGCGTTTCAGCGCGGTGATGCTGTCGTCGCGGAAACGGGTTTCGATCGGCAACAGGCGGATGTAAGGCTCGGTGTCGACATCGTAATAAATCTCGGTCGGACACATCGTGGTGCGGCCGGCATCCGAAGGCAGCAAACGCTGTTTGAAATCGGAAAAGAACAGGGCGTTGATCAACTCGGTCTTGCCGCGGCTGAATTCCGCGACGAAGGCCACCATCAGGCGGTCGTGCTTCAGGGTTTCGGTCAAATCGAACAGGCGCAGCAACTGTTCCGGCTCGGGTTCGGCGTAGTGCTCCAGCCACTCCTTGTATGCAGTGACCACTTTCACCAGCCTGTCACGTCGGTTCTTGAACCGGGTGATGCCGCTTTCCAAACCGTAATTCATCCCATATTCCCCATTAGCCGCCGTTCGGCTTCGTCCGCCTGCATTGCCACCCAAACCGATTTTCGGCGGGATTTCTCTCCGCGCAGGATTCTAACCGCCTGGCGCGGAACGCCAAGGCATGTTGCCACGAATTCGGCCAATGCTGTATTTGCCGCACCTTCGATCGGTCTGGCTTTGATTCGAATCTTGATTGCATCGCCATGCAGTCCTGCGATTTCGCTTTTCGAAGCCCCCGGCTGGATGTGCACGCTCAACTCTGCACCACCGTCCGCCGGCTTGATCCAGGGACTCACCAGACCAACCCGTGGGCGTAGCGTTCCAACGCAGCCACCGGCGCGATCAGCAGCAATTGGACCACGATCAGGGCGACCAGCGGCGACAGGTCGATGCCGCCCACCGCCGGCACGATTTTCTGGAACGGACCGACGATCGGGCGTGCAAGCGCGTAGAAGACCGGCGCCAGCGGCGAAAACGGATTGACCCAGCTCAGAATCGCCTGCAACAAGACAAAGCCGATCAGCACATACAACATCAGCCGCAACGAAGACGCCAGGGCGAGCAACAGAAATCCGGGAATGACGGCGCTGCCGGCGGCCGCAAAGGGATAGCCCATGACCCAGTGCACGCCCAGCACCATCAACAACTCGGCGGCAAAAAACGGCAGCAGGCTGGCCCAATCAAGACCGAACAGGCCGGGCAACACCCTGCGTAGCGGTTTCACCGCGAAGTTGGTGACCTTGACGACAAACTGTGCGAACGGGTTATGAAACGGCACCCGCGCCCATTGCATCCAGAAACGCAGAAAGAACGCGCACGCGATCAGGTCGAACAGCGTGCGCAGCAGAAACTGGGCGGCGTCGGTCAGCATCAGACTTTCCCACTCGGGTTATCGCCGTTCTTGCCGAGCAAATCGCCCATTTCGGCGGCGCGTTCGGCGGCGGCGCGTGCCGCCAGGCCAATGGCGTAGCCGACGCCGCCTTCTTCCAGTGCCATTATGCCGCGCTCCGTGGTGCCGCCTTTGGAGGTGACGCGGGCGCGCAATGCGGCCGGCGGCGATTGATCCTTGATCGCCAATGCGGCGGCGCCGAAGAAGGTTTGCAGCGTCAGCAGGCGCGCGGTGTCGGCCGGCAGGCCGAGGTCGATGCCGGCCTGTTCGAGCGCCTCGATGAAATAGAACACATAGGCCGGGCCGCTGCCGGAAATGGCGGTAACGGCATCGATCTGCGCCTCCTCCTGCACCCACACCGCGCGGCCGACCGCTTCCAGGAGACGGCTGGCTTGCGCCTTTTGCGGATCCGACACGCCCGGCAGCGCGAACAGGCCGGCAATGCCGGCGCCGACCAGGGCCGGCGTATTGGGCATGGCGCGGACCACGGCGGGATGGCCGCCCAGCCAGCGCGAAATGTCTTCGGCGCGCACTCCGGCGGCGATGGACAGCACCAGTTGTTCGGGCTTGAGCGGCGGGAAGGCGCGCAGGATGTCGGACAGTTGCTGCGGCTTCACCGCCAATACGATGACCTCCGCCGCGACGACCGCATCGACGTTCGCCTGCGCCGTTACGCCGAATTCATGCAACAGCCAGGCGCAGCGCTCGGGGCTGGTTTCCGCCACGTGGATATCGGCTGCCGCAAAACCCTTCTGCAGCAAGCCGCCGATCATTGCGGCCGCCATGTTGCCGCCGCCAAGGAAACCTAAATTCATCATGCCTGCTCCTGTTGATTGTTTTCGGCGGGTGGCCGGGCGCCGAAGATCGCGCTGCCGACACGGACCAGCGTCGAGCCTTCGCGAATGGCGGCCTCCAGGTCGGCCGACATGCCCATCGACAAGGTGTCGAGAGACTGGCCGGAGTCACCCAGACTTGTACGTGCTTCCTGCAGCAATTCGGCGACGCGATGAAAACGGCTGCGTTGCAATTCGATATTTTCGGTCGGTTCCGGGATCGCCATGAAACCGCGCAGGCACAGATTGGGCAAGGTCGCCGTCGCTGCGGCCAATTCCAGCGCCGCGGCGGGCGCGACGCCACTCTTGCTGGCCTCGCCGCTGACGTTGACCTGGATGCAGACCTGCAACGGCGGCAGGCCGGCAGGTCGTTGTTCGGACAGGCGTTGCGCGATCTTCTCGCGCGCAAGGCTGTGGACCCACGCGAAGTGGGCGGCAATCTGCCGCGTCTTGTTGCTCTGCAACGGACCGATGAAGTGCCATTCGAGCGGCAGGTCGACAAGCTGGCCCAGCTTGGGCAGCGCTTCCTGCAGGTAACTCTCGCCGAAAGCGCGTTGACCTGCGGCATAAGCTTCGCGAATCGAGGCAACCGGGAATGTCTTGCTGACGGCAAGCAGGCGCGCGCATTTTTCTGCTCTGCCGGCTTCGTTACAGGCGATGGCGATGCGGTCCTGGCAAGCTTGTAAGGCAGCTGCGATTGCGCCCATAATGCCTCGCGCTCCCTCTTAAAAATCACCTAACTCGGGGAATTGTAATGGAAATTTCCGAGCTTCTTGCCTTCTCGGTCAAGAACAAGGCGTCCGACCTTCACCTCTCAGCCGGCCTGCCGCCGATGATTCGAGTGCATGGCGATATCCGTCGCATCAACGTGCCGGCACTCAATAATCAGGAAGTCCGCGCCATGGTGTACGACATCATGAGCGACGCGCAGCGCAAGGCGTATGAGGCGAATCTGGAAGTCGATTTCTCCTTCGAACTGCGCGACGTGGCGCGCTTCCGGGTCAATGCCTTCAATCAGGAACGCGGCGCCGGCGCGGTGTTCCGGACCATTCCCAGCGTGGTGCTGACGCTGGAACAGCTTGAAGCGCCGAAGATCTTCAAGGACATCGCCGATACGCCGCGCGGCATCGTCGTGGTTACCGGGCCGACCGGTTCGGGCAAGTCGACGACGCTGGCGGCGATGGTCGATTACGTCAACGAAAAAGAATACGGCCACATCCTGACCATCGAAGACCCGATCGAATTCGTGCACAAGAGCAAGAAGTGTCTGGTCAACCAGCGCGAAGTCGGGCCGCATACACATGGTTTCTCCGAAGCCTTGCGTTCGGCGTTGCGGGAAGACCCGGACGTGATTCTGGTCGGCGAAATGCGCGACCTGGAAACCATCCGGCTGGCGCTGACTGCCGCCGAAACCGGCCATCTGGTGTTCGGCACCTTGCATACCTCCTCGGCTGCCAAGACGGTGGACCGGATCGTCGACGTGTTCCCGGCGGCGGAAAAGGAAATGGTGCGATCCATGTTGTCGGAATCGCTGCGCTCGGTCATTTCGCAAACCCTGCTCAAGCGCAAGGACGGCACCGGCCGCGTCGCGGTGCATGAAATCATGCTGGGGACGCCGGCGATCCGTAACCTGATCCGCGAAAACAAGGTGGCCCAGATGTACTCCTCGATCCAGACCGGCCAGTCGCTCGGCATGCAGACGCTGGATCAGGGCCTGATCGAACTGGTGCGCCGCAATGTGATCGAATCGAAAGATGCCCGCGCGATTGCGGTCAACAAAGACATGTTCCTGGTTTAAACCTGGATTGAGCTAATGGAACACCTGCCGAGAATCTACGAGTGGCTGCGCTTCATGGTCGTGCGCAATGCGTCCGACCTGTTCATCACGGCGGGTTTTCCGCCGGCGATCAAGCTGAATGGCAAGGTCAATCCGATCTCCAAGCAGTCGCTGACCGCCGCCGACAGCGCGATGTTCGCCAAGGCCTTGATGAGCGAGAAGCAGCAGGCCGAGTTCGCCGCCACGCATGAGGCCAACTTCGCGATCTATCAGCCCGAAGTCGGCCGTTTCCGGGTCAACGTGTTCCTGCAGCAGGGGCATACCGGCATCGTGATGCGCCACATCAATACCACCATCCCGCAACTGGACGATCTGCATCTGCCGCCCGGCCTGAAAGACATCACCATGATGCCGCGCGGCCTGGTGATCATCGTCGGTTCCACCGGTTCCGGTAAGTCGACCACCCTGGCCGCGATGGTAGGGCATCGCAACCAGAATGCGCAGGACCACATCATCACGGTGGAAGACCCGATCGAGTTCGTGCATGAGCATGGCAAATGCATCATTACCCAGCGCGAAATCGGCATGGACACGCTGGACTGGGAGGCGGCGCTGAAAAACACGTTGCGGCAGGCGCCGGACGTGATCCTGATCGGCGAAATTCGCGATCAGGACACCATGCACTACGCCATGGCCTACGCCGAGACCGGCCACCTGTGTTTGTCGACCATCCACGCCAACAATGCCAACCAGGCGCTGGACCGTATCCTGAGCTTCTTCCCGCGCGAACGGCGCGAGCAATTGCTACTCGATCTGTCGCTCAATCTGCGCGCCATCGTGTCGCAGCGTCTGCTGCCACGCACCGACAAGAAAGGCCGCATTCCGGCGGTGGAGATCCTGCTCAACTCACCGCTGGTCAGCGACCTGATCATGAAGGGCAGTCTGGACGAATTGAAGGACATCATGTCGCGCTCACGCGATCTGGGCATGCAGACCTTCGATCAGTCGCTCTACGACCTCTACGGCATCGGCATCGTCACGGCAGAAGATGCGTTGCGCAATGCCGATTCGTTCAACGACCTGCGCCTGAAGATCAAACTGCACGTCAAAGAGACCAATCACGAAGGGCCTCTCTCCGGCCTGGACCACCTCGATATCGTGTGATGGCCGGGTTGCCGCTCCCAGCAGGAGCGGCAACCGCTTACAGCGACTTGTCCAGATAGGTCTTGACCGTTTCCAGCAGTAGCGCGTCTTTGCCTTCGAAGAAGTGGTCGGCTTTCGGCACCATGATCTGGGCCGATTTGGCATTGCGCAAGCCTTTGGCGCGGACCTTGGTCGCCTTCAGCACCTGCGGCAGATCATGTTCGCCATACAGGTCGAGAACGGGAAACTTCAGCTTGCCGTAGTTCAACGGAGCCGGTGCGCCGATTGCGACCCAGGCGGCAATGTCGGCATCAGGATTTCGTTCCAGAAAGCGCGCGGTCATCCGGCAACCCATGCTGTGCGTCACCAGCATGATCTTCCGGTAGCCCTTGGCGGCCATGAAATCGACCGCGACCTTGATCCGGTCGGCAGCTTCATCGAACGTCGCCGGGTATTCAGCCTCCTTGGCATCGGCCTTCAGCACCGGCATCTGCACCGACAGCGTGGTATAGCCGTGATCCGGCAACTGCTGGCGCAACGGGCCGATCAGACCCCAATCCGCATGCACGCCCATGCCGTGCACCACGATTACGCCGGCCTTGGCGTTGGGCGCCTCGGTATACAGCGTGAGAAATTTGTGGCCGCTGGAAAGCTCCAGCCAGACCGGGTCGCCGGTCAGCACCGAAGGCAGCACTTCATCCGCCCACTTTTTTTCGCGCGCATAGTCGGCAGCGCTGGCGGGCAGGACAACGAGGCACAACGCCATCAGCAGGGTCAGAAAACGCATAAATACTCCTCAACGGTGGAAAAGTAGCGTGATTGTCCGGTCATCCTGACCACACGCCATAGGCCATTCGTACGGCAAGCAGATAGAGCAGCGCGGCAAAAATCCGTTTCAGCCGCTGCACCGGCAAGCGGTGCGTGGCGCGGGCACCAAACGGCGCCGTGAGCCAGGTGCCGGTGGCGATTGCCGCCAGCGCCGGCAAATAAACGAAACCGAAGCTGGCGGGCGGCAAGCTCGCAACATCGAGCCCGGCCAACGCATAGCCGACGCTGCCGGCCACGGCGATCGGCAAACCGATCGCCGACGAAGTGCCGATGGCGCGGCGCAGCCCGGCATTGCACCAGGTCAGAAACGGCACCGACAAGGTGCCGCCACCGATGCCGACCCAGCTCGACACCAGCCCGATCACGCCGCCGGCGAAGGTCATTCCGACCAGACCCGGCATCTGGCGCGATGCCGGCGGTTTGAAGCCGAGCAGCATTTGCGTCGCCGCGTAGAACAGGAACACGGTAAAGAAGATTTTCAGGCCGCTATCGGACAACTTTGCCGCCGCCAGACTGCCGGCCAGCGTGCCGAGCAGGATGCCGGGCGCGATGCGGCGCACCGCCTGCCAGTCCACTGCGCCATGCGCATGATGCGCACGCAGGCTGGACAGCGCGGTCGGCACGATCACCGCCAGCGAGGTGGCCAGGGCCAGATGAATGTTGAACTGCGGGGCGAAGCCTTGCTCGGCGAACGCCCAGCTCAGCGCCGGCACCATCAACAATCCACCGCCCACCCCAAGCAGGCCGGCGACGAAGCCGGTGGCCAGGCCGAGCGCAAGGTAGAAAACGAGATATCCAGCCAGGACGAGATCCACGCCAGCTCGCCGTTACAGCAGCGGCTGAATGAATTTCCACTCGTCCGGATCGACCGGCGTAATCGACAGCCGATTGCCTTTCGCCAGAATCCGCATGGTCGCCAGTGCCGGCGCATCGCGCAGTTCGGCGAGCGGAATCAAACGGGTTTTCCGGACGAACTTCACTTCCACGTTGAACCAGCGCGGGTGCTCAGGCGTCGCCTTGGGGTCGAAATACTTGCCAGCGGCATCGAACTGCGTCGCGTCCGGATAAGCCGCCGCGCTCACCTCGGCCAGCCCGGCGATACCCGGCTCGGCGCAGGTCGAGTGATAAAACAGCACACCGTCGCCGACCTGCATCTGATCGCGCATGAAATTGCGCGCCTGGTAATTGCGCACGCCGAACCAGGCCACGCTGCCATCGCGCGCCAGATCGTCGATGCTGTATTCGGAAGGTTCGGATTTCATCAGCCAGTAACGCATATCGATTCCTTGATGTTCTTTAAACCGCATTTAACCTTGAAACGGCTGACGAGCGGAGGTCTGCCACCGCGCCAGGTGTAGGCGCTGGCAGCGCGCTTCCACGTGCCGATGGAAGTATTCGCGGCCTGAACCGGCGCGGCGGTGGGTTTCTAATTGAATGGGGGCGCGCCATAATCCGACTAAATCACTCGGATATAAAAGGAGGGCCGCCATGAATGACCTCAGCTTGGGCGCGATTGTCAGCGCTGTGCAGAAAAACTGTCACATTTCCGATGCCCAGTTCGCGGCGGATCTGACCTTGTGCACCTTCCTGCTGAAGATGCGCGAGCTGTATCGCTGGGAAAACGAGATTCCGCTGACCGAGGACATGCCGAAAAGCGAGGTGGGCGACTGGATGAACGAGCGCGAGCGGTTCTGGGAAGCGGTCGAAGCGGCGCCCTACGAACCTTTGCCGTTGTCCGGCGGCAGCGTCGATCCGTTCGAAGTGGCGCAGGCCAATCGCGAACTGGCGCCGCATGGACTGGTTTATTCGGGCGGTTTCGGGCGCGCCTGCAAGCCGCATTTTTTCCTCGGCAACCTGCTGCGCGAGGAGATGCGCGACGGCTTCAAGGTCTACGTCTCCGGCTGCGAATTCGCCCGCGACCTAGATGCGCCGCCGGGCATGATGCTGGACGACACCATCTTCGTGCGCACCGAGTCGTTGCAGCGCTGGCTGTGGGAAAAGTACGAGGAATGGAACTGGAACCATCGCAACGAAGCGATGACGCGCGCCGTCGCCTGCTACGACTTCCAGACCCGGCCGGCGGCGGCCTTGCAGGCGATGACGGCGACGGAAACCGAATCGGTGATCCTGCATGAACTGGGCGAAGCGCGGGTTGGCGCCGAGCTGGGCGAAGACTGGTCGCAACTGCTCGCGGCCGTCATGCGGACGCCGGCGGAAATCATGGCGCGCGCCGTGCGCGATCTCTATGCCGATTGCCTGTCGACGCTGCCGGGCTTGCTGGCACGCGAGAATCCGTGCGCGATCCACTTCTATTTCGCCAATTTCACCGGCATGCGGCGCAAGCTGTTTCCGGAGCTGGCGGCGGCCTATCAGGTCTGGCTGGACACCGGCGACAGCGGCGAACTGGAGCGCGTCGGCGCCGCCGGCAAGGCGCGCTGGCAGACGCTGGCCTGGCGCATGATCGAGCTGTATCGCCAGCACGGCGATGCGGTCGCTCCTCGCATCGAACGTTTGATCGAGGCCGGCGCAACGGCTTGAGCCAGGCGTGATGCGTGCAGTGCTTGTGAGCAGCTAGCAGACGTGACTTCCCCCTTTGCAAAAGGGGGAGTGAGGGGGATTTGGCGACCGCGCATTGCATGCAAACCGAAGTGGTTGGACAACGCACAAACTGCCGGCGGGACGCCGGCGCTCCTGCATGTACCGGCAAGCGTGGCGACAAAATCCCGTAGCATGCGCGACAGTTCCCGGGAGACCGTCATGACCAAAGTCGCATCCGCGCACCCCTCTTTCCCCATCGTCGCGTTGGGCGCCTCCGCCGGCGGACTGGAGGCCTTCGAGCAGTTCTTCCGCAGCCTGCCGCCGCAGTCCGGTTTCGGCTTTGTGCTGGTGCCGCACCTCGATCCAGACCATGCCAGCCTGCTCACCGAAATCCTGCAACGCAGCACGGCCATGCCGGTGGTGGAGGCGCAGGACCAGACCCGGGTCGCCGCCAACCACGTCCATGTCCTGCCGCCCAACCGCGACATGGCGATCTTTCACGGCGTCCTGCAACTCTCCGTGCCGGATGTGCCGCGCGGTCAACGCATGCCGATCGACGCGTTTCTGCGCTCCCTCGCCGAAGACCAGGGCGAGCGCGCCATCGGCATCGTCCTTTCCGGCACCGGCACCGACGGCACTTTGGGTCTGCGCGCCATCCTCGGCGCCGGCGGCATCGCGCTGGTGCAGGAGCCGACTTCGGCCAAGTACGACGGCATGCCGAGCAGCGCCATTCACGCCGGCTATGCCACCCGCGTCCTCGCGCCGGACAAGATGCCGGAGGCGCTGGCGCATCTGGTTACGCTGCCGAAAGGGCTGGAACAGCCTTCTGCCGTGGTGACGCCGGTCGGCGGCATCAACCGCATCCTGATGCTGCTGCGTGCCAGCACCGGGCACGACTTCTCGCTGTACAAGAAGAGCACCATCGGCCGCCGCATCGAACGGCGCATGGCGCAGCACGACCTGACCGACATCGACATCTACGCGCGCTATCTGAAGGAGCACCCGGCCGAGGTGATCGTCCTGTTCAAGGAACTGTTGATCAATGTCACCTGTTTCTTCCGCGACCCGGACGCCTTTGCCACCTTGAAACAGGACATCCTGCCGACGCTGTTCGCCGACAAGCCGGAGGGCTACGTGTTTCGCGCCTGGGTGGCGGGTTGCGCCAGCGGCGAGGAGGCCTATTCCATCGCCATCCTGCTGCGCGAGCTGATGGATGACGCCCAGCGGGAATTCAAGGTGCAGCTCTACGCCACCGATCTCGACGAGGATGCCATCGCGCTGGCGCGTGCCGGCCTGTACCCGCCCAACATCGCCGCCGACGTGTCGCCCGAACGCCTGCGCCGCTTCTTCGTCAAGGAAGACGCCGGCTATCGGGTCAAGAAGGAAATCCGCGAAATGGTGGTGTTCGCATTGCAGAACGTCATCAAGGATCCACCGTTCACCAAACTCGATCTGCTCAGTTGCCGCAACCTGATGATCTATCTCGAAGCGGAACTGCAAAGCCGTTTGCTGCCGACGTTTCATTACGCCCTCAGGCCTGGCGGCGTGCTGTTCCTGTCGCCGTCGGAAAGCATCGGCAATTTTCCGGAACTGTTTGTGGCGCTGAGCCGCAAATGGAAGTTCTACCGCGCCACGCCTTCGGCCGCCTCGACCCGCGCGGTGATGGCCGGCGGCCTGGCCTGGACCGCCGACAGCAATGTCAAAAACTCGGAGGACGTTGTGAAGAAAGCCCGGGATACCAATTTCGCCGAACTGACCCGGCGCGTCCTGCTGCAGTCCTATGCCCCCGCCTCGGTGGTCACCGATCTCAAGGGCAACCTGCTGTTCGTGCATGGCGACACCGGCAAATACCTGCGGCCGGCGCCCGGCCAGGCTAGCCTGAACGTGATCGACATGGCGCGCGAGGGGCTGCAACTCGAACTGCGCAACGCGCTGCTGGTGGCCGAACGCGAAGCCACGATGAACCGCGAGATCCTGGTCAAGACCAACGGCGACTTCCAGCCGGTCAGCCTCAGCGTACGGCCGTTGCCCGACCTGGATGCCGGCCAGGGCTTGTTGTTGATCAGTTTCCAGGATCTGGCCCATGCCGCGCCTGCCAATACTGGCCGCAAAAAACGCGCGGCCGGGGCGGGCGCGTCGGCGCGGGTCGGAGAACTGGAGCGGGAACTGGCCTACACCAAGGAAAACCTGCAGGCCACCATCGAGGAACAGCAGGCCTCCAACGAAGAGCTGAAGTCGACCAACGAAGAGATGCAATCGACCAACGAGGAACTGCAGTCCACCAACGAGGAACTGGAGACCTCCAAGGAAGAACTGCAATCGGTCAACGAAGAACTGATCACGGTGAATTCGGAACTGCAGGCCAAGATCGAGCAACTCGCCGGCATGCAGAACGACATGAAGAACCTGCTCGACAACATCAACATCGGCACCGTCTTCCTCGACCCGAATCTCCACATCCGCCGCTTCACGCGCGAAGCGGCGCGGGTCTACCGCCTGGTCGCCACCGACGTGGGGCGGCCGCTGGCCGACATCAAAGCGGACCTCGCCGAAGAAGACCTGTTGCACGAGGCGAAGAACGTGCTCGACACGCTGGCGCCGTGCGAGCGCGAGGTGCGCACCGTCGCCGGCGCCTGGTATCTGGCGCGCATCCAGCCCTACCGCACGCTCGATAACGTGATCGACGGCGTCGTGCTGACCTTCACCGACATCAGTTCGCGCGTCGCCGCCGAAGCCGCCGTGCAGGAGGCGCGCGAGATGGCCGAGGCCATCGTCGATACCGTGCGCGAACCCTTGGTGGTGCTCGATGGCGAGATGAGGGTCGTGTCCGCCAGCAAATCGTTCTATCAACGCTTCGACGCGACGGTGCGCGACACGGTCGGTCGGCCGCTGTACGAACTCGGCAACCGCCAGTGGGATATTCCCGCCTTGCGCGAATTGCTGGAAACCGTGCTGCCGCGCGACCAGAGCTTCGAAGGCTATGCCGTCGAGATGGACGCGCCGAACGGCGGTCGCCGCGGAATGTTGCTCAACGCCCGCCGCATCGTCGGCAAGGCCAGTGCCGCCCCGTTGATTCTGTTGGCGATCGAGGGGGCAGGTGAGTGGCGACACCACGCGATAGGGGTAGGGAAAGGGTAACCCCTCCCCTCCCTCCGAACCGTACGTGCGGTTCTCCCGCATACGGCTCTCCAGTCGGTGGTTTCAACATCGTGATTGGCTCGCTTTGGCATGGGCCCCAGCCAAGGTGAAGAGCCCTTGTCCCGCGAAGAAAGGCGCTCCTACGACATTGGCAACTGCGCGAAATAAGTTTCAGTGACTCGCAGCGCCGAGTCGACTCAATATTCCGTCCGGGATGCCGATACCAAGACCTCAACGCGGGCGCTCTGTCCGCTTGGATCAACGATCTCCGAGGCGAACATGCTGCGCAAATCCTTCCAGAGTCTGATTACCGGTTTTTCCCTGATCCTCATGCTGTTCCAGGCGGCGGCCGCGCAAGCCGAGGCCAAGCCCGAAATGCTGATTTATTGTGGAATCACGATGATTCGGCCGATGACCGAGATCGCGCGCCAGTTCGAACAGCACGAGAACGTCAAGATCGTGCTGGCCCAGGGCGGCTCCGAGGATCTCTATCAAAGTTTGAAGAAGAGCGGCGTCGGCGACCTTTATCTGCCGGGCGAGCCGACCTTTCGTTCCAAATACCTGTCCGAGGGTTTATTGGGTGATGTCGTCACGGTGGGTTACAACCAGCTCGCCTTGATGGTGAAGAAGGGCAACCCCAAGCAGGTCAAGGGCAACGTAAAGGAACTGTTGCGGCACGATCTCAGCATCATCATCGGCAACGCCGAATCCGGCAGCGTCGGCAAGGAAACCAAGGATGTGCTCGATGCCGCCGGCATCTATGGCAAGGTGCTCGATGCCAGCATCTTTCTGGCCCCCGATTCGCGCGGCCTCAACAACGCCATGAAGAACGGCGAGGCGGATGCCATTCTCAACTGGCGCGCGACCGGGTTCTTTCCCGATAACGCCAAGGCGGTCGATGTCATTGACCTGAATCCGAAGCTGGCGAAGCCGCAAGCGTTGCTGCTCAGTCTGCTGACTTTCTCGAAGAACAAGGAAACGGCGAAATACTTCATGCGGTTTACCGCCGGTGAGGAAGGCCAGGCGGTGTTCCGCAAGTTCGGCTTCCTCGACAACAAGAGTGCAACGAAATAAGGCATACGAGCACGCTCATGGCCGAGCCGGAATCCCTCTCGGGTAGCGCAGGCGGTGCGGACATCCAGTCCTCGCGCTTCTTGTGGCTGATCGGGATTTTCGTCATCAGCCTGACCCTGGTGGTCGGACTGAAGATGTTCTTCTCGCATCTTTACGACGAAATCGGCGCGCGCAGCGCCAACGAACGCGCCCGCCTGTTCATCGGCGAAGAGCTCGTCAGCGGCCTGCTGCGTATCGAGAAGGATGTTTATCAGATGAACACCCTGACCAGCCCGGTCGCTCAGGCCCGGCTGGAACAGCATATCAGCGAGCATGTCGCCAAGATGCGCCACGACCTGGGCGTGCTGAAGAACGGCGGCCGCGTCAGGCAAGTCGTGTATCTCAACATCGAAGGCCATGACCAGATGGTGCGCGAAGTGGACTACCGGCCGGACCCGGCTGCGCGCGGCTATGTCATGGAATTGATCGAAATCGCGCCGCAACTCGATCAGGTGCTGGACAAGACTCGCGGCCTGCGCAAACTACTCGCACAGCGGACGCAACTGCGCGACAGTAACGACAGCAAGGGCCTGTTCGCGCTGGAACATGAAATCGCGGTGTATCTGAAACACATCCCGCCCTATTTCTTTCGCCTGAACGAAAACGCCAACCGCTTGTTCTTTGACAGCAGCGACCGCCTGAAAGAACTGGAACGGCAACTCGCGACGCAACGGGAGGGGTTCAAGACCACGGAAATGGGCCTGGTCGCGTTGATCATCGTCCTGGCCACGCTGGCCGGCTTCGTCTTCGCCCGCCAGATCAATGAAGCCAACCGACGCTTGCATCTGGCCCTGAACGAAATGCGCGCCGCCAAGGAAGAAGCAGAACGCGCCAGCCGCTCGAAATCGGATTTCGTCTCACGCATGAGCCATGAACTGCGCACGCCGATGAACGCCATCCTCGGCTTCGCGCAGTTGCTGGAAAGCGAGGAGCTGACGCCGGAACACCGCGATTACGTCGGCGAAATCAACCGCGCCGGCGCACATTTGCTCGAACTGATCAACAAGGTGCTCGATCTGGCCAAGATCGAAGCCGGCAAGATGACCATCGAGCACATCCCGTTCGACCTGCGCCACACCCTGAACGAAGTCGCCGCGCTGGTTTCCGAACGCGCCAGGGCCAAAGGCATCGATCTGCGCTTCCATGCTTCGCCCGAATTGCCCGCGCGCGTCATGGGCGATCCGACACATTTGCGCCAGGTATTGATCAACCTGATCGGCAATGCCGAAAAATTTACTCACGTTGGCGGCATCGACATCCGCATCGAACCCGTCGATGACGCCTCACGCATCAGCTACAGCGTGCGCGACACCGGCATCGGCATGGATGCACCGACGCTGGCGCGCCTGTTCCAACCTTTCGCCCAGGCCGACGAATCGACCACCCGGAAATTCGGCGGCACCGGCCTGGGCCTGAAGATTTCGCAAGATCTGGTACACGCGATGGGTGGCGATATCCAGGTCGAAAGCGAGGCCGGTATCGGCAGTCGGTTCTGGTTCACCTTGCCCGCCACTCCCGCGCCAGAGGCAATCGGCGACACCGCGCCGCCCCTGAATATCGTGGTTGCGACTGCTGAAACCCCACCTGATCCGGCAGTCGCCGCAGAAACCGTCGTTGCAGACGAAACCGCCTTGCATGGCCATGTCCTGCTGGTCGAAGACAACCGCATCAACCAGATGGTCGCCACCCGCATGCTGGGCAAGCTCGGCTTGAGCTACGACATTGCCAACCACGGCGGCGAAGCGCTGCAGCGACTGCAGGAACGCGACTACGCCTTGATCCTGATGGATATGGAAATGCCGGAAATGGACGGCCAGGAAGCCACCCGCCGGATTCGGGCAATGGAATCGGACACCGGCAAACCACGCATGCCGATCATCGCCATGACCGCCAACGCCCTGCATGAAGACCGCGAACACTGCCTGGCCAGCGGCATGGACGACCATATCTCGAAACCGGTCGAACTGGCCCGGCTCAGCGAAGTGCTGCGGCGCTGGCTACCGGGGTGACGGCACGGGCGCACTAGGTGCGCCTTCCAAGGCGCGATTGTTCCGGACTTCGCGCCTTGGAAGGCGCCCCTACGACACCGCAACTGAGCGAAATAGGTTTATTCAAGGTTCCTTAAGGGTTTTCCGATATCTTTCCAAACTCTCGTTGCGGAAAGGGTTGCCATGGTCGGACAAGGTCGGTGCCCGGAGGAGGTTGCGTCGCAGCTACGCGAGCAGGCGGAGGCACAACTTGCCGAAGTGCCGCCGCGCCAGTCCGAGCGTTCGGTCGCGGCCGACCTGCACGAACTACAGGTCCACCAGATCGAACTGGAAATGCAGAACGAGACGCTGCGCCAGGCCCAGATCGAGCTGGAAACATCGCGCGACCGGTATGTCGACCTCTACGAATTTGCCCCGGTGGCGTATCTCACCCTGTCGCGTAGCGGCATGATCGAACAGATCAACCTCACCGGCGCGGCGTTGCTGGGCGAGGATCGCAAGAAACTGCGGCAGCAGCGTTTTATCGGCTATGTCGCCGCCGAGGACAAGGAACGCTGGCAACGCGAATTCATGTGCATCGCGCAGCATGTAGAAAAACAGAGTTGCGAACTGACCATGCAGCGCGCCGACAGCAGCCGTTTTTCCGCCCATCTCGATTGTCTGTATCTGGTTGACGAAACGCCGCAGGTGCGCATCGTGCTGAGCGATGTCAGCGTCCAGAAGCAGGCAGATCAGTTGGCGTTGCGCTTCGGGCGCCTGCTGCAAAGTTCGTTCAACGAAATTTATCTGTTCGATGCCGCATCGCTGCAATTCCTGGAGGTGAGCGCCGGCGCCATGCAGAACCTGGGCTATTCGAGCCAGGAACTGAACCAACTGACGCCGCTGGATCTGAAGCCGGCTTTCAGCCGGGAGCGTTTCGAGCGCTTGATCGCGCCGTTGCGCGCCGGCGAACAGGCTTCTCTGCTGTTCGAGACAATTCATCGCCGCAAGGATGGCTCCACCTATCCGGTCGAGGTACGCCTGCAATTGATGCAGACCCAGCCGCCGGTGTTTCTCGCGGTCATTCTCGACATCGGCGAACGCCGCCGCGCCGAGGGAGAGTTACGCATCGCCGCCATCGCCTTCGAGTCGCAGGAAGGCATGATCGTGACCGACGTGCACGGCATCATCGTCCGCGTCAACCAGGCCTTCACGCGCCTGACCGGATATCGCGCCGAGGAAGCCATCGGCCAGTCCCCGGCGTTGCTCAGTTCCGGCCGTCACGACAAGTCGTTCTACGACCTGATGTGGCAGAGCCTGCGGGAAACGGGTTATTGGCAAGGCGAGATGTGGAACCGGCGCAAGAACGGCAAGATCTACGCCGAGTGGTTGACCATTTCTGCCGTCAAAGGCCTCACCGGAGCAACAACCCACTACGTCGCCGCCTTTTCCGAGATCACCCGGAACCAGGAAGCGCAGGCCGAGATCCACCGTCTGGCCTATTACGACCCGCTCACCCATCTGCCCAACCGCCGCCTGCTGCATGATCGGCTCGGCCAGGCGCTGATTGGCAGCACGCGCGGCGGACACCATGGCGCGGTGATGTTCCTCGATCTGGACCACTTCAAGAATCTCAACGACACGCGCGGCCACGCGGTCGGCGACCTGTTGCTGGTCGAGGTGGCGCGGCGCCTGCAACACGGAGTGCGCGAGGGCGACACCATTTCTCGCCTGGGCGGCGACGAATTCGTCGTCGTGCTGGAAGATTTGAGCGCGGATGCCGCCGAAGCCGGCACCCAGGCCTGGCTGGTCGGTGAGAAGGTGCGCGAGACGCTGGCGCGGCCCTACGAACTGGACGGCCACGAATACCACTGCACTGGCAGCCTTGGCGTCACGCTGTTCAGCGACCATCGGGAGTCGATCGAAGCGCTGCTCAAGCAGGCCGATCTGGCGCTGTACCAGGCCAAGCGCGCCGGCCGCAACTGCCTGCGCTTCTTCGATCCGGCCATGCAGTCGGCGCTGGACGAGCTCAGCGCGCTGGAAGCCGATCTGCGCAACGCGCTGAAACTCGGTCAATTGCAGTTGCATTACCAGGCGCAGATGGACAATACGCGGCGTGTGATCGGCGCCGAGGCGTTGCTGCGCTGGCAGCATCCGCAACGCGGCGCGGTCGCGCCGGACCTGTTCATCCCGCTGGCGGAGGACACCGGTTTGATCCTGCCGATCGGCCGCTGGGTGCTGGAGACTGCCTGCGTCCAGATCAAGGCCTGGTCGGCACATGCCGCCACTTGCGATTTGCGGCTGGCGGTCAATGTCAGCGCGCGCCAGTTCCGCCAGACCGGCTTCGTTGCCGAGGTCAAGCAAGTGCTGGCCGAGACCGGCGCCGATCCGACCCGTCTGAAGATCGAGTTGACCGAGAGTCTGGTGATCGAGAACGTGGTCGATACCATTGCCCGCATGCAGGAACTGAAGGCCCTGGGCATCGGTTTCTCGATGGACGACTTCGGCACCGGTTTTTCCTCGCTGTCCTACCTCAAGCGTTTGCCGCTGGACCAACTCAAGATCGATCGTTCCTTCGTCGCCGATCTGGCCAGCGATGCGCACGATGCCGCGATCGTGCAGACCATCATCACGATGGGCCACACGCTGGGTCTGCACGTGATCGCCGAAGGCGTCGAAACCCTGGCGCAACTGGAGCGGCTCGACCAGTACGGCTGCGCCGCCTATCAGGGCTATTTGTTCAGCCGGGCGTTGCCGCTGGCGGAGTTCGAACGGTTGCTGGCGGGGTCGGTCGCCGCCCTGTAGGAGCCCCTTCCAAGGCGCGAAGTCCGGTAACAATCGCGCCTTGGAAGGCGCTCCTACGCGGGGTGTCCCACTCATCCGGAGGGTGCAGGATCAAACTGCCTCAAGTTTGCCGGGCAGGCGGCCGATAGATGCCACACCCGGACACCGCCCATTCGTTTAATGAGTGGTGCATATCCCTTAACAATCAAGTTGTTGCATACGAGGCAAGCGCTTGAGAATCCTTTACATCGAGGACAATCCGATCGATGCCGCACTGGCACGGAACGTCCTTGCGCGGGCAGCGCCGGAGTATGTCGTCGAGGTGGTTACCAGCAAGGCCGCAGCGCTGGCGCGCCTGGTCGATGCGAGCGATCTCGATGCGGTGATCTGCGATCTGACCCTGCCGGATGGTTCCGGGTTGGCGCTGCTCGGCCACATTCGCTCGCGCCGTCTGCCGCTGGCGGTGGTGATCCTGACCGGGACGGGCGATCAGGAAGCGGTGTCGGCGGCGCTCAAGGCCGGCGCCGATGCCTATCTGATCAAGCACACGCAGCCGCTCGATCTGCTGCCACGTATCCTCGCGCATGCCCTGGCCAATATGCGCACCGGCGGCGCCTACCGGATTCGGCCGCTGAAAGTGCTGTACGCCGAGGATGACCTCGCCGATATCGAGCTGACCCGCCGTCATCTGGCGCAGCATGCGCCGCATATCCAGCTCGATGCGGTGCATGACTTTGCCGACGTGCTGGCGGCTTTGCCGCAGCATGCCGATACGGCTTGCGACTATGACGCAGTGTTGCTGGATTACCTGTTGCCGGACGGCAATGCGCTGGATGTGGTCAAGATGTTGCGCCGCCAACGCGGTCTCGACCTGCCGCTGCTTCTGGTCACCGGTACGGGCAGCGAGGAAATTGCGGCGCGCGCCTTGTCGCTCGGCATCGACGATTACCTGGTCAAACAACCGGGCTATCTGCACAAATTGCCGGCTGCCATCGAGAGCGTCTGCCATCGCAGCGAATTGCTGCATGAAAGGGCATCGCTGCAGGAGAGCGAACAGCGCGTCCGGCTGCTGCTCGATTCCGCCGCCGAGGCGATCTACGGCGTCGATCTGGACGGCTGTTGCACCTTCGTCAATTCGGCCTGCCTGAAGCTGCTGGGTTACCAGCACGCGGATGAACTGATCGGCCGCCATATCCACGAACTGATCCATCACTCGCACCCCGACGGCACGCACTACCCGAGCCAGGAATGCCGGATTTATCAGGCTTATCTGCACGACCAGGAAATCCATCTCGACGATGAGGTGTTCTGGCACAAGGACGGCCATCCGGTGCCGGTGGAGTGCTGGTCATATCCGATGCACCGCGACGGGCGCGTGGTCGGCTCGGTGGCGACTTTCTTCGATATTTCCGCGCGCAAACGCGCCGAGGAGCGTTTGCATCTGGCCTCGCTGGTGTTCGAAAACACCCGCGACAGCCTGATGATCACCGACCCGGACGGCCATATCCTCAACGTCAACCGCGCCTTTTGTGAGATCACCGGCTACAGCGAAGAAGAAGTGCGCGGGCAACGTCCCAACCTGCTCCGTTCCGGCCGGCACGACGCCGCGTTCTACCAGGTCATGTGGTCGGAAATCCGCACTGCCGGCATTTGGCAGGGCGAAATCTGGAACCGGCGCAAGAACGGCGAAACCTATCCGGAATGGCTCACCATCAATTGCGTGCGCGACAGCTGGGGCGCGATCAGCCATTACGTCGGCGTTTCCACCGATCTGAGCCAGATCAAGCGCAGCGAGGCGCAGCTTGACCATCTCGCGCACCACGATCCACTCACCGATCTGCCCAACCGGGCGATGCTGCAAACCCGGCTGGCGCACGCACTGGAGCGGGCCAGGCGGACGGGCAAACGGATCGGCGTGCTGCACATCGATCTGGACCATTTCAAGCACGTCAACGACAGCCTCGGTCCGGCTTCGGGCGATGCCCTGCTGCAGGCCGTGGTGCAGCGTTTGCACGGCCGGGTACGCAAGGAAGACATCCTGGGCCGCCTCGGCGGCGACGATTTTCTGTTGATGCTGGAAGCCATCGCAGAATCCGGCGAGATCGCGGAAGTCGCGCGCGATCTGCTCGACTTGCTGGCGCCGCCGTTCGCTTGCCGGGATGCGATGAATCTCGCGCACGATGTTTTCCTGGGCGCCTCCATCGGCATCAGCGTTTTTCCCGACGACGGCGACAGCGTCATCGAGTTGCTGCGCGATGCCGAGGTTGCCATGTACCGCAGCAAGGAACGCGGCCGCAACCGCTTCTGTTTCTACACTGCCGACATGAATGCCGATGCGCTGGTTATGCTCGAACTGGAGGCTGACTTGCGGCGTGCGCTGGAGCGCAACGAGCTGGAACTGCACTACCAGCCCAAGGTGGATCTGCACAGCGGCCATATCATCGGCGCGGAAGCCCTGTTGCGCTGGCACCGCAACCGTCAGGGCGATGGGCTGGGCAAGATGACCGCGCCGGGGCAATTCATTCCGCTCGCGGAAAAAACCGGCCTGATCGTGCCGATCGGCGCCTGGGTCATCGACACCGCCTGCGCGCAGCTGCGGGCCTGGCTGGACCAAGGTCTGAGCGATGTGCGCCTGGCGGTCAACGTGTCGGGCTGCCAACTGCGCATCGCCGATTTCGACACCCAGCTTGCCGCCACGCTGGCGCGGCACGGCGTCCCTGCCCAGCATCTGGAGCTGGAGCTGACCGAAAGCATCCTGATGCAAGACCCGGACGCCGCCGCTGCCCTGCTCAAGCGGCTCAAGGCCATCGGCGTGAAGCTGTCGCTCGACGATTTCGGCACCGGTTATTCCAGCCTCGCTTATCTGAGCCGCTTCCCGATCGATGTCCTCAAGATCGATCAATCGTTCGTGCGCGATATTGTCACCGACCCCGATGCGGCCGGCATCGTGTCGGCCGTCATCGGCCTGGCTCAGCGTATGGATTTGAGAACGATCGCGGAAGGCGTCGAAACCGAGGCGCAACTGGGCTATCTGAGAAAGCTCGGCTGCGAAGTGATGCAGGGCTATTACTTCAGCCGGCCGGTGCCGGAAGCCGAGTTCACCGCCATGCTGCGCGACGGCAAATGCCTGCCGGCGCTGGCCGTTGTCGTGCAACAAGAGCGCACGCTGCTGTTGGTGGATGACGAGGCCGGCATCCTGGCCGCATTGCGCCGCATGCTGCGCAATGAAGGCTACCGCGTGCTGACCGCCGCCAGCGCGCGCGAAGGCCTGGAAATCCTGGCCCGGAACGAGGTCCAGGTGATCCTGTCCGATCAACGCATGCCGGAGATGACCGGCACCGAGTTCCTCGGCCGGGTCAAGCAACTGCATCCCGATACCGTACGCATCGTGCTGTCCGGTTACGCCGAACTGGAAAGCATCATCGAAGCGGTCAATCAGGGCGCGATCTACAAATTCCTCATCAAACCGTGGGACGACGACTTGTTGCGCGGCCATATTCGCGATGCCTTCCGTTATCACGACGCGGTGCTGAAGCCGCGTGGCAATGCTTACGACGAGACCAACCATGCCCGCTAACCGCCCGCAAACCCTGCTCCTGGTCGATGACGAGACCAGCATACTTTCGGCCCTGAAGCGCCTGTTCCGCCGTGATGGCTATACCATCCTGGCCACCGACAACGCGGCAGAAGCCTTCGCGCTACTGGCCAGCCAGCCGGTCGACGTGATCCTGTCCGACCAGCGCATGCCCGGCATGAGTGGCGTCGAATTTCTGCGCCGGGTCAAGGAATCCTATCCGGACACGGTGCGTATCGTGCTGTCCGGTTATACCGACCTGCAGTTCATCACCGATGCCATCAACGAAGGCGCGATCTACAAGTTCCTGACCAAGCCGTGGGACGACGCGCAATTGCGCGAACAGGTGCGCGAGGCGTTTCGCGGCAAGGAAATCGCCGATGAAAATCTGCGTCTGACCGCAGAGTTACGCACCGCCAACGAAGAATTGCGGGCGTATGCCGAGGACAAGGAACGCCAGGCGCGGCAGATCGAAACCGTGCTCGATACCTTGCAGGAAGTCTTGCAGCTGATTCCCTGGCCGATCGTCGGTGTCGATGAAGACGGCATGGTCGCCTTGTCCAACTCGGCGGCCGATGTGCAACTTGGCCCCGACGGCGGGCCGCTGCTGGGCATGGATGCGGGCGAGGTGCTGCCGGAATGGATCGGCACCTGGTTGCACGACCCGGCCATGATTCCGGCGCGGATTCAACATGCGGGACAGCACTACCGCATCATTTTCAAACCCATGGGGCAGCATTCCAGCTCGCGCGGCGCGTTGCTGGCCTTGCTGCCGTGCGAGGCCGCGGCATGAATCGGATGTGTTTTGGTTGGCTTGAGCGAGAGGTTGTCCATGTCTGAATTGCCTGTGTTGACGCTCGATACCGTGTTGGCCGACATCCACCTATTGCCGTCGTTGCCGGCCGCGGTCGATGCGCTTGTCGTCGCGCTGAGCAACGACAACATCAGCATCGACGAATTGGCGCAGGGTGTCGCCAAGGATCAAGCCCTCGCCGCGCGCGCGTTGCGGGTGGCGAATTCGGCCTTCTATGGCTTGCAGCACAAGGTGGCGAGCATTCACGAAGCCATCGTCGTGCTCGGCTTTCGCGCCGTGGGCAGTCTGGTGACGGCGGCTTCCGTCACCGGTTATTTCAAACCGAGTCCCGACAGCGGTTTCGATCTGCAGCGCTTCTGGTGCCACAGTTTCGGTGCCGCGCTGTGCGCCCGAGCGCTGGTACGCGGCCTGCATCCCAACCCGGCACGCCTGAACCCGGAAAGCGGTTTTACCGCCGGTTTGTTGCATGACATCGGTGCGTTGATGTTGGCCACGACGCATCCCGCGCACTACGCCCGGGTCATCGCCATGAGCAACGAACAGGGCTGCCGGATTCAGCAGGCCGAGCGGCATGTGCTCGGCTTCGACCATGCTGCCGTCGGTGCGGCGCTGGCTGTGCGCTGGAGTTTTCCGCCCGATATCGTGCTCGCGGTGGCGCGCCATCACGAACCGGAAAGCGCCACCGGCGAGACGCTGGTCGACGTCGCCCATGCCGCCAACGCCCTGGCCTACGGGCTGGCCTGGCATGGGGATGCCGGCGCACCGTCGTGGACGCTGGAGGCCACGGTCGACCCGGCGGTCTGGCGGCGACTCGGTTTGAACGAAGATTCCCTGCACGACGTACTGGACGCAATCGCCCCGGAACATCAGGCCTATTGCGCCATGCTGGTGATGGATTGAGGCCACAGCCATGGCCTTGAACGCGACGCACTCGGAGCAACAATCCGGCACCCGCGGCCTGCTCGCCGGTTTCCTGCTGGTGATCGGCCTGTTGCTGGCGCTGGCCGGTATCGGCATCTACTACCTGGGCAGTCTCAACGAAACCATCACGCGCATCGTCGAGATCCACAACGAGCGTTCGCGCCTGGCCTCCGAGATGTATATCGCGTCGCGCGAACGCTCGTTGCAACTGCACGCCATCCTGCAGGAGCAGGATCCCTTCGCCCGCGATGAATTGGTGCCACGCTTTTATGAATTGAGCGGCATCTTCCGCCGCTCCCGCGAAAAACTGTTGACGCTGGGCTTGTCCGAGCAGGAACGCCGCATTCTGGAGGAACAGGGCCGCATTACCGCTCAAGGCGGCGCCTTGCAGGATCAGGTGCTGGATCTGGCGCTCGCCGAAAAGAGGCAGGAAGCGGAGCATTTATTGGTGACCAAGGCCATGCCGAAACAGGGCGAGGTCGCCGTGCAACTGCGCATTTTCCTCGACCGTCAGGTTGCCGATGGCCGCGCCGCGGCTGCCCTTGCACGCGAGGAATATCTGTTCGCGCGCGCCTTGATGCTGATCAGCGCACTGGTAGCGACACTGCTGGCCAGCCTGATTGCCGTGCTGGTGATCCGCTGGCAATCCCGCTTGATGGCGCGTCTGGAGGTCACCAATCTGGAATTGCAGGCGCAAAAGACAGCGCTGGATGAACACGCCATCGTCAGCATCGCCGACACCCGCGGCATCATCACCTACGTCAACGACAAGTTCTGCGCCATCTCCGGCTATACGCGCGAGGAACTGCTCGGACAGAGCCACCACATCGTCAATTCCGGCCTGCATCCGCACGAGTACTTCTCGGGCATGTGGAAAACCATCGCAGCCGGGCAGGTCTGGCACGGCGAAATTCGCAACCGGCGCAAGGACGGCGGTTTCTATTGGGTGGATTCCACCGTCGTGCCGTTTCTCGGGCTGGACGGGAAACCGATGCAGTACATCGGCATTCGTACCGATATCAGCGCGCGCAAGGAGATGGAAGCATCGCTGCAGAACATCAACGTGGACCTGCAGAAACGGGTCGATGAACGCACCGAGGCGTTGTCGCGAGCCAAGCAGCAGCTGGAAGCGGATATCGAAGAACGCAGCCGTGCGCAAGTCCAGTTGAAACAGCAGTATCAGGAACTGGAAGGTCTGCATCGGGAATTGCAGGACGCCCAGAGCCAGTTGCTGCAATCGGAAAAGCTGGCTTCCATCGGCCAGCTGGCCGCCGGCGTGGCGCACGAGATCAACAACCCGATCGGCTTCGTGCAATCCAACCTGGGCACGCTGGAAAGCTACATCCGCGATTTGTTGCGCATCATCGAGGCGTACGAAACCTGCGAGGCGGCGCTGCCGCCGGAAATCGCGCCGCATGGGGATATCGTCAACCTCAAGCTGCAGCTCGACCTGCCTTATCTGAAGTCGGACATCCCGGCCTTGCTGAGCGAGTCGCGCGACGGAATTTCGCGGGTGCGCAAGATCGTCCAGGATCTGAAGGACTTCTCCCGCCTCGACAGCACGCCGGACTGGCAATACGCCAACCTGCACGATGGCCTCGACAGTACGCTGAACATCGTCCAGAACGAGATCAAATACCAGGCCGACGTGGTCAAGGAGTATGGCGTTATCCCGGAAATCGAATGCCTGCCTTCGCAACTGAACCAGGTCTTCATGAATCTGCTGGTCAACGCGGCACACGCCATCGAAGGTCCGCGCGGCACCATCACCTTGCGCAGCGGCCGCAGCGACGACGAGGTGTGGATCGAGGTGGCGGATACCGGCAAGGGCATTGCGGAAGAGGTGCTCGGCCGCATCTTCGACCCCTTCTTCACCACCAAGGCCGTCGGCAAAGGCACCGGCCTGGGCTTGTCGCTGGCCTACGGCATCATCCAGAAACACAACGGCCGCATCGAAGTGACCAGCGAAGTCGGCCAGGGTACGACCTTCCGGGTGACGTTGCCGATGACGCATCGGGAGACCGCGGATGCCGTCTGAATCCGCCTTGCATCCTTTGCTGGAACGCCAGTTGCGGCGCCATCTGGAGGCGGAAGAGCGAGAAAGCCCGGCGTTGCGGCCTTTCCTGGTGGCGGTCGACAAGGCCTATCGCCACGCCGACGCGCAACATGAACTGGTCGAGCGCTCGCTCAATCTGATGTCGCAGGAGTTGAACGAGCGCAATCTGCAATTGAACGAGCGCGTCGGGCGCATGCAGGAAGCCGAAGAGGCGCTGCTGCGCGAAAAGAGCGAGCAAGCCGCGCTGATCAAGAAGCTCGAAGCCGCCCACAACCAGTTGCTGCAATCCGAGAAAATGGCCTCCATCGGCCAGCTTGCCGCCGGCGTGGCACACGAAATCAACAATCCGATCGGCTTCGTCAATTCCAATCTCGGCTCCTTGCGTGGCTATGTCGAGCAGTTGCTGACGGTGTTGGCGGCGTTCGAGGCGGCCCTTGAATTCGTGCCGGCGGGACCGCTGCACGAACGCATCGACGCCGCCGTGCAGGCGGCCGAACTGGACTATCTGAAGACCGACGTCCTGGCCTTGCTGGAAGAATCCAGCGACGGGCTGGCGCGCGTGCGCCACATCGTGCAGGACCTGAAGGACTTTTCGCACAGCGATCAGGGCGAGTGGGTCTACGCCGATCTGCACAAGGGCCTGGACTCCACCCTCAACGTGGTCAACAACGAAATCAAGTACAAAGCCCGCGTGGTCAAGGCCTATGGCGACCTGCCGATGGTTCGTTGCCTGCCGTCGCAGCTGAACCAGGTGTTCATGAACCTGCTGGTCAATGCCGCCCACGCCATCAATGAGCAGGGCGAGATCGGCGTGCGCACCGGGGTCGACGGCACGCTGGAGACAGGCAACGGCGGCGGCAGCGTCTGGGTCGAAATCTCGGATACCGGCGTTGGTATCCCGGAACATCAGCTGACCCGGATTTTCGATCCGTTCTTTACCACCAAGCCGGTCGGCAAAGGCACCGGTCTCGGGCTTTCGCTGTCCTATGGCATCGTGCACAAACACGGCGGCCGCATCGACGTGAGCAGCGAAGTCGGCAAGGGCACGGTGTTCCGCGTCACGCTGCCCATCCTTCCCATTGAAAGCGAAGCAAACGATCATGGCTGAGACTCTCGTTTCCGATGCACCCGTCATCTCCCTGCTGTTCGTGGATGACGAACCGTCCATCCTGTCCTCGCTGAAGCGCCTGTTCCGGCCGCACGGCTACCGCATCTTCACGGCCGAAGGCGGCGCGCTCGGACTCGACGTGCTGGCGCAGGAGAAGATCGATCTGGTCATCTCCGACATGCGCATGCCGAACATGGATGGCGCCCATTTCCTGGAGCAGGTGCGTTTGCGCTGGCCGGAAAGCATCCGCATCCTGCTCACCGGCTACGCCGATATCGAATCCACCATCAACGCCATCAACAAGGGCCAGATCTACCGCTACATCAACAAACCCTGGGACGACAACGAGATCGTCCTGATCGTGCGCGAAGCGCTGGAACGGCGCCGGCTGGAGCAGGAAAACAGCCGCCTGAACTCGGTGGTTGAGGCCCAGATGGCCGAGCTGCGCGAGCTCAATGCCGGACTGGAACAGAAAGTCGCGGAGCGCACCGAGGAACTGAACAAGGCGGTCAAGTATGTGAAATCAGCCCATGCCAGGTTGAAGACCGGCTTCTTCGCCACCGTGCAGGCCTTCTCCGGCCTCACCGAGATGCGCGGCAAGAACCTTTCCGGCCATGCCCGCCGTGTCGCCGACCACGCGCGCAGCCTGGCACGCACGCTCAATCTCAGCGATGCCGAGCAGCAAACCGTGCTGTTCGCCGCGCTGCTGCACGACATCGGCAAGATCGGCCTGGCCGACGAGATTCTCGACAAGTCGGTCAGCGCGCTGACCCCCGAGCAACGCGGCGAAGTCATGCGCCATCCCGAACGCGGACAACAGGCGCTGATGCAGATCGAACAGCTGAAGGATGCCGCGCTGCTGATTCGCCACCATCATGAGTTCTACGACGGCAGCGGCTATCCGGATCGGCTCGCCGGCCTCGCCATCCCGATGGGCGCGCGCATCATTTGCGCCGCCAACGAATACGACGGTCTGGTCAGCGGCACCATGCTGCAACAGCCGATGAAGCCGAAAGATGCGCTGGCCTATCTGATCGAAAACCGCGGCAAGCGCTACGACCCGAGCGTGATCGACAGCTTTGTCGATCTACTCAGCGTTCAGTTGAAAAACGTCATCGACGAACTGCCGGTGCGGGTCGGCAGCCTGCGTCCGGGCATGGTCCTGTCACGCGACCTGATGCACCGCGACGGCTACATGCTGCTGGCCAAAGGCTATGTCATCGACGCGCCTGTGATCACCCAACTGGTCAAGCTGGAAGCGGCCGAGCATCAACAACTGATCGCCTATGTGGTGAAGTCGGCGGCGTGATCGGCCAGGGAATGCGTCGATGTTTCATAGCAGCGGCGCCCAAGGCGCGATAGCCTGGATGCCGCGTTACACAAACCACGCCTACGTAGGCGCGTCCCTAAATAAACCCGCAACACACCCGCAACGAAATCTCCTGTACCTTCATCCGAAAATGGAACTGGAGGTCAAATCATGCCGACACCAACGCACCGCTGGAAGGTAGCCTGCCTGCAAAGCTGCTTCGCTCTCGCCCTCGCATTAAGCAGCGCTAACGGCGCCCACGCCGAATACAACTACACCCTCACGCTCAGCGCCGAAATCCACGTCAAACCCGGCGACGTGGTCAACCTGCCGGCAAGACTCACCAACACCGGCACGCAAGCGTTCACCTTCAGAGAATTCACCGCCGTCGACGACACCGCGCTCTTCCTGGCGCAGTTCAACAGCCTCACGCTCGACCCGGGCGAATCCTTCGACTTCGCCTACGTCAGCCTAGCCATCCACCCGGATGCCCAATTAGGCCAAAACCAGATCGAATACCGCAACATGGGTATCCAGTTCCCCGACGACACCCGCTTGCTGACCGGCTACACCGGCCCCTGCTGCGACGCCGTAATCGACCCCGCCCAGCGCACCCGCATCGTCGTCGACACCGTCAACTACGCCAGCCCGCTCAGCCGCGTTTCATATGCCTACCCCGGCTACTACTCCGGCGGCCCCCCAGCCGAAGAATTTGCCCGCATCGCCCTGCTCAGCTACTCCGACTACCTCTTCGCCGACAGCCAGATCAGCCCGCGCGCCGACGCCGTCAACCTACCTATCCTGGCGGTGCCGGAACCGGGAACCTGGATGATGTTGGGCGTGGGACTCGGCTTGCTGGCAGCAAGAAAAGCCCGCCAACGCAGTGGCCCCGGCGTCTAGCACTTGCCGCTCGACTTCGCCATGCCATTGCAATACACGGCAAGAACACGTCAATTGAACTTGTCGGGCATACGCAGTCATTCCGCCCGCAACGCCTGCACCGGGTCCATGCCGGCCGCACGCCGGGCCGGGTCGACGCCGGGCTACAAATCGGCGGCGGCCCGCCTAATGCAGTCACGTAGGATGTGGAGAGGCACGAACCGCATCATTCCAACGTGCGGAGCGGTTGATGCGGATCGCGTTGCTCACCGCATCCTACCCAGACTGGAAACAGCCGCCGCTCCGATAACCCCGCCGGGAAATCAGCGATGAACAGCCTGCGCCACCAGTTTGACGCCCAGCGCGGCGCAGACGCGGCTGATGGTATCGAAGCGTGGTTGGGCATCCGGGCGGAGCGCTTTGTACAGCGCCTCGCGGGTAATGCCGGAGGCCTTGGCAATCTCGCTCATGCCGCGTGCGCGGGCGATGTCGCCCAGCGCCGCTGCCAGCAAGGCGGGGTCGTTCGCGGTCAGAATGTCGGACAGATAAGCCGCGATGGTCTCTTCGCTATCCAGATAGGGCGCGGCGTCGAATTCGGGTAGATCGGCGACCTTGATGCGTTGGGTCATGTTTGTTCCTCCAGTCAGTCCAGCAATGCAGCCAATTCCTTGGCGCGCTTGATGTCACGCTTCTAGGTGCGCTTGGAGCCGCCAGCGAGCAACACGATCAGTTGTGTGCCACGCCGCGTGAAATACACACGCCAGCCTGCCCCCAGATGAATACGCAGTTCCGATACGCCCTCGCCCACCGGCTCCACATCGCCCAACAAACCTAGTTCAAGACGCTTGATCCGTGCGGCTACGACTGCGCGGACGGATGCATCGGTAAGGCGGTCCAGCCAGGTGGTGAATTCAGGAAGCGGCTTGATCGAAAACATGAACCAAATGTAATCGTACGATTACATCGCGTCAAACCGAGCTTGTCGGGTGTACGCCATTCATTCCGCCCGCAACGCCTGCACCGGGTCCATGCCGGCCGCACGCCGGGCCGGGTCGACGCCGGCGGCGAGGCCGATGGCCACGGCGACCGCTTCGGCGGCGAGCACGTAATCCCAGGCCAGACTGACCGGCAACGCCGGAACCAGCGCATGCAGCAGGCCGGCCGCGCCGAGGCCCAGCGCGAAGCCGGCGCCGCCGCCCAGCGTGGCCAGAAAGATCGCTTCGGCGAGGAACAGCGCCATGATCTGGCCGCGGCGTGCGCCCAAGGCATTGAGCAGGCCGATCTCGCCGGTGCGCTCGGCCACGGTGATGGTCATCAGGGTGAGAATGCCGACGCCGCCGACCAGCAGCGAAATGCTGCCAAGTGCGGCGACGGCGAAGGTGAGCACGGCCAGGATCGAATCGAGCACTGCCAATTGCTGTTTCTGCGGCGTCACCGTGAAATCCTCGCTGCCGTGGCGCGCCATCAGCACGCGCTTGAGGTCGGCGGCGACGGCGTCCGGGTCGGCGAGCGGGTCGTGTGCAACCTGGATTTCCATCAAGCCGTCGCGGTTGAACAATTCCAGCGCGCGCGCCGCCGGGACATAGACCGTGTCGTCCAGATCGAAGCCGAGAACCTGGCCTTTCGCGGCCATCACGCCGATCACCCGGTAACGCTGGCCGCCGACGCGGATGCGCTGGCCGAGCGGGCTGGCCACACCGAACAATTCCTGGCGCACCTTCGCGCCCAGTACGGCATAGGCGCGTGGCGCCTCGACCGCGTCCGCCGGCAAGAAACTGCCGCTGGCGACTTTCATGCTGAACACACGCGAAAAATCCGGGCCGACGCCATACAAGGTCACCCGCCGACTGCGGCCCTGCCCTTCGATTTCCGCATTGCCCTGCACGGTCGGGTTGCTGGCGATGACCTGCGGCACCCGGCGCAGCGCTTCCGCATCCTGCAGGCTGAGCGGCCGCACGCTGCCGAACATGCCGACGCTGCCGCCATGCGTCTTGGTCTTGCCCGGGCTGACGCTGATCAGATTGGTGCCGAACTGGGTGAACTCATGCAACACGAATTGGTGCAGGCCTTCGCCCAGCGCGGTGAGCAGAATGACCGCCGCGACGCCGACCGCGATGCCGAGCGCAGACAGCAGGCTGCGGCCGGGATGGTGGGTCAGCGCGCTGAATGAGAGGCTGAACAGGTCGGCGGCGCGCATTAAGCTTCCTTCAACGTCTCGTCAGCGATAGCGCCGCATCCAGCCTGGCCGCGCGCCGCGCCGGCAGCCAAGCGAATAGCAAGCCGGCCAGAATCGCGGTCGAGACCGCCGCTGCCACCGTCCACAGCGGCGGCACGATGGCTAACTGCGGATACACCCGACCCAAGGCGAAGCTGGCGGCCATGCCAAGCACGACGCCGCCGGCCGCGCCGAGCGTGGCGATCAGGCCGGCTTCGGCCAGAAACAAGGCGCGCACATTGGTGCCGGAGGCGCCGAGCGCTTTCAGCAAGCCGATCTCGCCGCGCCGTTGCGCCACCGAGACCAACATCACGTTCATGATCAAGACGCCGGCCACGCCCAGGCTGATCGCGGCGATGCCGCCGACCGCCAGCGTCAACGCGGTCAGGATGCGGTCGAACGTGGCCAGCACCGCATCCTGGGTGATCACCGTGACGTCCGCCTCGCCTTCGTGGCGCGCCTTGAGCAGCGCCAAGGTGGCTGCCTTGACGCGCGGCACGGCGGCGCGGCCGCGCGCTTCGATCAGGATGCGGAACAACGACGGCGTGTTGAACAGTTGCTGCGCCGCGGCGACCGGAATCACCACCGATTCGTCGGTGTTGAAGCCCATCTGCTGGCCTTGCGGCGCCAGCGTGCCGATCACCCGGAAACGGCGGTCGCCGATGCGCACCCAATCGCCGAGCGGGTTGGCGGCGCCGAACAGTTCGCTGCGGATCTTGTCGCCCAGCACGCACACCGGCGTGGTTTGATCGCTCGCTCCAGGCGGAAAAAAATGGCCGCGACCCAGATGCATATGGCGAATGGTCAGCAACGGCGCGGTCGAGCCCAGCAACACCGCCTCGCGCCCGAGGCCGCCGCGCGTCACCTGGGCGGTGCCGACATTGAGCGGGGCGACGCCGGCCACTCCGGCGAGGCGGGCCACGGCGTCGGCATCGTCCAGCGTCAGGTCGCGCGTGGTTTCGCCCGACAGCACGCCGGGCGACGCGCCGGTGGTTTCGGCGCGGCCGGGAATGACGATGATCAGATTGGTGCCGAGGCCGGCGAACTGCTCCAGCACATAACCGCGCGCGCCTTCGCCCAGCGCCGTCAGCACCACCACTGCGCCGACACCGATCGACATGGCCAGGCCGATCAGCGCGGTGCGGCGCGGTTGTTGCGCCAGCGTGCCCCAGGCCAGGGCGAAGGTGTCGGCGAGCCTCATGCTGGCGTCGCGCTATCCGAAATGACGCGGCCGTCTTCCATGCCGATCCTGCGCCGCGCGCGGGCGCCGATTTCCTGGTCGTGCGTGATCACGATCAGCGTCGCGCCGCGCTGGTTCAAGCCTTCCAGCACGCCCATGACCTCGCGGCCGGTGGCGCGATCCAGATTGCCGGTGGGTTCGTCGGCCAACAGCAGGCCGGGATGCATCGACATGGCGCGCGCGATGGCGACACGCTGCAACTGGCCGCCGGAAAGCTGCGACGGCAAATGTTCGGCGCGTTCGCTGAGGCCGACGTCGGCGAGCAATTGCGCGACGCGCCGCTTGCGCTCGGCCGGCGCGATGCCCGCCAGAACCATGGGCAAGGCGACGTTGGCGGCGGCATCCAGGCGCGGCACCAGATGGAAGAACTGGAACACGAAACCGATCTTCTCGCGCCGCACCCGCGCCGATTCCGCTTCGTTCAGGCCGGTGACATCGCGCCCATCCAGGCTGTAGCGGCCGCTGCTTGGGCGATCGAGCAGGCCAAGCAGATTGAGCATGGTGGATTTGCCGGAACCGGACGGCCCCATGATGGCGATGTACTCGCCCGCCGCAATCGACAGGCTGACCTCGCGCAACGCCAGCACCTGCTGATCGCCGACCTGGAACGAGCGGCAGACCTGATCGAGCTGGATCATGGCACCGGCCTCGCCGCCGTAGTCTTTGTAGGATGGGCCAAGCGCAGCGGATGCCTTGGCGGCGGGTTTTGCCGCTTAGGCATCCGGCGTGCCGAGAACTGGTGCAGCGCGCCCATCAATAGGTGGCATTCGATGGGCGCGCTGCGCTTCGCCCATCCTACGCGTCCGATCATGGTTTCGACTTCGCCACCGCCGCCGCGCCCGCCTTGACGCCTTCCTGCTCCAGCGAAGTCACCACCTGCTCGCCGGCCCGCACGCCGCTGCGCACCTCGCTGAATTCCCAATTGGCCAGGCCGAGTTCGACTTTGCGCGCCTCCAGCACGCCGTTTTTCAGCACCAGCACCTTGTTGCCGTCGAGCAGCGCCGTCGCCGGCACGCGCAATACCCTGTCGCGGCTTTCCAGGATGATTTCCGCATCGGCGCTGTAACCGACCAGCAAGGTCTTGGCTTCTTTCGGGTCGGTGAAAACGACTTCCACCTCGACCGTGCGCGCCTGCTTTTCCACTTCCAGCACATACGGTGCGATGCGCCGCACGCGCCCGGCGAAGTGCTGGCCGGCGAAGGCGTCGAGCGCGATGCGGGCGGGCATGCCGACCTTGATGCGAGGCGCATCGACCTCGTCGATCGGCGCGGTGACATAGAGGCAGGCGTCGTCGATCAGGTCGATGGCCGGCGGGGTCGGAATGCCGGGCGGCGACGGCGTCGTGTACTCGCCCTGCTCGCCGGTGACTTCCGCGACGATGCCGGCGAACGGCGCTTTCAGCACCGAGCGGCTGAGCGCGGCACGCGCCGTATCGACCCGCGCCTCGGCGGCGGCAATTTCAGCGCCCGCCGCGAGGCAAGCCGCTTCGCGCACAGTTGCCTCGCTGTCGGCCTGGTCCACCACTGCTGCGCTGACGAACCCCTGCGCGACCAGACGTTGCTGCCGGACCGCCTCGCGCCGCGTGGCTTGCGCCGCTGCACAGGCCTCGTTGCGTCGAGCTTTGGTCGCACCGGTTTGCTCTTCGGCCAGACGGATCTGCGCGGCGAGGTCGACATTCCACAGTTCCAGCAAGATCTGGCCGGCCACGACGCGGTCGCCTTCCTTGATCAACAAGCGCGCAATCTGGCCGCCACCCTGCGGTGCCAGCTTGGCGCGCCGACAGGGCTTCACGCTGCCGGCGCGGGTATTCGCCACGGTGGATTCGACCCGGCCGAACGCGACGGCAACGACATTCACTTGCAGCGGCTTCGCTTTGCTGTAGTGCCGCCAGCCGGCATACGCCGCCGCCAGCAGGGCGGCCAGAATCAGGAGGCGAATCAGCCAGCGGCGGAATACGGGAAGAGTCATGGCGTGGCGGCTAGAGAGGAAGGAAGGTCGGGCACCCCTGCATCATAGAAGCCCGCAAAGCGTTATTCGCGGTGATAGGGATGATTGTTGAGCAGGCTGACCGCGCGATAGAGTTGTTCGGCCAGCAATACCCGCGCGAAGGCATGCGGCAAGGTCAGCCGCGACAACGCCAGCGTGCTTTCCGCCTTGTCCAGAATGGCCGGCGCGAGTCCGTCGGCGCCGCCGATCACCAGACAGGTGTCCTGGCCGGATTCCATCCAGCGCGCCAGCAGATCGGCCAGCTCGCGCGTGGTGACCTGGCGGCCGTGCTCGTCCAGCGCGACCAGACGGCTGCCGGCCGGCAGCTTTTCCAGCAACCGTGCAGCCTCGGCCTGTTTCAGCGTCTGCGCCGGCTGATTGCCGCGTTTTTCCGGCTTCACCGCGACCAGTTCGACGCGCGCCTCGCGCGGCATGCGCTTGAGGTATTCGGCGGTGGCCTCATCGGCCCAGCGCGGCAATTTGTCGCCGACGGCGAGCAGGGTCAGTTTCATCGGCAATCCCTCGCCAAAGCCTGCACTGCGGCGGCTTCGCGCGCCGGTTCGAAGAGCGGCATCCGCGCGGCGCATTGTTGCGCCAACTGGCGGTAAAAATCGGCGTCCCGTTCCGCGCGCAACATCAGCGCGGCCAGCGCGGTTTCGTCACCCAACGGGAAATAGCCGGCGTAATCCACACCCAGCATGCCGACATTGCCGGGAATGCGCGAAGCCAACACCGGCGTGCCGGCCATCACCGCCTCGCATATCACGTTGGCACCGCCCTCCATGCGCGAACTCAACACCAGCAGATGGCTGCGCGCGATGCGGCGGCGCGTCTCGCCATGCGCCAGCAGACCCAGCCAGCGCCAGCGCGGAATCTCTGCGGCAAGCGATGCCGCCTGTGCCGCCATGCCATCCTGCAACGGCCCACCGACATGCCGGATGCGAATCCGACTCTCCGCCGGCAGCAGGCGCGCGGCCAGGGCGGCACGGAAGGGATCTTTCTCATCGCGCAAATGCGCCACCACGCAGATATCGAAACTGCGCGCCGGCCGCCATCCCGGCTGCAGGCGCGGCGACGATTGGTAGATCGCCTGCGCCTTGTGTTGCAACGCCGCCGGCAACTCCAGCGGCCCCTGTTCCTGCAACGCCACGATGCAATGCGCCCGGACCAGCGCATCCTGAGCGGCAGCATCGCAGTGGATATCGCGATATACGTCGGTGCCGGTCAGCACCAAAATCAGCGGCCGATCCGGATACGTTTCCGCAAAGCGTGCAATCGCCGCGTGACTGCGCCGGGCATGCAAGGCAATCATCAAATCGGCGGGGCGTTCATCCCACGTCAGCGACATCGCCACACGATGCCCCGCTTGTTCGAGAAAGCGATGCCAGCGCAGCGCGGTATGGGCATTGCCGTTGCGCGCAATCGGCAGATATGGAGTGATCAAAGCGATACGCATGCCGCGACTATATAGCGTCGAAGATTTTTCAGGTTTCGACGCTTTTCCCTCTTTACAAGGCGAAATTCGATCCTTAGAATGCGCGGCTCTCGTGTGGGGGT
>JASJPG010000028.1:0-32264 GCA_031426815.1 Hydrogenophilaceae bacterium
GCACAGCATGCGGATGGTGGTGGTCTTGCCGCTGCCGTTGGGGCCGAGGAATCCGTAGATTTCCCCGGTGCGGACGCTCAGGTCGATGGCGTCCACCGCGACCCGCCCGGCGAAGCGCTTGCTCAGCCCGCGCACGTCGATGGCGAGGTCGGCGCCGGGTGCTTCAGTCACGGCAGGCGCACCTCGACCGGCTGGCCGACATGCAGGCGCGCCGCGTCCTGCGGCGTCACCCCGGCTTCCACCAGATAGACCAGCTTGGCCCGGTTCTCGCGGCTGTAGATCACCGGCGGCGTGTATTCCGCCTGGGTCGAGATAAAGCGGATGCTTGCCGGGATGTTGCCGCCGCAGCCATCGCATAGCGCGTTGACGGTCTGGCCGAGACGAATGCCGGCAAGTTCGGTTTCTCCGACGAAGAAACGCAGTTTCAGGTTCTCCGGTGGCAACAGACTGACCACCGGCAACCCCGCCGGTACGAATTCGCCGGGCAGATAGAGCCGGTCCTGCACGGTGCCGGCCACCGGCGCCAACACCGCCTTCTGGCCCTGCCGCCACTGGGCCTGGGCCAGCGCGGCCCGCGCCGCGCGCACCTCGGCGCGCGCGGCGGCGACCTCGTCGCTACGCGCGGCCAGACGCGCCACTCGCAGCTGGGCGGCGAGTTCTGCAGAGCGCGCGGCATCCCGATCCACGGCGGCGCGCACCTCATCCAGCGCGGCGCGGCTGACGAATCCTTCCGCCACCAGTTTTTCCTGGCGTGCCAGGTTGGCACGGGACAGCGCCAGCGCCGCCTGAGCTTGCGCCTGCTGCGCCTCGATGGCGGCAAGTTCGTCCGGCCGTTTGCCCTTTTCCAGATTGAGCAGCCGGGCGCCGGACTGTTCGACGCGGCTTTCCGCCTCGCGCCGCGCGGCGGCTTCGCTTTCCTGTTCCAGCACGAACAAGGGCGCGCCCTTCGCCACCGCCTGGCCGCGCTGCACTGATAGTTCCAGCAAGGCGCCCGCCAGTGGCGCGGCCACCCGCACGTATTCACCTTCGACATAGCCCTGCCAGCCGGGCGGCTGGGCTTCACGGCAGCCGGACAGGGCAAGCAGCAGCAAGCCCGCCAGCCCGGCTGAGTGGCGCGAAGTCCAGAACAATCGCGCCTTGGAAGGCGCTCCTACGACACCGGCAACTGCGCGAAATAGGCTCATGCCATCTCCTTTACCGCTAACGACGTTGCCCCAGCAACCACGCGGCCACATCGAGATCGCGCGGAAAAGTCACTTTCAGATTGGTCAGATCGCTCTCGACCAATCGCGGTGCCAACGCCAGCGCTTCGATGGCGGAAGCCTCGTCGGTGACTTCGTTGCCGACTTGCTGCAGCGCTTGCAGCAGCACGGCATGGCGAAACATCTGCGGTGTCTGCGCGCCCCAGAGCCTGGCGCGCGGCACGGTTTCGGCTATGCGGCCATCCGCCGATTGCCGCTTCAGGGTGTCGGCCACCGGCGCGGCCAGGATGCCGCCGACCGGGTCGTCGGCAAGTTCGGCCAGCAATTTGTCGAGCAGTTCCTGCGACAGACAGGGCCGAGCGGCGTCATGCACTAGCATCCAGTCATCGCCGGAAACTTCGGCGGCACTGGCGCGCAAGCCGTTCAGCACGCTCTCGGCGCGCGTCTGGCCGCCGCAACGCAGCAGGTTCAGCTTGCTGAACGCCGACCAGTCGTAGCTGTCCCACCAACCGTCTTGCGCGGAAATCACCACGTAAATCCCGGCGATGGCCGCGTGCCGCTCGAAGGCGCGGATGGCATGCCAGAGCATCGGCCGGCCGTGGATATCCAAATACTGCTTGGGATGCGCGGCCCCCATGCGGGCGCCGACGCCGGCGGCGGGGAGGAGTGCGAAGTTGCGAGGCAAGATAGGCAACGGGAGCTTGTAAGCGGATGGAAGTACCCTAGATTCTAAGGGAGGACTCAAATTATTCCGGGAGTCGTGCCATGTTGAATGTCCGTCCCGCCGCGGTTGCCGGCTCGTTTTATCCGGCGCAAGCCGATGTGCTGCGCCAGTTGTTGTTGGAGTGCTTTGAAAATGCCAAGCCCACCGTGTTGCGGCCGAAAGCGCTGATCGTGCCGCATGCCGGCTATATCTATTCCGGCCCCATCGCCGCCTCCGCGTACGCTCTGCTGGAACCGTTGCGCGCCACGATCCGGCGCGTCGTTCTGTTGGGCCCGGTGCACCGGGTCTGGGTGCCGGGGCTGGCCTTGCCCGGCGCCGAATTGTTCGAATCGCCGCTGGGCAGGGTGTCGCTCGATCAAGCCGGCATCGCCGCCATTGCGCATCTGCCGCAAGTCAGCGTGTCGGCCGCCGCGCATGCGGACGAGCATTCGCTGGAAGTGCATCTGCCCTTCCTGCAAACCATGCTGACGAATTTCACGCTGATTCCGCTGGCCGTCGGCGGCGCCTCGCCGGAACAAGTCGCCGAAGTGCTGGACATTCTGTGGGGCGGCGACGAAACGCTGATCGTGGTCAGTTCCGATCTTTCCCACTTCCTGCCCTACGCCGAAGCCAAACAGGTCGATGCCGCCACCGCTAAAGCGATCCTCAAACTGGACACGCATCTGGCCGGCGAGCAAGCCTGCGGTGCCTTCCCGATCAATGGCTTGCTGCTGGCGGCGAAGCGGCGCGGCCTGCTGCCGCATCTGCTCGACATCCGCAGTTCCGGCGATACCGCGGGCGACCGCGGCCGCGTCGTCGGTTATGGATCATTCGCATTGGTGGAACCGAAAGATGAACCTGCATAGCCCGCATCTGCATAGCCCATATGACGCCGAACAAGGCCGTTTGCTCACCGCGCTGGCGCGCAACGCCATTGCCGGTGAATTCGGCGGTCCGACCGTCGATTTGCCGCACCCGGACTGGCTGAATCGCCCCGGCGCAGTGTTCGTCACATTGACCCAGCAAGGCGCAGATGGCCAAAGCGAATTACGCGGCTGCATCGGCAGCCTGGAAGCGCATCGAAAGTTGATCGACGATCTGCTGGCGAATGCGCGTGCCGCCGCCTTCCAGGATCCGCGTTTTCCACCTTTGAGTCGCGATGAACTGGCCCGCACGCGGGTTGAAGTCTCCATCCTGTCGCCCGCCCAGCCGTTGCGTTTCAGCAGCGAGGCCGATGCCCGCGCGCAACTGCGTCCCGGCATCGACGGCGTCATCCTGCAACACGACTGGCATCGCGCCACGTTCTTGCCGCAGGTGTGGGAACAACTGCCCGAACCGCGCCAGTTCCTGGCGAATTTGAAGCGCAAAGCCGGGTTGGCGGCGGATTTCTGGGCGAATGACCTGCGCCTGTCGCGTTATCAGGTCGAAAAGTTCAAGGAGGTGTCATGAACATGAGCCTGCCCGAAAGCAATTACCCCGCGCGCTGGTGGCACGCACTCGAAGATGGCCGCATTCAATGCGACCTCTGCCCACGCGACTGCAAACTGCACGAAGGCCAACGCGGCGCCTGCTTCGTGCGCAAGATGGAGGGCGGCCGCATGGTGCTCACCACTTACGGCCGCAGTTCCGGTTTTTGCGTCGACCCAATCGAGAAGAAGCCGCTCAACCACTTTTACCCGGGCAGTTCCGTGCTTTCGTTCGGCACCGCCGGCTGCAACCTGGCCTGCAAGTTCTGCCAGAACTGGGACATCTCGAAATCGAAAGACATGGATCGGCTGATGGAATCCGCCAGTCCCGACAAGATCGCAGAGATCGCCGGAGAACTGGGCTGCAAGAGCGTTGCCTTCACCTACAACGATCCGGTCATCTTCGCCGAATACGCGCTCGATACCGCTGCCGCCTGCCATGAACATGGCATCAAGACCGTGGCCGTCACCGCCGGCTTCATCCACAAGGCGCCGATGATCGAGTTCTACGCGAGCATGGATGCCGCCAATGTCGACCTGAAAGGTTTCACGAACGATTTTTATGTCAAATATTGTGCGGGCCAACTACAGCCTGTTCTCGATACGTTGGTGTTTCTGAAATACGAAACCCAGACCTGGTTCGAGATCACCACGTTGCTGATTCCGACCTTGAACGACAGCGATGCCGAAATTCATGCCCTGGTCGACTGGGTCGCGCGCGAACTCGGCCCGGACGTACCGCTGCACTTCACCGCCTTCCATCCCGACTGGAAACTCGACAAGCTGCCGCCGACGCCGCCGGCGACACTGCAGCGCGCCCGCAAGATCGGCCTCGCTGCCGGCCTGCACTACGTCTACACCGGCAACGTGCACGATAGCGAGGGCGGCACCACCTTCTGCCCGAGTTGCAATACCGCGCTGGTCGTGCGCGACTGGTATGAGATCCCTATCTACCACCTCGACGCCAGCGGCCTCTGCCCGCACTGCGGCTACGCCATCGCCGGCCGCTACGCGCATTACGAACGGCCGTTCGGTGCAAAACGGGTGCCGATTTCAATGGCGCATGCTTGACATCGCATAGCCCGGATCGCGCCGCGGAATCCGGGCGACCTGCGCGCTTTTCCTACCTACGCAGCTGTTCACGCAGCTTGCGGCAGTAAACTCGCAGCCCCCCTGCCCCGCCTGCCCAACATGACCGATTCCATCCGCCTCGCCAAACGTATCGCCGAACTGCGCACTTGCTCGCGCCGTGAAGCCGAACAGATCATCGTCGGCGGTTGGGTGCGAGTGGACGGCGTCGTGATCGAAGAGCCGCAATTCCGCGTTGCCGATCAGCACATCGAAATCGACCCGAAGGCCAACCCCGCCCAGGCCGAGCCGGTAACCTTGCTGCTGCACAAGCCGCCCGGCTATCACACGATTGCGGGCGAAAGCGGCCAGCCTGCCGCGCAGTTGCTCAACGCGACGACCTTGTGGACGCAGGAATTTATCGAAGGGGTTGCCGCAAAAATCCCGCTGAAGATGCATTTCGCGCAGCTCACCGCCTGCGCGCCGCTGGAAACCGGCGCCAGCGGCCTCGTCGTGTTCAGCCAGGATTGGCGCATCGTGCGCAAGCTGAGCGAAGACGCGGCGACGGTGGAACACGAAGTCGTCGTCGAAGTCGACGGCGAACTGTCGCCGGATGGACTCAAACAACTGAACCAGGGCATCCCTTTCCAGGGCCGCACCCCGTCCGCGATCAAGGTCAGCTGGCAGAACGAAACCCGTTTGCGAGTCGCGTTGAAAGGGGCCAGACCGGGCCAGATCGAGCACATGTGCGCAGCAGTCGGCCTGCAGATTATTTCGATGAAGCGCCTCCGCCTTGGCGGCGTTTCGATGGGGAAATTACCGCCCGGACAGTGGCGTTATATGCGCGGCAATGAACGCTTTTAAAGCGCGCTGAAACACGATGGAATCGGTCGATTCCATCGTTACGGCTAGGCCATCAGAGGACTGTGCCAGCGATGTCGAAAGCGCTGCAACAAGGAGCTTTCAAGTTTTGTCGGCAGGGCGCTCGCCCGTTTCGGGACCCGATTCGGATCCAGCATTTTTTCGACACGGGTGAAAATTTCGGAGCGGGTAAAAGGCTTCTTGATGAATCCATCCGCATCGATCTGTCTCTTGCGCAGGATGTTGATCGACTTCGGGTTGCCGCTGATCATGATGACCGGAATCTGGCGCGCCAACGGATCTTTCCGAATCCGCTTGAGCACTTCGAAACCGTTCATGCCGGGCATGCCGATGTCGAGAATGACCAGATCGGGATGCTCACTGAAGGCCAGGCGCAATCCGCGATCCGGATCCCTGGACTGCAGTGCGACATAACCCGAAGCGGTGAACATTTTCGTAATCATGAATTGCGCCGTATCGGAGTCGTCGATGATCAGCACTCGTGTGCCTTTGCGGGCATTCAATCGGCGATGCACCCTACGTTCCGGAAAGTAGCCAACCCGTTCCCGAGAGTTCCTGCGCATCCCAGGAAACTGGGTGAGCAATGAAGTGACTTGCTTCATCAATGCCATAGTTTTACTCCCTTGGATCTGGACATCAGCTGTGCTATCCGTTTAGCGGATAAGGATATCCCAATATTCTTATTTTTCTCAACTCATGCCAGAAATAATCGTGCCGAAGAAACACGTAGGGGCGCCATGCGCACCCTACATAGATCAGGCCGGAACCGAGGCAAACCGCAGTACGCGCATCTCGTCGGCGGTGTACTCGGTCAATCCGGTCAGGGCATGGCTGCTCGCCTGGATATTGAACCGACGCAGTTCCCGATCCAGCACATCGACCAGTTCGCCCATGCGTGAAGCCTGCTGCGAAACAATGGCTGCGGTTGCGCTGTTGCTCTCGGTCATCGCAGCGATATGTTCGACATTGATTGCGACACCATTGCTGGCGGCTTTCTGTTCGGCGGACGCACTGGCGATTTCGGTGACGCGTTCCAGCACGCCGTCGACCGCGTGGCGGATGTCGGACAACGCGCGCGTGGCGGTTTCCACCGTGGCCACCCCCGCCATGGCCTGCTGCTGGCTGACTTCGATGCGTCCGACCGCATCGGCGCTTTCCGCCTGGACCGCCATGATCTGATCGGCAATTTCGGTGGTGGCGCGCGCGGTGCGCTCGGCCAGTTTGCGCACCTCGTCCGCCACCACGGCGAAACCGCGCCCGAGTTCACCGGCACGCGCCGCTTCGATGGCGGCGTTGAGGGCGAGCAAGTTGGTCTGGTCGGCGATGTCGCGAATGACCTGAACGATGCTGCTGATCTCGCTGGCCCGCGTGTTCAGCCCTGCGACTTGTTGTGCGGCCTGGCGCACGCCGGCATCGATCTGACGGATATCGCGGCGCACCGCATTGATCGCCTCGTGGCCGCGGTCGGCCAACTTGCCTGCCTCCTGCGCGATCATATTGGCCTCCTGGGTCTGATCGGCGATATGGGCGGAGGACACCGCCATCTGTTCGACCGCCGCCGCCGCCGCGCTGACCGATTCGCTTTGCCGATTGGCTGCACCGGAACAGCAGCCGGCATTTTCCGAGACGTCGCGCGCCGTCGCAGCCACCAGCGTGGCGGAACGGGCGGCATTGATCACCAGGTCGGCGATGGCCCGCCGCGCCTGCTCGAAAGCGGCGGCGATGCGACCGATTTCGTCGCGCGATGCGACATTCATGGCATGCGTCAGATCGCCGGCGGCCAGCGCCGAAGCGGCCTGTTCGATGCGCCCCACATCGGCCGTAATGGCCAATTGCATGGCCAAGGCGAGATAACCCGCAAGCGCTAGCAGGCTCAGAACGCCCGCGCCGGTCAGCCTCAACACTCGCAGATTCTGGGCACGGCGTTGCTCCAGCAACTGGTTGATGCCCTCGCTGGCGGCGGCGCTGAGCGCGATGGTCGCCTCCAGCGGTCGCGTGGCTTCACTGAAATAAGTCTGGCTATCCAACGTGAAGCGCTCGCGAATCGAGTTGATTGCAGTCAGCCCCTGGAAGGCCTGCACGGAATCCTCCACCGCATGCATGTGGCTCTCCAGCTGCACCGCCAGTTCCGGCCGCGCGGCGATGGCCTGCGCCATGTCAAACTGGATGTGTTCGGCATGGACCTGGGCGCGGCCCATCAGGATGGCGATATCGATCTTCTCGGCGTCTGAAATTGCACCGCGCGTCAGAACGCCGGCGGTCAAGCCGCGCGCCTGTCCGAGCGCGTCGATCAACGGCAGCGCCTGCGCGGTGAGCACGTCCTGCAAGTGATAAATGCCGGCGTCGGCATCGCGGGTCAGTGCCGCGCTATCGGCGACCCGGTTGATCAACGCGAGCAACTTGGCGATGAGATTGCTGTGCGCGGCGAAGCTTTCGTCCGACTGCATCCCGGCCACCTTTACCGCCAGGCCGTCCCATTCCGCGCGAATCTCGGCAAGCGGCTCGGCCACCGCGAAGGCATCGCCCTGTGCCGCCAGATTCGCCTGAATTTTGCCGAACGTGGTTGCCACCTGCTGCGCCACCGGAGGAATCGCCGTGCGCACCGCCGTGTTCCCCGAAAGCAGCATATTGGTGAGACCGCGATGTTTCTGCATTGCCAAAACCAGAGGTTGGATCGACTGCACGCTTTCCGCGCCCTGGCGCATGCGCCCTGCCTGTGCGACCGATTGCACGATCGGAGCCATGGTGGTCCATAACAGGTACAGCATGGGCAACAACAACACCCCACCGGTCAGCAGGAACTTCTGGGAATAACGCATGCGGCCAAGCAGCGCGAACGCCGGGGAGAAGAGTTGGTTCATCGCGAATCCCAGTTTAAGAAGATATTGAAGTGCTAATTTGCTCGATCCTACGCCTTTGAAAAGTAGGGTTTAACCGTAGTTTCGGCAAACAGCGTTTACTCGCTTGACTATCGTCAAGACGAGCCGCGAAATATTGCGGATCTCAACCAGGGCACGGGTTGGCGGCCGTTGCGGTTATGCAACAAAGGCGTTTTTCACGCTCGAATGCGCCGATTCCGGCTTGCGCCGATGCGGCAATCGGCTTTTTCCACCCCCATCGCGTAACGGATAATCGCCGCCGTTATGCTCTCCCCTCCGTCATGCAAACCGTCAAATCCGAATCCCTGATCCTGCTCGCCCTGACCATGCCCCGAATCGGCTTGATGCCATGACCATACTGCACGCCATCGAACTGTTCGGCGTCGCCGTGTTCGCGGTCAGCGGCGCGCTTGCCGCCGGCCGCCGCAGCCTGGATCTGCTCGGCGTCGTGGTCATCGCCACGGTCACCGCTACCGGCGGCGGCACATTGCGCGACTTGTTGCTCGACCGCAGCCCGGTGTTCTGGATCGGCGACACCACGTACATCTACGTCAGCATTGCCGCTGCATTGTCGACCGTGGTCTACGCGCGTTTTCGGCACCCGCCGGATCGCTTCATCCTGATCGCTGATGCGCTCGGCCTGGCGCTGTTTACGATCAGCGGCGCGCAGATTGCCGAGAACGCGGGCTACAGCGGCATTGTCGTGGTGATCATGGGCACGCTGACTGGCGCGGCCGGCGGCATGCTGCGCGACGTGCTGTGCGCCGAAGTTCCGCTGATCCTGCGCCGAAGCCGCATTTACGCGACGGCGGCGATAGTCGGGGTAATCGTCTATCTGGCCCTGCAACCGTTCCTCGACCGCACCCTGGCCGCTCTGCTCGGCATGGCCTGCGTCGCCGGCCTGCGTCTGGCCGCCATCATCTGGGACTGGACGCTGCCGGTGTTCAGCCTGCCCAGCGGTAAGGACGAATAGCAAAGTTTTTCCCGTAAGTAATTCAAGTTAGTGGCTTGCGTGCCGAAATGAAGCGGGAGTGGCGCTGTCGACGCCACATTTCGAGGAAGACTCACGATGCTGAATTTGCGCAAGTTCAAGATCCGTACTCAACTGATCATCATGTTGGCTGCGGTCGTCTCGCTGTTCCTGGCCTCCACGTTGGTGACCTGGCAAGCGCTGAACCGGTCCAAGACCGAGTTCACCAGTTTCATTCATCAGGAGCAGAAGGTCCTGCTCAACTACACCGAGCTGTACGCCAACGGCCTGCAAATGGGCCAGGCCTTACGCAACATCATCCTCGATCCGGAAAACCCGAAGGCCTACGCAAACTTCGAGAAGGCCAGCGGAGAAATGGACAAGTTGATCGGCGAGACCAGCAAACTGGTCGGCAGCGGTCACAAGCAGACTGACGCGGTTGCCAAGGTTGCCCAGTTGCGCGAGCAGCAAAAAGGCTTGCAGTCGCAAATCCGCGAGTTGGTAAAGCAAACCAGCATCGAAGAAGCAAAAACCACGCTGAACAAGCAGGAAACGCCGGTCTGGCGAGAAATTCGGCAGGCGCTGCTGGACCTGATCAAGGAACAGAAAGCGGTGATCGAAGCGCGCGAGGTGATCGTTCAGGAGAACACCGAGAATGCTCAACGCATCGCCCTGATCCTGACCGTCATCGCGGTCCTGGTCGGCCTTGGCATCGCCTTGTCGATCGTCGCCAACATCCTGACCCAGCTCAATCTGCTGGGGCTATCCATTGAATCGCTGGCCGAAGGCGCAGGCGATCTCACCGTGCGACTGCAGATTCAGGGCGACAACGAACTGTGCCGTATCTCCGTCGCGTTCAACCGCTTCATCGCCGGCCTGCAAACGCTGGTCAACGGCATCAAGGCGAACGCCGATCAATTACATGGCCTGTCCGGCAACCTAGCGACCGCCTCTTCAAAACTGCGCGGCGCCAGCACCGACCAGACCGGCGCGGTCACATCCACCGCCACCGCCGTGGAACAGATGACTGCCAGCATTTCCTCGGTGGCCGACAACGCCGATCAGGTCCGGGTCGTTTCCGCCCGTAGCGCCGACTTCTCGAACCAGGGCCTGGAACGCATGAAGCATCTCGATCAGGCGATGACCAGCGTCCAGAACGCGGTGAAGGGCATGTCCGATTCGGTCGAAAAATTCCTCGGCAGCACGCAGAGCATCATCGGCGCCACGCAGCATGTGAAGGACATCGCCGAACAGATCAACCTGCTGGCATTGAACGCTGCCATCGAAGCCGCCCGCGCCGGCGAACAGGGCCGCGGTTTCGCCGTGGTGGCGGATGAAGTCCGCAAGCTGGCGGAAAAAACTGCCCTGCACGCGAATGAAATCACCCGTGTCACTGCCGAACTCAATGCTCAATCCGGCCAGGTCGAAGCCGCGATCAAACAAGGTGAAGCGGCACTGGAGGAAGGATCAAACCGCGGCGGCGAAGTTTCCCGCATCGTCGAACAGGCCCACAGCACGGTCATTGAAGCGCAGCGCGGCATCGAGGAAATCACCAGCTCGGTCAAGGAGCAATCCCTCGCCAGTCAGCAGATTTCGCGCAATGTCGAGCGCCTAGCCGATCTCGCCTCGGGCACCGAACACGCCATCACCCAGTCCGATCGGACCGTGCAGGAAATGCGTCAACTGGCCGATCAACTCGCCAGCACGGTGAGCCGTTTCCGCAGTTGAGAGTTCACTTCGCCGGCACGCGATGGCCGGCTATCATGGCGGCCGTCGATCCGTAATGAAGCCGCCATGATTTTCATCCGCCTGTTTGTTCTCGCCGCGTTGTTCAGCACTACCGCGGCCCACGCTTTCGAAGTCGCCGAATTCAAAAGCGGCATGGCGCAGAACGAAGTGAAGAACCTGCTGCTCGCCAACTGGAATTTCGACCGGGTGCTGGAGCCTTCCGACGATGTCATCCTGGCCTACGACAACGATCCCAGCATCGCGCGGCGTTACCAGTTCCGCTTCTGCAAAGGCAAGCTGGTCGGTTTCGAACAGGATGTACGGCCTTCGCTGAAGTCGCTGATCATCTCGGTCAACAACTACAACCAGCAATACGGTCAGCCGCACCGGGTGTATTCCAACACCCATGTAGTCAGCAACGGCGAGAAAGCCGTATTCGCTCTGTTCTGGAAAAACAATCTGGAATATCTCGGCGTGAAGTACATCGTGTTGCCGAACAATGAGCAGATGAGCCTGTCGTTCGACAGCAACAACCTCTGCTACAGCACGCCGAGGATGTAGCAATGCAGGGTGCGCCGTACGCACCCATTCACGTTGCCAAGGTGCGCATGGCGCACCCTACGGATTACAACTCCAAAAGCAGGCGCGCCGGGTCTTCCAGCGCATCCTTTACCGCTTTCAGAAAGCTCACCGCCTCGCGCCCGTCGACGATGCGGTGGTCATAGCTCAGCGCGACATACATCATCGGGCGAATCACGACCTGGCCGTTTTCGGCGATGGGACGCTCCTGGATCTTGTGCAGGCCGAGCACGCCGGATTGCGGCGGATTGAGGATCGGCGTCGACAGCAGCGAGCCGAAGATGCCACCGTTGGAGACGGTAAAGGTGCCGCCTTCCATGTCTTCCAGCGTCAATTCCAGTTTGTTGGCGCGGCGACCGAAATCGGCGATCTGCTTCTCGATTTCGGCGAACGACATGCGGTCGGCATTGCGCAGGATGGGCACCACCAGGCCGCGTTCGGAACTGACCGCCACGCCGATGTCGAAATAGTCGTGATAGACGACATCGCGGCCGTCGATGCTGGCATTGACCAGCGTGTACACCTTCAGCGCCTGGCATACCGCCTTGGTGAAGAACGACATGAAGCCCAGCTTGACGCCGTGCTCCTTCTGGAAACGCTCCTGGTAGCGCGTGCGCAGTTCCATTACCGGCTGCATGTTGATCTCGTTGAACGTGGTCAACATGGCGGCCGTGTTCTGGGCTTCCTTCAGACGTTCGGCGATGCGCAGGCGCAGGCGTGACATCTGCACGCGGCGCTCGCCGCGTTCCGGCCCGCACGGGGCGCATGGCGGCAGGGCAACGGGTGCTGGGCTAGCCGCCTCGGCGGCTTCCGGAGCGGGTTCGCGCGGAAAGAAAATATCGGGTTCCGGCGCGGCGACGACGGGAATCGGGGACGGCGCCGGCGCGACCGTTTTTTCCGGCGCCGCAGTGACCGCAGTGACTGCCGCTTCGATTGCCGCGACCGGCGCGGCAGATGCTCGCGCTTCGCCCGACGCCTCCGTTTCGATGCGTGCCAGCACGTCGCCAGCCTTCACTTCGCTACCCGACGGCAGGCAGATTTCCATAAGCACGCCGGCTACCGGCGCCGCGACTTCCAGGATGACCTTGTCGGTTTCCAGATCGGTGAGCGCTTCATCGCGCTGCACAAAATCGCCCGGCTGTTTGCGCCAATCCAGCAAGGAGCCGCTTTGCACGGACTCGGACAGCTCAGGAGCTTTGACATCGACGAGCATGGATCACCTGTTTTTGTGCATTGCAATAGGTCGATTATATGAAGGAAGAATTGCTTGTGTGCGAGAGAAATTCACCGCGCCTTACCGACGCGCAGCCGGATGGCGGAAAATGATGGGTCTCGCCTGAAATGAAGTCCCAATGAACGATTTGCCCGAATTCCCGCCGCCCGGCCAACGCCGTCGCCTCACGTTGCCGCCCGGCTCGGCGGACAGCCAGGTTCTCTCCGGTCTTGCCGTGCAAGCGCGCCGCATGCTGGTGTTGACCCAAACCGCCCAGGACGCCGCGCGCCTGGTCGAGGAAATGGCCTGGTTCGAGCCCACCCTGAATACGTTGCTGTTCCCAGACTGGGAGACGCTGCCGTACGACCCGTTGTCGCCGCACCCCGATCTGGTCTCGGATCGCCTCTCCGCGCTCTGGCTGGCTGCTGCCGGCAAGGTCGACGTGCTGATCACGCCGGCCGCGACGGCGATGCAGCGCTTGTGTCCGCCGAGTTATCTGAATGCGCACGCTTTCCTGCTCAAGGAAAAGGACAAGCTGGATGCCGACAAACTGCGCTCGCGCCTGGCGCAGGCCGGCTACAGCGCGGTCAACCAGGTGCTGTCGCCGGGTGAATTCGCGGTGCGCGGCGGCATCATCGATCTGTTCCCGATGGGTACGGCACTGCCCTACCGCATCGATCTGTTCGACGATGAGATCGAGTCGATCCGCACGTTCGATCCGGACACCCAGCGCACCTTGTACAAGGTCGCCGAGATACACCTGCTGCCGGCGCGCGAAGTGCCGCTCGATGAAGCAGGCGTGACCCGCTTCCGTCAGAATTTCCGCGACCGCTTCGAGGGCGACCCGGGCAAGAGCCAGGTCTACAAGGATGTTTCCAATAAATTGGCGCCGGGCGGCGTCGAGTATTACCTGCCGCTGTTTTTCGACGAGACCGCGACACTGTTCGACTACCTCGGCGACGACACGGTCCTGATCCTGCATGGCGAAACGCAGACCGCCGTGGAAGGCTTCTGGAACGACACGCAGAGCCGCCATCGATTGATGCAGGGCGACAAGCACCGGCCTTTGCTGGCGCCGGATACCTTGTTCCTGCCGCCGGACCAGTTCTTCGGTCTGCTGCGCCCCTACGCCCGCCTGGAATTCGGCGGACGCGCGGAAGCCGACCAGACCCTGGCGTTTCATGCCGCGCCGGCCGTGGAAGTCGAGCGCAAAGCGGAAAACCCGTATTACCGCCTGCAAGCCCATCTCGACAGCTTCGCCGGCCGCACCTTGCTGGTCGCGGAGAGTCTGGGCCGGCGCGAAACCCTGGCCAATGCGCTGGCGGAATATGGTTTGCGGCCTGGCGTGCTGGAAGGTTGGCCGGTGGCCGCGGTGGCCGCTTTCCAGCTCACCACCGGACCGCTCGCCACTGGCTTCATTGACCTCGACGGCCAACTCGCCGTCATCACCGAAACCGAGCTGTACGCGCGCAGCCCGATCACCCGCCGCGCCCGCGAAGGCAAGCGCACCAGCACCGCCGAAGGCCTGCTGAAAGATCTTTCCGAACTGAAGATCGGCGATCCGGTCGTGCATATCCAGCACGGCATCGGCCGCTATCAAGGCCTCTCCGGCATGGACATGGGCGACGGTTCCGATGAGTTTCTGACCCTGGAATTCGCCGGCGGCGACAAGCTGTACGTGCCGGTCGCGCATCTGCATCTGATTTCGCGCTATCTCGGCGGCGATCCGGACACCGCGCCGCTACATCGTCTGGGCAGCGGCCAATGGGAAAAAGCCAAACGCCGCGCCATGGAAAAGGCGCGCGACACGGCGGCGGAACTGCTCAATCTGTATGCCCAGCGCGCCGCCCGACAGGGCCACGCATTCACCACCGCCGCGCACGACATGGCGGCGTTCGCCGAGGGCTTCGGCTTCGAGGAGACGCCGGACCAGATGGCGGCGATCGAGGCCGTGGTCGGCGATATGACTTCCGGCAAGCCGATGGATCGCCTGGTCTGCGGCGACGTCGGCTTCGGCAAGACCGAAGTCGCCTTGCGCGCCGCCTATGTCGCGGCGGCCGGTGGACGCCAGGTGGCGGTGTTGTGTCCGACCACGTTGCTGGCCGAACAGCATTTCCAGACCTTCTCCGACCGCTTCGCCGACATGCCAGTGCGCATTGCCGAACTGTCGCGCTTCCGCTCGCCGAAAGAGGTCGCCGTCGCACTGGAAGGCATCAAGACCGGTCGCATCGACATCGTCATCGGCACCCACAAGCTGCTGCAGAAGGACATCGTTTTCAAGAATCTGGGCCTGACCATCATTGACGAGGAACACCGCTTCGGCGTGCGCCAGAAGGAACGCATGAAGGAGCTGCGCGCCGAGGTCGATGTGCTGACGCTGACCGCGACGCCGATCCCGCGCACACTGGCGATGTCGCTTGAAGGCATCCGCGATTTCTCGGTGATCGCCACCGCGCCGCAGAAACGCCTGGCGATCAAGACCTTTGTGCAGCCATTCTCCGACGGGCTGATCCGCGAAGCCTGCCTGCGCGAATTGAAGCGCGGCGGCCAGATCTATTTCCTGCACAACGAGGTGGACACCATCCGCACGATGTACGAGCAACTGGTCAAACTGCTGCCGGAAGCGCGCATCGAGATCGCGCATGGCCAGATGCCGGAACGCGAACTGGAACACGTCATGCGCGATTTCACGCACCAGCGCTTCAACCTGCTGCTGTGCACGACGATCATCGAAACCGGCATCGACGTGCCGACCGCCAACACCATCATCATGAATCGCGCCGACAAGTTCGGTCTGGCGCAGCTGCATCAGTTGCGCGGCCGCGTCGGGCGTTCGCACCACCAGGCCTATGCCTATCTGTTGACGCCGCCGGGCGAAGTGAAAGTGACACCGGCCGCGGTCAAGCGGCTGGAAGCGATCCAGAGCATGGAAGACCTCGGTTCCGGCTTCTATCTGGCCATGCACGACCTGGAAATCCGCGGTGCCGGCGAAGTGCTGGGCGAGAGCCAGAGCGGCGAAATGCAGGAAGTCGGCTTCAATCTTTTCAATGACATGCTGGCGAGCGCCGTCAAATCGCTGAAAGACGGCAAGGAACCGAACGTCGATGCGCCGATGGCCGTCACAACAGAAATCAACCTGCATGTGCCGGCCCTGCTGCCGCAGGATTATTGCGGCGACATCCACGAACGCCTGGTGCTCTACAAACGCCTGGCCAACTGCGATGCCACGTCGCAACTGGACGACCTGAAGGAAGAGTTGATCGACCGTTTCGGGCTGCTGCCGGAGCCGGCGCATGCCTTGCTGGCGGTGCATCGGCTGCGCCTGGAGACCAAACCGTTCGGCATCGCCCGCCTCACCGTCGGGCCGGACGGCGCCAACATCCAGTTCGAACCGAATCCGCCGATCGACCCGCTGAAACTGATCAAGCTGATTCAGACCAAACGCGAATACAAACTGGCCGGGCAGGATCGGCTGAAGATCGCCAAGGATTGTCCAACGCTGGAAAAACGGGTGGAACTGGTGAAGAACCTGCTAAGAGAGATCGCGTAGCGGAGCGCCGGCGTCCCGCCGGCCTTTCCACCACACACGACAAAACCAGCCGGCGAGACGCCGTCGCTCCTAGCGTAATTGCCGCACCCGCTCGAATAGGCAGATCGCCGCCGCCGTCGCCACATTGAGCGATTCGACCTTGCCCGGCATCGGGATGATGAACGGCCGCGCCGCCGCACACAGTTGCGGAGTCAGCCCGGCGCCTTCGTTGCCGAAGGCGAAGCCGACCGGACCGCGCAAATCGAGATCGAACAAGGATGCGCTGCCGCCCAGGCTGGCGGCGTAGACCGGCCCGGCAAAGGCTTGCGCCAGAGCGGGCAATTCGGCGTTTTCATGGATCGCCAACAGGAAATGGGCGCCCTGCCCGCCGCGCAGGCATTTCGGCGCCCAGGCGTCGCTGCAGCCTTGCGACAGGTAAACCGCATCCGCCCCGGCGGCGGCGGCGACGCGCAGGATCGCGCCGAGATTGCCCGGATCCTGAACGTTTTCCAGCAAGACGATGCAATCGCCCGCAAGCGACTCCGGCGCGCGCGGAATATCGATCACGCCGATCAAACCGACCGGCGTCTCGACCGGGGTAAGGTTGTTGAACAGCGCATCCGGCAACACGCAGGCAGGCACTTCCGGCAATTTTCGACACCAATCGGCCAAATCTCCGGCAGCGGCGCTTTCCGAGAAAACCAGGCGACGGAAAGTGGCCCCGGCATCCAATGCGGCCTGCACCAGATGCGGACCGTCCAGCAGCGTGTTACCGGCTTTGCGGCGCGCTTTTCTATCGCTGGCGAGTGCGAGCAGCGCCTTGAAAACCGGATTGTCGCGTGAGCTGATCGCTTTCACCGACATTCGCCGAGCGAGCCTTCCGCGCAGATGCGTCCGTCGTTCCAGGTCGCCTTGTCGAGTTTCGCGGCAGCGATGCGCGTGCCGGTCAGATTGGCGGCGGTCAGCACGGCGTAGCGCAAATCGGCCCCGGTCAGGTCAGCTCCGGCGAGGTCGGCGGCGGAAAGGTCGGCGCCGGTCAGATTGACATTGACCAGGTCGGCATTGCGCAAACTGGCATTTTTCAGCGAGGCATACGCCAGGTCGGCGCCTTTCAGGCGTGCATCGTCGAGTTGAACCTTGTCCATGTGCACATTCTTCGCTTTCGCGTCGGGCTGCGCGTAAGCGCGCTTGTCGCAGCCGGTCCAGTTGACGCCGTCGCTCAACGCCGTTGCGCAACTGATCGCTTGTCCGATGCCGGCCTGAATCGGTTTATCGCGCTGCCCCAACCAGACCGTGACGCCAACGCCGGCAATCAGCAGCAGCCCGATCAGCGCCACCCAGGGCGAACTGCGCTTGCTCTTTTCGGCTTGCAGCAGGGCCTGGGTGCGAATGTGGTCCTTGGCAATCGAAGTGCGCGCGGCGGCATCCTGTTCCGGGTCGCGCGCGACATCGGTGACGACGGCGCTGTCATGCAGCCAACGGTCACGGGCTTTCTGGCGTTGTTCGCGCCAGGACGCGGTTTCTTCCGTATCGCCTTCGCTCAAGGTGGGCTTTTCCAGGTTGAACTGGCCGCTGTCGGCAATGCTGAGCCAATCGATCTGGTTGAGGCTGATTTCCCAATCCGGCTCGACTTCGCCCAATTTCATCGCTTCCTCGATCTGCGGCGCGGGAAATGGACCAAATATCCGGTCTTCATGCCTGAGATACCAAAGTGACTGCGTCATGCCTGCCCCTGCATCGAATACAGACGCGATTGTCGCAGTGCGCGAACAAAAAAAAAGCCCGGTCGGGCGACCGGGCTAAATCCACCTATGAAGGAGGATGGAGGAGACAACACTGACAACGTTTGGGACCAAACGAAAAGTCACTGTCATAAGGATTGTCTAATATAAGGATCGGTTGAACAACCAATAGCAGACGCGGTTCCGACGCCTTCCGGAGATTTCTGAGCTTTGTTGTTTACGTACAACACCGGGTTGGCTACTCTGCACGAAAGATTCCCGGATCGGCTTCATGAATAACGATTTGATCTCCGCGCTCGACCAGTTTTTCGAATTGGTTCATGCAGACAACGACGCACTGCGCATGCAGGTCTATCTGTTGCGCTATCAGGTCTACGTTCTCGAAACGGGTTTCGAATCCGATGCCGATTGCCAAAAGAGTACTGACGAACAGGGCCAGACCGTCCTTTGGGAACAGGACGCCTTCGACGAGCGCTCGGATCATTATTTGCTGCGTCATCGCCGCACCGGCGTCTATGCCGCCACCGCCCGCCTGATCCTGCCCAGTCAGATCGATGTCACAGCGCCCTATCCGATCGAATTGCATTGCCCGCTGGATGAACGCGTAAACGATGCCGTGCTACGTATGCGGCTCGGCGAAATATCGCGCTTTGCCGTTTCCAAAGTGTTCAAACGCCGGATTGGCGAATTGGGCAGCCTGGCCGGCGTGGCCGACGACATCGAAATCTATTTCGAAGAACACGAGCGCCGCGTACTGCCACACATCTCACTCGGCTTGTTTGCGGCGGTCATGCGCATGGCGCACGAGCACCACATCACGCATTGTTATGCCGTCATGGAACCTGCCTTACTCCGTTTACTGCGCCGCTTTGGCATCGTTTTCAACCGCATCGGCCCGGATGTCGATTACCACGGCCTGCGCGTTCCCTGCCTCATGACGGCGGACGAAGCGCTCCCCAGCATCAGACGGGTGGCGCCTTCCGTCTGGGATCTCATCACCAACCGAGGGGAACTGCTGGAAAAAGCGGCCTGAGTCCCGGCTAGTCGGACAGCACGATCACCTCTCCCATCCTGCATTTTCAACAGCGGAAAGTTCCATATGACTCCCTCGCAACTCCGCACCCTCGCCCTGGTCGGCCACGGTGGCGCCGGTAAGACCACACTGATCGAAAACCTGCTCGTCGCCGCCGGCGCCATTCCTGCTGCCGGCTCCGTTGAACGCGGCACCACCGTCTGCGATTACGACCCACTGGAAAAGTCGCACCTTCACTCGATCAAGGTCGCCGTGGCTCACCTGCAACACCAGGACACGCTGATCCATCTGCTCGACACCCCCGGCTATCCGGATTTCATGGGCCAGGCACTCTGCGCGCTGGATGCGGTGGAAACCGTCGTCGTCGTAATCGACGCCCACAAAGGCCTCGAACTCACCGCGCACCGCATGATGCACTGGGCGCAAACCCGCAAGCTGTGCCGCATGATCGTGATCAACAAGATCGATGCGCCCGATACCGACTTGCCGGCTTTGCTGGAAGAAATCCAGACCGCTTTCGGACGCGAATGCCTGCCGATCAACCTGCCGGCGGGTGCCGGTACGCGCATCACCGACTGCTTCTTCACGCCCAGCGGCGAAGCCGATTTTTCCAATGTGGCAGCGGCGCACCGCGCGCTGGTCGATCAGGTCGTCGAAATCGACGAAGACCTGATGAATCTCTATCTGGAGCAAGGAGAAATCGCCCCCGAGCAGCTGCATGCACCATTCGAGAAAGCGCTACGCGAAAACCATCTGGTGCCGGTCTGTTTCGTCTCCGCCCAAACCGGCGCCGGCGTACCTGAATTGCTCGACATCATGCTGCGCCTGCTGCCCAACCCAAGCGAAGGCAATCCGCCCCTGTACGTCAAAGGTGAAGGCGAAGCTGCTCAGGCGCTGACTGCCGAACCTGATCCGGCCAAACATGTGTTGGCCCACGTTTTCAAACTGGAAGTCGACCCGTACATCGGCCGCATCGCGACGTTCCGCGTCCACCAGGGCACGATCACTGTCGATTCGCAGCTCTACATCGGCGAGTTGCGCAAACCTTTCAAGGTCGGCCACCTGTTCCGCATCCTCGGCAAGCAACTGCTGCCGGTTGACGCCTGCGGCCCGGGCGATATCTGCGCGGTAACCAAGGTCGACGATCTCAACTTCGATTCCGTGCTGCACGATGCGCCGGAAGACGACCACATCCACATGCAGCCGCTCGAATTCCCGCATGCGGTGTTCGGACTCGCGGTGAGTCCGAAAAAGAAATCCGACATGGACAAACTGGCGGAAGTGCTGCACCGGCTGGTCGCGGAAGATCCTGGCCTGCATGTCGAGCATGACCCGACCACGCATGAAGCGGTGATACGCGGCCTCGGCGAGACCCACCTCAGCCGCGTGCTAGAGAAGATGCGCGAGCAATTCCGGCTCGACCTGGAAACGCATCCGCCCACCATCGCCTACCGCGAAACGCTCACCCAGCTCGCCGAAGGCCACTACCGCCACAAGAAACAGACCGGCGGTTCCGGCCAGTTCGGCGAAGTGTATCTGCGCGTCGAGCCGCTCGCGCGCGGCGCCGGCTTCGAGTTCGTCGATGCGGTGAAGGGCGGCGTCATCCCCAACACCTTCATCCCGGCGGTGGAAAAAGGCGTGCGCCAGGCCATGCAGGTCGGCAGCGTCGCCGGCTTCCCGATGCAGGATGTGCGCGTGACGGTTTACGACGGCAAGAACCACCCGGTCGACGGCAAGGAAATCGCCTTCGTCACCGCCGGCAAGAAGGCTTTCCTCGATGCCGCCACGAAAGCCAAACCCATCGTGCTGGAGCCCATCGTCAACGTCGAACTGACCGCCCCGGACAGCGCCATCGGCGATGTCAGCGGCGATCTTTCCGCCCGCCGCGGCCAGATCACCGGCCATGTCAGCGGACGCGGCGGCATGATCACCGTGGTCGGCCATGCCCCGCTGGCGGAACTCGACAGCCTGCAATCGCGCATCAAATCGCTGACTGGCGGCCAGGGTTCCTACACGCTGGAATTCAGCCACTACGAGCAGGTACCGCCTTACGTGCAGCAAAAGATGGCCGCCGAGCATCACCCTGAGCAGGATGAGCAGTAAACCGCCCCGGCGCAGTCCGGGCCAATTCAACCCTTGACCCGGACCGCACATGGAACGCTTCACCATCTCCCTCGATGAATCGCTCGCCCAGGAGTTCGACTCCCTGCTACGCGAACGCGGCTACGCCAATCGCTCAGAAGCCGTGCGCGACATGCTGCGGCGCGAACTCGAAGCGCACCGCCTCGACCACGAAGACCCGCCCTACTGCATCGCCAGCCTGTCCTACATCTTCAACCATCACGAACGCCGTCTAGCGGAACGGCTGACCGATCTGCAGCACCACGCGCACGATCTGGTCGTGTCCAGCATGCACGTCCACCTTGATCACGATAACTGCCTGGAAACCCTGTTCCTGCGTGGCGCGACCGCCGAAGTGCGCGCCCTGGCTGAAAAGATCTCGGCCGAACGCGGCGTGCGGCACGGCCAGATCAATCTGGTTCCGGTCGAAATCGAGGCTGGCAACCATCACGTCCACAGCCGGCCGCACACCTGAATTTCTTCAAACCCATGAACATCTACGAATTGCTCCGCCCGCTCCTGTTCAAGCTCGACCCCGAAACCGCCCATACCCTCACGCTCGGCAACCTCGCGTTGTTGCACCGCTTCGGTTTGCTGAAGGCATTCCTGCCCAGCGTGCCGGCCTTGCCGAAGCGGGTCATGGGCCTCGATTTCCCGAATCCGGTCGGCCTCGCCGCCGGTCTCGACAAGGATGGCGAAGCCATCGACGGGCTGGCCGATTTCGGCTTCGGCTTCATCGAAGTCGGCGCTGTCACACCGCGGCCGCAACCGGGCAACCTGAAGCCGCGCTTGTTCCGGCTGCCGCAGGCGCAGGCCATCATCAACCGCATGGGCTTCAACAACCTCGGCGTCGACAACCTGTTGCGCAACCTGCAGAACACCGCCTACACCGGCATCCTTGGCGTCAACCTCGGCAAGAACTTCGATACCCCCATTGAAAAAGCCGCCGACGACTATCTGATCTGCCTGGAAAAGCTGTACGGCAAGGTCAGTTTCGTCACCGTCAACATCTCCTCGCCCAACACCAAGAATTTGCGCGCACTGCAAGGCGGCGACGAACTCGATGCGCTGTTGGCCGCAATCAAGACCCGCCAGGAAAAGCTCAGCCAGCAACACGGCAAATACATGCCGGTCGCGATCAAGATCGCACCCGATCTGGACGACCAGCAGATCGCCGAGATGGCCGCACTGTTCAGGAAACACCGCATCGACGCGCTGATCGCCACCAACACCACGCTGGCGCGCGAAGGGGTCGAACAGCTGCCGCACGGCAACGAGGCCGGCGGACTGTCCGGTTTGCCGGTGCGCGAGAAGTCCAACCGCGTCATAGCCGCCTTCCATGCCGCCCTGGCCGGCGAAGTGCCGATCATCGGCGCCGGCGGCATCCTGCAGGGCGCCGATGCGCAAGCGAAAATGGACGCCGGCGCCGATCTGGTGCAGTTCTACACCGGCCTGATCTATCGCGGCCCTGAACTGGTCAGGGAATGCGTCGAGGCGCTCGGAAGATCCAGACCGCGCTAGCCGTAGGATGGGCGAAGCGTAGCGCGCCCATCGAATGCCACCGGTTGATGGGCCCGCTACGCTTGGCCCATCCTACAAATGAGGTCATCACCGCATGCACATCGGCATCCCGAAGGAAATCAAGGACCACGAATTCCGCGTCGCCGCCACACCGGCCGGCGTCGCCACGCTGGTTGCCGCCGGCCATCGCGTCAGTGTTGAAATCGGTGCAGGCGCGGCCATTGCTTATCCCGACACGGACTACCTGGCCGCCGGCGCGGCTTTGACTGATGCGGCAAACGTGTACGCCGCCGATCTGATCTTCAAGGTCAAGGAGCCGCAGCCCGCTGAAGTCGCCAGACTACGTGCCGGACAATGGCTGTTCTGCTACCTGCATCTGGCCGCGGTGCCCGCGCTGGCCGCCGATCTGATGCGGATCGGCGTCAACGCGGTCGCGTTCGAAACCGTGCTCGACAATGCCGGCCGCACGCCGCTGCTGGCGCCGATGTCGCAGATTGCCGGCCGCCTGGCGATTCAAGCCGGCATGCAGGCGCTGGAAATGAAGAATGGCGGCCGCGGCGTGTTGCTCGCCGGCGTGCCGGGCGTGCCGCCAGGCAAGGTGATCGTCCTCGGTGGCGGCGTGGTCGGCGCCAATGCCGCGCGCATCGCGGTCGGCATCGGCGCCGATGTGACCCTGCTCGACCGCAACGCGAACCGTTTGAGCGCCTTCGATAAGCAATACGCCGGCCGCCTGAAAACCCGCTACTCCAACCCGGCCAACATCGCCGAAAGCATCGCCGATGCCGATCTGGTCGTCGGTGCCGCCTACGTACACGGCCGCCGCGCACCGCGTTTGCTGACGCGCGACCTGATCCGCAGCATGCCCGCCGGCGCGGCCCTGGTCGATGTCGCCATCGACCAGGGTGGCATCAGTGAAACCTCTCGTGCCACCACCCACACCGCGCCCACCTATATCGAGTCCGGCATCGTGCATTACTGCGTCGCCAACATGCCCGGCGCCGTGGCGCGCACCGCCACCCTGGCACTGGCCGAAGCCACTCTGCCCTATCTGCTCAAGCTAGCGGCCGATCCCCGGGTTGCACTGAAAGCGGATGCCGGTTTCGCGGCCGGGCTGAACATTGCCGAGGGCGGTATCGTGCATGCAGGCCTGGCGGCGGATCTGAGCGCTGTTTTGCCCTGACGCGACGAGCCTTCCCTTGTAACATCCACTACCCGATCAATTTTGTCAGGTATTAACCAGAGGATGAAAACATGAATGGACCCGTTGTCGCCGGCAAAGACCCCATCGAGGCCAATCTGGCAGCCGGAGAGTACTGGTGGTGCAGTTGCGGCAGGTCGCGCAAGCAACCTTATTGCGACGGCTCGCATGCCGGCACCGATTTCAAGCCGATGCCGTTCAAGGTCGAGACGCTGACCCAGGTCTGGCTATGCACTTGCAAGCATTCCGCGAATCCGCCGTATTGCGACGGCGCGCATGAACTGCTGGATTGAGCAATCCGGCATTGTCCCCGCCCTATGGGGTAGCGGATAATCGCGGCGAAAAATCCCGTCCCTAATGGAAAACTACCTTCTCATCCTTATCGGCACGGTGTTTGTGAACAACATCGTGATGTCGAAGATTCTCGGCTTATGCCCGTTCATGGGCGTTTCGCGCAAGCTGGAAACCGCCATCGGCATGGGCGCGGCGACCACCTTCGTGCTGACGCTGTCGTGCGGTGCGAGCTATCTGATCGACACCTATCTGCTCGGCCAGGATCTGTCCTATCTGCGCACCCTGTCGTTCATCGTCGTCATCGCGGGCATCGTCGGCTTCACCGAGATGTTCATCAAGAAGACCTCGCCGGTGCTGTTTCGCGTGCTGGGCATCTATCTGCCGCTGATCACGACCAATTGCGCGGTGCTGGGCATTCCGTTGCTCAATGTGCAGGAACAACATAATTTTCTTGAATCGCTGTTTTACGGCCTCGGCGGCGCGCTCGGTTTCAGCCTGGTGCTGGTGCTGTTCGCCGCGATGCGCGAACGGCTCGACGCCGCCGATGTGCCGTTGCCGTTTCGCGGCGTCAGCATCGCCATGGTCACGGCCGGCTTGATGAGCCTGGCGTTCATGGGCTTTGCCGGGTTGATCCGCTAGTGCTGGCTTCGATCCTCGTCATGGCGGCAATCGGCCTGGTGCTCGGCGGCATCCTGGGCTGGGCGTCGATCAAATTCCGCGTGCAGGATGACCCGCTGGTCGAGAAGGTCGATGCGATCCTGCCGCAAACACAGTGCGGCCAGTGCGGTTTTCCCGGTTGCAAACCCTACGCCGAAGCCATCGCCAAGGGCGAGGCGGATATCAACCTGTGCCCGCCAGGCGGCGCCGATGGCGTCAAGCGGTTGGCGGAACTGCTCGGGGTGGAAGCCAAGCCGCTCGGCGCCGGCCTGGAACCGAAGCCGAAATCGGTCGCGGTGATCGACGAGAACACCTGTATCGGCTGCACCCTGTGCATCCAGGCCTGCCCGGTCGACGCCATCGTCGGCGCGGCCAAACAGATGCACGTCATCGTCGCGTCGCAGTGCACCGGTTGCGAACTCTGCCTGCCGCCCTGCCCGGTCGATTGCATCAGCATGCAGGTGATCAGCGAAGACGTGGATACCTGGAAATGGCGCTACCCGATCCACATGATGAAACATCTGGCATGACCCGCAAGCTGTACACATTCAACGGCGGCGTGCATGCGGACGGCCACAAGGCCGAATCCAACGGCACGCCGATCTGCGCCATGCCGCTACTGCCGCGTTACGTGGTGCCGCTGCGCCAGCATATCGGCACGCCGGCGCGCGCGGTGGTCGCGGTGGGCGACACGGTATTGCGCGGCCAGACTGTCGGCGCGGCGGAAGGCTATGTTTCCACCGCCGTGCACGCGCCCACTTCCGGCCGCGTCGTCGCCATCGAAGCCTGCGCCGCGCCACACCCTTCCGGCCTGTTCGATCTGGCCGTGGTAATCGAATCGGATGGCGAAGATCGCGCCATCGACATGCAGCCGCTGGACTGGCGCAACCTCGACCCTTCCGCGCTGCGCAACCGGATGCGGGAAATGGGTCTGGCCGGCCTCGGCGGCGCGGTGTTCCCCAGCTACATCAAACTGAATCCGGGCGCCCAGCGCATCCATACGCTGATCCTCAACGGCGCCGAGTGCGAGCCGTGGATCACCTGCGACGACCGCCTGATGCGCGAACGCGCGCCGGAACTGGTGCGCGGCATCGAGATCATGCGCCACGCCCTGGCCTGCAAGACGGTGCTGATCGGCATCGAGGACAACAAGCCGGAAGCGCTCGCCGCGATGCGCGCCGCCGCCCCGGCCGACATGGAAGTCGTGGCGATTCCCGCGCTGTATCCCGGCGGCGGCGGCAAACAGCTCACCTACACATTGACCGGTATCGAAACCCCGACCGGTGGACGTTCCACCGATATCGGCATCCAGGTGTTCAACGTCGGCACCGCCTACAGCCTGTATCGCGCCGTGGAACTGGGCGAACCGATGATTTCACGCGTGGCCACAATCACCGGCCATGTCGCCAGCCCCGGCAATTTCGAAGTACGCATCGGCACCCCGCTGGCCGATCTGATCGCTGCTGCCGGCGGTGCATTGCCCGGCGCCAGTGGCGAGATCGTCGGCGGCCCGATGATGGGTTTCGACCTGATGGACACGGCCGCGCCGGTCACCAAGGCGGTGAACTGCCTGATCGTGAAGAATCCGACACGGTTCCCGCCGCGACCCACCGACCTGCCCTGCATCCGTTGCGGCGCCTGCGCGCGCGCCTGCCCGGCGGAACTGCAACCGTTTGAGATGTATTGGTACAGCCGCGCCAAGGATTTCGGCCGCGCCCAGGGTTACAACCTGTTCGACTGCATCGAATGCGGCTGCTGTTCCTACGTCTGTCCGAGCCACATTCCGCTGGTCGATTTTTTCCGCTTCGCCAAAGGCGAGATCTGGGAACGCGAACGCGAAAAACAAAGCGCCGACCAGGCCCGCGTCCGGCACGAATTCAAGGCTTTCCGGCTGGAGCGGGAAAAGCTGGAAAAGGCCGAGAAATTTGCCAAGGCGGCGGAAAAGAACAAGGCGACCGCCTCCACTGACAACGCTACACCGGCCGACCCGGACGCCGAGCGGAAGAAAGCCATCCTGCAGGCCGCGCTGGAACGCGCGCAAAAAGCGAAGGAATCGGTCACGCCACAGAACACCGAAAATCTGCAGCCGCGCGTGCAAAAGGAAATCGACGAAATCGAGGCGCGGCGCGCCGCTGCCGATGCAACGACGGAAACAAAAGAATGATCGGTTCTCCCTACATCCTCGGCGGCAACACCACCTCGGCGATCATGCTGAAGGTCATGCTCGCGCTCATTCCCGCCATCGTCGCGCATGCCTGGCTGTTCGGTCCCGGCATCTGGGTCAGCCTGTTTTTGTGCAGCTTTTTCGCCATCGGTTTCGAGGCGTTCCTGCTGTTGATGCGCGCACTGCCGATGAAGCCGTTCCTGTCCGACAACTCTGCGCTGCTGACCGCCTGCCTACTCGCCTTATCGTTGCCAACGCTGGCGCCGTGGTGGCTGTATGCCATCGGCATGTTCTTCGCCATCGTCGTGGCCAAACAACTTTATGGCGGACTCGGGCAGAACCTGTTCAATCCGGCGATGGTCGGCTATGCGGCGTTGATCGTCAGTTTTCCGGTTTACATGACGCAGTGGGCAGCACCGGTCGAGCTGGCCGATCATGCCTTGACGCTGTGGGATGCATTCGACGTGGTCTTCGCCGGTCAAGGCTCGATCAGCGCGGACGCCTACACATCGGCCACCGTGCTGGACACCTGGAAGACGCAGGTGCGTCTGGGCACGCCGGTGGAAACCATTCTGGGCCAGCCTATGTTTGGCTGGGCAGGCGGTCACGGCCAGGAAATCGTCGTGCTGGCGTATCTGGCCGGCGGCCTGCTGCTGTTGTGGAATCGGTTGATCACCTGGCATATCCCGCTCGCCTTCCTGGCCGGTCTTGCCGCCACCGTCGGCCTGCTGCATTTCATCGACCCAGCGCGCCACGCCACACCGCTGCTGCATCTGTTCTCCGGCGGCGCCATGCTGGGCGCTTTCTTCATCGCCACCGACCCGGTCACCGCAGCCTCGACGCCGCGCGGAAAACTGATCTACGCCGGACTGGCCGGTTTCCTGACAGTCATCATCCGCGCTTTCGGCGGCTATCCGGACGGCGTCGCCTTCGCCGTGTTGCTGATGAACGTCTGTGTGCCGTTCATCGACGATTACACGCAACCACGTGTGTTCGGCCATCGTAAAGAGAGCAAGTCGTGACTCCGGCCATACGCGAAACCGTCTCGACGGCGTTGACCCTGCTGGTGTTTTCCGTGGTCGGCGCCAGCCTGCTTTCCGGCGCATTCATGCTGACGCGGCCGACCATCGAACGCAGCGAACAAGCGGTGAAACTGGCACTGATCTCGCAAACCCTGGTTCCAGACAGCTTCGACAACGACCTGGTCCGCGATGCCCGCGCGCTGCCTGCCAGCGCCGAACTCGGCCTCAAGCGCCCCGGGCTGATTTATATCGCGCGTAAACAGGGCATTGCCAACGCGGTCGTCCTGGAAGCGGTCGCACCGGACGGCTACTCTGGCGAGATTCGCCTGCTGATCGGCATCCAGGCCGATGGCCGGGTTGCCGGCGTGCGCGTCACCGGGCACAAGGAAACCCCCGGCCTCGGCGATTACATCGAGATCGCCCGCAGCCCCTGGATCCGGCAGTTTTCCGGCAAGAGTCTGACCGAACCGGCCGATGCCGCCTGGAAGGTCCGAAAAGATGGCGGTTCCTTCGACTATCTGGCGGGCGCCACCATCACGCCGCGCGCCGTGATCAAGGCTGTCAACCGAGCCTTGCATTACTTCGAATCACACAAAGCGGAATTGCTTGCGTCAGCCAAGGAACAGCGCCATGACCAGCCCTGACATCGTACTAACACCCGAGCCGCGCGCGGGCCTGCTGTCTCAGGAAACGCGCGACATCATCGTCAAAGGCCTGTGGAGCCAGAATCCGGGCATCGTCCAGATACTCGGCCTGTGTCCCTTGCTGGCGATCAGCAACAACGTGGTGAACGCGCTCTCGCTCGGCCTGGCCACCACCCTGGTCATGGCCATCGCGAGCGGTTCGGTGGCGCTGGTGCGCAACTTCATCCCGCATGAAATCCGCATTCCCGCCTTCGTGCTGATCATCGCCGCCCTGGTCACCATCGTCGAACTGGCCATGCACGCCTGGGTGCCGGCTTTGTACATCGTACTGGGCGTCTTCCTTCCCCTGATCACCACCAACTGCATCGTGCTGGCGCGGGTCGAGGCATTTGCGTCGAAACGTTCGACCACCCATTCCGTGCTCGATGCCACGATGATGGGCCTCGGACTCACCGCGGTTCTTGTCGTCCTGGGCGGCCTGCGTGAAGCCATCGGCAAGGGCACACTGTTTTCCGGCATCGACTTGGCACTCGGCCCCATCGCCAAGGATTGGGTCATCCCGCTGGCGCACGATTACCACGGCTTCCTGCTCGCCGTATTGCCGCCCGGCGCGTTCATCGGCCTGGGCCTGCTGATCGCTCTGCGCAATCGCCTTGAAATGCGCAAGGTCGATGCGTAGATCGCCTTATTTGTCGAGATTTATTACACGCTTTTCAATAAGGGATCTTTATCCCTTTAACATCAGTCATCTAGCCGCAGGTATGGAAATTGCTTTTCTACGTGTGGTTCTAATCCATACGGAATAATCATGCGCGCATCGAATGTCCTTCCACTGGCGTGTTTGCTGGCAGCCGCTTCCGCCCCGGCAAATGCCAATATCGACATCGTGTTCGATTACAGCTATGACAGCGGCGGGTTTTTCAGTGATTCGCTCCGCAAGAATCTGCTGAACTCGGCCGCGAATGTCTTCGAAAGCCGCATCACGGACACGTTGACCGCCATTGAGTCCAACGGCAGCAACAACTTCTCTCTGAGCATCTTCAACCCGTCGACCGGCAATAACGCGACGATTTCCGCTGCCGATATCGCTCTCAATGAAATCCGGATCTATGTCGGTGGCGATAGTCTGGGTGGCAGTACCTTAGGCGAAGGCGGCCCTGGCGGCTTCAGCGCATCCGGCACGCAGTCGTTTCTGAACAGCCTGGCGCGCGGCCAAACCGGCACGACCTCGGCAACAGCGACCGATTCCGCGCCGTGGGGCGGAATGATTTCTTTCAATAGCAGCTTCGCCAACTGGTATTTCGATAGCACGCTGGCGACCTCCAACGATATCTCCGGCTACGATTTCTACTCGGTCGCGCTGCATGAAATCAGCCATGTGCTTGGATTCGGCACGGCCGATTCCTGGAACGACCATATCAGCGGCATTTGCTCCACCGGTCCGTGCAGCTTGCTTGGCCACGTCCTGGCGACGCATGACAAGTCGCACTGGGCAGAGGGCACCAGCAGCACGATCAACGGGGCCGGCAGCTTCGAAGCAGCCATGGACCCCAGCTTGCCGAGCAACACGCGCAAGAGCTTCAGCGACCTGGATTGGCAAGGACTCAGCGCAGTCGGCTGGCAAGTTGCTAGCGTACCCGAGCCCGCAACCTGGGCCATGCTGCTGGCCGGTCTGGGCCTGGTCGGTTTCGCCGCGAAACGTCGCCAGGACTGAGTTTTTCACTCTCATGCAAGGGGCGCTTGGCGCCCCTATTCTTTTATCATGCCGCCATGAATGCCGCCCGCCGCCGCGAACTCTTCGAACGCCTCAAGGCCGCCAATCCGCACCCCACGACTGAACTGGTCCACCACTCACCGTTCGAGTTGCTGGTCGCCGTGATGTTGTCCGCGCAAGCCACCGACAAGAGCGTCAACCTGGCCACCGCGACGCTGTTCCCGCTCGCCAACACGCCGGAACAACTCCTCTCGCTCGGCGAGGACGGCCTCAAGGCGCATATCCGCAGCATCGGCCTGTTCCCGACCAAGGCGAAGAACCTGCTCGCCACCTGCCAGATCCTGCTCGACAAGCATGCCGGCGAAGTGCCGCGCAGCCGCGAAGCGCTCGAAGCCCTGCCCGGCGTCGGCCGCAAAACCGCCAACGTCGTGCTCAACACCGCCTTCGGCGAAGCGACCATCGCCGTCGATACGCACATCTTCCGCGTCGCCAACCGCACCGGCCTGGCGCCGGGCAAAACCGTGCTGGAAGTCGAATCGAAGCTGCTGCGCAACGTGCCGGCCGAATACAAACTCGACGCACATCACTGGCTGATCCTGCATGGCCGCTACGTCTGCAAGGCGCGCAAGCCGGAATGCGGCATCTGCACGATCCGCGACCTGTGCGATTTCAAGGAGAAAACGGCGTGAAAGTCGCCACCGGCCTGGCGCAAGACCGCCAGGTAAACCCCGCCCTGGTGGCAGAAGCCGTGCGCATGGCAATGGCTGCGGCCGGGATCGAAATCGCGCACAGCGTGGTGCTGTATCTGAGCAGCGACTACGCGCGCGACCCGCAGCCCGCCATCGCCGCCGCCGCGCGAGCCGCGCAGTGCACCCAGGTGGTCGGTTGCACCGCCGCCGGCGTGTTCACCGAAGCGGACTGGGTGCTGGACGCGCCCTCCGCTGCCGCCCTGGTGCTCGGCGGCAACGCCAGCCTGCAGACAGCGCACGCCGCCAGCGCGCAGGTGCTGACCTACTGTGCGCCGAATGCGCTCGACCTGGGCTGGCTGCAAGCCGGCGCGCCGCGTTACGGCGGCGTTTCCGGCGACGCCACCGGACAGGGGCCATTCTCGGTCTGGCAAAACGGACGCATCCAGGCCAATGGCCGCAGCGAGTTGAGCCTGCACGGCGCCAAACTGCGGATCGACTTTACCCAGGGCGTGCATCCCCTGTCCCAGCCCGCGCCAGTGAACCGGGTGTCCGGCCACGACGTGCAGACCCTCGGCGGCATCCCGGCGCTGACCAGCCTGGCGCGCGAACTGCCGATGAGCGTGCGGGCGCCGGAGCGCATCCCGACGCACCTGCTGATGGCCGGCATTCCCTACGGCGAGCCGGAAAACGCGCTGGCCGAAGGCCGCTACCATTTGCTGCCGGTGGTCGCGGTGAACCGCGACGATCAATCGGTCACCATCGCCGGCCAACTCGAAGCCGGTATGGACATGTTCTGGGCGCTGCGCAAACCGAAAGCGGCGGCCGACGACATGGCCGCCATGCTGACGCGGCTGTGCGCGGATACGCCCGCCGCGCCGCGCTTCGGCCTGATGTTCCCATGCATGGGGCGCGGACCGATGTTCTACGGCGGCGAAGACCGCGACCAGAAACTCCTCGCCGAACGCTTTCCCGGCCTGCCGTTCATCGGCTTCTACGGCAACGGCGAAATCGCCCATTTCGATGGCGCCAACCGGCTGCTGCAATACAGCACCGTGCTGGCGCTCGGCTACGACGCGTAAAGGCGAACAAGCCGCCATGTTCAATCCCACCCGCGATCAGGTCCGCGATTTCTTCTTCGGCGCATGGCAGAAATTCAACGCCAAACAGCCGCTCAGCGACCTGGAAAAAATCGCGCTGGAGCACATCGCCCGCCATCCCGAATACCACGCCATCCTGGCCAATCCGG